>CAWAJE010000069.1:0-34499 GCA_963782215.1 uncultured Actinomycetota bacterium | reverse complement strand
GAGCGGCAGCGGTCGCCGGCACCGGTTGACCAGGCGTGACCTGCTGCTCGAGATCGGTGACCTCGACCGGCTCAGCCGGGCCTCGGACCGGGCCAGTCGCGGGCGGGCCCGTGGCCTGCCGCGCTCCGGGTCGGGCAGCGAGAAGGCCGGGGAGGGCTCCTTCCAGCTGACCCTCGACCTCGGCAGCGAACCCGGTGGGGGACCCAGCGGGCTGCCGGAGATGACCGACGCCGACCGGGTCCGCGCCGAGCTCGACATCCTCGGTCTCGACGCCAGCCGGCACGTGCTGGACTTCCACGCCGACTTCCTCGACCGGCTCGGGATCACCCGGTCGGCCGACCTGCTCCGGGCCCGCAGCCGCAGCGGGCTGCTGGTGGCCGGGGTGAAGGTGGCCACCCAGACCCCTCCGATCAAGTCGGGGCGACGGGTGATCTTCCTGACCCTCGACGACGCGACCGGACCGGTGGACGCCACCTTCTTCGAGGACGTCCAGGGTCCCTACGCCGCGACCGTGTTCGGGTCGTGGCTGCTCGTGGTCCGCGGCGAGCTGCGCCGCACCGGCCGCCGGGGGGTCTCCCTGCGGGCCACCGGGGCCTGGGACCTCGGCTCCCTGCACGAGCTGTGGCGCAGCGGTGGGATGGAGGCGGTCCACGAGGAGCTGGCGCGGGTTCCCGAAGGTTTCGCCGGTGGGCCGGCCCAGGGCGCCAGCCGGGTGCTGGTGCACACCAGTGGGTTCAGGATGTCGCCGTACGCCGACATCAAGCCGGCCGGTGGCTCCACGGGCACGGTGACCGGCGACGTGGCCCGCAAGCTGTGGCATCGCAGCCCGGGGAGCGCGGGATGAGGACCTCCGACCCCCTAGGGTGGCGCCCATGGAGCGACCGCTGGAACGACGTACCGCTGCCCGCACCGCGGTCGTCTGGGATGCCGTCCGGGCGTTGCTCGACGGCAACCAGACCGCCGACGCGGAGCAGGTGGTGCTCGACATCGGGGGCGGCACCGGTGGCTTCGCGGTCAGGGTCGCCGGTCTCGCCGGTCCCGAGCAGCAGGGCCATCGGGTCACTGTCGTCGACCCCAGCCCCGATGCGCTGGCGGCGCTCGCCCGACGTGCCGAGGACGAGGGTGTGGCCGACCGGGTCACCGGTCTGCAAGGAGATCTCAGCGACCTGCGTGACCTCGTGCCCGCCGCCGGTGCCGACCTGGTGCTCTGCCACGGCGTGCTCGGGCTCGTGGAGGACCCCGTGGACGCGCTGGCCACGATCGCCTCGGTGCTCCGCCCCGGGGGAGCGCTCTCGCTGCTGGTCAGCCAGCGGCACGCAGCGGTGCTCGCGCGAGCGATGGCCGGGCACTTCCAGCAGGCCCGGACGATGCTCGAGGCCGGTCCGGCCTCGGGGGAGCGCAGGTTCACCGCCGAGGAGATCACCGGCCTGCTCGACGAAGCCGGGTTCGAGACCCGCTCCATCCACGGGATCCGGGTCTTCACCGACCTGGTGCCCTCCTCGCTGCTCGACCTCGAGCCCGGTGCGGGGGCCGCGTTGCTGGAGCTCGAGCGTGCGGTGTCCGAGCGCCCTGAGTACCTCACCGTCGCCGGTCAGCTGCACGTCATCGCCACCTGCTGACCCCTCACCTGCTGACCCCTCACCTGCTGACCGGAGGACCGGCCGATGAGCGGCCACAGCGGCCACAGCGGCGCAGGAAACAGCGCAGGCGCCGACCTGTCCGGGGACTGCCCGATCCTGCACGTGGACATGGACGCCTTCTACGCCTCGGTGGCCATCCGGGACCGTCCCGAGCTGGCGGAGGTCCCGGTGATCGTGGGCGGTGGGCATCGCGGCGTGGTGCTGGCCGCCAACTACCCGGCGCGCCGCTACGGCGTGCGCTCGGCGCTGCCGATGACCCGGGCACGACGGATGTGTCCCGAGGCGGTGGTGCTCGCACCCGACTACGCCGACTTCGAGACGGTCTCGTCCTCGGTGATGGAGATCTTCCGCCAGGTCACCCCGGTGGTGGAGGCGGTCTCCCTCGACGAGGCGTTCCTCGACGTCTCCGGGGCCGCACGACGCCTGGGCAGCCCGTTGCGCATCGCCGAGCACATCCGGGCGCGGGTCGCCGACGAGCAGCGGATCACCTGCTCGGTCGGGGTGGCCGGGTCGGTCTCGGTGGCCAAGCTGGCCAGTCGTCGGGCCAAGCCCGACGGCGTGGTCGTCGTACCTCCGCGGCAGGTGACGCGGTTCCTGCACCCCCTCGACGTCGGGGAGCTGTGGGGAGTGGGGGAGAAGACCCGCGACCAGCTGCACCGCCTCGGACTGATCACCGTCGGCGATCTCGCGCACACCCCTCCGGCGACCCTGCAGCGCGCCCTCGGGATGGCCGTCGGCACCCAGCTGCACCACCTCGCGTGGGGCACCGACCGACGCACGCTCACTCCCCGGCGGCCCCAGCACGAGCCCGACAAGAGCATGGGCGCCGACGAGACCTTCGCCCGGGACACCGACGACCGGGCAGTGGTGATGCGCGAGCTGCTGCGGCTCTCGGCCAAGGTGGCACGCCGGATGCGTGCCGCAGGGGTTGCGGGGCGCACGGTCACGCTCAAGGTGAGGTTCGCCGACTTCACCACCCTGACCCGGTCCCGCACGCTGGGTGACGCCACCGACGTCACCGGGGAGGTCCATGCCACCGCCGCCGCCCTCTACGACGCCCTGGGACTGCAACGGGCCCGGATCCGGTTGGTGGGGGTGCGGGTGGAGGGCCTGGTCCCCCGGGAGCAGGTCCAGCGTCAGCTCGTGATCGGGGCGCGGGCACGGGGCTGGGAGGAGGTCGACCGAGCCGGTGACGCCGCGGTACGCCGCTTCGGAGGAGCAGCCGTCCGACCGGCCACGCTGCTGATCGGGGACCGGCCGTGACGGCTCCTCGAAGCTCTGCGACCTCGGCGGGGGAGGGACCGGTCGGTTCCGTCGCGCAATTGACACCTCTAATTCCCGGCCCCGCCTACCGACTTCACCGCAGCCTGCCTAGACTCTTGAGAGGGAACACTTCAATGCGGGAGGAACCGTGCCGCTCTCCGAGGAGGAGTTGCGTCTGCTCGAGCAGATGGAGCAGGCCCTTGCCCAAGAGGACCCCAAGTTCGTCTCCACCCTGCGTGGCAGCACCTTGGAACGGGCGGCCAGGATCCGCACCGTCTCCGCCGCGGCAGGCTTCGTCGTCGGCATCGCCATGCTGATGGCCGGCGCCGTGGCCCAGCAGACCTGGTTGGGCATCGTGGGCTTCGTGGTGATGCTCGCCTCGGCGACCATCGGTCTCGCCTCCTGGCGCGGACGCCACGTCCCGGCGCAGCAGAACAACGCCGCCGAGGCGCTCTTCGACTTCGACGACCACCCCCAGCGCTTCGACGTGATCGAAGGCGGCAAGGCCGCCAAGTCCGGCAAGGCCCGCCGGTTGCGCCGCCCCGGGCGTCAGGCACGACCCGCGCGTGGCTCCTCCGCCAAGCAGGGCAACTTCATGCAGCGCATGGAGCAGCGGTGGGAACGCCGCCGCAACCAGGGTTACTGAGCAACCCGGACGCTGCGTCGGTCTGATCCCTGCTCGCGCGCCTCAACGGCGCCGGTGCACCAGCGACGAGGGCCACACCCGGCCACGCCAGCTGCGCTTGCGGTCCACGCTGCGCAGCATGCGGCGGCGCCAGGACCCCACCGTGTCCGCCGTACGCGTCCGCTCCGCAGGGTCCGCCGTGAGCGTGCCCGCACCCGCGTAGCGGCCCCGCTCGACCTCGCCGAGCAGCGTCTCCAGCGAGCGCACCTCCTCCTGGGGTGCCGGCACCTGACCGAGCACCGAGCGTGCCTGCTCGCGCGGCGAACGGTCCTCGGGCCAGTCCAGGCCGAGGTCGAGGGCCGTGGCGCGGAGCTCTGCCCACGCACCCTCCGAGAGCTGGTGCAGGTCGGCGGGCGCCAGGCGGCGGTGCCGTTGCCCGCGACGTACGCCGGCCGGGGTGAGCATCAGCAGCACCAGCACCGCGAGTCCGACCAACGGCTGCCAGGGCACCACCCAGCCCGAGCCCGAGGTCGCGGAGTCAGCCGAGAACGCGTCCGGAGGGAGCTCGCGCGGGACCGGCGCGAGCGTCGGGGCGTCGGCCGCTTCGGGGTCGGCCGCGGCGTCGTCCGAGCGGGTCCAGTCCGGGGCGGCGCCGGTGCGCTGTCCCGGGGTGGGCTCGAAGCGGACCCAGCCGAACCCGGAGAAGTACACCTCCGGCCAGGCGTGCCGGTCGTCGCTGGTGAAGAGCAGCCGCCCGTCGGGCTGCGAGCTGCCACGCAGGAACCCGACCACCACCCGCGAGGGGATGCCCAGGGTCCGAACCATGGTCGCCATCGCGGCCGCGAACTGCTCGCAGTAGCCGACCCGGTCGTCGGTGACGAAGGCGGCGAGCAGGTCGTTGCCCGAGCCCTCGCGCTGCTCCAGGGAGTACTCGAACCCGCCCTTGGTGCGGAACCAGTCCTGCAGCGCCACCACCTTGTCGTAGTCGGTCTCCGCGCCACGAGTCACCTCACGGGCCCGCTCGGTGAGCACGTCGGGGAGGTCGCCGGGCAGCTTGGTGCCGGCCTTGCGCACCGAGGAGGGAGGACCGACGGTGGCGCGCAAGCGGTCCGCGGTGATGGTCGGGGTGAACGCGGTTGCGCTGTAGGCCATGTCCTGGCGGGGACCGCCGCCGAGGAAGGCCACGTCGAGGGTGCGGCTGTCGTAGCGCCAGATGCCGGGGACCTCCACCGAGCGCACCGGGTAGGGCAGGGGCAACCAGCTGGTCCCGAACCCGCGCGCGAACCTGAAGTCCCAGCTGGAGAGGCGACCGCTCGTCGCCGGCCCGAGACCGGGCGGGGAGGGGAAGTCGCCGTTGGCCGAGTTCTCCGGAGGGAGCTGTCGCTTCGAGGGCCGCCACGAGTCGCTGGTGAACTCGTCCAGCACGGTGGTCCGCAGGTAGCCGCTGTCTTGTGAGTCGGTGGTCGCGTAGAGCATCGGGGTGTGGGTCTGCCGCACCAGGTCGCGGCGCAGCCGGATGAAGGGGTTCACGGCCGTCAGCGAGAAGTTCCCGCCCGGGCCGGCGCCTGATCCGCCTGTGCCGCTGCGCTGCAACAGATCGGTGACCGGCACCAGCGGGGCCAGCAGCATCGCCGCGACCACCGCCACCGAGGAGACCGTCCACAGCAGCACTGAGGAGCTGCCCGCCTGGCGGTCGGACCCCGAGCGCGCTGGTGCCTGGAGGTCCCGTGCGCGCAGGTCGCGCCAGTGCGCGAAGTTCTCCTCGTGCTCGAGCCCGAGCAGCCGCAGGAACAGCAGCGCGGTCAGCACGAACACCAGCAGGCTCAGGCGCGCGTCCATGATGGTGATCGGGACGCTGAGCGTCACCAGCACCGGCAGGGCGACCAGCGGAAGCCGGCCGACCCAGGTGGCGAGCACGTCGGTGGCGAGGAGGACGAGCAGCCCGCACGCCGTCAGGAACGCCTGAGTGTGCGACGCGTTCTGGCTCACCGGGGCGGCGTAGTAGTTCATCGTGGCGGCACCGTCGTAGATCGCGTACGTCGTCGCGCTGATCGACTCCCGGGTCGGGAGCACCCGGCGCCACGACTCGGCGCCGGCGGTCACCGCGTTCAGCGCGAGCAGGGCCAGCACCACCTGTGCCCCGAGGACGACGGGGGCCGCGAGGCCCGCTCGACGCAGGCCCACGCCGAGGCTCACCGCCGCCAGGCCGATCGCCAGGGTGGCGATCAGGTAGCGCGAGGACTCCACCACCATCCCGCTCCAGGAGAACAGCGCCACCCAGCCGATCAGGAAGGCCAGCAGCGGCGCGACGAGCCACAGCCGGGGCGAGGGGGTGCTCGGGGCGCTCATCGTGCGAGCTCCAACCAGGACGGGGTCAGCGGCTCACCGCGCCGGAGCGTGGTGGCCTTCCACCCGTGGCTGCGCAGCCACTCGGTGGCGGGCGGGGCGCCGGTGCCGTGCCGGTCCCACTGGTCGACGTCGAGCACCACGGCGTACGCCGCCGCGCCGGCTGCCGCGAGCCCGGCCAGGAACTCCCGGTCGGCGATGTCGAGGTGCCCGATCACGGCGAGGAGCATGCCGCCCTGCTGGCTCTCGTCGACCCACCCGGTGTCGAACTGCTCGGCGCGGCTCAGCCCCATCAACGCCAATCGCTCCAGCTGGCGCGGCAGGTCCACCCCACGCGCCCCCTGGTGCCAACCGTGGGAGGAGGTGTCGCCGGTGGCGCTGACCAGGCGGACGTCGAAGTCCTGGGACACCAGGTGCCGGGTGATCGAGGCCGCGGCACTCACCGCCGTCTCCAGCGACGAGTGCTGGGCGTGCCCGCGGTGGGAGCGGCGGCGGTTGTCCAGGAGCAGGGTGCAGCGCGACTGCCACTGCTGCTCCTCGCGGCGCACCATCAGCTGGGCGGTCCGGGCGCTGCTCGGCCAGTGCACCCGGCGCAGGTCGTCACCGAGGCGGTACTCGCGGATGGTCACGTCGGGGCTGCCACTGCCGAGCAGGTCGCGAGTGCGGTGCTCGCCGGCCCCCGACCACCGACCGGTGAGCGCGAGGGGCGGCAGCGGTTCGGTGCGCGGCGTGACCAGCAGCGTCGTGGTGGAGGGCAGGACCTGGTGGAGGTCGACCATGCCGGTCGGGTCGGCGACCCGCACGTGCATCGGGCCGACCGGGAAGCGCCCGCGCCGCTCGGCCCGGATGAGGTAGCGCAGCCGGGTGGGTTCACCGGCGCTCAGCTCCTCCACGACGAAGCGGGGACGCTCACCGAGCCCCTCCGGCAGCTCCTCCTCGAGCAGCAGCGGACCGGCTCGCCGTCCGCGGACCGGGCTGGCGCTGCCGACCTGCACCACGACCTCGGTGTTGGTGCCGACCTCGACGCGCGCGGAGTCGATCTCGCGGCGCACCCACAACGCGCGGTCCGTACGCCGCAGCACCAGCCACGCACCGAACGGCACGAACAACGCCAGCAACCCGAGCTGCACGAAGTCCCGCTCCCCGACCTGGACGCCGCTCACGATGGCGGCCAGACCGGCTGCCACGAAGCAGCGTCCCCTGATGGTCAGCTCGCGCACCGGGGCTCCTAGCGCTGGGGCGGGCCGGGGACGGGGACGTGCGCGAGGACCTGCTCGACCACGTCGGTCGTACGCCGCCCGCTCATCGTGGCCTCCACGGTGGGGAGCAACCGGTGCGGCAGGACCTGCGGCGCGAGGTCGCGGATGTCGTCAGGCAGGACGAACTCCCTGCCCTGCATGGCGGCCCAGGCCTTCGCCGCCCTGACCAGGTGCAGCGTCGCGCGCGGTGAGGCACCCAGCCTGAGGTCGGGGGAGCGGCGGGTCGCCGTGGACAGCGCGACGGCGTACTGCTGCACGGCGGGGGAGACGTGCACCCGGGCGGTGACGTCGATCAGCTTGCGCACCTCCGCGGCGTCGGTGACCGGCTCGAGGTCCTCCAAGGGGTTGAAGCCCTCACGCGCGCTGAGCATCGCGATCTCGGCCGCCTCCACCGGGTAGCCCATCGAGAGCCGCACCATGAACCGGTCGCGCTGGGCCTCCGGCAGGGCGTAGGTGCCCTCCATCTCGATCGGGTTCTGGGTGGCGATCACCATGAACGGCGACTCCAGGGCGTAGGTGGTGCCGTCGACGGTCACCTGCGCCTCCTCCATGCACTCCAGCATCGCGGACTGGGTCTTGGGGCTGGCGCGGTTGATCTCGTCGCCGACCACCACGTTGGCGAAGATGCCGCCCGGACGGAACTCGAACTCGCGGGTGTCCTGGTTGAACACCGAGACCCCGGTGACGTCCGAGGGCAGCAGGTCGGGGGTGAACTGGATCCGACGCACGGTGCAGTCGATGGAGCGGGCCAGGGCCTTGCTCAACATCGTCTTGCCGACCCCGGGCACGTCCTCGATCAGCAGGTGACCACCCGCGAGCAGGACCACGAGAGCGGAGCGGGCGATCTCCGGCTTGCCCTCGATCACGGTGGCCACGTTGGCGGCGATCCGTTCGGCCGCGGCCTGGACGGCGTCCACGCCGCTCCCACCCGCGCTCCCGACCGCGTCTCCCGCGTCACCGAGCACCGTTCCGCCCCACTTTCCCCCACCGTTCGGTCCAGTCGCAGCCTCTGCCGCTGCCGGAGGACCCCTGTGGCCAGTGTGTCGCATCCCTGGGCGGCGCACACCCCCTGCCCCGGGAGCTGACGTGGGGAGGGGCGTCCCGGCGTACCGGGGCGAAAAGGGGAGGGAAGTGGACAGAATGTGGTTGACGGGGGAGGGAAGTGGAGTAAAGTGGAGCGCAGTGGAGGAAGCAGGCAAGCCAATGGGGCGAGGTCTGGTGGAGGTGGGGACTGAATGTTCTCCGGTACCTACACCCCCAAGCTCGACGAGAAGGGTCGGCTCTTCCTCCCGGCGAAGTTCCGTGACGAGATGAAGGAGGGCCTGGTGATCACCAGAGGACAAGAGCACGCCCTCGACATCCGCACCCAGGCCGACTTCGACGTCTTCGCCGAGAAGTTCAAGAACGCCTCGCAGACCGACGGCCGCTTGCGTGCCTACGGCCGGATGCTGTTCGCGCTCGCCTCCGAGCAGGTGCCCGACAAGCAGGGCCGGATCACCGTCACCCCCGAGCTGCGTGAGTACGCCGGCCTGGAGCGCGACGCCGTGGTGATCGGGGTCTACGACCGGATCGAGGTCTGGGAGCCCAGCGCCTGGACCACCTACACCGCTGACCAGGAACAGGCCTTCGCGAACCTGCAGGAAGAGATCTTCCCCGGGTTCTGAAACGCCCCACCAGCTCCACCCGCACGCACAACTCAACAACGGTGATCGCAGGGCGAGGCTCGCGTCCGCTCCCCCCTAGACCGTCTGGCGCACCTTCCCCGGTGCCAGAAAGTCGCTTCCCTCACGGGGTCGAGCGGACGGAGAACCTGGCCCTGCGATCACCCGCAACAACTATCCAGCCAGTCAGTTATCCAGCCCAGTTCCCTTGGGCACTTTTCTTGGGCACATCCCCTGGGGGTCGACAGCGATGAGCGGCAGCCTTACCGCCACACCCGTACGACGCGTACGTCACCACGTGCGCGACGGCATCGCGGTGATGTGCTTCTCCGCGGTCGCCTCCTGCGCGGTCGCGGTGCTGCTCCTGCTGCTCACCCGGTTGGGGAGCTAGGGCCCGATGGACAAGCCCCTCCACGTCCCGGTCCTGCTCGACCGGGTCGTCGCGTTGGTGGCGCCTGCGCTGCAGCAGCCGGGTGCCGTCTTCGTCGACGCCACCCTCGGGCTCGGCGGACACACCGAGGCCGTGCTCGAGCGTTGCCCCGAGGCGCACGTGGTCGGCGTCGACCGCGACCCGCACGCCCTGCGGCTGGCGGGGGAGCGGCTCGCGGACTACGAGGGCCGGGTCACCCTGATGCACGCGGTGTACGACGAGATCCCCGACGTGCTCGCCGAGCTCGGTCTGCCCTCGGCGCAGGGGATCCTCTTCGACCTCGGCGTCTCCTCGATGCAGCTCGACGTCCGTGAGCGCGGCTTCGCCTACGCCGAGGACGCCCCGCTGGACATGCGGATGAACGACGAGGAAGGCCTCACCGCCGCCGACGTGCTGAACACCTACGAGGCCGGGGCGCTGGCCCGGGTGCTGCGCAACTACGGCGAGGAGAAGTTCGCGCGCCAGATCGCCCGCGCGATCGTCCGGGCCCGCGAGACCGAGCCGTTCACCCGCTCTGCCCGGCTCGTCGACCTGATCCGCGACACCATCCCCGCGCCGGCTCGGCGTACCGGCGGTCACCCTGCCAAGCGCACCTTCCAGGCGCTGCGGATCGAGGTCAACGACGAGCTCGGCGCGCTGCGCAACGCGATCCCGGCCGCGGTCGACTCGATCTCGGTCGGCGGTCGGGTCGTGGTGATGAGCTACCACTCGCTGGAGGACCGCCTGGTCAAGCGGGCCTTCGCGGCCGGCACCACCTCGCGTGTGCCGCACGACCTGCCGGTCGTCCCGGCCGGCCACGAGCCGCCGCTGCGCAACCTCACCCGTGGTGCCGAGAAGGCCACGGAGCAGGAGATCGAAGACAACCCGCGCGCGGCCTCGGTCCGGCTGCGAGCGGTCGAACGCATCAACACCAACCGGGGAGACAACGCCGCATGAGCACCTTGATGAGTCCAGTCAGGTCCGGCGCCCGCCGGGTGCCGCGCTTCGCCGAGGCCGCCCTCGACCGGGCCCGGCTGACGGTGGTGCCCCAGCGCGCGATGGCCCGCGCCGACACCGGGCGTACGCCGTTCGTGGTGCTGATGCTCGCGATGCTGGCCGCCGGCGTCGTGGGCCTGCTGATGTTCAACACCAACATGCAGCAGTCCTCCTTCGAGGTGACCCGGCTGCAGGACCAGGTCTCCACGCTCAGCGCCCGGGAGCAGTCGCTGGCCATGGAGCTGGAGTCCCTGCGCGACCCGCAGCGGCTGGCGATCACCGCGAAGCGGCTGGGCATGGTCCCGCCGGCAGAGCCCGCGTTCGTCTCCCTGTCCACCGGCAGGGTGCTCGGCAACCCGACCCCCGCGACCCCGGCCGACGCCGTACGGATCAACTCGCTGCCGGCGCCCAAGCCTGCGGAGCTCTCGCCCAAGCCGATCGTGATCAAGGTGCAGCCGGAGACTTCGGGCCGCGACACCGGCTCCACCTCCGCGGCCGCGCCCGCAAGAGACGGTAGGAAGGGCACCAGCGCCCCCTCGAACGACCGGGGCAGGACCGGAGCGAACCGTTGACTCGATCCCAGCGCAACCTGCGCGGGAACACCCACGTCCGTCTGCGCGTGGGTCTCGTCCTGATCGCGATGCTGCTCTCGCTCTTCGGTGCCCGGCTCTTCCAGCTGCAGGGGATCGACTCCCGCGCCTACGCCACCCGGGCGGCCGAGGCCGGCCTGGTGACGATCGAGCTCCCTGCCGAGCGCGGCCGCATCCTCGACCGCAACGGCGTACCCCTGGCCGAGTCGGTCTCCGGGCTGATGATCGTGGCCGACCCGACCCGCACCGCGCCCAACGCCGAGGCGATCGCCAAGATCCTGGCCGACGAGCTCGGCCTGGACTACTTCGACGCCCTGGCCAACCTGACCAAGCCCCACACCCAGTTCGTCTACCTGGCCCGCCGGGTGCCCTCGACGCTGGCCACCAAGGTGATGACCGAGATCCGGACCCGCGACCTGGTCGGGGTCGACACCCGCACCGACCCGCTCCGGGTCTACCCGGCCGGCGACGTGGCGGCCAACCTGCTCGGCTTCGTCGGGGAGAACACCTCGAAGGACGGCGTCATCGAGCCGGCCGCCGGCATCGAGCGGGCCTTCGACAAGGTGCTCGCGGGCAAGGACGGCAGCGAGACCTACGAGGTCGGCGGCGGCAACCGGATCCCGCTCGGCGACAACAGCCGGGTCAAGCCGGTCAACGGCAAGGACCTGTCCCTGACGATCGACCGCGACGTGCAGTGGTACACCCAGCGGCTGCTGCGCACGGCGGTCCAGGGAGCCGGCGCCAAGAACGGTGCCGCGGTGGTGCTCGACAGCCGCACCGGTGAGGTGCTCAGCCTGGCCGACTACCCGACCTACGACCCCAACCGCCCCGACAAGGCGGCCAAGGACAACCTGCGCAGCCGGGCGCTCAGCGACGTCTACGAGCCGGGCTCGGTGGAGAAGGTGCTCACCGCGGCCGGTCTGATCGACGCCGGCAAGGTCACCCCTGCCACCCGGATCAAGGTGCCTTCGGAGCTGCCCGTCCTCGACCGCACGATCGGTGACTGGTTCGACCACGGCGACATCAAGCTGACGATGGCCGGGGTGATCGCGCGCTCCTCCAACATCGGCACCGCCCTGGCCGCCACCCAGTTCACTCCCGAGGAGCTGCGGGGCTACCTCGACAAGTTCGGGTTGGGGCAGCGGCCGGGGACCGGCCTGCTCGGCGAGACCCGTGGCCTGCTGCCGCCGGCCTCGTCGTGGTCCACCCTGAGCCGGGCCCAGATCTCCTTCGGCCAGGGCGTCTCGGTGAGCGCGCTGCAGATGGCGGCCGCGGTCAACGCGGTGGCCAACAAGGGGGAGTTCGTCTCACCCAGCCTGATCGAGGGTCGCGCCACCAACACCGCCGGCCAGGAGGTCGGCACCGAGACCGCCGTCCGGCGCCAGGTCGTCAGTGCCGACGCCGCCAGCCAGACCGCGCAGATGATGGAGCTGGTCACCACCCCCGAGGTCGGCACCGCTGCCCGGGCCGGGATCGAGGGGTACCGCGTGGCCGGCAAGACCGGTACCGCCCAGCAGGTGGGCGCGAAGTGCAAGTGCTACGACGGCAGCACCGCGGTCTCGTTCGCCGGGTTCGCGCCCGCGGACGACCCCCGGTTCACCGTCTACGTGATGATCAACCGGCCGCGGGCCGGCTCCAGCGGCGGCGGCACGGCGGCGCCGGTCTTCCGCAGGCTGCTCACCCACCTGCTCTCCAAGTACGCCGTCCCCCCGACCGGCACTCCGCCCTCGAAGATGCCGATCAAGTGGGGCCGTGGCGCTGATCAGTAGGCCCGCTGCGCTCGATAGCCTCGGGGTCGTGCCCGACCTGAACCTCACCCGACCGCAGGATCCTCCCCGGACACCGCTCGCGGTGGTGGCGCGGTGGACCGGAGCGCAGCCCCGCCCCGGGTCGCAGCAGGTGGGGTCGCAGCAGCCCGGCTCGCAGCTGGAGGGCTCGGACCTGGAGGGCGAGGTCACCGGACTCAGCCTGAGCAGCGCCCGGGTGTTCCCCGGCGACCTCTACGCCGCTCTGCCCGGCGCGCGCGTCCATGGTGCGACCTACGCCGCCGATGCCGTGGCGGCGGGCGCGGTCGCGGTGCTCACCGACGGCGCCGGTGCCGACCTGCTCGAGGCGCAGGGCAGCGGGCCCGGCGTACCCGTGCTCGTGCTGGAGGACCCGCGGTCCGTGCTCGGCGACCTCGCCGCCCGGCTGTACGGCGAACCGGCGCGCGCCCTGACCCTGATGGCGGTCACCGGCACCCAGGGCAAGACCACCACCACCCGGCTGCTCGAGGGTGGGCTGAGCACGGCGGGCGAGCGGGCTGCCGTGATCGGCACCGTCGGCACCCGCATCGCCGGCCAGGACGTGCAGACCTCCTTGACCACCCCGGAGGCACCCGACCTGCACGCGCTCTTCGCAGTCATGGTCGAGCAGCAGGTGCGGGCCTGCGCGATGGAGGTCTCCAGCCACGCCCTGGTGATGGGCCGTGTCGCCGGGGTGACCTTCGACGTCGCCGGGTTCCTCAACCTCGGTCGGGACCACCTCGACTTCCACGACGACGTGGAGGACTACTTCGCCGCGAAGGCGTCGCTGTTCACTCCCGAGCGCACCCGCCGCGGGCTGACCAACGTCGACGACGAGCACGGTCGGCGGCTGCTCGAGATCGCGACGGTGCCGATGGTGACGTTCTCGCCCTCGGGCGCCGCGGCCGACTGGCGCGCCGTCGAGGTGGCCCTGGAGCCCGAGGGGTCGACCTTCACCGTGCTGACACCGACGGGGGAGCGGATCGCCGGGCGGGTCCCGTTGACCGGATCCTTCAACGTCGCCAACGCGCTGTGCGCGATCGCGCTGGCCGGCGAGGCCGGGCTCGACCCGAGGCTGGTCGCCGACGGCATCGCCCACGGTGGCGGCGTCCCCGGACGCCTGGAGCGGGTCGACGCCGGCCAGGACTTCCTCGCGGTGGTCGACTACGCCCACAAGCCCGATGCGGTCGAGGCCGCGCTGGCGGCGTTGCGGCCGCTGACGGCGGGGCGCCTGGTGCTCGTGATCGGCGCGGGAGGTGACCGCGACACCGGGAAGCGCCCGGTGATGGGCGAGATCGGCGCGCGGCTGGCCGACGTGCTCCTGGTCGCCGACGACAACCCCCGCAGCGAGGACCCCGCCGCGATCCGTGCCGCCATCCTCGCGGGTGCCGCCACGGTCACCGGTGGCGGTGAGGTGCACGAGGTCGGTGACCGGCGTACGGCGATCCGGCGGGCCGTGGCGCTGGCCGGCCCGGGGGACACCGTGGTGATCGCCGGGAAGGGGCACGAGACCGGGCAGGAGATCGCCGGGACCGTGCACCCCTTCGACGACCGGGTCGAGCTGCTGGCGGCGCTGGAGGAGCGCCGGTGATCCCGCTGACGCTGGCCCAGATCGCCGAGGTCGTGGGCGGCACCGTCGTGGACGCCGAACCCGACCTCGTGCTCACCGGTCCTGCCTTCCTGGACAGCCGGAACCCCGAGCCGGGCGGGCTCTTCGTCGCCTTCGCCGGGGAGCACGTCGACGGCCACGACTTCGCCGCCGGTGCCGTGGCCGGAGGTGCCGCGGCCGTGCTCGGCTCGCTCGCGACGGGGGTCGCCAGCGTGCTCGTCGCCGACGCCCAGGCAGCCCTGCAGCAGCTGGCAGCGCACGTGCTCGCGACGCTGCGCCGCGAGGGACCGGGCCTCTCGGTCCTGGCGATCACCGGCTCGCAGGGCAAGACCACCGCCAAGGACATGCTGGCCCGGGTGCTCGCCGACGCCGCTCCCACCGTCGCCACCGCGGGCTCGTTCAACAACGAGCTCGGGCTCCCGCTCACCGTGCTGCGCGCCGACACGGCCACCCGCCACCTCGTGCTGGAGATGGGGGCGCGCGGGGTCGGGCACCTCGCGGAGCTGTGCGCGATCGCGCCGCCGGACATCTCGCTCGTGCTCAACGTGGGCAAGGCGCACATCGGCGAGTTCGGCTCCCAGGAGCAGATCGCCGTGGCCAAGGGGGAGCTGGTCGAGGCGCTCGGGAAGGACGGCACGGCCGTCCTGAACGGCGACGACCCGCTGGTGGCGGCGATGGCCGCCCGCACCCCGGCGCGGGTGGTCACCTTCGGGCACGGTCGCGATGCCGACGTACGCCTCTCGGAGGTGGTGGTCGACGACCTCGGCCGCCCTTCGTTCGCGCTGACCCACGCCGGGCGCACCGAGCAGGTCCGGCTGCAGCTGCTCGGCGAGCACCAGGCCGGCAACGCCGCGGCGACGGCGACGGCGGCCGTGGCCGCGGGGCTCGACTTCGCCGACGTGGTCGAGAGCCTGCGCTCCCTGACCGCGCTCTCGCAGTGGCGCATGGAGCTGCACGAGCGCGCGGACGGACTCGCCGTGGTCAACGACGCCTACAACGCCAATCCCGACTCGATGCGCTCGGCACTCGAGACGCTCGCGCGCATGGGACAGGCGGGGCGCCGCACCGTCGCCGTGCTGGGTGAGATGCGCGAGCTCGGCGGGTCGACCGAGGAGGAGCACCGGGCGATCGGTGCGCTCGCCGACCGCCTGGGCATCGACGTGGTGATGGTCGTCGGCTCGGGAGCCGACGCGGTGTACGAGGCGCTGGTGGAGGCCCGCGGCGAGGACGGGTCGGCGCGCCGCGTCGAGGGGGTGGACGAAGCAGTGCTCTGGTTGCGCGACAATGTGGCGGGCCCGGACGTCGTCCTGGTCAAGGCCTCCCGATCCCACGCGCTGGAACGGATCGCCGCTGCCCTGCTTGCCCACGACCCTGGAGAGGAGCCGGTGCGTTGAGAGCAATCCTGCTCGCCGGCGGCCTGTCGCTGGTCCTCACCCTGATCGCGACCCGCTACGCGATCCGGGTCCTGGCGAACCGCGGTTACGGCCAGCTGATCCGCGACGACGGCCCCACCACGCACCACACCAAGCGCGGCACGCCGACCATGGGTGGGCTGGTGATCGTGCTCGCCTCCACGCTGAGCTACTTCCTGGCCACCTGGATCACCGGCAACACCCCCAGCGCCTCAGCACTGCTGCTGCTGTTCCTCTTCGTCGGCATGGGCAGCGTCGGCTTCCTCGACGACTACATCAAGATCTCGCGGCAGCGCAGCCTCGGCCTGCGCAGCCGGGCGAAGTTCATCGGCCAGACCGTGGTGGCGGTGGCGTTCGGCTGGCTGGCGCTGTCGCCCTGGCTGGAGGACGACCGGTTCCGGACCCCGGCCGGGCACTCGATCTCCTTCATCCGAGAGCCTGCCGACTTCGTCCTGCCCGGGGTCGTGCTGGTGCTGTTCATCTGGCTGCTGATCGCGGGCACCGCCAACGCGGTGAACCTCACCGACGGGCTCGACGGGCTGGCGGCCGGCGCCTCGGTGATGACGTTCGGCGCCTACACCCTGGTGAACATCTGGCAGAACAACCAGTGGTGCGGACGGGAGGCCGGCCCCAACTGCTACGACGTCCGCGACCCGCTCGACCTCGCCGTGGTGGCGGCCGCGATCACCGGCGCCTGCTTCGGCTTCCTGTGGTGGAACGCCTCGCCGGCGAAGATCTTCATGGGCGACACCGGCTCGTTGGCCCTCGGCGGCGCGCTCGCCGGGTTCGCCGTACTCACCCGGACCGAGTTCCTGCTCGCGATGCTCGGCGGGCTGTTCGTGATCCAGACCCTCTCGGTGATCCTTCAGGTCGGCTTCTTCAAGTTCACCAAGGGTCGCCGGCTCTTCCGGATGGCCCCGCTGCACCACCACTTCGAGATGCTCGGCTGGGAAGAGATCACGGTGACGATCAGGTTCTGGCTGATCGCGGGGATCTTCGTCGCCGCCGGGCTCGGGGTGTTCTACGCGGAGTGGGTGGCCGGCACGTGAGCGCGCGACGTGAGGTCCACGACCTCGGTCGCACCTCGGAGTGGGACGGCGTCCGCGTCGTCGTCGCCGGGATGGGGGTCTCCGGCTTCGCCGCGGCCGACAACCTGACCCACCTCGGCGCCACCGTGACCGCGCTCGACGATTCCCTGGCCGGTGACCGCACCGAGAAGGCGACCCTGCTGCAGATCCTCGGCAGCACGGTGCGGCTCGGGCCCGGCGCCACCGCCACGCTGCCCGACGACGTCGACCTCGTGATCACCTCGCCCGGCTGGGCGCCCTCGGCTCCGCTGCTCGCCCAGGCGTCCGCGCGCGGCATCCCGGTGTGGGGTGAGGTCGAGCTCGCCTGGCGGCTGCGCGACCCCGCCAACCCGGCGCCCTGGCTGGCGGTCACCGGCACCAACGGCAAGACCACGACCGTGCAGATGCTCGAGGCGATCCTGCGCGCCCAGGGGCTGCGCACGGTCGCCTGCGGCAATGTGGGGCTGCCGATCGTCGAGGTGGTGATGGACCCCGCGCCCTACGACGTGCTGGCGGTGGAGCTCTCCAGCTTCCAGCTGCACTACACCTCCACGATGGCGGCCCGGTCGGCCGCGGTGCTCAACGTCGCCGAGGACCACCTCGACTGGTACGCCGGACCCGGTGACCCGATGACCGCCTACGCCGCCGACAAGGGCCGGATCTACCAGGGCAACGAGCGCGCCTGCGTCTACAACGTCGCCGACCCGATCACCGAGCAGCTGGTCCGCGACGCCGACGTCGCCGAGGGGGCCCGGGCGATCGGCTTCACGCTGGGCACCCCGGCAGTCGGGATGCTGGGCCTGGTCGACGACGTCCTGGCCGACCGCGCGTTCATCGAGGACCGGCAGACCACCGCCGCCGAGCTGTGCACGCTCGGCGACCTCGCCAGCAACGCGCCGCACTTCGTCACCAACGCCCTGGCAGCGGCCGCGCTTGCCCGCAGCCACGACGTCACCCCCGCGGCCGTCCGGGCGGGGCTGCGCTCCTTCCGGCCTGACGGGCACCGGATCGCCGAGGTCGCCGTCGTCGCCGACGTGACCTGGGTCGACGACTCCAAGGCCACCAACCCGCACGCCGCACGGGCCTCGCTGCAGGCCTACGACCACGTGGTCTGGGTCGCGGGCGGCCTGGCCAAGGGTGCGCGCTTCGACGACCTGGTCGCCGCCGTGCGCGACCGGCTGCGCGGGGTCGTGCTCCTGGGTCGCGACGCCGCGGTGATCCGGGAGGCGCTTTCGCGACACGCGCCCGATGTGCCCGTCTTCGAACTCCCCGCCAGCGAGACTGACCCACAACGATCCATGGATCGTGTGGTCTCCGAGGCCTCGGCGCTGGCACGCGCCGGGGACACGGTGCTCCTGGCACCGGGCTGCGCGTCGATGGACATGTTCGCCAACTACGGCGCACGCGGCGACGCCTTCGCCGAGGCCGTGCACCGGCTGCGGCGGACGGGCAGCGAGGACGGCCCCACCACCTGATCGACCAGGCGGATCGGGCCGGCGACGAGGAGGAACCGTGAGCGTCACCAGCCAGGCCCGGACACAGGGCCGGACGCGCACCCGGTCACCGGCCGGGCTCGTGGGCTGGTGGGCCGGCGTTCGCCGCTCGCTGGAGCGCCCGCTGACGTCGTACTACCTGCTCCTCGGCGCCTCGACGATGCTGCTCGCGATCGGCCTGATGATGGTGCTGAGCTCCTCGAGCGTCTACTCCTTCAAGGAGAACGGCAGCAGCTACTACATCTTCCTCAAGCAGCTCACCTGGGTGGCGATCGGCCTTCCCGCGGCCTGGGTCGCCAGCCGGATCAACCGACGACTGCTGCGCCTGCTGGCCTGGCCCGCCGTGCTGGTGGCAGCCGCGCTGCTGGCCCTGACCCAGACCAGCCTCGGTTTCGAGGTCAACGGCAACCGCAACTGGCTGCGCTTCGGCTCCCTGGTCGTGCAGCCCTCGGAGATCGCCAAGCTGGCGATCATCTTGTGGTCGGCCGACGTCTACGCCCGCAAGGAGAAGCTGCTCGACAACCCGGTGCACGCGCTGTTCCCGGTGGCTCCGGTGGTGGCACTGGTCTCGCTGCTGGTCGTGGTGCAGCACGACCTCGGCACGGCACTGGTGCTGTTCGCGATCCTGCTCGGTCTGCTGTGGGTGGTCGGAGTGCCCGCGCGCCTGTTCGGGATCGCGATCTCCCTGGTCAGCGTGGTGGCCTTCTACCTCGCCGCGTCCAACGCCGAGCGGCGCGCCCGGCTGACCAGCTTCATCGACCCGTTCGCCGACTTCCAGGGCGCCGGCTGGCAGGCCGGCCACGGCCTGCTGGGAATGGCCAGCGGCGGCGTCCTCGGCAAGGGCCTCTCCGCCAGCCAGCAGAAGTGGGGGACCCTGCCCGAGGCGCACACCGACTTCATCTTCGCCGTGCTCGGCGAGGAGCTCGGACTCGTCGGCACGCTGCTGGTGATCGTGCTGTTCGGCGCCATCGCCTACGCCGCGGTCCGGCTGGCCATCAACACCGAGGACCCGTTCGTGCGCTACGTCACCGCCGGGGTCACGATCTGGCTGATGGCGCAGATGATCATCAACATCGGCATGGTGCTCGCGCTGCTGCCGGTGATCGGGATCCCGCTGCCGTTGCTGTCCTACGGCGGCTCCGCGCTGGTGCCCTCCCTGGTCGCGCTCGGCCTGCTCGTCGGGTTCGCGCGCTCCGAGCCCGAGGCTGCGGCCGCCCTGCGAGACCGTCGCGGCGAGCGCAGGCGCGGGCGCCAGAACGGGCGGGCTAACGGGCGGGCCCGCGGCGCCTTCCCCGGAGCTGTCTCGGCAGGCAGCGCCCGCTCGAGGCGCGACTGATGGCAGTGCGCCGCGTCCTGCTGGCCGGTGGTGGATCGGCCGGCCACACCTCACCCCTGCTCGCGACGGCCGACGCGCTGCGCCGCCGCGACCCCGAGATCGAGATCATCGCCCTGGGCACGGCCCGCGGCCTGGAGACCCGGGTGATCCCCGAGGCCGGCTACCCGCTCGAGCTGGTCCCGCCGGTGCCGCTGCCGCGCAAGCTGGGTGCCGACCTGCTGCGTACGCCGGGCCGGCTGCGCGGCGCGCTGGTGGCCACCCTGGAGGTGCTCGACCGGGTGCAGCCCGACGTCGTCGTCGGCTTCGGTGGCTACGTCTCCGTCCCCGCCTACCTCGCGGCCCGGCGGCGGCACCTGCCGCTCGTGGTCCACGAGGGCAACGCCCTGCCCGGCATCGCCAACAAGCTCGGCGCCCGGTTCACCACGCACGTCGCCACCAGCTTCCCCGACACCGACCTGCGCCACGGGCGCTACATCGGGCTGCCGATCCGCCGGATGATCAGCACGCTGGACCGCTCGGCGCTGCGCGAGGAGGCCCGACGCACCTTCGGGCTCGACCCCGACCTGCCCACGCTCCTGGTCACCGGCGGCTCCCAGGGGGCGCGACGGCTCAACCAGTCGGTGTCGGCGGCGGCTCCCGCCTTCGCTGCTGCGGGCGTCCAGGTCCTGCACATCGTCGGTCCCACCGGCGAGGCCGATCCCGAGACCACGCCCGGCGGTCCGCCGTACGTCACCGTGCCGTTCGTGAGCCGGATGGACCTCGCCTACGCCGCCGCCGACGCCGTCGTGTGCCGCTCCGGCAGCAACACCGTGACCGAGGTCTCCGGGGTGGGTCTGCCGGCGATCTACGTCCCGCTGCCCATCGGCAACGGCGAGCAGGCCCTGAACGCGCGCCCGGTCGTCGACGCGGGAGGCGGGCTGCTCGTCTCCGACGCCGCCCTGAGTGCCGAATGGGTCATCGCCACCGTGCCAGCGCTGCTGACCGACCCCGAGCGTCTCGCCGCGATGTCGCGCGCGGCGGCAGACCTGATCCCGCTCGACGCCGACGACCTCCTTGCCGAGATGATTCTTCTCGCAGGCAACGAGAGGAGTGGTCGACGATGAGGGTGCCCGTACCCGAGGTGATCCCGGCCGCCGACGAGCTCGGTGCGGTCCACTTCGTCGGCATCGGTGGAGCCGGCTTGTCCGGCATCGCGCGGATCATGCTCGCGCGCGGCATTCCCGTCAGCGGCAGCGACGCCAAGGAGTCCCGGACGCTCGAGGCGCTGCGTGCGCTGGGTGCCGAGGTCCACATCGGGCACTCCGCCGACAACGTCGGAGCCGCCGACACGCTCGTGGTCTCTACCGCCGTGCGCGAGGACAACCCCGAGATCGTCGAGGCGACCGCCCGCGGGCTGCGGATGCTGCCGCGCTCGGCCGCCCTGGAGTCGGTGATGCAGGGCCGCATGGTGGTCGCGGTGGCCGGCACGCACGGCAAGACCACGACCACGTCACTGCTCACGGTGGCGCTGCAGCACTGCGGGGCCGACCCGTGCTTCGCCATCGGCGGTGAGCTCAACGAGACCGGCTCCAACGCCCACGACGGCAGCGGCCAGCTGTTCGTCGCCGAGGCCGACGAGAGCGACGGCGCGTTCCTCGTCTACTCGCCCTACGCCGCGCTGGTCACCAACGTGGAGGCCGACCACCTCGACAACTACGGGACGGCCGAGAACTACCGCGCCGCATTCGAGACCTTCATCGAGCACATCGACCCCGACGGCTTCCTGGTCGTCTGTGCCGACGACCCCGGTGCCGACGAGCTCGGTGCCCTGGCCGCGCAGCAGGGACGGCGCGTCGTGCGGGTGGGGGAGCGCACCGATGCCGACGTACGCGCCGAGAACGTGCGCTTCGCCGGCTCCACGTCGCGGTTCACCGTGGTGGACAAGGGTCACCGCCTCGGCGAGGTCACCCTGCAGATCCCCGGGCGGCACTACGTCCTGGACGCCCTGGCCGCCCTGGCCTGCGGGCTGCGGCTCGGCTTCGGCTTCAGCGACCTCGCGCGCGGGTTGGGGGCATTCAGCGGCACCCGCCGCCGGATGGAGCTCAAGGGCGAGGTCGACGGCATCCGGGTCTACGACAGCTACGCCCACCACCCCAACGAGATCGCGGGCGACCTGCAAGCCGCCCGGAGCGTCGCCGGCGACGGCCGGGTCGTGGTGGCCTTCCAGCCGCACATGGTCTCGCGCACGCAGATCTTCGGCCACGACATGGGCGTCGCGCTGGGGGCGGCAGACGAGGTCGTGGTGATGGACATCTACGTCGCCCGCGAGGACCCGGTCCCGGGCGTCAGCGGCGCGCTGGTCGCCGACGCGGTCCCGCTGGATGCCGAGCACGTGGTCTTCGAGCCGTCCTGGGCGTCGACAGCCGCCCACCTGGTCTCGCGCGCGCGGCGCGGTGACATCGTGCTCACCCTGGGGGCGGGCGACGTCACCCTGCTCGGGCCGCAGGTGCTCGACCTGCTCGCTGAGCGGGGTGAGGACCGTGACCATGCTTGAGCGTCGTCCCCGCGGCGGGTCGCGAGACGACTCGGGCGAGGAGCAGACCGTCCGCCTCGCCCGCAAGGACTTCCGACGCCGGCGTCGCGCGGGTCGATCCCGTACCGTCGCCCTGCTCGTGCTCGTGACGGTGCTTCTCGGCGCAGCCGTCTGGCTGGTGTTCTTCTCCACCTATGTGACCGCTCAGTCGGTCCGGGTCGAGGGCAACGCCGCCGTCGGCACCCTCCGGGTCGAACGAGCCGCGGACGTGCCGCTGGGGACCCCGCTGGCCCGGGTCGACCTGGACGCGATCGTCGCCCGGGTGGAGTCGATCCCCTCGGTGAGCGAGGTCGCCGTCTCCCGGCGCTGGCCCGACACGGTGCAGATCTCGGTGACCGAGCGCACCCCGGTCGCCGTGGTCGACCAGGGGGCCGGCCTGCGGGCGCTGGACGCCGACGGAGTGATCTTCGGCGGCTACTCCAGCCGGCCCACCGGCCTGCCGCTGGTGCGCACCCCGGCCGACACCAGCGCCGACGCGCTCGTCGAGGCGGGCAAGGTGGTCGATGCCCTCCCCGCCGGCATCGCCACGAAGGTCGACACGATCGAGGTCAGCAGCGTCGACCGGATCTCGTTGCTGCTGGACAGCTCGCGCCGAGTCGTGTGGGGAAGCGCCGAAGGCTCTCGCGAGAAGGCCGAGGTGCTCGGCGTACTCCTGAAGCGGCCGGGGCAGGTCATCGACGTCTCCGTCCCGGGCCGCCCCACCACCCGCTGACCCTTCCCCGCCCGCCGAGACGTCGCAAACGAACGCCCAACCGCGCGCCGAGACGTCGCAGACGAACGAGAAAAGTACGCCGAGACGTCGCAACTGCGGTCTCAGTGACGCCTCTCGGTCGTTCGTGGTTGTGCTTTTGCGACGTCTCGGCGGCCCCACGGCGTGCTTTTGCGACGTCTCGGCGGCCCCACGGCGTGCTTTTGCGACGTCTCGGCGGTCTGGGGGCGTGCGTTTGCGACGTCTCGGCGGGGAACGGGAAGGGGAGGTGGAAGAAAGAAAAAAAGATGGGGGATTCGCGGGGCGCCCCGCGTGTTGCGCGAGTGAATCCGGGCGGCTCGCCTAACTTGATCTCACAACCTCAGGTTGACATAACGTTAACCCTCTACTTCAGGGTTAGGGTTCCGCAGCTTGAGGGGCTTCCCCAGGAACATCCGAGAGTCGCCCCGCAGCCGAGCGGGGTGGCAACGCAAGCGAGAGGCACCGCCGTGGCAGCACCCCAGAACTACCTGGCCGTCATCAAGGTCGTGGGTATTGGTGGAGGTGGAGTCAACGCCGTCAACCGGATGATCGAGGTCGGGCTGAAGGGCGTCGAGTTCATCGCCATCAACACAGATGCACAGGCACTGTTGATGAGTGACGCCGATGTGAAGCTCGACATCGGTCGCGAGCTGACCCGAGGCCTCGGCGCCGGCGCCAACCCCGACGTGGGCGCCCAGGCAGCCGAGGACCACGCCGACGAGATCGAAGAGGTGCTCAAGGGCGCCGACATGGTCTTCGTCACCGCAGGCGAGGGTGGTGGCACCGGCACCGGTGGTGCCCCCGTCGTGGCCAAGATCGCGCGCTCGCTCGGGGCGCTGACGATCGGTGTCGTGACCCGCCCGTTCTCCTTCGAGGGTCGTCGTCGTGCCGGGTCCGCCGAGGAGGGCATCGCCGCCCTGCGCGAAGAGGTCGACACCCTCATCGTGATCCCCAACGACAAGCTGCTCTCGATCTCCGATCGCAGCGTCAGCATGCTCGACGCCTTCAAGCAGGCCGACCAGGTGCTGCTGCAGGGCGTCTCGGGCATCACCGACCTGATCACCACCCCCGGCCTGATCAACCTCGACTTCGCCGACGTCAAGTCGGTGATGTCCAACGCGGGTTCCGCGTTGATGGGCATCGGCTCGGCCCGCGGCGACAACCGCGCGGTCGAGGCAGCCGAGCTCGCCGTGTCCAGCCCGCTGCTCGAGGAGTCGATCGACGGCGCCCAGGGCGTGCTGCTCTCGATCGCGGGCGGGTCCGACCTGGGCCTCTTCGAGATCAACGAGGCGGCCGCCATGGTGGCCGACGCGGTGCACCCCGAGGCCAACATCATCTTCGGCGCCACGATCGACGACGCGCTCGGCGACGAGGTCAGGGTCACCGTGATCGCGGCCGGCTTCGAGGGTGGTCGGCCCAAGCGTCGCGAGGAGAGCCACGGCCTGCGGCCGCGGCCCACCCAGGCGGCGCAGACCCAGGAGGAGACCCGGGCAGCCGCTCGGGCCCTGGCCGAGCAGCGTTCGGCTCCGGTCTCGGAGCCGGCTCCGGCGGTCCGCAAGGAGCCGGTGCCGGTCGGCGCGGCGCGACCCGCATCCTCCCCGAGCAGCGCGCCCAGCGCCCGTCCGGCTCAGCCTGCCCAGCGTCCGCTCGCGCCCCAGACCCACCGGGGCTACGACGACGACGAGCTCGACGTGCCCGACTTCTTGAAGTAGGCATTCGTCCTGTACTCCCACCGCAGCAGCACCGGCCCCGTCGACCTGGCGTTCACCGACAGGTACGACGGGGTCAGTGCTGTGCCCTTCGACAGCCTCAACCTGGCTCTCTCCGGCGACGACGACCCTGCCGCCGTGCAGCGCAACCTCGCGCTGCTGGTCGAGGACTTCGCCCCGGGGGCCGAGCTCGCGGACATGCAGCAGGTGCACGGCGACGTCGTCCGGATCGCCGGTGGACCGCGGCCGAGCTGTGACGCGCTGGTCAGCGATCGTGCCGACGTGGTGCTGATGGTGCGGGTGGCCGACTGCGTCCCCGTGCTGCTCGCCGATCCTGACGCCGGTGTCATCGGTGCCGCACACGCCGGGCGGCAGGGGCTGGTCGCCGGAGTGGTCGGCTCCTGCGTCGCGCGGATGCGCGAGCTCGGGGCGGAGCAGATCACCGCCTGGGTCGGCCCCCACGTGTGCGGCCGCTGCTACGAGGTGCCGGCCGACCTCCAGGAGGAGGTCGCCGCTCTCGAGCCCGCCACCCGTACGACGACCTCGTGGGGCACTCCCGCACTCGACATCGGCGCGGGTGTCGCCGGCCAGCTCGCCCGCCTCGGGGTGAGCGTGGTCGACGTCTCCCGCTGCACCCTGGAGTCGGCCGATCTCTACTCCTACCGTCGCGACGGCGCCCGAGCCGGCCGGCTGGCCGGCGTGATCCGGAGGCATCGATGAGCGAGCAGGACGATCCCCGGCGCGAGGAGGTCGCAGCCAACCTCCAGCGGGTGCAGGCCCGGGTCCACCAGGCCTGCGCCGACTCCGGACGGAGCGCCGAGGAGGTCACCACGATCGTCGTCACCAAGTTCTTCCCCCTGTCCGACGTACGCCTGCTCGCCGGGCTCGGTGTCCGCGACGTGGGTGAGAACCGTCACCAGGAGGCGGTCGAGAAGGCCGCCGCCGGCTCCGACCTCGGGCTGCACTGGCACTTCATCGGTGCGCTGCAGAGCAACAAGGCGGCCGCGGTCGCGAGCTATGCCGACGTCGTGCACTCGGTCGACCGGGCCAAGCTGGTGGCGGGTCTCAGCAGGGGAGCCGTCGAGCGCGGCCGGGCCCTGGGGTGCCTGGTCCAGGTGAGCCTCGACCCCGACGAGCCCGCCGCGGGAAGCGCCCGATCGGGGTGTGATGTCGCCGACGTCTCGATGATCGCGGAGCGGATTCTGACCGCGGAGGGGCTGCAGCTGCGCGGCGTGATGGGCGTCGCACCCCTCGGTGGCGACCCGGCGGCGGCGTTCGAGCGACTGGCCGCCGCAGGCGAGCTGGTACGCACGCTGAGCCCCGAGGCGACCTGGATGTCCGCGGGGATGAGCGGGGACCTCGAGCACGCCGTGAAAGCAGGCGCGACACACCTGCGGATTGGCTCGGCGGTCCTCGGTCAGAGGCCCCCGGTCAAGTAGTGTCCGAAGAGCCGTGAAGACGGCATCACAGGCAGCAGATCAGCGCCACGAGAGCAGAGGAATCAACTGATGAGCGCGATGCGGAAGATGGGCGTCTACCTCGGCCTCCTCGAGGACGCCGACGGCGAGTACGTCGACACCGACGCGGAGTTCGACGAGCCTGCTCGCCGTCATGAGCCGGAGCCGGCCCGTCCGGTGGCCAACCTGGCCGAGCGTCGTCGTCCAGCCCGTGAGCAGGGCCCGGCAGCCGGTCCGACCACCTCGGTCGCGCCCATGTCGAGGATCACCACGCTGCACCCACGGACCTACAACGAGGCCCGCGTGATCGGGGAGAACTTCCGCGACGGCGTGCCCGTGATCATGAACCTCTCCGAGATGGACGACACCGACGCCAAGCGTCTCGTCGACTTCGCAGCCGGTCTGGTGTTCTCGGTGCGCGGGACGATCGAGCGCGTCACGAACAAGGTCTTCCTGCTCTCGCCCCCCAACGTCTCGGTGACAGCGGAGGACAAGCAGCGCATCGCCGAGGGCGGCTTCTTCAACCAGAGCTGACGTCGAGATGCTGTTCGTCGGTCAGATCCTCGAGCTCGTCCTCAGCACGTTCATCGCCTTGTTGTTCGTGCGCTTCATCGTGGACTGGATCCAGGTCTTCGCGCGCTCGTGGACTCCGCGGGGGCCGGTGCTGGTGATCCTCGAGGTCGTCTACACGATCACCGATCCACCGATCAAGGCCTTGCGACGGGTCCTCCCGCCGATCCGCCTGGGCGGGATGGCACTCGACCTGAGCTTCATCGCGGTGCTGCTGATCTGCTACATCCTGCTGGCCGTGAACCGCGCTATCTTCCTGTAGTTCCCTTCGCGCGGTCGGCTCGGTCGTCGCACCGGCCCACCGCCGGTGCTGGGTGCCGCTGCAACGGGTTATGGTTCAACCGCACAACGCAGACGTTTCCCCCAACAGAGAATTAGGTGAGGTCCATGCCGCTGACGCCTGAGGACGTGAGCAACAAGCGCTTTACCCCCGTGCGGCTCCGAGAGGGCTATGACATGGGTGAGGTGGACCAGTTCCTCGACGAGGTCGAGTCCGAGCTGGCGCGCTTGCTCAAGGAGAACGACGACCTCCGCGGCAAGCTCACCGCCGCACAGCGTGATGGCGGTGCTCCTGCCGAGGCTGCCGCCCCTGCGGAGAAGGCCTCCGAGCCTGCTCCGGCCCCGGTTGCCGCTGCGGCTCCTCGCGAGGAGATCAAGGTCACCACGATCGGCGAGGCCTCCAGCGCCGCCGCTCGTCTGCTCGAGCTCGCCACCCGCAACGCCGACCAGGTGGTCGGTGAGGCCAAGGACGAGGCCGACCGGATCATCGGCGCGGCACGCACCAAGGCCGAGCGGCTCGAGTCCGAGACCAAGACCAAGACCGACCGCCTCGAGCAGGACGCTCGCACCCGTTCGCAGATGCTCGACTCCGAGACCGCGGCCAAGCGCCGGGAGCTCTTCGGCGAGCTCGAGAAGGAGAAGACGCGCCTCGACTCCGAGGTCGAGAACCTCCGCGCCTTCGAGCGTGAGTACCGCAGCCGCCTGAAGAGCTACTTCACCCAGCAGCTGCAGGCACTCGACGGCAACGGCGAGGGCGGCGAGCTGCAGGACTCCTCGGCTCCGGCTCCCAAGCGGCTCAAGGCGATCCTCGGCGAGGAGGAGGAGAAGGCCCAGGGCTGATCCAGCCCCAGCCAGACCCTGCTCCACCCAGAACAGCACCGCCCCAAGGGGCTGCACCGGTCACGGTGCAGCCCCTTCGGCGTTCCTGCGTACGCCGGAGCGTCAGATCCGGTAGACGGTGAAGGCGAAACCCAGCTCGTCCTCGGTCTGGGCGAGCGTCTGGACCGACTCGGCCTCGGCGATCGTCGAGGCGAGCACCTCGGTGGCGATCAGCTCACGGTGCTGCTCGATCGCCTCGTGGGTCTCCCCGGTGGCGTGCCAGCTGAGCGCGATCCGGTCCGAGACCTCGAACCCGTTGGCCTTGCGCGCCTCCTGGATCGTGCGGATCACCTCGCGCGCGAGACCGGCGAGTCGCAGCTCGGGGGTGAGCTCGAGGTCCAGGGCGACGGTCTCACCCTGCTCGTTGACCACCGACCAGCCCTCGCGAGGACGCTCGGAGACGATCACCTCGTCGGGGAGCACCTCGACCGGTGCCCCGTCGAGCATGACCTCGGCTCGCCCGTCGGCGGCCAGCGCCGCGGCGAGCGCGGAGGCGTCGGCCTGTGCGATCGCCCCTGCGACCCGTGGGGTGTCCTTGGCGAAGCGCTTGCCGAGCGCGCGGAAGTTGCCCTTCGCGCTGTGGTCGACCAGGTCGGCTCCGGCGCCCGACAGTGGCTCGAGGGCGCCGATGTTCAGCTCCTCGGCGACCTCCTGGCGCAGCTCGGCGGAGAGCCGGTCGTGGGCCGTGGTCGCCACCAAGGCGCGACGCAACGGCTGGCGGGTGCGCATCTTGGCGTCCGCGCGGGCCGCCCGGCCGAGCTCGACGAGGCGTCGTGCCAACGCCATCTGCTCCCCGAGGTCGGCGTCCACCAGGTCCTGGTCCACCTGCGGCCACGTGGCGAGGTGGACCGACTCGGGGAGCTCGGTGGAGGTCGCGGCGAAGACGTCCTGCCAGACCCGCTCGGTGACGAACGGAGTCATCGGGGCCATCAGCAACGTCACGGCGCGCAGGCACTCGTGCAACGTGGCCAGCGCCGCGGGCTCTCCGGCCCAGAAGCGCCGGCGGGAGCGGCGTACGTACCAGTTGGAGAGGTCGTCGACATAGGCCGCCAGCAGCGTGCCGACCCGCTGGGTGTCGAAGCGCTCGTAGGCCTCGGTGACCTCCGCGACCAGGCGGTGCGCCTCGGAGAGCGCCCACCGGTCGAGCACCGGCCGGTCGCCGACCGCGGGCGCGTCGGCCTCAGGGGTCCACTCGGAGAGGTTGGCGTAGAGCACCTGGAAGGCGACGGTGTTCCAGTAGGTGAGCAAGACCTTGCGCACGGTCTCCTGGATCGTGCTGTGCCCGACCCGGCGCGCAGCCCACGGTGACCCGCCGGCTGCCATGAACCACCGCACCGCGTCGGCGCCGTGCTCGTCCATCAGGGGGATCGGCTCGAGGATGTTGCCCAGGTGCTTGGACATCTTGCGCCCGTCCTCGGCCAGGATGTGACCCAGGCAGAGGACGTTCTGGTAGGACGACTGCTCGAAGACCAGCGTGCCCACCGCCATCAGGGTGTAGAACCAGCCGCGGGTCTGGTCGATCGCCTCGCAGATGAAGTCGGCCGGATAGGCCTGGTCGAGCTGGGCGGCCGAACCCTCGACGTGGGGGTAGCCCCACTGGGCGAACGGCATCGAGCCGGAGTCGAACCACGCGTCGATCACCTCCGGGACCCGGCGCGCCAGGGAGCCGCAGGTCGGGCAGTCGAAGACGATGTCGTCGACGAAGGGTCGGTGCGGGTCCAGCGCCGACTGGTCGGTCCCGGTGAGCTCGGAGAGCTCGCGCAGGGAGCCCACGCAGGTCTGGTGGTCCTCCGAGCAGCGCCAGATCGGCAGGGGGGTGCCCCAGTAGCGGCTGCGCGAGAGCGCCCAGTCGATGTTGTTGGTCAGCCAGTCGCCGTAGCGGCCGTGCTTGATCGTGCCGGGGAACCAGTTGGTCTTCTCGTTCTCGGCAAGCAGGTCGTCCTTGATCTGGGTGGTCCGGACGTACCACGACGGCTGGGCGTAGTAGAGCAGCGCGGTGTGGCAGCGCCAGCAGTGCGGGTAGCTGTGCTCGTAGGGCACGTGCCGGAACAGGATGCCGCGGCTGGTCAGGTCCTCGACCAGGTCGGTGTTGGCGTGGCGGAAGAACTGCCCACCGATCAGCCCGAGATCGCTGGCGAAGTGCCCCTGCGGATCGATCGGGTTGACCATGGCCACCCCGTTGCGCCGGCAGGAGGCGAAGTCGTCCTCACCGAACGCGGGGGACTGGTGCACCAGTCCGGACCCGTCCTCGGCGGTGACGTAGTCCTCGGTCACCACGAAGTGGGCACGGGGCAGGTCGTCGCGACCGTCGGAGCGCTCGGGCCACTCGATCAGGTCGAACGGGCGCTGGTAGGTCCAGCCGACCATGTCGGCGCCGGAGAACCGGTCCTCGATCGTCCAGCCCTCGCCGAGCGCGGAGGACACGAGCACCTCGGCGACCACGAGGGTCTGCCCGTCCTTGGTCGCGGTGACGTAGGTCAGGTCGGGATGGGCAGCCACCAAGGCGTTGGAGACCAGCGTCCACGGTGTCGTGGTCCAGATCAGCAGGTCGGCGCCGGGTGCGTCCCCGGTGCCGGCGTAGGGGCCGGAGGTGAGCGGGAACCGGACGTAGACCGACGGGTCGGTCACGGTCTCGTAACCCTGGGCGAGCTCGTGGTCGGAGAGACCGGTCCCGCAGCGGGGGCAGTACGGCGCGACCCGGTAGTCCTCGACGAGCAGGCCGCGCTGGTGGATCTGCTGCAGGGCCCACCACACCGACTCGACGTACTCCGCGTCCATCGTGCGGTAGGGCCGGCGCATGTCCAGCCAGCAGCCCATCCGCTCGGTCATCTGCTCCCACAGGTCGACGTAGCGCTGGACCGACTCGCGGCAGTGGGCGTTGAACTCCGCGATCCCGAAGGCCTCGATGTCGGCCTTGCCGGAGAACCCGAGCTCCTTCTCCACCGCCAGCTCGACCGGCAGCCCATGGCAGTCCCAGCCGCCCTTGCGGTTGACCTGGTAGCCCTGCATCGTGCGGAAGCGCGGGAAGACGTCCTTGAACGTGCGTGACTCGATGTGGTGGGTGCCGGGACGACCGTTGGCGGTGGGCGGGCCCTCGTAGAAGGTCCACGTCTCGGCGCCCTCGTTGCGAGCCACGGACTTCTCGAAGATCTGCTCGGTGCGCCAGAAGTCCAGCACCTCGCGCTCGAGGGCGGGCAGGTCCACCTGAGGGGGCACGGGGCGATAACCAGTCACGGCTGTCCTTCGTCTCGATCTCGCTGACGAAGGGACGAGGCCCGGCGCTCACCGGATCCCGCGGTACCACCCTCCTTGACCGGCCTCGTGCACGCCGACCCACTCATGGTCCACCGCTGCTGGTTCTACTCCGGGCAGCAGCGCGAGCTGCGACCTGTTTCTTCCAGCGACTCCGGGTTGATCTTCCCCACTGCCGTGCCACCGGGCTCGCACCATCCCCGACTCGCTCCTGGCCGTGCAGGTGGGTACTCGTCCCCTCCACGCCTTGCGGTGGGTCAAGTGTGCCAGAAGTACGGCACTCACCCGGTACGCCGGGTTGAAGCGACTGTGCGGGACACATATCCTCGCGCCACCACGTATGGCGCAGGTCATACCTCCCTTTGAGTTAGGGGCCCCACCGCAATGGCATCGACCCGCAAGTCCCTGGTGAGCCGCGCCGGCGCCGCAGCGCGCAAGGTCGTCTCGCGCAAGCCGGCCGCGTCAGCCGCGGCCAAGGCACCTGCGAAGAAGGCCGCTGCGACAACGAAGGCGGCTTCCAAGAAGACCCCTGCCAAGTCGGCTGCCAAGAAGACCCCTGCCAAGTCGGCGGCCACGAAGGCGCCTGCCACGAAGGCGCCTGCCAAGTCGGCGGCCAAGAAGGCACCGGCCAAGAAGGCACCGGCCAAGAAGGCACCGGCCAAGAAGGCACCGGCCAAGAAGGCACCCGCCACGAAGACGACCGCCAAGAAGGCGCCTGCCACGAAGGCGACCGCCAAGAAGACCGCCACCAAGAGCACTGCGAAAACCGGGGAGAGCACCATGACCACCACGAAGGCAACCGACGCGGCCGCGAAGGCACCGGCGCCGCGCAAGAGCACCGCCAAGAAGGCCGCGACCAGCAAGGCCAAGGCTCCTGCGAGCTCCGAGGGTCTGCTCGTCCTCGAGGCGGAGGACCCGTGGAGCAAGGCGGAGCTCAAGGAGGTCCACACCCAGCTCGTCGAGGACGTGGCCCGGCTCACCGCCGAGCTCGCGGAGGTCGAGGAGGACCTCGCCGGCATGATCGAGAACTCCGGTGAGGGCGCCGGCAACGACCAGGCCGACGTGGGCTCCGCGTCCTTCGAGCGCGACCAGGAGATGGTGATCGTCAACAACGCGCGCGACATGCTCGAGCAGTCGCAGCACGCGCTGGAGCGGATCGCCGACGGCACCTATGGCGTGTGCGAGGTGTGTGGCAACGCGATCGGCAAGAACCGGTTGATGGCGTTCCCGCGGGCCACCATGTGCCTGACCTGCAAGCAGCGCGAGGAGCGTCGCTGAGTACCAGCGAGACCTCTGCCGACCCGCTCGAGCCCGCACAGGGCCCGACCGGGGGGCGCTCGGCCTCGATGCTCGCCCTTGCGGTCGGTGCGGTCGGCCTGGTGGTGGACGTGGTCTCCAAGGAGCTCGCGGTGAACCGGCTCGACGGCCAGCAGGCCGTGCCGGTCATCGGTGAGCTGTTGCAGCTGCGCCTGGTGCTCAACCCGGGTGCGGCCTTCAGCGCCGGTGCCTCCTTCACCCTGGTGATCTCGCTGGTGGCCGTCGTCGCGGCGGTCGTGATCTCGGCGTACGTCGTCAAGGTGCGCCACCGCGGGTGGGCGGTCGCCCTGGGACTCATGCTCGCGGGCGTGCTGGGCAACCTCGCCGACCGCCTGTTCCGACCACCTGGACCGCTGAGAGGACATGTCGTGGACTTCTTCGAGCTGCCCAACTGGCCGGTCTTCAACGTGGCCGACATCTGCATCAACGCAGCGGCGGTGCTCGCAGTCGTGCTGCTGGTGCGGGGCGTGCGGATGGACGGGACGCGACACCATGACTGAGTCAGGACAAGCTGAGCAGCGCCTGCTCAGCGTCCCCGACGGCCTCGGTGGTGAGCGGGTCGATGTCGGCCTCGCGCGGATGTTCGGCATCTCCCGCAGTCGTGCCGTCGAGCTGATCGCCGAGGGGCACGTGATGCTGCAGGGCCAGCCGGCCGCGAAGTCGGACCGGCTGATCCCGGGCGACCAGCTCGACGTCACCATCCCGGCCACGACCGATCCGCTCGAGGTCAAGGCCGAGGTCGTCGAGGGGATCGCGGTCATCCACGACGACGACGACATCGTGGTGATCGACAAGCCGGTCGGGGTCGCGGTGCACCCCTCCATGGGCTGGACCGGTCCCACCGTCGTGGGTCACCTGCGGGGTGCCGGCTACCGGATCTCCACGAGCGGGGCACCCGAGCGCCGTGGCATCGTGCAGCGCCTCGACGTGGGCACCTCCGGGGTGATGGTGATCGCCAAGAGCGAGCATGCTTACTCCCGGCTGAAGAACGCCTTCCGGCACCGCGAGGTCGACAAGACCTACCACGCGCTCGTCCAGGGACACCCGGACCCGTCGCAGGGCACCATCGACGCCCCGATCGCCCGACACACCACCTCGGACTGGAAGTTCGCGGTGCGCGAGGACGGCAAGCACAGCATCACCCACTACGAGACGCTCGAGGCGCACCGGTTCGCCAGCCTGCTCGAGGTGCACCTGGAGACCGGGCGCACCCACCAGATCCGCGTGCACATGTCCGCGCTGCGGCACCCCTGCGTCGGGGACCTGACCTACGGCGCCGACCCGACCCTGGCGCGCCGGGTCGGCCTGGAGCGCCAGTGGCTGCACGCGGTCAAGCTCGGCTTCGAGCACCCGGGCAGCGGCGACCAGGTCGAGTACGAGTCGCCCTACCCCGAGGACCTCGCCCGGGCGCTCGAGATCATCCGCGATGCCCACTGAGCCCGAGGGCGCCCAGGACGTCCTGGTCAGGCCGGCCGAGGAGGTCGACCTGGACGAGCTGGCCCGCCTCTACGTGGCCATCCGCCACGCGGCTGTGCCGGCGATGCCGCCGATGCTCCACGAGGAGCCATCGGTCCGGCGCTGGCTCGGTGACCGCCAGGAGCGCGCCGAGATGTGGGTGGCCGAGGAGCAGCAGCAGCTGGTCGGCTTCGCCGTCGTGGCCGACGACTGGCTGGACTCGCTCTACGTCGACCCGACCCGCCAGCGCGCCGGGATCGGCTCGCTGCTGCTGGACCTGGTCCGCGCCCGCCGCCCGGACGGGTTCTCGCTGTGGGTCTTCGAGAGCAACGAGCCGGCGCGGGCGTTCTACCGCCGGCACGGCCTGGTCGAGCTCGAGCACACCGACGGCTCGAACAACGAGGAGCGCTCGCCGGACCTTCGGATGGCGTGGCCGGGGCGTGACCCGCTGGGCTTCCTGCGGCGGTGCATCGACGATCTCGACCACGACCTGGCGGCGCTCCTGGCCCGTCGTACGGCGCTCACGGGTGCCGTCCAGGACATCAAGGCCGCCACGGGTGAGCCTGCGGGGGAGCCAGGGCGTGACGCCGAGCGGGAGGCCGAGATCGTGGCGCGGATGGCGCGGCACGTGCCCCACCTGGGGCCCGAGCGCATCGCCCGGGTGATGCACACGGTGATCGCCGAGAGCCTCGCCGCGTGGGAGTCCGGTCCCCCCGACTGACCCCCGGCGCGAGCCCGTGTCCGTGTCAGGGGCGGGTGCCATGCTGACGTAGTCTGAATCCTCTCTCC
>CAWAJE010000068.1:0-14426 GCA_963782215.1 uncultured Actinomycetota bacterium | reverse complement strand
GGCCCAACTTACGGGCTCCGGAACAGCTCCAGGTCGATAAGCACCGACCGAGCTCCCTGCGCTGCTGCTGCCGCTGTCGGACGCAGAGGAGAACCGGTGGCCTCGGCTCCCTGTTCAGTGGGCGCTCGAAGGACAACGACCCGAGCGAGCCCGAGCCGCAGTCGCTCGCCGAGCCCGTGGCTGAGACCAGCGAAGAGCCCACCCCGACGGCTGTCGAGGTCGAGGACATCTGGGGCGCGGCGAGTTCGGTCGTCTCCGACCCGGCGGAGAACGATCTCGTCGAGCCTGCGGCCGAGGCCGACTGGACCGATGAGCCCGCCACCGACGATGCGGTCATCGACATCTGGGGCGCGGAGAGCGCTCCCCCGACCGAGGCCGAGGACTTCGTGCTCGCGGCGGAGGCCGACGAGGTCGAGCCCGGGATCGCGGCGGACAGTCAGACGCCCCTACGGAGGAGGTACAGCCCCAGGAGGACGAGGCACGACCGAGGCCGCCGTACCGGAGGACGAGCCCTCTGAGCCCACGCAGGACTCCACCGACGAGCCCGCCGACATCTGGACAGCGTCGGAGGCGGCCCCGACCGCGAGCGACCAGTCCACCGACACCGGGTACGAGGCGGAGGAAGATAAGCCGGTTGCGTCCGCTGACGTCGACGTGGACGAGGACGCGTCCCAGCGGGACTCCACCGTCGACGAACCGGCCGACTCCGACACCGACGCGACCGACGAGTCGCTCGATGAGACCGACGACCACGCCCAGCAGGTCGAGACCGCGTCCGATGAGTTCCCAGCCGACGAGACCCCGACCCCCGACGCCGTTGACGGCACGCCCGAGACCGAGCCCACCGACGCGGACGACGAGCAGACTCCCGACGCTGATCCGACCCACGAGGAATGCGGCCTGACCGACGAGCACGTCGAGCAGGTCGAGACCCCAGCGGACGAGACTGCACTCCAGGCCGGCACCGAGGACGCCGCTCCCGAGACCGAGCCGACCGATACGGACGACGAGCAGGTGGAGTCGGACTCCGCCCAAACGCGGGTCCAGACCGACGCGGACGGCAAAGAGTCGACCACCGAGACCGACGAGCACGCCCAGCAGGTCGAGACCCCAGCGGACGAGACTGCACGCCAAGCCGACACCGCGGACGCCGCTCCCGAGACCGAGCCGACCGACGCGGACGACGAGCAGGCCGCGGACGTCGAGACCTCAGCCCCCGAGTCCGAGCCCACGGACGTAGACGCAGAGACGACCGACGCGGACAACGCGGTCGACACCGCAGACGACGAGCCGACCACCGAGCCCGCCAAGGACGGCGACCAGCTCGAGAAGGTCGAGAAGGTCGAGACCGCGAGCGACGCAACCCCGCCCACCGACGCTGAGAGCACGCCCGAAGCCGACGCCTCCCCGCAGGCGCCGGACACCGACGACGAGGAGCCCGAAGGCGCCGAACAGGCGACACAGTCCGACCCCGGGTGGCTGTTCCACGAGGGTGACGGCTCCGGGTACCGGGGCTGGCTCTACCACTACGCCGACGGGTCGATGGTCAGCGAGGACGGCGTCGTCTTCGAGCACACCGACAGTGCTGTGCCAGAGGAGACGCCCCCCGAGACGGCTGCGTACGCCGAGGAGGCCGAGGTCGACGAGGGGGTTGAGGGGTCGAAGGGGTCGAAGCAGCCGAGCCCGCCACTGCGGAGGAGGCGCCCCAACCTGCAGGCGCCTTGGGCCGGTTCGCTGCGCTGTTCCAGGCGCGCAAGCCGGACGCGACTGAGGCGACCGACACGCCCGAACCCGCAGAGGCACCGGCTGACTCCGCGGCCGACGAGCACTCCACTCCGGCGCCGCTCGCCGCCGTGGGGGGTGCCGTCAACGACGCGCTGGTCTCCACGCAGGCCAAGGTCGACAACGAGCAGCACGCCAAGCCCGGGAGAGCTGAGTCCTCTCGGGCCTCGGAGCCCGAGGCGGACCCGGCGATCCCGGGTTTCGTGGAGTGGAGCGCAACCAACGTACGGCGCTACGTCCTGGGGACGATGTTCGTGGTGTCCTCCGTGGCGTCTGTGCTCACGATCTTCTACGCGGTGCAGGAGAGCTCACGACAGGCACTGTTCCTCGCCGCCGTACTCGTTGCACTCGCCACGGGTTCCTGGTGGACGCTGCTCAGCTGGGTACCCACCGTGGTGACCATCCGCAAGGGGATCCTCGAGGTCGCGCGCGGGCCCGTCGGCGAGAAGTTCGACCTGCGCGACCCGGACACGCAGATCGAGCTCGGTGGCAACGTCCGCTCCCCCCTGTGGAAGGCGGTGGCTCGCGTCCCGGACGGAAAGGACGTCGTCATCCTGTCCTCGCACGTCAAGCCGCGGCAGTTCGTCGAGATCGTGCAGCACCACCGCGGACACGCCGCCGAGCCGGCCACCAACGACTCCGAGCAGAGCGCCCCGCCCGCCGAGTCCGACTGACGGCTCCACCGACGACGGCCCTGGCGGAGTCGGTCACCGGGACAGAGGTGGCAACCCGTGGTCTTGAGCGCGCCGGCCGATTTCCGCGAGGAGACGGTCGACGCACGGATGTACCTGGGCCCGCAGGGCGTCGCTCCAGCTCTCATGGGAGTACGGGCAGTTGAGGTAGAGGTCCCTGGCGTGGCTGAGGGCGGGGCGGTGCTCGGGTGGGAGCCCGGAGATGGCCCAGTCCGCGGCGACGTCCTTCGACCAGATCTGACCGGTCGAAAGTGTGCTCCAGATTCGCGCCAACGTCAGCAGGACGAGATCAGGCATGGGTTGCGCCCGAGGAACGTCGCCGGCCTCGTACGCCTCGCGCTGCCACTCGCCGTACAGGAACTCGGCGCTCGGCGGGTACCGCCACGGCCGCACCTCCGACTGGTCGACCACGACGAGCTCGACGGGGCGGGCCTGGTTCCGTGAGCCGGAGATCCCGAGCAGACCGCGCAGCAGCACCCGACACTGCGTCTCGTCCATCGGCCGCCGGGCTACCACCAGCACATCCACATCGCTGGCCGGTTTCAGGCCGCCGAGCACGGACGAACCATGGAGATATGCACCGATGAGGTCGGGTCCGAACACGTCATCAAGCAACGCGACGACCTGAAGAGTCTGCTCCACCTCGCCAGTTTCTCAACGCCCTGCGCACAGCCAACCGCACAGCGCCTTCGCTACCGCACTCCCCGCGGCTTCACGACCACGTGAGAGACCTCGCTAGGCTCCTCCCGGTGCGGATTCTCCCCAGGGTTGACCCAGCTCTCTTCCCAGGGTTCTTTCGTACGCCGGGCCTCTAGCTCAATTGGCAGAGCAGCGGACTTTTAATCCGCGGGTTGTGGGTTCGAGTCCCACGGGGCCCACCAACGCTGGCGCAATCCGCCGGTCAGCTGGCGTCGAGGCGGGCGAGCTCGTCGGCGCTGAGCTCCAGGTCTGCGGCGGCAGCGGAGTCGGTGATCGACTGCGGGCGCTTGGCGCCGGGGATCGGGATCACGCAGGGTGACTGAGCCAGCTCCCAGGCCAGCGCGACCTGCTGGGCGCTCGCTCCCCGCTCCGAGGCGACCTCCGCGAAGGCGGGATGCTTCTCGGCGAGCTCCTTGGCGTCGGACAGGCCGCCGAGCGGGCTCCAGGGCAGGAACGCGAGCCCGAGCTCCTCACAGACCTCGATCTCGGGCTGGCTGCTGCGGAAGGCCGGCGAGTACTGGTTCTGCACGCTCACCAGCGCGTCACCGAGCACGGCGTGAGCGTCGCGGATCTGCTGCGGGTCCGCGTTGGAGAGCCCGATCATGCGCACCTTGCCGGAGTCGTAGATCTCCTTGAGCGTGCTGATGACCTCGGCGTAGTCGACCTTCGGGTCGGGGCGGTGGTGCTGCCACAGCGCGATCTGGTCGACCCCCAGCCGCTCCAGGCTCGCGTCGACGGCGGCGCGCAGGTGCCCGGAACTGCTGTCGACGTCCCATCCGCCGCCCTCGGTGCGGACGTGGCCGCCCTTGGTCGCGAGCAGGACCTGGTCGCGCACCCCGAGCTCGGCGAGCAGGCCGACGGCCAGCCGCTCGTTGGCACCCTGGGCCTGGATGCCGAGCTCGTCGCCGGGTCCGTAGGCGTCGGCGGTGTCGAAGAGGGTGACCCCGGCGTCGAGGGCCGCGCGCACGGTGTCGAGCAGCTGCTGGCGCGGCTGCGTGCCGGTCTGGTCGAAGGTCATCAGGCCGAGGCCGATGGCGCCCACCTGGACGCGGCCGACGTGGTCGTTGCCGATCTCTCGTGTCTTCACCGGGCCATCATGACCGCGCAGGCAAATCGGGCGCCGACACACTTGGTGCCGTGACGGACAGGTACGAGGTGTGAGAGATCAACCGATGACCGACGAGGACAGGTTCGCTGCCTTGTACGACGCCGCGTACGCCGACCTGCTGCGGTTCGCGTCCAGACGGGTCGACCCAGCCGCTGCGGAGGACGTCACGGCCGAGGTGTTCCTGGTCGCGTGGCGCCGCTTCGACGACCTGCCGGCCCAGCCGGACGACGCCAGGGCATGGCTGTTCGGCATCGCCCGCGGGGTCCTGCTCAACACCCGTCGCGGCGCGGAACGACAACGGGCACTCAGCGTCCGGCTGAGCCAGGGCGCCTTCGACCCTGCGCAGCCGGCCGACGAGCTCGCGGTCCACAGAGTCGATGTCGCGCGCGCCTTCCGGCGCCTGACCGAAGGGCATCAGGAGGCCCTGGCACTCACGGTCCTCGACGAGCTCAGCTCCCCCCAGGCGGCCGTGGTCCTCGGGATCTCCCCGGTGGCGTTCCGGCTCCGGCTGAGCCGGGCCCGCCGTGCCCTTCGGCTCCACCTGGAGCACCAGCCCCAAGGCCTGCCTCCCCTCGCTGAAAGGACCTCCCGATGAACTCCCTGCGCGACCCCCTCGAGGTGCTCCGCTCCCTCGACCCGGCACCCGGCACCGCTGACCCGCACACGCCGCGGGCCCGCGCAGACCTCGCGCGGATCCTCGCCACCGACTCCGGCGCCCGCTCACACTCACCGCACAAGCGCTCGACGGTCCGGCTCGCGGTGGCTGCCGCCGCTGTCGTCGCCGTCGGTTCGGGGCTGGTGGTGCTGCCCTCGCTCACCGCCAGCGACTCGGCGTACGCCACCTGGACCGGCGACCCGCGGGCCGTTCCCAACAGCGATCGCGCCGAGCTGGCCGACGCCTGCCGTGAGTCCCAGCGGGACGGGGCGGGGTCGGCGTACCGCCAGGACCTCGAGACCGCCACCGCAGCCGTGGCCGAGCGCCGCGGGGCCTGGACCCTCGTCCTGCTGGCCAGGGACGACGGCTTCTCGGCGCTGTGCCTCACCGACGAGTCCCGACCCCTGTTTCGCAGCAGCATCGGCTTCGTCGGAGTGCGCCAGGAGACGGCCGAGACCTCCGGAGTCATCCGCACCGACACCCTCGGCGTCGGCAGTATCGACGGCCACGAGCTGTCGGTCGCCGCCGGCCCCGTGCCTGCCGACGTCACCGCGCTGACCTACGCCAGCGCCGAGCACGGCGTGGTCTCCGCCACCGTCTCGCAGGGCCAGTTCGCCTTCTGGCTCCCTGGCGACGACCTGGAGACCGCGTCGCAGGACGGCGCCCCGGTCGAGGTCACCTTGGCCGACGGCACCACGGAGACTCGAGTGCTCCGGCTCGGCTGAGCTGGATCCCGCTTGTCGGGTCAACCCGGTCGAGCTGGTCCCATGAATGGCGAGGCAGCCGGTCCGGCCGGCCACCCCGAGCGTCGACTTCGCCCGTCCGGGGCCGCGCGGTCAGTCCGAGCGGCCGCGTACGCCGGCGTCGGTGAGCCGAGCCTCCTCCAGCGCCTGCTCCTCGAGCTCGGCGCGGCGGTCGACGACGCCCTGGTAGGTGCCAGGCTCGCTGACCAGCTCCGAGGCCCCGCCCGGGAGCCGCTGCAACGCCATCCGGCCGAAGATCTGCTGCTCGGTGGCCACCCGCTCGGAGCGGTCGTTGCTGAGGAAGGTGACCGTCCAGTGCAGGAGCGCGGTGACCTGGTTCTTGAAGCCGGTCAGGTAGATCAGGTGCACGCCGAGCCACATCAGCCAGGCGATCAGACCGCTCAGTCGCAGCTTGCCGACCATCGCCACGGCGTCGAAGCGCGCGATCGTGGCCATGCTGCCCTTGTCGAAGTACTTGAACGGCTCCTGCGGCGCCTTGCCCTGCTGGCGTCCGCTGATCTCCTTGGCGGCGTACTTCGCACCCTGGATGGCCACCTGCGCCACCCCGGGGAGGTTGTTCAGCGCGATCATGTCGCCCACGACGAACACCTCAGGGTGACCGGGCAGGGTGAGGTCGGGGTTCACGCCGATCCGGCCGGCGCGGTCCAGCGAGGCACCGGTCTGCTCCGAGAGGGTCTTGGCCAGCGGGCTCGCCTGGACGCCGGCGGCCCAGATCTTGGTGACCGCCTCGATCCGGCGCTTGCTCTCGTCCTTGTCCTGCACGACGATGCCGCGCTCGTCCATGTCGGTGACCATCGCGCCGAGCTGGACCTCGACACCGAGCTTCTCCAGTGCCAGCTGGGTCTTCTCACCGAGCTTGGCACCGAACGGCGGCAGCACCTGGGAGGCGGCGTCGAGCAGGATCACCCGGGCCTGACGGGTGTTGATGTAGCGGAAGTCGCGACGCAGGGTGCGGTGGGCGAGCTCGGCGATCTGGCCGGCCATCTCCACGCCGGTCGGTCCGGCGCCCACCACCACGAAGGTGAGCAGGTGGTCGACGTTCTCGCCCTTGGCGGCCAGGATCTCGGCCAGCTCGAAGGCGCCGAAGATCCGGCCGCGCAGCTCCAGGGCGTCGTCGACGCTCTTCATCCCGGGGGCGAACTCGGCGAAGCTGTCGTTGCCGAAGTAGGACTGCCCGGCCCCCGCCGCCACGATCAGCGAGTCGTACGGCGTGACGGTGACCCGGCCCAGCACGTGGTGGCTGACCGTGCGCGCCTCGAGGTCGACGTCCTGGACCTCACCGAGCAGCACCGTGGCGTTGTCCTGACGCGCGAGCACCTCGCGGGTCGGGGGCGCGATCTCGCCCTCGGAGAGGATGCCGGTCGCCACCTGGTAGAGCAGCGGCTGGAAGAGGTGGTGGGTGGTCTTCGCGATCATGGTGACCTCGACGTCGGCGCGACGCAGCGCCTTGGTGCCGAAGAGCCCGCCGAAGCCGGACCCGATCACGACGACCCGGTGACGGCCACTGGTCGAGTCCTGGGAAAGTTCAGTGTTCACGTCAGCCATAACCACGATTGTGTCGGGTTGCATCCACGGTGACCACCTGAGCGACGTTTGTTCCGTCACACTGTGCGGCAGCATTGGGCATGTGACCCACTACGACCTCGCCGTGATCGGTACTGGCTCGGGCAACAGCATCGTCGACGACCGGTTCGCGAGCTGGCGGGTTGCGATCCTCGAGAAGAACCTCTTCGGCGGCACCTGCCTCAACGTGGGCTGCATCCCGACCAAGATGTTCGTCTACCCCGCGGACCTTGCCCGCAGCGCGGCGCACGCACCAGAGCTGGGGATCGAGACCACCTTCGCCGGCGCCCGCTGGCAGGAGATCCGCGACCGGATCTTCGGCCGGATCGACCCGATCACCTCCGGCGGGAAGGCCTACCGCGAGAGCCTGCCCAACGTCGACGTCCACGAGGGGCACGCCAGCTTCGTCGACGACCACACGCTGAGGACCGGCGCGGGGGAGGAGATCACCGCCGACCAGATCGTGATCGCGGTCGGCACCCGGGTGGACGTGGCGGAGATCCCCGGCCTGGACGACGTCACGGTGCACACCAGCGACACGGTGATGCGGCTCGACGAGCTCCCGGAGCGGATGATCATCATCGGCGGCGGCTACGTGGCGGCCGAGTTCGCCCACATCTTCTCGGCCCTGGGCACCAGGGTGACGCAGATCGTCCGCGGCAAGACGCTGCTGCGCGAGCACGACGAGGAGATCTCCGAGCGCTTCGCCGAGCTCGCAGCCCGCCAGTGGGACCTGCGCCTCAACCTGCTGCCGACCCGGGTGGCTCCCGCCGGCGACGCGATCGAGATCTCCCTGTCCGACGGGAGCGTGCTGGAGACCGACGTACTCCTGATGGCCACGGGGCGCGTCTCCAACGCCGACGGGCTCGCACTGGAGAACACCTCGATCACCGTCGACGACGGCGTCGTCGAGGTCGACGAGCACCAACGCACCACGACGGCCGGCGTCTGGGCACTCGGCGACGTCACCGGTGCGCACCAGCTCAAGCACGTCGCCAACCACGAGGCCCGCACCGTGCAGCACAACCTGCTCCACCCCGACGACCTGATCAGCAGCGACCACCGCTTCATCCCGAGTGCGGTGTTCACCTCGCCGCAGATCGCCAGCGTCGGGCTCACCGCCCAGCAGGCGCGCGAGGAGGGCGTCGGTCACCTCACCGCATCGGAGCGGTACGCCGATGTCGCCTATGGCTGGGCGATGGAGGACCACGACCACTTCGTCAAGCTGCTCAGCGACCCCTCGGGGCAGCACCTGCTCGGCGCACACATCATCGGCCCGCAGGCGAGCCTGCTGCTCCAACCGCTGGTGCAGGCCATGAGCCTGGGAAGGACGATCCCGGAGATCGCCCGCGGTCAGTACTGGATCCATCCCTCGTTGGCGGAGGTGGTGGAGAATGCCTTGCTCAAGTTCCACGTCGCGTGAGTGCCGCAATCCCCGCATGCAACTAAGATTCGGACCGACACAGTGAGTCAGACCTTGCCCATCTGGCCCGTCCACGCGTGTGAGGGGGTGGCACCGTGCTGCTGACCAAGCGTTCCCTCCCCCTGCTGCCGAGCCCTCCCTCGGTCAAGACCGCCCGTGCGTGGGTCTCCGAGGTCCTCGAGAACATCGGTCGCCAGGACCTCGTCGAGCCCGCCCAGCTGGCCGTCTCCGAGCTGGTCACCAACGCCCTCATCCACGCGGTGCCGCCGTACTTCGTCCGCGTCCTGGGCACCGTCGCGCACCCGCGGATCGAGGTGCTCGACACCTCACCGATCCCGCCCCGTCGCGCAGCGGTAGCGCCCAAGGCAGACGACGTCGACGACTTCAACCTGATCACCTTCGGCCGCGGTCTCGACCTGGTGGCGATGATGTCGCGCCGCTGGGGCTCCGACCTCGGTCACGACGGCAAGAACAAGACCGTCTGGTTCGAGCCGTCCGCGGAGCTGCGTGAGCAGGAGAGCGCCCTGCACGGCGAGATCTTCGGCTTCACCCCCGAGAGCTCGAACGGCCACGGGATCGAGGACTCCCAACGGATGTCGCTGGCTCTGATCAACGTGCCCACGCGGTTGTTCCGCGAGCTGCGTCGCTACCACTTCGAGCTGCGCCGGGAGCTGAGACTTCTGTCGCTCACCGCCCCTTCGGACTACTCGCTGGCGGCCCAGTTCACCGAGGTCTTCGTCCAGGCGGACCGGGAGCGACGTTCGAGCGCCGGCATCTCAGCCCTCGACAACGCCATCGCGCAGGGGGTGCAGGCCGTCGACCTGGCCTACCAGGTGCCGCTCTCCACCCCGGCCACCATGACCCGGATCCGGGAGCTGCTCGACGAGGTCTACGCGACCTACGGCGATGAGTTCCTCCTGGCGATCCGACCGCCCGAGGTGCTGCACGACCTGCAGAACTGGTACTTCGGGGAGTTCGAGCGGCAGGGACGCGGCGAGCCCCCGCGTCCGTGGGTGGGACCGTTGACGATGCCCCTGACGTCTGCGGGATGACGACGCTCGGCGGCGTCAAGGTCCTCGACGCCCGCACTCTCACGACGCGCGCTGTTGCGGCCTCGACCGGAGGTGCCCTCGGCGCGCTCGCCCGCTGGGCGCTGACCTCACAGTCCCCGGCCGACGGCTCCTCGTTCCCCTGGTCGACCTTCGGGGTGAACGTGCTCGGCGCAGCGCTGCTCGCCCTGCTGCCGCTGCTGCCACTGGTGCACCGCATCTCCTGGATGCCGGTCTTCCTCGGCACCGGTGTGCTCGGCGGTTTCACCACGATGTCGGCGGCGTCCTACGAGACCTTCGCGCTCCTCGACCACGGCGCCGTCCTCACGGCGGTCGCCTACGGCGCAGGCACCTTGGTAGCCGCGCTGCTCGCCGTGCTGGCGGTCGACAGGCTCACCACCGCTTCGGAGCGGCTCGACTTCGAGACGCTCGAGGGTGACGAGTGACCGGGTTGCTGGTCGCCTTCGGCGCAGCAGTGGGGGCTCCGCTGCGCTACCTCGCCGGGCACCATCTGGACCGTCGGCTGCACTGGGGCACGCTGCTGGTCAACCTGGTCGGCTCGGCGGCACTCGGTGCGCTCGCCGCAGCCGCGCTGTCCGGGAATGCGATGGCGCTGCTCGGCACCGGTTTCTGCGGTGGGCTGACGACGTACTCGGCCTTCACCATCCAGGCAGTCGAGGGTGGCAGGCGACGCGGAACGGCGTACGCCGCGCTCACGATCGGCGGCTGCCTGCTCGCGGCCACCCTCGGTCACGTGCTCGTGGGGGCCTTGACCTAGCCTCGGAGGCATGTCCACCTTCCTCCTGCGGCGCGCCCGCTTGGTGCCGCTCGACGGCCCGGGGCCGGCGGACGGCGCCCCCTGCGACGTCCTCGTCGAGGACGGCCGAGTCGTCGAGATCGGTGAGCGGCTCGCGCTTCCGCGCGGCGCGGCCGAGCACGACGCCGACGGGCGCTGGCTGATGCCCGGCCTCTGGGACCAGCACGTCCACCTCGGCCAGTGGACGCTCGCCTCACAACGCCTCGACCTGGTCGGCACCCGCTCGGTCGAGGAGGTCCTCGCCCGGCTCCAGCGCAAGCTCGACGAGACCCCCGACACCCCGATCGTCGGGTGGGGTCACCGTCCTGCCGCGTGGGAGGAACAGCCCTCCGTGCTCGCGCTCGACCACGCCACCGGGTCACGGCCGGTCGTGCTGATCAGCGGCGACGGTCACCACGCCTGGATGAACACCGCCTCCATGCGAGCCCTGGACCTCGGCGAGCGCGACGGGATGATCAGCGAGGGCGAGTGGTTCCGGGTCTACCCGCGGCTCGAGGAGCTCGTCGGCGGCGAGGGAACGGCGCCCGCCGCCTATCTGCAGACCATGCGCGAGGCGGCCGCCAAGGGCGTCGTCGGGCTCGTCGACCTGGAGTTCGACCAGACCCTGGCAGCCTGGCCGGAGCGCACCGCCGCCGGGGCCGAGCTGCTGCGGGTCCGGGTGGGCGCTTACGCCGACACGCTCGCGGAGTTCCTCGCCGCCGGGGTCCGGACCGGCGAGCCGATCCCCGGCGCCGGCCCCCTGATCACGATGGGCCCGTTGAAGATCATCTCCGACGGCTCGTTGAACACCCGCACGGCGTGGTGCTGCGCGCCGTACGTCGACGGGCTCAGCGGCGCTCCCAACCTGAGCAGCGAGGGGTTGCGCGGGCTGATGGCCGCCGCCTCGCACAACGGCCTGGAGATGGCGATCCACGCGATCGGCGACGCCGCCGTGGCCGAGGCGCTCGAGGCGTACGCCGACACCGGCGCCACCGGCTCGATCGAGCACGCCCAGCTGATGGCCCACGCCGACGCCTACCGGATGGCCGAGCTGGGCATCCGGGCCAGCGTGCAGCCTGCGCACCTGCTCGACGACCGCGACCTCAGCGAGGTGATCTGGCCGGACCGCACCGACCGCTGCTTCGCGCTGCGCTGGCTGGTCGACGCGGGCGTCGAGGTGGTGCTCGGCTCCGACGCACCGGTCTCGGCGCTGGACCCGTGGGAGGCGATCGCGGCCGCCGTGCACCGCAGCAACGACGACCGCGCGCCCTGGCACCCCGAGCACGCACTCACCCTTCACGAGGCGCTGGCCGCGAGCACCGACGGGCTCGGCACCGTGGCCGTCGGCCACCCCGCCGACCTGGTGCTGCTCGACGCTGATCCGCTGGCTCCTGGGACGTCCATCGAGCAGGCGAAGGCGATGCGTGCCATGACCGTGGCCGCGACCTGGGTCGCCGGGCGGTGGGTTCACTCCTCGTTGTGAGGATGCTCAGGCGCCTCGGCCGGTGAGGCTGCCGGCGGCAGGGCCAGCGCGAGGGTCAGCTCGAGGATGTGCTGCGCGTCGTCGAGGTCGTCCCCGAAGACTTCCCGCAGCTGCCCCATCCGGTAGCGCACGGTCTGGGCGTGCACGAACAGGTCCTCGGCCACCGCGTCCCGCTTGCCCTGGTGGAGCAACCAGGACCGCAGCGTCTCCACCAGCTTCTCGGCCGTGGACGGTCGCATCCCGGCCAGCGGCGCCAGGGCACGTTCGCGCAGGTCCGCCAACGCACTGGGGTCGGCGGTCAGCACCAGCGCCGCCAGGTGCTCCTCGCTGTCCGGCCCCAGGCCCATCGCTCGGACCCGCTGAGCCCGGTCGAAGGAGGCGCGGACCTCCGCCCAGGGTCGCGGCAGGCCCCGCCACCGAGGCCCGGCCGTCGAGGGCCCGCAGCAGGCGGGAGCGCCGCCGCCCGTGGGCGTCGGGCACCAGCAGTGCGACCATCCCGTCGAGGTCCGCCCCGGGCTGCAGGGTCTCCCCCGGTACGCCGCCGCGCACCGCGCGCACCTGTGACTCCGGCACGAGCACCGCGGTCAGCGTCTCCGGCAGCGCCCACCCGGCCCGCTCGGCCGCCGTGGCCACCTCGTCGGCGGTGGACCCGTCGAGCAGGTGGTCGGCCAGCCGCTCCAGCAACCGTTCCCGCACGCGACCGGTCGTGGCCAGCTCGTCGTTGTGCCCGGCGACGCTCGCGGCCGACAGGGTGTCGATGTAGGCGAAGACCAGCTCGGCGAAGTGCGCCAACGTGCCCGAGTCGATCCCGTTGCGGACCACGGTCGTCGACATCTCCCGCCAGGCGACCCGGGCGCCGATCCGGTAGGCCGAGAGCAGCGCATCGACCGTTCGGCCGCTCCGCGCTTCGCCCCGGCCGAGCTGGTAGGCACCGTCGACCGCCTGCGCCGGCGGTGCCTGCGAGGCACCGACCGTGGACCGGGCGGCCAAGGAGATGAAGCCACCCAGGGCCAGCTCCACGGCGGTGCGAATGGTCTCGCCCATCGGGCCGCTGAACGCGGCGGCGTAGCTCGGGACGTCGTCGGTGATCGCCGACACCGTGCGCCCGGCCACTTCTGGCAGAATGTCGCGCAGGTCACGCACCGAGGTCTCGGTGAGCTTCAGATCCGCCGCTTCGGCCATTTCTTCATCCTTTGCGAACAAAACAGCGCATCCGATTCACGCGCTCAGGTCATGACTTTAGCCTGTTCGCACATCATGCTGGACACATGGCCACCACCACCATCCCCGCTGCGACGCCCGGGAGCCCGCTGCCGCTGCGCCGCAGCCTGCGCGACGGCCTGCGCCGCGTCGCCGAGCTCGCCGCGACCCCCCTCGTCCCTGCGGACTACCTCGACGTGTTCAACCCGCTGCGTGCCGGCGCCGAGCTGCGCGGCCGCATCGTCTCCGTGGTCCCCGAGACGGCCGACGCCGCCACGATCGTGATCAAGCCCGGAGCCGACTGGGCCGGCCACATCCCCGGTCAGTACGTCCGCCTGGGCATCGACGTCGACGGCGTCCGGTTGTGGCGGGCCTACTCGCTGACCCACGGCCCCCGCGAGGACGGCTACATCTCGATCACCGTCAAGGCCGTGCCCTTCGGCAAGGTCAGCAACCACATCGTCCGCGACGCCCGTCCTGGCACCCTGGTGCACCTTGAGCAGGCGGCTGGTGAGTTCGTGCTGCCCACCGAGGGCGGCAAGTTCCTCTTCGTCACCGCCGGGTCCGGGATCACCCCCGTGATCGGTATGTTGCGCAACCTGTTCCCGGTCGCCGACTCCGGCGTGGTGCGACTGGCCCGCAGCAGCGGCTACGACATCACCGTCGTGCACGTCGCGCCGACGGAGCCGGACTCGATCTTCCTCCACAACCTCCGCGAGCTGGGCGAGGCCGGCATGATCAACCTGGTCGCCCGCTACGACGACCAGCACGGAGTCCTCGACGTCGACGACCTGACCGAGCTGGTGCCCGACCTCGCCGAGCGCACCACCTTCGCGTGCGGGCCGGCCGGGCTGCTCGATGCCCTCGAGCGTCACCACGTGGAGCTTGGCCTGAAGCTGCTCACCGAGCAGTTCCGGGTGACCACGCTGGTGGCCGGCGAGGGTGGCACCGTCAGCTTCACCCAGAACGACACCACCCTCGAGGCCGACGGCGCCCGCCCGATCCTGGACCAGGCCGAGGAGGCCGGCGTACTCATGCCGAGCGGGTGCCGGATGGGCATCTGCTTCGGCTGCGTGCTGCCCCTGCGTCAGGGCGCCGTGCGCGACCTGCGCACCGGCGAGATCACCACGGCCGTCGAGGGCGACGGCGTCAAGATCCAGACCTGCATCAGCGCCGCGGCCGGCGCCTGCGAGATCGACCACTGACCACCTC
>CAWAJE010000067.1:0-110800 GCA_963782215.1 uncultured Actinomycetota bacterium | reverse complement strand
TTCAAGCAGTACACCGGGCGGGTCAACGACCAGTCCGAGCGGCTGCTGACCCTGCGTGGGCTGTTCCGCTTCAAGGACGCCGACGCGACCGGTCGCGAGCCGATCAGCATTGACGAGGTCGAGCCGGTCTCGGAGATCGTCAAGCGCTTCTCCACCGGTGCGATGTCCTACGGGTCGATCTCGCAGGAGGCCCATGAGACCCTCGCGATCGCGATGAACCGCCTCGGCGGCAAGTCCAACACCGGTGAGGGCGGTGAGGACGCCGAGCGTCTCCACGACCCCGAGCGGCGTTCGTCGATCAAGCAGGTCGCGTCCGGACGGTTCGGGGTCACCTCGGAGTACCTCACCAACTCCGACGACATCCAGATCAAGATGGCGCAGGGCGCCAAGCCCGGCGAGGGCGGGCAGCTGCCCGGTCACAAGGTCTACCCCTGGGTGGCCAAGACCCGCTACAGCACGCCCGGCGTGGGCCTGATCTCCCCGCCGCCGCACCACGACATCTACTCGATCGAGGATCTCGCCCAGCTGATCCACGACCTGAAGAACTCCAACCCCTCCGCCCGGGTGCACGTGAAGCTCGTCGCCGAGGTCGGGGTGGGCACGGTCGCGGCCGGCGTCTCCAAGGCGCACGCCGACGTCGTCCTGATCTCCGGGCACGACGGTGGCACCGGCGCCTCGCCGCTGACCTCGCTCAAGCACGCGGGGGGTCCCTGGGAGCTCGGCCTCGCCGAGACCCAGCAGACGCTGCTGCTCAACGGCCTGCGCGACCGGATCGTGGTGCAGACCGACGGACAGCTCAAGACCGGTCGCGACGTGATCATCGCGGCCCTCCTCGGCGCCGAGGAGTTCGGCTTCGCAACCGCCCCCCTGGTGGTCTCGGGCTGCATCATGATGCGGGTCTGCCACCTCGACACCTGCCCGGTGGGCGTCGCGACGCAGAACCCGGTGCTGCGCGAGCGCTACAGCGGCAAGGCCGAGTACGTCGTGACCTTCTTCGAGTACATCGCCCAGGAGGTCCGCGAGCTGCTCGCCGAGCTCGGCTTCCGCACCCTCGAGGAGGCGATCGGCCGCGCCGAGACCCTCGACTCCACCGAGGCGGTGAACCACTGGAAGGCCGCGGGTCTCGACATCTCGCCGATCTTCCACGTGCCCGAGCTCGCCGAGGGCGCCGCCCGGCACAACACCCGGGGACAGGAGCACGGTCTCGAGTACGCGCTGGACAACGAGCTGGTCCGGATCTGCGAGCCCGCCCTGGAGCGCGGCGAGCCGGTGCGGGCCCAGGTCTCGGTCCGCAACGTCAACCGCACCGTGGGCACGATCCTCGGCCACGAGGTGACCAAGCGCTACCGCGGCGAGGGCCTGCCGGAGGGCACCATCGACCTGACCCTGACCGGTTCGGCCGGTCAGTCCTTCGGGGCCTTCGTGCCACGCGGCATCACCCTGCGGTTGGAGGGCGACGCCAACGACTACGTCGGCAAGGGCCTCTCCGGTGGTCGCCTGGTGGTCCGACCGGACCGCTCGGCCACCTTCGACCCCGCGCAGCAGATCATCGCCGGCAACACGATCGGCTACGGCGCCACCTCGGGCCAGATCTTCCTGCGCGGACAGGCCGGTGAGCGGTTCTGCGTGCGCAACTCCGGCGCCACCGCGGTGGTCGAGGGCGTGGGCGACCACGCGTGCGAGTACATGACGGGCGGCGTCGTGGTCGTGCTGGGGCCCACCGGCCGCAACTTCGCGGCAGGCATGAGCGGCGGTACGGCGTACGTCCTGGACCTCGTGGAGGGCCGGGTCAACAAGGAGCTCGTCGAGCTCGGCGCGGTCGAGGGTGACCAGCGCGAGACGTTGCAGGAGATCGTGCGCCAGCACGCCGAGGAGACCGGTTCGGAGGTCGCGGAGGCGCTGCTCGCGGACTGGCCGGCCGCACTGGACCGCTTCACCGAGGTGATCCCGCGCGACTTCCGGATCGTGATGGAGGCCAAGGCGAAGGCCGAGGCCGACGGACTGAACGCGAACGACACCGCCACGGCGATGATGGAGGCACTTCATGGCTGACCCCAAGGGGTTCCTCAAGCACGGCCGCAAGGTCGCCGACCGGCGCCCGGTCGAGGAACGCACCCACGACTGGAACGAGGTCTACCCCGGTGGACCCGGCCGCGCCCTGCTGCCGATCATCACCGAGCAGGCCGGCCGATGCATGGACTGCGGCATCCCGTTCTGCCACCAGGGCTGCCCGCTGGGCAACATCATCCCGGAGTGGAACGACCTGGTCTGGCGCGACGACTGGGACGGCGCGATCGAGCGTCTGCACGCGACCAACAACTTCCCGGAGTTCACCGGTCGCCTGTGCCCGGCGCCGTGCGAGACCGCGTGCGTGCTCGGCATCAACCAGGACCCCGTGACGATCAAGAACGTCGAGGTCGCGATCATCGACCGCGCCTGGGAGTCCCGCGCGGTGCGGCCGCAGCCTCCCGAGTGGCTCTCGGGCAAGACGGTCGCGGTGATCGGCTCCGGTCCGGCCGGTCTCGCCGTCGCCCAGCAGCTCACCCGTGCTGGTCACACGGTGGCGGTCTACGAGCGCGCCGACAAGATCGGTGGCCTGCTGCGCTACGGCATCCCCGAGTTCAAGATGGAGAAGAAGGTCCTCGACCGTCGCCTGGACCAGATGCGTCGCGAAGGCACCGTGTTCCGTGCGGGGGTCAACGTCGGGGAGACCCTGACCGGCACCGCGCTGCGCGAGCGCTACGACGCGGTGGTGCTCGCGATGGGCGCCACCGAGGCCCGGGACCTGCAGGCGCCCGGCCGTGAGCTCGGCGGCATCCACCAGGCGATGGAGTACCTCCCGCAGTCCAACCGGGTCAGCCTCGGCGAGGAGGTGGAGGGTCAGATCCGCGCGGACGGCAAGCACGTGGTGATCATCGGCGGCGGAGACACCGGCGCCGACTGCCTCGGTACGGCGACCCGCCAGGGCGCCGCGTCGATCACCCAGCTCGAGATCATGGAGCGGCCGGGGGAGACCCGTCCGGCCGGCCAGCCGTGGCCGACGTACCCGATGACCTTCCGCGTCTCCTCGGCCCACGAGGAGGGTGGCGAGCGCGTCTACGCCGTCTCCACCAAGGAGTTCCTCGGCGACGAGAACGGCAACGTCCGGGCGCTGCGCCTGGTCGAGGCCAAGTTCGTGGCGGGCAAGCTCGAGGAGGTCCCCGGCACCGAGCGGGAGATCCCGGCCGAGCTGGTGCTCTTCGCGATGGGCTTCACGGGTCCGGAGAAGGCCGGTCTGATCGAGCAGCTCGAGGTCGAGCTCGACGAGCGCGGCAACGTGCTGCGCGACGACGGCTACAAGTCCTCGGTCGACGGCGTCTTCGTCGCCGGTGACGTCGGCCGGGGGCAGTCGCTGATCGTCTGGGCGATCGCCGAGGGCCGTGCCGCGGCGGCTGCCGTCGATGCCTACCTGGCCGGCTCGACCAACCTGCCCGCGCCGATCCCCCCGACCGAGCGCCCCCTCACCGCCTGACCCGCCGAGACGTCGCAAACGAACGCCCCCACCCCGCCGAGACGTCGCACATAGACGGCTGCAACGCGCCGAGACGTCGCAAACGAACGGGGCCGCACCACCTGGGACTGCGCGAGCGGGGCTTCCGACCGCGGCGGGTGTGACTCCGGGACGTCGCAGCGTTCGTTTGCGACGTCTGGGCGCACGGGGGGCGTTCGTTTGCGACGTCTGGGCGCAAGGGGGGCGTTCGTTTGCGACGTCTCGGCGGGTTTGGAGGGCCGGGTATTGGATCGTTCAAGTCGGGGCCGCTAGGCTCAGTGGGTGCGTAGAGCGAAGATTGTTTGCACCCTTGGCCCGGCTACCTCTTCTCGCGAGAAGATCCGGGAGCTGGTGGACGCCGGCATGGATGTGGCGCGGCTCAACCTCAGCCACGGCGCCTACGCCGACCACGAGGAGATCTACCGCCTGGTGCGGGAGGCCTCCGACGAGTCCGGGCACGGTGTCGGCATCTTCGTCGACCTCCAGGGCCCCAAGATCCGCCTCGGCAAGTTCGCCAACGGTCCGGCCCAGCTGGACAACGGCGCGGCCTTCACGATCACCACGCGCGACGTGCCGGGTGACGCCAAGCTCGCCTCCACGACGTACGCCGGCCTGCCCGGCGACGTCTCCGCGGGTGACCAGATCCTGATCGACGACGGCAAGGTGCGGCTGCAGGTGACCTCGGTGGAGGACACCGACGTGCACACCGAGGTCATCGTGGGCGGCAAGGTCAGCAACCACAAGGGCATCAACCTGCCCGGTGTGGCCGTCAGCGTCCCGGCGATGTCGGAGAAGGACGCCGAGGACCTGCGCTGGGCGCTGCACCTGACCGTGGACTTCATCGCGCTGTCGTTCGTGCGCTCGGCCGACGACGTCGAGGACGTGCGCCGCATCATGCGCGAGGAGGGCGTGATGCTGCCCGTGATCGCCAAGATCGAGAAGCCGCAGGCGATCGACAACCTCGACGGCATCGTGAAGGCCTTCGACGGGTTCATGGTGGCGCGCGGCGACCTCGGGGTGGAGTGCCCGCTCGAGGACGTGCCGTTCCTGCAGAAGCGGGTGGTGGAGAAGGCCCGGCGCAATGCCAAGCCGGTGATCGTGGCCACCCAGATGCTCGAGTCGATGATCACCAACCCGGCACCGACCAGGGCCGAGGCCTCCGACGTCGCCAACGCCGTGCTCGACGGAGCCGACGCCGTGATGCTCTCGGGCGAGACCAGCGTGGGGGAGTACCCCATCGAGACCGTCAAGACGATGGCGCGGATCATCAGCTCCACCGAGAACCACGAGCTGCACAACATGGCCGCGATCGACTGGCAGCCCCGGACCCGCGGTGGCGTGATCGCCAAGGCCGCGGCCGAGGTGGCCGAGCGGGTCGGGGCGAAGTACCTCGTCGCGTTCACCCAGAGCGGCGACTCCGCGCGACGCCTGGCGCGCTACCGCGGTGAGATCCAGGTGCTCGCCTTCACCACCGAGCCGATCGTGCGCTCCCAGCTCTCGATGACCTGGGGGATCGAGACCTTCCTGAGCCCGTTCGTGGAGCACACCGACGAGATGGTGCGTCAGGTCGACGAGGAGCTGTTGAAGATCGGCCGCGTCCAGGAGGGCGACCTGGTCGTGATCATCGCCGGCTCACCTCCCGGCATCCCCGGGTCGACCAACGCGCTGCGGATCCACCGGATGGGCGACGCCATCAACGAGGTGGCACCCGCCTACCGTCGGCACTGACCCGTTCAGCGGGTACGACGTGCCGCGCCAGGTCTCGGCGCGGCGCGGGCCGGAGCAGTCCTAGGAGTGGATCTCCTCGCCCAGGTAGGCCGCCCGGATGCGGTCGTCGGCGAGCAGCTCGTCACCGGTGCCGGAGAGCACCAGCTCCCCGGTCTCCAGGACGTAGCCGCGGTCGGCGAGCGCGAGCGCCTGAGCGGCGTTCTGCTCCACGATCAGCACGGTCACGCCTGTGGAGTTGATGTCCTTGACGATGTCGAAGATCTGCCGCACGATCAGCGGCGCCAGGCCCATGGACGGCTCGTCGAGCAGGAGCAGCCGTGGCTTGCCCATCAGGGCGCGGGCGATCGCGAGCATCTGCTGCTCGCCGCCGGAGAGCGTGCCCGCGAACTGGGTGCGACGCTCGTGCAGCCGGGGGAACAGCTCGTAGCAGCGCGCCAGCACCTTCTGGTCGGCCTTCTTGAACCGGAAGGCACCCATCTCGAGGTTCTCGGCCACCGACATCCGCGGGAACACCCGCCGGCCCTCGGGCACGTGGCAGATCCCGAGGTGGATCAGGTCGTGGGCAGCGAGCCCGTCGATGCGCAGACCGTCGAAGCGGATCTCGCCCAGGCTGGGCTTCATCATCCCCGAGACGGTCTTCTGGGTGGTGGTCTTGCCGGCGCCGTTGGCACCGAGCAGCGCCACCACCTCGCCCTCGTCCACGTGGAAGCTGACGCCCTTGAGGGCGCGGATCGCGCCGTAGCGGACCTCGATGTCGTCGACCTCGAGCAGGCTCATGGCCGTTCTCCCGTCGGGTTGCCCTCGCCAGTGACGGCGTCGGTGGAGGCGTCGGTGGAGGGGGCGGTGGAGGCGTTGCTGGTGGCGGTGGTGTCGTGCAGCTCGATCTTGTGCACCTCGAGCCCCTCGGACATCTGCTGGGCCTCGTCCTCGGAGGTGCCGAGGTAGGCCGCGATCACCGTCGGGTTCTTCTGGATCTGCTCGGGGGTGCCCTCGGCGATCTTCTCCCCGAAGTTGAGCACGATCAACCGGTGCGCGATCGACATCACCAGCTTCATGTCGTGCTCGATCAGCAGCACCGAGATGTTGTCCTCGACGTTGATCTTGCGGATCAGCTCGGCGAGCTCCTGCTTCTCCACCGGGTTGGTCCCGGCGGCCGGCTCGTCGAGCAGGATCACGCCGGGCTCGGTGCCCAGGGCCCGGGCGATCTCAAGGCGTCGCTGCTCGCCGTACGCCAGGGAGCCCGCGAGCTCGTTGGCCCGGTGGGTCAGACCGACGAAGCCGAGCAGCTCATAGGCCCGGCGGGTCGACTCCCGCTCCTCACGGCGCTGCCAGGGCATCCCCAGCATCGCGGAGATCGGGCCGGACTTCTGGCGCGTCTCCACGCCGACCTTGACGTTCTCCAGGGCGGTCAGCGCCGGGAACAGCCGGATGTTCTGGAAGGTCCGGGCGACCCCGAGGTGGTTGATCACGTGGGTCTTCTTGCCCAGCACCGAGGCCAGCTCGTCACCCTCACGGGCCGCCAAGGTGATCGTGCCCTCCTGCGGGGTGTAGACCCCGGTCAGGGAGTTGAACAGCGAGGTCTTGCCCGCGCCGTTGGGGCCGATCACGGCCAGGATCTCGCCCCGGTGCATCTGCAGCGTGACGTCGTTCAAGGAAGTGACACCACCGAAGCGCAGAGTCACGTTGCGGACGTCGTAGACGACCTCGCCGGTGCTCGCGCGGGGGGCGGATGCGGTCGCGGTCATCGGGTCACATCCCTTCACTGGCAGGGACCGCACGGGTCTCTGCGCTCGCTGGTTGGTCCAGTCCGTGGAGCTCGGCCTTGCGGCGCTTGGCGGGAATCAGACCGGCGGGACGGAAGATCATCATCAGCAGGATCACCGCGCCGATCCACATCTGCCGGTCCTCCGCGGGCACCTGTGCCTTGAGGAACTCCGGCAGCCAGGTGAGTACGGCGGCTCCGGCCATCGCGCCGGGCAGGGAGCCCATGCCGCCGAAGACCACGTAGGCCACGACCAGGATCGAGTTGTTCAGCAGGAAGTTGTCCGGACTGATCACCCCGACCTGGCTGGCGAAGAACACACCGGCGACACCCGAGGTCGAGGCCCCGATCGCGAAGGCGAGCAGCTTGACGCGGGTGGTGTTGATGCCGGTCGCCTGCGCGGCCACCTCGTCCTCACGGATGGCGGCCCACGCCCGGCCCAGGCGGGAGTGCTCGAGCCGGGTGAAGAGCAGCACGATCACCACGACCAGGACCAGCAGGAGGTACCAGTAGGGGAGTGCGTCCAGCGCCCACTTGAACTCGAAGAACCCCAGATCGATGCTCGGGTGCGGGATGTTGATCGCACCACGCGGGCCGTTGGTGAACCCGTTGGGGTTGTTGTTGGCCGCGATCCGGATGATCTCACCGAAGCCGAGCGTGACGATCGCGAGGTAGTCGCCTCGCAGCCGCAGCGTGGGGGCACCCAGGGTGACACCGGCGAGCAGACAGATCACGATCGCGAACGGGATCGCCGCGAGCGGCGGCAGGGTCAGCCACTCCGGCGGCTTCACCGGCAGCACCCCGACCAGGTAGGCGGTGGTGTAGGAGCCGATCGCGTAGAAGGCGATGAAACCGAGGTCGAGCAGACCGGCCCAGCCGACCACCACGTTGAGCCCGATCGCGAGCAGCACGTAGATGCCGATCTGCGAGACCAGCACCGACTGCCAGAACGGCGTGGCCATCGGCGGGTAGAACAGCGCACCGGCGATGACGACGAAGAGCAGCACCTTGTTGAAGTTCGCCGTGGTGTTGGCCGTGAGGTGGTCGGAGTCGCCACCCACGTTCGTCGCCGAGGTGAGGTCGTCCTCCTTGTCGTGGGTGGCGACGATCCACCCGGCTCCGGCGAGCATGGTGAACACCGCGCACAGCAGCCAGCCGCCGACCCCGAGGTTCTTCCAGGGCTTGCTGGCACCGTCGAAACCGACCGAGGCGGCCACGGCGCTGAAGTCGTGCAGCACCATCAAGGTCAGCACCAGCGAGACCAGGGAGAGCCCCAGGGCTGCCCAGGCGAGGTCGCGGCGGCGCAGGTAGGTGGCCGCACCGGCCACCCCCAGGCAGACCAGGAACAGCAGCCACACCAGCCAGCTCACGTAGGCCGAAGTCAGTGCGTCGACGCCGGTGCCGGAGAACCGACCGCTGAGGTCGAGCAGGTGGTCGCTCTTGTTCTGCGGGGAGAACCAGGTGGCGCTGAGAAGCGAGATCAGACCCGCGACCAGGCCGAGCACCACCAAGGGCAGGCCGGGGCGCCAGGAGAACACGCGGTCGATGAAGCCCTGGGTGTCGGCCACCTTGGCGCTCGACCTCGCGATGGTCACGGCGGCAGCAGCGATCGTGCCGTAGCCCAGCAGCGCCACCAGGGCGCCGGTGGTGTGGTCGGGACGACCGAGGAAGCCACTGACCGAGACCTGGGCGAGGAAGCCCCACACGCCGGTGAGGGCGGCCAGTCCGGCCGTCACCCACGCGAGCGTGCTGTGGTTGAGCACGATCGCGGCGCCACCGAGCAGGGTGATCACGATCAGCAGGATCCAGTAGGTGCCGGGGACCAGGGAGCCGAAGAACGCGCGCGTCAGGAAGTCCAGGCCACCGGTGTCGGCGGCGGCCTTGGCCAACGTGCCGAGCTTGCCACCGTCGATCTGGCCGCTGTCGCTCCACTTCAGCAGCGCGTTCGCGGCGAGCACCGAGACCGCGCCGGCCGCGAGCGGGCGCACCCCGGGACGCTTGAGGTACGGCGTGACGCGGGGCCAGAAGGTCACCAGCACGTAGACCAGCAGGCCGATCCCGAGGAACAGCAGGATGCGAGGACCGAAGACGGCCTCACGGAAGGCGAACCCGTAGTCGCGCTGGCTGCCTTCGTGCTTGCCGACCATCAGGGCCAGCACGAAGCCCAGGGCCAGGCTGCCCCCGAGTCGCTTCAAGTGGATCTGGAGCTCGGACTCCCGCTTCAGGCCGCTCATGCTGCTCTCCCCAGTCGTTCTCCCAGAATGCCAGACGGTCGGAACACCAGGATCAGGACGAGGACCACGAAGGCCACCACGTCGGTCCACTCCAGGCCGATCCAGGACTGGCCGGCTCCCCAGGGTGCCGTCGGCACGAGCGCCTCGACCACCCCCAGGAGCAGGCCGCCCAGCATGGCGCCGCGGATGTTGCCGATACCACCGAGGACGGCGGCGGCGAACGCCTTGACCCCGGGGATGAAGCCCATGGTGTTGAAGAACCCGAACGCGGTGCCGAACAGGAAGCCGGCCGCTCCACCGAGTGCGCCACCGATGATGAAGGTGCGCGCGATGGTGCGGTCGATGTTGATGCCCATCAACGCAGCGGTCGGAGCGTCCTCGGCCACACCGCGGATGCTGCGGCCGAGCTTGGTGCGCGAGACCAGCTGGTCGAGGAAGATCATCATCACGACTGCTGAGCCGATGATGATCACCTGGAGCAGCGTCACGTAGACGCCACCGACATCGATGATCCGCTTGTTGGCGGAGAAGTAGTCGGGGAAGAAGTTGTTCTTCTGCCGGTTGAACAGCTTGCCGGCGAGCTGGGAGAGGAAGAACGACATCCCGATCGCGCTGATCAGGAACGCGAGCCGTGGTGCGCCGCGCCGTCGGAGGGGCCGGTAGGCGACCAGCTCGAGGGTGTAGGCCACGAAGGCTCCGACCAGCGCTCCCGACGACAGGCCGAGGAGCAGGACGCCGATCACGCCGTACCACGGCAGGATCTCGTCGCCGGCGACCAGGTTCACGACCAGGTAGCTGCCGAAGGCACCACCCATGAACACCTCGCTGTGCGCGAAGTTGATCAGCTGGAGCACCCCGTAGACCAAGGTGTAACCCAGGGCGATCAGGGCGTACATCGATCCTCGAGTCAGACCGAGGACGAAGAAGTTCAAGAAGTCTTGCATTCGCTGGTCGCCCTCCCAGGCAGGCAATCTGTGGAGTCAGCCGGTGTTTCACACGAGTGCGGTGCGCCTCCCTTGGTCGGCAGGCGCACCGCACTGTGTCATGCGTTGGTCATGTCGGACCAGGATTCAGCTTTGTTCCCTGATGTCGCCGACAACGACGATAGCGCCGTCCTTCTGCTCGAACAGGTTGATCACCTGCGAGGCCTCCTCCAGCTCACCGTTGTCCTGGAACTTGATGGTGGTGGTGATGCCCTCGTAGTTGAGGTCGTTGATCGCCTTGGCAACCGCCTCGCGCGTCACCGAACCCGACTCCTTGGCGGCCTTGATCGCCTCGATCATCGCGTTGGTGGCGTCGTAGGCCTCGGGGGAGTACGTGGACGGGTCGTCCTGGAACATCTCCTTGTAGGCAGCCGTGAAGTCCTTGGCGCCGGGAGCCGTGACAGCGTCGAGGCAGCCGCAGGAGAAGTACCAACCGTCGCCGGCGGACTTGGCGCCGTCGGAGAACACGCTGGACTTCACGCCGTTGCCACCCATGGCGATGCCCTTGAAGTTGGCCGCCTTGAGCGCCTTGGCCAGCTTCACGGCCTGAGCGTCGTAGCCGCCGTAGAACATGGCCTGCGCGCCGGACCGGGCGACCTGGGTCGCGATCGGGCCGTAGTCGTCGGTCTTGGCGTCCACGCCCTCGGAGATGACGTCGATGCCGTTCTTCTTCAGCTGACCGCGGACCACGTCGGCCGCACCCTTGCCGTACTCGCTGAGGTCGTCGATGACGAAGATCTTCTTGCCCTTCTTCGCCAGCCAGTCAGCTGCCTGCACGCCTTCGATGTTGTCGGCGGGCACGACGCGGTGGAAGGTCGTGAAGCCCTGGCTGCTCAGGTCGGGGTTGGTGGCCGAGGGACTGATCAGACCCATGTTGGCGTCACCGTAGGTCTTCGCGACGGCCTTGGTGGGGCCGGAGAACGCGGGACCGACGACGCCGACCACGCTGGAGTCCTGCAGCACCTGCGCCGCGGCGGAGGGTGCCTTGGACTGGTCACCGATGTCGTCCGCCTTGAGCAGCTTCAGCGTGAAGCCCAGGTCGCCCTTCTTGTTGGCCTCCTCGATCGCCAGCTCCACGCCGTTGACCTCGTTGATGCCGAGCTGCTGGTTGTCGCCGGAGAGCGGACCCTGGAACGCGATCGAGTAGGTGTCGCTGCTGTCGCCGCCACCTCCACCACCGCTGAGGCCGCCGCCGTCCTTGTTGTCGTCATTGGAGCTGCCACAGCCGGTCAGCGCCAGAGCGCTCACCAGACCGACCACAGCAAGCTTCGCCAGGGGGCGAGTCCGCATGCACTTTCCTCCGTTGCCGGGGCCCTTGCGGGCCACGCGTTCCGAGCCTCGGGCGAGTCCGGTGCTCGCAGATTGGTCGCACCGGACATAAGTGTCAAGCACCGCACGTCATCGTGTCCCAGTCGAGACATGGAAGATTCAACTGGTCTGGACAAGTGGTGGATCCGGCCGTGTGGTGCGGGGCAAAACGCGAAGAAGGTGGTACCCCGGGTGGGATTCGAACCCACACTGGATGGTGTTTGAGACCATTGTCTCTGCCGTTGGACTACCGGGGCGAGGCAGGCAGCAGGCTACCCGAGCCCTCAGCCGATAACGTGGTCGGTCGTGAACCCGAGTCCTGCACCCGTCCCGCTCGACCCGGCCGGTCCCGCCCCGCGACGGGTGGTCATCGCCGAGGACGAGGCGTTGATCCGTCTGGACCTCGCCGAGATGCTGGCCGAGGAGGGGTACGCCGTGGTCGGTCAGGCCGAGGACGGCCATCGAGCGGTCGAGCTGGCTGTCGAGCTGCGCCCGGACCTGGTCATCCTCGACGTACGCATGCCGCGTCTGGACGGCATCGCCGCCGCGGAGCAGATCGCCGGACAGCGGATCGCGCCTGTGGTGATCCTGACCGCGTTCAGCCAGCGTGACCTCGTCGAGCGGGCGCGCGATGCCGGCGCGATGGCCTACCTGGTCAAGCCCTTCGACAAGTCCGACCTGGTGCCGGCCATCGAGATGGCGGTCAGCCGCTTCGGTGAGCTACGTCAGCTGGAGTCCGAGGTGGCCGATCTCGGGGACCGCCTGGAGACGCGCAAGCTGGTGGACCGGGCCAAGGGTGTGCTCCAGGAGAGCCTGGGTCTGAGCGAGCCGGAGTCGTTCCGGTGGATCCAGAAGACCGCGATGGATCTGCGGCTCTCGATGCGCCAGGTGGCCGAGGGAGTGGTCGAGCACGGCCCGGGGATGGCGGGCGGCTGAGACGCTGTGGCGCCTCCTGAGCAGGTTCGTGTGCCCGTTCGTGCTTCGGGATCACCGGGACCCTCTTATGCTGTCTCTAGAACTACGGTGAGCCCATCACCGCTCGTTCCACTCTCACCGCGGGTGCTCCCGCACGAACGAGGAGTTCGCATGCCACGCCCTACTCCCCAGATCAGGGAGGCCGTGCCCGAAGACGCCGCTGCCCTGCTGGAGCTGTGGTCGGCCACCGTGCGCGGCAACGACACTTCCCCGCGCAGCCTCGAGGACGCCGAGGGCGCGCTGGCGACCCTGTCGGCCGACCCCGACTCACGCATGCTGGTGGCCGAGGCGGAGGGCCGGGTCGTCGCGGCGGTGCAGCTCAGCCGGGGGCCGATCTCACCGCTGGTGCTCGAGGGCGTGGTGCACACCTCGTTCCTGCTGGTGGACCCCCAGCACCGGCGGCACGGCTACGGCCACGCCCTGATGGAGGCCGCCGTCGCCTGGGCCGAGGAGAAGGACGTCGCGCAGATCACCGCGGTCTCCGACCCCACCCGCGACACCAACCGCTTCTTCGCCCGGCTCGGGCTGGTCCCCCTGGCGCACGTGCGGCACACCACCACTGTGGCCCTGCGCAAGAAGCTCAACAGCGACCGCGGGCGCGCCACCCCGGGCGGCAACCGGCACTTGGTGCAGGTGCTGGCACAGCGGCGCTCGATGCGACGCCGCGAGAGCACCGAGTAGGCACCTCGGTCCGTGCCGCCCCGGCCGGGTCAGGACTTCGGGCCGGCGTACCTGTCGGCAGGCAGCAGCGCGCAGGTGATCCGCGCGGTGCAGACCCGCTTGCCGTCCTCGTCGGTCACCACGACCTCGTAGCTCGCCGTGCTGCGGCCGAGGTGGATCGCCGTCGCGGTGCCGGTGACGATCCCGCTCCTGGCGGAGCGGTGGTGGGTGGCGTTGATGTCGACGCCGACCGAGAGCCGGTCGGGCATGCCGTGGATCGCCGAGCCGACCGAGCCGAGCGTCTCGGCCAGCACCACCGAGGCGCCACCGTGCAGGAGCCCGTAGGGCTGGGTGTTCCCCTCGACCGGCATGGTGCCGACGACTCGCTCCGCGGTGACCTCGAGGAGCTCGATCCCCATCTTGGTGTTCAGGGCCCCCATGCCCTGGGGCATCAGCCGCTCGTACTCCTGTGCCGCGTTCAGGTCGCTCATGGACCCAACTGTGCCTGACGACCTCCGGGGAACCGCACCTGCCTGGATGTCAGTGCCACCCGTTAGGGTCGAATCCGTGCCTGAGTCGTCTGTCGCCGCCCCCGAGTCCGGTCGTCCCCGCCTGTTGCTGCTGGACGGTCACTCGCTGGCCTACCGGGCCTTCTTCGCCTTGCCGGTGGAGAACTTCTCCACCACGACGGGCCAGCCCACCAACGCCGTCTACGGCTTCACCTCCATGCTGATCAACGTCCTGCGCGACGAGGTGCCCACCCACGTCGGCGTGGCCTTCGACAAGTCGCGGCAGACCTTCCGCCTCGCGGAGTACCCCGAGTACAAGGCCAAGCGCAACAAGACCCCCACCGAGTTCTCAGGACAGCTGCCGCTGATCCAGGAGGTGCTCGACGCCCTGCGGATCCCCCACCTGGAGATGGACGGCTACGAGGCCGACGACATCATCGCGACGCTGTCCACCCAGGCCCTGGCGGCCGGGTTCGAGGTGCTGATCCTCACCGGCGACCGCGACTCGCTCCAGCTGGTGACCCCGCACTCCACGGTGCTCTACCCGATGCGCGGGGTCTCGGAGCTGGCCCGGATGACCCCCGACGCCGTCGAGACCAAGTACGGCGTACCGCCGCACCGCTATCCCGAGCTGGCCGCGCTCGTCGGCGAGGACTCCGACAACCTGCCCGGCATCCCCGGGGTGGGACCGAAGACCGCCGCCAAGTGGATCAGCACCTACGACGGTCTCGACAACGTGATCAACCGTGCCGAGGAGGTCACCGGCAAGGCCGGGGAGAGCCTGCGCGCCCACCTCGACGACGTGATCCGCAACCGCCGGCTCAACGCACTGATCTGCGACCTGCACCTGGAGCTCACCCCCGCCGGGCTCCAGCGCCAGCCCTGGGACCGCCACGAGGTGCACACCCTCTTCGACGGTCTCGAGTTCCGCGTCCTGCGGGACCGGCTCTTCGAGACGCTGGAGTCGGTGGAGGAGATCGACGAGAGCGGCTTCGCCCTGCAGTCGACGCGGCTGGCTCCCGGCACGGTGGCCGACTGGCTCGACGAGCACGCGCACGACGACGCCCGGGTGGGCGTCCACCTCGAGGGCAGCTGGCGCGCCGGCACCGGCGAGGTCCGCGGAGTGGCGCTGGCGACCGGAGCAGGCGTGGCGGCCCACATCGTCGTGGACGACGTCACGCCCGAGGACGACGCCGCGATCATGAGCTGGCTCGGTGACCCGCAGCGGCGCAAGGTCCTGCACGACGCCAAGGGCCCGATGCTGGCCCTGGCGGCACGCGGCTGGCCGCTGCTCGGGCTCGAGCGCGACACCGCGCTGTCGGCCTACCTCGCCCGTCCCGACCAGCGCTCCTACGACCTGGCCGACCTGACCGTGCGCTACCTCAAGCGAGAGCTGCGTCAGGGGAGCAGCGACGACGGGCAGCTCAGCCTCGACGGGCTCGACGGGGAGGACGGCGATGCCGCCAGCGAGACCGCGATGCTGCACGCGAGCGCCGTGCTCGACCTCGCCGCCGCTCTCGACGAGGAGCTCGAGGGACGCGGGGGCACCGGGCTGCTGACCGAGGTGGAGCTGCCCCTGATCGACGTGCTCGCCCGGATGGAGCAGATCGGCATCGCGGTCGACCACGACCTGCTCTCCGACCTCGAGGCGGAGTTCGGCACCAGCGTCCGCGAGGCGGCCGACGAGGCCTACGGCGTGATCGGCAAGGAGATCAACCTCGGTTCGCCCAAGCAGCTCCAGGTGGTGCTCTTCGACGAGCTGGGGATGCCGAAGACCAAACGCACCAAGACCGGCTACACCACGGACGCCGATGCCCTCCAGGGGTTGTTCGAGAAGACCGAGCACCCGTTCCTGGCCCATCTCCTGCGCCACCGCGACGTGATCCGGCTGCGCCAGACCGTCGAGGGCCTGCTGAAGACGGTGGCCGAGGACGGCCGGATCCACACCACCTACAACCAGCTGATCGCGGCGACCGGCCGGCTCTCCAGCACCGACCCCAACCTGCAGAACATCCCGGTCCGAACCGAGGCGGGACGGCGCATCCGCGAGGGCTTCGTGGTCGGCAAGGGCTACACCGAGTTGATGACGGCCGACTACTCGCAGATCGAGATGCGGATCATGGCGCACCTCTCCGAGGACGCTGGCATCACGGCGGCGTTCCGCTCCGGCCACGACTTCCACTCGGTGACCGCGGCCCGGGTCTTCGACGTCGAGCCGACCGACGTGACCCCTGAGATGCGCGCCAAGATCAAGGCCATGAACTACGGCCTGGCCTACGGGCTCTCCGCCTACGGGCTCTCCCAGCAGCTGCGCATCGACACTGGCGAGGCGCGCGGCCTGATGGACGAGTACTTCGAGACCTTCGGCGGAGTGCGTGACTACCTCGGCGGCATCGTCGATGAGGCCCGTCGCACCGGCTTCACCGAGACCATCCTCGGCCGGCGCCGCTACCTGCCGGACCTGACGAGCGACAACCGTCAGCGTCGCGAGATGGCCGAGCGGATGGCCCTCAACGCACCGATACAGGGTTCGGCCGCCGACATCATCAAGGTCGCGATGCTCAACGTCGACCGGGCCCTGACCGCGCAGGGGCTGGCCTCGCGGATGCTGCTCCAGGTGCACGACGAGCTGGTGCTCGAGGTCGCCGAGGGCGAGCGCGAGGCGCTGGAGAAGTTGGTGCGCGCGCAGATGGCCTCAGCTGCGGAGCTGAGCGTCTCCCTCGACGTCTCCGTCGGCACCGGCGCCAGCTGGCACGCCGCTGCCCACTGAGCTCTCGCCGGCAACCGGTGCCCGCAACCGCCACAGGCTGATCGCGACCAGGGTGACCAACAGGGTCAGGTCGGTCAGCACGACCACGTGCAGCAGCGAGCCGAACGAGTCCTTGCCGCTGCCGAGGATCAGCACGGTGAGCAGTGCGGCCCAGACCAGGAACACCGACCGGTTGGCCTGCCTGGCGAGCACGCTGTAGACCACGAGCTGCAGCATCGCCAGCACGGCGCCCAGCAGCGCGAAGATCCACAGTGACCCCTGGACCGGGGAGTACTGCGAGCCACCGACGAAGACCATCGCCAGACCGGAGAGCACGCTGACGCCTGCAGCGACGACGGCGCCGATCAGCGCGACGGCGCCGAGGCTGGTCACCAGCACCCGGCGACGCGACTCCGCCTGCCCCATCGAGGGGAAGGCCAGCACCACCACGAACTGCGGCAGGAAGAGCACCGCCTTGGTCATGATCAGGCCCGCTGCGTAGAGACCGGCCTCCTGCGGGTGCATCACGTTGCGGGCCAGCACCACGTCGACGTTGGACAGGGCGAAGTAGGCGAGCAGGGCGTGGGAGTTGCGCAACGTCTCGCGCCACACGTCGCGGGCGGCGTGCACGGCCGCCTCGTGGGTGCTCCGGTCGCGGGGCCGCCGGAGCACGAGGGCGGCGACGAGCACCGGGGCCCAGGCACCGATGGTCACGCCGCTGACGGCCCAGAAGGGGGAGGGGTTCCACAGCAGCAACCCCGTGCCGACGACCAGCCGCGGCACCCCTGCCGAGACGTAGACCAGACCCAGCGCCTGCCACCTCCGCTCGCCCTGGAGCACGCCGGCCTGGTAGCCCATCAGGGTCAGTGGCACCGCGGTCAACCCGAGGAGCAGCGCGGTCGGCAGGCTCTCGAGCCGGAGCACGGAGTTGACCAGCGGGGCCGCCAGGAAGCTCAGCGCAGCCAGGCCCAGGGCCGCCTGTCGACCGACCCGGCGGATGGCGTCCTCGACGGCGTGCACCTCGCCCGGCTCGGCGGCGATCCGTCGGGCTGCGTTCGCCTGCAGCGCGAGGGCGATCACCGTGATCACGATCAGCACGTTCATCACGGCCGCGAAGGCGCCGTACGGTTCGGGGCCGAGCAGCCGGGCCGCCAACATCTGGTAGCCGTAGGTCGTCACGTTCATGACGCCGATCGCGACCGCGATCGCGGTCCCGGCCTGCAGACTCTGACGGCGCTCCTTCACATCGGCGAGGGTACGGCGTCGTGGTGCGCCGGCCCGCGGCAGTGGTGGTTGGATCGGGTCCGACGACGTCGAGGATGGGAGAGCGGCAGTGGCCCGTGCACGTGCGCTGCTTCCCCTGGCCTGGGCGCTCCTGCTCGCGGTGCTGATGCTCGGCCCGGCGCTGGGGCCGGGTTACGTGCTCAGCTACGACATGGTCTGGGTCCCGGACCTGGCCCTGCGTGGTGACTTCCTGGGCCTCGGCTCCGGGCTGCCGCGAGCGGTGCCCTCGGACGCGGTCGTCGCGGTGCTGGACGAGGTCGTTCCCGGCATGCTGCTCCAGAAGCTGATGCTCGTCTCGGTGCTGGTGGCCGCCGGCCTGGGCGCGCTCCGACTGACCGGGGAGCGTTCGGTGACCGCGGGTCTGGTTGCGGTCACCTTGTACGTGTGGAACCCGTTCGTGGTGGAGCGCCTGGTGATTGGGCACTGGCCGGTGCTGGTCGGGTACGCCGCCCTGCCGTGGGTGGTCCTGGCCGCCCGCACCTGGCGCACGACCGGCCGTTCGCCGGTGTCGGTCTGGTGGTTGCTGCCCGTCGGCAGCCTGAGCGCGAGTGCGGGACTGGTCACCGCTGTCGTGCTGCTCGCCTTCGGCGTGAGCAGGGACCTACGGAGTTCGGCACGGATGTTGCTGCTCGTGGCGGCCGCCAACGCACCGTGGGTCGCCGCGGGTCTGCTGCACGCGGGAAGTGCGACCACCGACCCCGCAGGCGCGGCCCGGTTCGCGCTCTTCGGCGAAGGCACGTTGCCGGCCCCGCTGGCCGCGCTGAGCCTCGGTGGGATCTGGAACAGCGAGGTGGTCCCCACCTCCCGCACCGGTCTCGCCGGCTGGGTGTTCCTGCTCCTGCTGCTCGGGCTGGTGCTCGTGGGTGCTCGCCGCTGGGCGGCGCGCTGGACCGATGCCGACGGTGGGCGCCGCGACGCCGTGGCCTTCGCTGCCTGCTGGCTGCTGGGCTGGGGCGTGGCGGTGCTGACCTGGGCGGCGCCAACCTCGATGGGCTGGCTGTTCGGCCACGTGCCGGGGGCCGGGCTGCTGCGGGACGGCTCGCGACTTCTCGGGCTGTGCGCCCTTGCGGTGGTGCCGCTGGCGGCGAGCGGGGCAGCGCGGGTGCTGGCCGCCCTGCCCGGCGCGGTGCGCCCGGCGCTCGGAGTGGCGCTGGTCCTGGCTCCGGTCGCCCTGATGCCGGACGCGGCGTACGGCGTCTCCGGTCGGCTGACGGCCGTCGACTTCCCCGACGACTTCGCCATGGCACGCGCCGCCGTGGGTCGGGCGGTCGCTGATGGCAACCGTGGTGACGTGCTGGTGCTGCCGCTGAGCAGCTATCGCCAGCCGGACTGGAACGACCGCCACAAGGTGCTGGATCCGGTGGGCCGCTTCCTGCAACCCGACTACGTCGCGAGTGACGAGCTCTTCGTCTCCGGGGAGCGGATCGCCGGTGAGGATCCTCGGGTCCGGGAGGTGGCCCGGGCGCTGGCACTGCCGACGCCGGCGCAGCGTGGTCTAGCCCTGGAGGAGCTGGGGATAGGGCTGGTGGTCAGCGATCCAGATAGTGAGTCTCCCAAGGTCACCGCGAACCCGTTGTACGTCGGTGACCAGCTCGTCGTCGGAGATCTCGCCGACGTGCGCGCACAGGAATCGCCGGGGGAATGGCGCGTGCTGATGGCGTGGGCTTGGTCACTCTTCGTGGGCAGTCTCCTCGTGGGTGCGGGCAGCATGGTCATGAAGGACCGGGTTCGCGGTCGCGCGAGTTCGTGAACCCCGCGAGCAGCCGTTATGGTTGCCGACGAGCCAGGGAGGGCCCTTCACCGTGTTTACATCACTCACCGCAACCATCGGCAGCGTCATCGCCGGAGGCGTCGTCGCCACCATCACCGTCGTGGGCCTCGTCAACGCCCAGACCGGAGCCGGAGACCAGTCTCCGACCGACGTCACCCAGCCGGTCACAATCGACTACGGCACCAACGGCTGATTCGCCGGGCCGGCCGGTTCACCGGCGCTGATCGCCCTTACTCCTCAGGATCCTGACTCTCCACCCGTCGGCCCTCGAGCACCTCGTGCAGCACGACCGCGAACGAGTGCTGCGCGTGTTCCCACGTGAACAGGTGGCTGACCTCGCGCGCACCGTCGGCCAGGTCGGCCCTGGTCTGCTCTGAACGCAGGAGCGTGCCCAAGGCGCTGGTGAACTGCTCGGGGGTGTCTACGAGCATCCCTGAGCGACCGTCCTCGATCGACTCGCGGGTACCGCCGGCCGACCGGTAGGCCACGGTGGGGGTGCGATGCATTCCTGCCTCACCGACGACGAGCCCCCAGCCCTCCTTGAGTGAGGGAAGCGCCAGCAGCCACGCCTGCTCGTAGATCTCGTGCTTGCGCTCCTCCTCGACGTGGCCCTCGAAGACGACCGTGTTCCCGGCGCCGTGGGCCGCGGCGTAGTCGTGCAGCTTGCCCTCCCACCAGCCGCTGCCGACGACGTGCAACCGCAGGTCCGGCAGCTCGGCGCGCAGCTCCAGCGCCGCGTCGATGGCGTGCTCAACCTGCTTGTGGGGCACCAGCCGGCCGACGACGGCCACCGTCGGGGTCGCCGACTTGGCGGTGGCCACGGGCATCGCCGGATCGGTGCCGTTGTGCACCACCGCGACTCGCGGCCCGCGGACGCCCAGCTCGCGGAGCTCGCTGCGGGTGGCCCGGGAGACCGCGATGTATTGGGAGCGCCGGTAGAGCAAGGGGGCCAGGCGCCGTTCGATCCACCAACCGATCCGACCGCTGAGTCCGGGGTAGACGACCGGCCACTGCTCCCGGTGCACGTGGTGCACGAGCACCACCACGGGGACGCGCGTGACCAGCCGGGAGAAGAACGGCAGACCGTTCTGGACGTCGACCACGACGTCCGGCTCGCCGAGGTCCCCACGTCGCAGTGCGCGCATCCCGGCCGGGTAGACGGTCAGCTTCGAGCCACGCCGCACGAAGCGCACACCGTCGACGACCTCGTCGGGCGGTGCGGCCGCGTGGGCGGCGCAGAAGATCGTGACCTCGCACCCGCGCTGCACGAGGCCGGCCGCCATCTTCTCCAGGTAGCGCTCGGCCCCACCGCCCTCGGGATTGTGGGTGTCGCGCCAGCTGAGGAAGACGACCCGCCTGCCTGCAAGGTCCGGCTCGTTCATGTCGGTCACGCTAGCGGGTCGCGATAGTGTCGCCCGCGTGCCCAGCCCCCGGTCCGTAGAGCCACGTCCCTGGCGAGCGACCCTGCGGCGCTCGGTGCGACTGCTGCGGGAGTTCGCCTACGAGCAGCCGGATCCGGCCCGTTTCTACACCGCGCTGGCCGAGGACTCGGTGGGCCAGCTCACGCACTACGTGGACCTCCGCGGAGCGACGATGCTCGACGTCGGCGGAGGACCGGGCTACTTCCGCTCGGCCTTCGAGGGTGCCGGCGCCACCTACATCGCGCTCGACGCCGACGTGGGGGAGCTGGCCGGGCTGGGAGCGATCTCCAACCGGACCGTGATCGGGAGCGGCATGCAGCTGCCGTTCGGCGATGGGTCACTCGACGTCTGCTACTCCAGCAACGTCCTCGAGCACGTCCACGATCCCTGGCAGATGGCGCAGGAGATGGTCCGGGTCACCCGCGGCGGTGGCACGGTCTTTCTCAGCTACACCGTCTGGTGGGGCCCTCACGGCGGGCACGAGACCGCGCCGTGGCACTTCCTGGGCGGCATGCGGGCGCGTCGCCGTTACACGCGCACGCGCGGGCACGAGCCCAAGAACAAGTACGGCGAGTCGCTGTTCGCCGTCACCGTCCGGGAGGGTCTCGACTGGGCTCGTCGCCAGCAGGATGCCGAGGTGGTGGCGCTGGTCCCGCGCTACAACCCGTGGTGGTCGCGCTGGTTGCTGCGCGTGCCGGTGCTGCGTGAGGTGGTGACGTGGAACCTGGTCATCGTGCTGCGCAAGACATGAGTGCGGAAGCCGAGACGGGGGAACCGGGGGAGCCGGGGGGTCGACGACTACGCAGCGTGCTCAGGCTCGTTGCGACCTGTGTGGCGCTCACGGGCCTCGCTCTGACCCAGTCCCCGGGGTTCCTCGCGGCCGACACGAAATTCGACCTGGCGCTTGCCCCTGACGTCTTCCTGTCGCGCGCGATGCACTTGTGGGACCCCCTGGGTGCGGGGGGCCAACTTCAGAACCAGGCCTACGGCTACTTCTGGCCCATGGGTCCGGTCTTCTGGGTGGGCCACGTCCTGGACGTACCGGGGTGGGCGGTGCAACGGTTGTGGCTGGCACTGGTGATCTGTGTGGCCTTCGTGGGCGCAGCGCGCCTGGCCCGGGCGTTCGGCGTCCGGTCGGACCTCGCCTGCATCCTCGGCGGCATCGCCTATGCGCTCTCACCCCGCATGCTCACGGTCCTCGGACCGATCTCGATCGAGGCCTGGCCGGGCGCGCTCGCCCCGTGGGTCCTGCTGCCCTTGGTGATCGGGAGCCAGCGAGGATCCCCTCGACGAGCAGCGGCGTTCTCGGCGCTGGCGGTGGCCATGGTCGGTGGCGTCAATGCAGCGGCCACGTTCGCGGTCATCCCCCTGGGTGCCCTGTGGCTGCTCACCCGGGCGCGAGGACCGCGACGCCGCTCGATGATGACGTGGTGGCCGATCTTCGTCCTGATCGGCACCGCCTGGTGGCTGGTGCCGCTCTTCGTCCTCGGCGCCTACAGTCCGCCGTTCCTGGAGTTCATCGAGTCGGCGGCGAACACCACCTTCCCGACCACGCTCTTCGACACCCTGCGAGGCACGTCGAACTGGGTTCCCTACGTCGCTCGCACCTCGCGTGGTGGCAATGACCTCATCCGCCTGTTCAGCCTGCCGCTTCTCAGCGGTGTGGTCCTCCTTCTCGGACTCGTCGGTCTGCTGCACCGTCGCAACCCGCACCGCATGTTCCTGGCCCTCGGGGTCATGCTCGGCCTGCTCATGGTGACGGCCGGGCACGTCGGTGCTGTGCATGGTTGGGGTGCTCCTGCGCTGAACTCGCTGCTGGACGGGGCACTCGCCCCGCTGAGGAACGTGCACAAGTTCGATCCGATCGTGCGGTTGCCGTTGGTCCTGGGGCTGGCGTGGACAGTGGACCTGCTGTGCCGCTCGCTACGCAACCAGGACGAGACCAGTGCCACGGCACAGGAGTTGGGCGCGAGGCGCACCCGCCTCCGCATCTTGATCGGCACCGCTGTCGTGGCCGTGGTCGCCGCCTCCATGCCGGCCTTCCTCGGTCGCATCACTCCCGCCAATGTGGTGCTCTCGGTTCCCGACTACTGGACCGAGGCGGCGGACTGGCTGGCCGACAGCTCGGAGACGGGCCAGTCGCTCCTGGTGCCCGGGGCCTCATTCGGTACCTACGTCTGGGGTTCACCACGTGACGAGCCGATGCAGTACCTCGCTCGGAGCAGGTGGGGGGTACGCAACGCTGTGCCGCTCACGCCACCGGGGAACATCCGGATGCTCGACGCCATCGAAGCCAGGTTCGCCCAGGGAAAGGGGTCGACCGGTCTCGCGACGTACCTCCGTCGTGCAGGCATCAGCTTCCTCGTCGTACGCAACGACCTCGCTCGTCTTCCCGACATCCCCGACCCGGTGCTGGTCCATCAGGCCATCGAGAACTCACCGGGACTGCGCCAGGTGGCGAGCTTCGGGCCGGTCGTCGGGGGGGAGGCCCACCTCGACAAGGGACGTCAGCGGGTCCTGGTCAACGGTGGGTGGCAGAACGAGTACCCGGCGCTGGAGGTCTTCGAGGTGAGCGGGACAGACGGGTACGCCGTGCAGGCTGCATCGCCCCCCACGGTCGTCGGCGGTCCCGAGGACCTGCTCGATCTCGCAGACCTGGGTGTCCTCGAAGATGAGCCGACGGTGCTCGCCAGCGACACCGAGCCTGGCGCACGACCGGACTCGGTGATCCTCACCGACGGTCTGCGAGCTGTCGAGCGCAACTTCGGTCGCGTTCACGATGGGGTCTCGGAGACGCTCGTGCCGGGACATCGCCGTCGGCTGCCGAACCCTGCCCGGGACTACCTCCTGCCTGACCCCGAGCGCTGGTCCACGACGGCGTTCTTCCGGGGGGCCGCGGACGTGATCGCATCCTCGTCGATGTCCGACGCCTCGGCCATCGGCGTCGAACAGGCCGGTGAGCAGCCCTACGCCGCCGTCGACGGACATCCCGAGACCCTGTGGCGGGCCAACTACCGGACCGAGGAGGCGGCCTGGTGGCAGCTCGAGCTCGCCGAACCGCAGCCCGTCGGGACGATCCGGGTCACGGCCGGTCCCGACGACCGCGAGGTGGTCCGGGTGCAGACCGACCATGCGGAGGTCGACTCGGTCGTGATCGACGCCGGCACGACCAGGGTCATCACCGTCGACGACCCCGCGAGCAAGCGGCTCCGGATCTCCGACGACTCAGGACGCCCCGGGAACCGGCTCGCGCTCGCCGAGGTCGACGTCCCCGGCGTCGAGGTCTCGCGGGTCCTTCGACTGCCGCGACCTCGTGACACGTGGGGAAGTCCGGACGCGGTGGTCCTGCGGTCGGTCTCCGACGCCAGGCGGGGGTGTGCCGCTATCGACGGAGACATCCGCTGCGTGCCCGGTCGAGAAGTCGCCAGCGAGGAGGAGAGCGAGTTCCACCGTGAAGTGACGCTCAACGAACGCGCTTCCTACACCGCCCGCATGGAAGCGACCGTGCGCGAAGGAGCGGCCCTGGCTCGCCGTGTCTTCCAGGACCAGCCAGTGAGCCTGACCGCGAGCTCGACGGGATCACCTGACGCGCGTGGCTCGGTCCTAGCTGCCGTCGATGGTGATGCCAGCACGACCTGGGCAGCTGAGACGAGCGATCGACAGCCGGTGCTGAACCTGAACTGGGTGGACGAGCGGAGCGTGAGCGGACTCCAGGTCAGCGTCGCGGCAGACACGTCGGCCAGGGCCCCGACCGATATCCGCCTGACCTGGCCGGGCGGAAAGCGCACCGTGACGATGCGCCCGGACGGAACCGTCTCCTTTCCGGCCATCCGCACCCGACAGCTGGCGATGCAGATCCTGGACTCCGAGCCAGCCCAGAGTCTCGGCTTCGACGCCTCGGCCACGTCGGTCCCCGTCGGGATCACTGAGCTTCGGGTGAGCGGCCTGCCCTACCTTCCGGTGGCGATCCCGACCGCACCGGTTGCCTTGCCCTGCGGGGCCGGGCCGACCCTGAGCGTCAACGGGCAACCTCAGCAGACCTCGGTCGAGGTGAGCTTCGCGCGGTTGGCGGCAGGAGACAGCGTGCAGCCGAAGCCGTGCGGATCGACGCAGGTGACCTTGCGCCAGGGACCCAATGACGTTGACGTCGTCGGGTCCGACCTCCTCGTGCCGCGATCGGTGGTGCTCTCGTCCGGCTCGCGCCTCTCAGCGCCGACCGTCCTGAAGTCGTCTGGCAACCTCAGCCCCTCTGAACGTTCGGTGCAACCCGTGCCCGGAGGCGGTCTGCTGGTCCTGCGTCAGAACGCCAACCCGGGCTGGCAGGCGGAACAGGACGGCACCCGGCTGAGGCCGGCCGTGGTCGATGGCTGGCAGCAGGCTTGGGACCTGGGGCCGGGGGAGGCCACTGTGTCCGTGACCTTCGGCCCGGACCGCTTCTACCGCGGTGCGCTCGTCGCCGGGCTCCTCGCTCTCGGACTCCTGCTGTTGCTCACGCTGGTGCCGCTGCGCTGGTGGCGGGGCAGGGAGGCGACTGCGTCGAACCCCGCCGCCTGGCCCGCGCCGGTGCTCGTGGGAGTCGGTCTGCTCGTCTCCGGTCTGCTCGCCGGCTGGGTCGGCGTCGCAGTCGGTGCGGTCTCACTGGTGGTGACGGAGCTGCTGCACCGGCGCTGGCCAGCTCTCGCCCCAGGGCTGCTGGGGGTGCTGGTGCTCCCACCCGCGATCGCCTACGCCCTGCGTCCCTGGGGTGGTGAGGGAGCTTGGGCCGGAGGCCTTTCCTGGCCGCACTACTTCGTGGTGGCGGCGGTGGTGGCGCTTTGTGTGTCTCCCGATGAGGCGTTCTTGGCCCGACCCAGGTCTTTCAACCGCAGACTCGGCCTCTCCACGAAGCGGTAGAGGAGCTCTGAAGCAACCAGGCTCAGAGCCACCGTCGCCACCCACAGCTTGAGTCCTTCACCGGTGAAGAGCTCGTGGTCGAGGATCAGCCGCACGCCGTGGAGCACGACGAGGTGGATGCAGAACGTGCTGAACGAGATCCGTCCCAGATGGCGCAGCCATCGTGTCGACATCACCCGCGCGTACTGGCTTCGCGGGGAGGCGAACAGCCCGGTCAGCACGACCAGGCCCGCGATGGCGGCGTAGCTCAGATTCTTCAGCAGGGACTGGGTCGGGGTGGCCACGAGCAGGAGGATCGGTCCGCCCAGGGGAGTGGCCGTGATCAGGAGCAGCCCCGCGGCCAAGGTCCAGCAGACACCGGGCATCCTGGCCAGGGCCACCAGCCAGGTCAGGACCCGCGACGTGGAGCCGGACTGGTGCAGGACATGGGCGGTGGCGAGGGCGATGCCGACCAGGAACCAGGTGAGCTGGGCCGGCAACCACAAGAAGGGGTTGCCGCTGGTCACCCGCTCGGCCGCGGCTGCCAGGTCGAGGATCCACCAACAGCTGAACATGGAGCCAGCCAGCAGGAGCAGGAAGATCCTGCGTGGAGCCACGACCGCACGCCGACCCAGCAGGAGAGCCATCAACAACGGCAGGACCGCGTAGAACGTCACCTCCACCGAGAGGCTCCACATCTGGGTGAGCCCTTGGGGCAGGCGGCTGGTGAAGAAGACGTCACTCAGCGTGAGGGACCTGAGCCAACCCACAGCACTGCCACCGAAGTCGTTCTCGCGGATCAGCACGAGCGCCAGGACGACCGTGACGGCGTACAACGGGTAGATGCGCACGAACCGCTTCCAGTAGTAGCGCCCCGTCGAGGGGTGTCCCGCACCCACGGCAGCCCGAGCGAGATAGGGCCGGGCCAGCAGGAAACCGGAGAGCACGAAGAAGATCGCGACACCGATGTCGAGCCGGGACAGCAGTGCACCGACGATGCCGTGCCGGACGTAGTCCCCGGACTGGAAGGCGACGTGGGTGGTGAGGACCGCCAGCGCCCCGATGGCACGAAGGGTGTCGAGCACTGGGAACGAAGGTCGCTGCTCCAGCTCGCCGGGGTGCGTCGGGGCGATGGTCACTGAGGTCCCCCTGGGACGGGTTGGCCGACCTCGATGGTATCCACGCACAGCGTCGTGCCCGGCTCCAGACCGCTGATGCTGACCGAGTCGAAGGAGCCCTCGATCCGAACGAAGAGGCTGTTGAGACCCCTGGAGATGCTGCTGTCGATCGTCGTCCCTGCTGCGGACACCGTGACCGGCGAGCCAGCAGAGGCGAGATAGCCGATCCGGATCCACCACGTCCAGTCGAAGGGGCGGGCCTCGAGCGGGATCGTGAGGCCTTCGTCCTCCACCTTCCAGCCGCAGCTGGCGTCGGGTCCGGGGCGTGAGGTGACGCCGGGCTGGATGAGGGCCTTGTGCAGCCTGCCGTCAGGTCCCACCACGCTCAGCAGTGGGCTGACCGCGGGGAAGTCGACGCGCGCACCTGTCAGGAACGCCAGCCTCCGGGTCGTGTTCATGGGCGCCGTCAGGTTGGACAAGACATCCTCGGGGACGACGGTCTCCGCCAGATCGACCTGACCCTGTGCACGCAAGTCCCGCTGGAGGTTGTGCATGTAGGGGTCACTGGCGTTGTCGCTGTGCCAGATCCGGGCGTAGGACGCCGAGCTGGCAAGTCCGGAGCCGAAGACCACGAACATCAACGAGCCGACGACGGTCAACGGAACCGGGGAGCGAAGCCCTGGTTCGGACCGTTCCTGACTCCCCTCAGGTGCGCCTGCCAACGGGAGAAAGACGAGCCCCAGGCACAGGACGACGACACACGTCGCGTCGGTGAGGTACCGGAGCTCGAAACCGATCGCCGAGCCGAACTTCGCCCCGCGAGTAGAAGTCAGGAGACCGAGCAGGACCACGAGGTATCCGCCCAGCAGGACCCAGGTTCGCAGCGTGCGGGTTCTCTGCAGGGCCCCCACACACACGACAAGCGCGATCACCACCCAGGAGAAGCTGACGAGAACGCCTGGAGGATGCGCATACGCGGTGGGCGGCGCAAAATTGTCCCAGCGCCACGGCCCGCCCACTAGCGCCGATGGCCAAGCCGCTCCGAGCATGGTTCCGGCGAGTTTCCAAGCCCGCTCTGCCTGGGGCTCGCTCGTGATCTGGGGCACGCGCAGCATGTAGTAGGCCAGATAGCTTGCGGTCAGCAAGCTGAGTGCGATGACGCCCGCCCGATAGCTTCGGAAGACCAGGCGCAGCCGGGTTGTCACCGGCCCCTGGGCGAAGTAGGCGATGGCGATGAACGCCAGCACCGGGACCACGAGAATGCCTTTGACGTCGAAGGTCAGCCCGGCTGCGATCGACACGGCCGCGCCCACGAGAGGGCGTGCACGCTGCGTGCGTAGGTAGGTCACCCACAGGCCGACGGTGATGAAGAACGTGGCTTGCAAAGGGACCAGGTTCAGCGCGGCGGCCCACCACATGAATGCCGGCATGGTGAGGGCACTGGTGAGGTAGAGGCCCAGGGGCGCGAGGACAGCGAGCCTGGCGCCGAACAGCGTCGTCAGCATCCAGAAGGCAGCCACACTCGACAGGGTCTGGGCCACCAGCGTCGTGGTCGCAGCGATGGTCCAGTTGAGCCCCCCGGGCTGGTCCGCGAGCCAGACCAGGAACCGCCCCCCGGGCATGAGGTGCCCGTTGTACGGCGTCATCAGGTAGTCGAGCGAGAGCCCGCTGCTCCGCGCCTCGTGCAACAGGTTGTAGTCGTCGAGGAAGAACCATGCCGGATAGATGGCCCACGCCCGGAAGCACAGCTGGGTCGCGATCATGACGGCACCGATGACCAGGACGAGACGGGTGCGGTCCATGGAACCACCGGAGGCCAAGGTCGCGCGGTAGGCCCGTGAAACACGATTGCGCACTCGCCCTCCTCGGGGTCGAACTATGCCACAGCAGATCTCGCTGTCCTCGAAGTGCGTTCGATGAGCAACAATGCAGGCGTGAGATCCCTCGCCCTCTAGGGTGATGTGATCGAACGACTCGGTCACGTGCCCATCTCGAGGGGCGACTGGTGACGCGCCACCGGACGGGTCCAGCACCGCAGACCCTGCAGACACCACAGGAGAGCAGTGATCGAGGAGCCCAGCTTCGACGTGTGTCTCATCGGTGGCGCCGGCCATGTGGGGTTCCCGCTCGCTGTGGCCTTCGCCTCTCGAGGGTTGAGAGTTGCCATCTTCGACATCAACCGCAACTCGGTCGACCGGATCTCCGCGGGACACGCGCCGTTCCTCGAGCCAGGGATCGAGGCACCGCTCGCGACCGCCCTCGCGCAAGGGTTGCTGGTCGCCACTGTCGACCCTGCCGTCATCAGCACGGCCGAGAACGTCGTCGTCGTGGTGGGCACCCCGGTCGACGAGTACCTCAGTCCGGACCCCGAGGCCGTCCCTCGGGCCATCGAGGAGCTCGTCCCGCACCTGCGGACCGGTCAGCTGATGATCCTGCGCAGCACGGTCTACCCCGGAGTGACCCGTCGAGTCGAACGCCTGCTTGCGACGACCGAGCTGGAGCTCGACCTGGCCTTCTGTCCCGAGCGGATCGCGGAGGGTCGGGCCATGGTCGAGCTGTTCACCCTGCCCCAGATCGTCTCCGCCCACAGTCCACGGGCCACCCGACGTGCCAGCACCTTGTTCGCCACCCTGGCCTCGTCCATCGTTGTGCTGGAGCCGGCTGAAGCAGAGCTGGCCAAGCTGTTCACGAACTCGTGGCGCTACATCAAGTTCGCGGCCGCCAACCAGTACTACGTGATGGCCAACGACCTCGGGCTGGACTTCTCCCGGATCAGGCACGCGATGATGCTGGACTATCCGCGCGCCGATGACTTTCCCGGTGCGGGTTTCGCTGCCGGCCCCTGCCTGTTCAAGGACACCATGCAGCTCGCCTCGATGACCGGTGGCACCTTCGCCCTCGGCCACTCCGCCATGCTGGTCAACGAAGGTCTTCCCGACTACCTGGTCAAGCGCATCGAAACGACGCACGACCTGGATGAGATGACGGTCGGGATCCTCGGGATGGCGTTCAAGGCGGAGAGCGACGACCGCCGTTCCAGCTTGTCCTACCGGCTCAAGCGGTTGCTGTCGTTCCGGGCGAAGCACGTCCTGACGACCGATCCCTACATCACCGACGACGCGAGTCTGAGCCCGCTCGAGGACGTCCTCGCTGGTGCCGACCTGCTGATGATCGGAGCACCGCACGCCGTCTATCGAGACCTGCGGACAGATCTGCCCGTGGTCGACGTCTGGGACCTGCTCGGACAAGGAAGCCGCGTATGACCATCCCTTCGGTCACGGTCGTGATCCCCGCCTACCGCGAAGCCGAGGGAATCGGTCGAGTCCTGGGGCGGCTGATCGAGAGCATCAGTCTCGACTTCGAGATCTTGATCGTGGTGGACGACCCCGCAGATCCGACCGTCCCGGCCGTGGCGCAGGAGGCGGGGGACGACCCTCGCGTGCGGGTCGAGGTCAACACCTACGGCCGCGGTCCGGCGAACGCGATCAGGTTCGGGATCGACCGGGCGAGCAACCCGGTGGTGATCGTGACGATGGCCGATGGCAGTGACGACCCGAGGATGATCGATCCGTTGGCCCGGCTCGTCGAGCGGGGAGTTGTAGTGGCAGCGGCCTCGCGCTACTCGCCCGGGGGGCAGCAGGTGGGCGGCGCCGCGCTGAAGGGGATGCTGTCGCGGACCGCCGGTCGGTCCTTGGCGGTGCTGGCCCGCGTCGGGACCGACGACGCGACCAACAGCTTCAAGGCCTATTCCACTGACTTCGTCCGCGACGTCGGCATCCACAGCCGAAGCGGGTTCGAGATCGGTCTGGAGCTGACCGCCAAGGCCCGCCGACTCCGGCTGCCGGTCGCGGAGCTGCCCACGATCTGGCTCGATCGAACCCTGGGGTCCTCCAGCTTCGAGCTGAGGAAGTGGGTGCCGAAGTACCTGCAGTGGTACCGGTTCGCGTTCGGTCCCCGGCTGAGCGTCCCCGAGGTCCGCAGACAGGCCGAGATCATCGCCGAGCGCAACGAACGAGGAGATCGATGACCAGCCACAGTGACAAGCGGGTCCTGGTGACCGGATCGGCGGGGTTCATCGGGGGCTACGTCGTCGAGGCACTTCTCGAGCGGGGCTATGCCGTGACCGGCATCGACAACTACTCGAAGTACGGGCCGGTCAGCAAGTCCTACGACGCCCACCCGTCGTACCGCTTCGTCGAGGGTGACGTGCGGGAGGTGCAGCTCATGGTCGAGCTGCTGCAGGACTGCGACCACCTCGTGGCGGGAGCGGCCCTGATCGGTGGGATCTCCTACTTCCACGCCTACCCCTACGACCTGCTGGCGACCAACGAGCGGATCATCGCTTCCACCTGCGACGCCGCCATCGAGGTGATGGGCGCGGGGCGGCTGGAGAAGGTCACCTACCTCAGCTCCTCGATGGTCTTCGAGTCCACGGACCGATGGCCCTCCGCGGAGGGTGATGAGCGCCGCATCCCGCCGCCGCTGTCGTCCTACGGCTTCCAGAAGCTGGCGGTGGAGTACTTCGCGCGGGCGGCCTGGGACCAGCACCGGGTGCCCTTCACGATCCTGCGACCGTTCAACTGCGTGGGGGTGGGTGAGGGGCGGGCGCTGGGTGACGTCGAGATCCCGAGCGGCAACGTGGAGCTCGCGATGAGCCATGTTGTCCCCGACCTGATCCAGAAGGTGCTCAAAGGGCAAGATCCCCTGCACGTGCTCGGTGACGGGCAGCAGGTGCGGCACTACACCTACGGAGCGGACCTGGCTCGGGGGATCGTCACAGCCATGGAGTCAGACCGCGCACGCAACGAGGACTTCAACCTCTCGACCTCCGAGTCGACCACGGTGCGCGACCTGGCCGAGCTGATCTGGACCAAGGTCAACGGAACGGACCGACCCTTGGCGATCGTCCACGACGAGCCGTTCGAGCACGATGTGCAAAAGCGCGTGCCGGACGTGCGCAAGGCGCAGGACGTTCTGGGCTTCACTGCTACTACGACGCTGGTCGACATGCTCGACATCGTCATCCCCTGGGTTCGTCAGGCTGTGGCTGACGGCATCATCTGACACGCCGGTCGGCCGGGTCAGGCGGCGATCATCGGCGGGATGCCGCTCTCTAGCGCCGCCACCATCTAGACCAGGCACGCTCGGCCGCCGCCTCGTTTTGGCAGAAACGCGCCTATCCGGTATGAATCGCCTGTGGCCTGTCTCGGGCGGCCCACCGCTGCTGGCCGCTCGGCCGGCACACGATGATCGCGCTGAGGGTGCCTGGCACGCGTGCGGTCTCGAGAGTTTGGGAGGACTCACCTTGCGCAAGTCAGTTCCGGTGCTCTTCGGCCTGGGCGGTTTCCTGCTGATCGCGGGCCTCGTGGCCGCTCTGTGGGCCCCCGGCGTCGTGAAGAAGACACCGCTGGAGGTGAACTCCACCACGCACCTGAGCGGTGAGGCGGCCAAGCTGAACACCGCGACGGGCGAGCTGGACTCCAACCCCGTGCTCGCGACCAGCATCACCAAGTCCGACACCAAGATCTCCGACGACGAGGTCATGGCCTGGACCAACTCCTCCTGCCTGGTCATCGACGAGGGCGACGTCTCCGACTGCGTGGACGGCGACGACCCGCGGTTGATCTCGGCCTCGACCGACGTCTTCGCCACCGACCGGGTGACCGGGCTCGCGGTGAACGACGGGCGTTACCTGCCCGCCGACGCGGTCAAGCACGAGGGCCTGATCAACAAGTGGCCCTTCGGAGCCAAGAAGGAGTCCTACCCCTACTGGGACGGCGTGGCCGGCAAGGCGCTGACCGCTCGCTACGACCGGACCGTCCAGGTCGACGGCCTGGAGGCCTACGTCTACAAGGTCACCGCACAGGGGCTGCCGATCGACATCGCCGAGGGCATCCCCGGCACCTACGACTCCGTCAAGGAGATCTACGTCGAGCCCCGCACCGGCGCGATCGTGAACCAGACCGATGACCAGCAGCGGTCCCTGGCCGACGGCAAGCTGGTCCTCGACCTGCAGCTGGAGTTCACCGACGACCAGATCAAGAAGACGGTCTCCGAGACCGAGGACAGCGTCTCCTCACTCAACCTGATCACCCGGACCGTCCCGCTCGTGGGGATCGTCGGCGGCCTGCTGCTGCTGCTCGCGGGCGGCGTGCTGCTGATGCGCTCCCGGGCGGCAGCGCGGTACTGACACCGCTCAGCGTTCGCACGTGGTGGTCGCCGGTCAGGCGGCCACCACGTCGTCGTTTCCCAGCAGGGACGGCGCTCGAGTCTCAGCCTGGTCGACGCTCGCCCAGCCCGGCGACGAAGATGGCCGAGCCGGGGGTGAGCAAGCCGCGGATCCGGCTCCAGCCACCCCAGGTGCGTTCGTGCTCGGCCGGCCACTCCGGCTCGTGCAGGTCGCTGAGCACGAAGCCGTTGCGCGCCAGCGTCGCGACCCAGTCTCCGATCGTGCGGTGGTGCTCGACGTACCGCGTCTCCCCGGTCTCGTCGTCGACCTCGACGTAGGGCGTCCGGTCCCAGTAGGACTGTGACGCGACCAGACCCTCGGGGCCGGGGTCGTCGGGGAACATCCAGCGAGTGGGGTGGGTGACGGAGAACGCGAAGGTGCCACCGGGGCGCAGGATCCGCGCGACGTCGGTCACCAACGACTCGGCGTCGGCCACGAACTGCAGTGCGCCGAAGGCGGAGAAGACCACGTCGAAGGTGGAGTCGCCGAAGGGCAGCTGCGCCGCGGACGCGCACACGGTCGGTACGACGACCCCGACCTCCTCGTCGATGCGTCGGCTGTGCTGGAGCTGTCGCATCGAGACGTCGATCCCGACCGAGCGGCCTCCGTGGGCCTGCACCCACCGGGCGCACTGGCCGGCACCGCAGCCGATCTCGAGCACGCTCTTGCCGGCCACGTCGCCCAGCGCGCCGACGGTGTCCTCCCGGACCCCCTCGGGACCCCAGAGGAAGCCGGCGTCGCCGAGGAACTCGCCGTGCGTGGACTGGTACTCGTCGGCGTAGGCGTCCCAGTCGGCGCGGTTGGCGCGGACGGACTCGGCCTCGTCGACGGGGCGGCGCTCGGGGCGGACTCCTGACACCCCCGAAGGCTAGCCCCGAGGTCGCGCCGCTCGGTGGGTGCGTGGCAGGGTCGCCCCGATGGATGACCAGATGCCTGACCCGGTGGGCGACCGGATGGACGACTTCCCCACGTCGCTGGTCCCGCTGGAGGGTGGCTTCAGCGGTGAGACCTTCCTGGCGCAGGGGTCCGCGGAGCAGGTCGTGGTGCGGATCTACGGGGGCCGTTCGCTGGCGCGGGGTCCTGCGGCCCCCGAGGTCGACGCGGCTGTGCTGGAGCTGGTGCGCGGGCTGCTGCCCGTGCCGCGGGTGCTGGAGGTCAGGGCCGGTGCTCCGGAGGCTGACCGGCCCGGGTTGCTGGTGGTCTCCCGGCTGCCCGGGAAGCGCCTCGACCTCGTGCTGCCCGGCCTCGCCCACCCGCAGTTGGCCGAGCTGGGCACCTCGCTCGGTGTCCTGCTGGGACGGCTGGGCCACATGACCCAGCCGCGCGCAGGCTTCTTCTCCACTCGGGAGCTGGCCCTGGACGCCTTGCCGCAGCACCTGCGCGACCTCCCCACCTGGGTGCACAGCCACGAGGAGCAGCTGCGCCTCGACCCCTCCGACCTGGACTCGTTGTCGGCTGTCGCGGCTGCCGCCCAGGACGTCCTGGACGCGGGGGAGTCCCGGACCTGCCTGGTGCACGGTGACCTCAACCCCAAGAACGTGCTCGTCGACCCCGCCACCCTGGAGGTCACCGGTCTCGTGGACTGGGAGTTCTGCCACGCCGGTTCGCCGTACGCCGACCTGGGCAACCTGCTCCGCTTCGACCGGTCACCCGCGCTCAGCGAGGCCGTGCTCGAGTCCTACCGATGCTTCCTGCCGAACGCGCCGGAGGACCTGCTGGACCTCGCACGTGCCAGCGACCTCTTCGCGCTCGTCGACCTGGCCGCGCGCGAGGTGGACGACGAGGTCACCAGGCAGGCCCGCCAGCAGCTCCTGGAGGTCGCCCGCACGGGTGATCTGCACGCTGTGGCTGCTCCACCCGTCGCGTGAGGCGCGCCGGGCACACGCGGATGCTCGACGGTGAGTGGTTGCAGGTCTAGTTTTCACCTACTGGTACGTCAGCGTGTGCCCATGCGCTGCCGAGCCGCCTCGTGCTCACCGGAAGGTTCGACCATGAAGAGAACCCGGATCCTCGCCGCCACCACCCTGGTGGCTCTGATCGCAGCACCGCTCGCCGCCTGCTCCCCGCCCGCCAAGGACGACAAATCCGCCTCGACCGACTCGGGTGTGAAGGTCTCCGAGGCCACCTCGGCCGAGGACTTCGGCGGCATGGACGCGCTGGTCGCGGCAGCCAAGAAGGAGGGCGAGCTCAACGTCATCGCCCTGCCGCCCGACTGGGCCAACTACGGCAACATCATCACGGCGTTCAGCGACAAGTACGACATCAAGGTGAACTCCGCGCAGCCCGACGGCGCCAGCCAGGACGAGATCAACGCGGCCAAGCAGCAGAAGGGCAAGAGCACCGCGCCGGACGTCTTCGACCTCGGTCAGGCCGTCGCGCTGGCCAACACCGAGATGTTCGCGCCCTACAAGGTCGCGACCTTCGACGACATCCCCGACCAGTTCAAGGACGCGGACGGCGCCTGGGTCAACGACTACGGGGGCTACATGTCGATCGGCTACGACTCCGCCAAGGTGCCGGACATCGCCACCGTCGAGGACCTGCTGAAGTCCGACTACAAGGGGAAGGTCGCCCTCAACGGTGACCCGACCCAGGCCGGCGCCGCGTTCGCCGGTGTGATGATGGCCGCGCTGGCCAACGGCGGCTCGGCCGACGACATCGCCCCCGGTGTGGACTTCTTCAAGAAGCTGAAGCAGGCCGGCAACTTCCTCCCCGTCGACCCGACCGCCGCGACGATCGAGTCCGGTCAGACCCCCGTCGTCATCGACTGGGACTACCTCAACGCCAGCGAGACCGCGAAGCTGAAGAGCTGGAAGGTCGTCGTCCCCCCGGGTGACCCGATCGCGGGCTACTACTTCCAGGCGATCAACAAGGACGCGGTCCACCCGGCTGCGGCCCGGTTGTGGCAGGAGTTCCTCTACAGCGACGAGGGCCAGAACCTCTGGCTCGCCGGTGGCGCCCGCCCCGTGCGTGCGGACGCGATGGCTGAGGCCGGCTCGATCGACAAGGAGGCCTTCGACGCGCTGCCTCCTGTCGAGGGCACCCCGGTGGTCGTCGACGAGGCGCAGTCGAAGAAGGCGGCCGACTACCTCGCGGCCAACTGGGCCAAGGCGATCGGCTGAGTCCGAACATGTCCAAGGGCGGCGTCGGCCGGCAGGTTCGTCAGAGCCTGCCGCTGGCGCCGTTCCTGGCCCTGGTGGGGATCTTCCTGCTGATCCCCACGGTCGTGGTGGTCGTGCAGTCGGTCTACCTCGACGGCGAGTTCTCCTTCGACCGGATCATCGCCCTCGGGGACGCGACGGCCCTGCGCGCGTTGTGGAACAGCGTGGTCCTCTCCGGGGTCACCGCCGTCGTCGGCTCGGTGCTGGGGGCGCTGCTTGCCTACCTGATCGTCAGCAGCCCGCCCGCCTCGCTGCTGCGGCGCAGCGTGATCTCGCTGTGCAGCGTGCTCGCGCAGTTCGGGGGAGTGGCGCTCGCGTTCGCGTTCCTGGCCACGGTCGGCGGCGCCGGTGTGTTCACGGTCTGGGCCAGGGCGAACCTCGGCCTGGACCTGGGTTCCTCCACGTGGCTCTACAGCCTCAAGGGTCTGATCGTGGTCTACGTCTACTTCCAGATCCCGTTGATGGTGATCGTCTTCCTCCCGGCCCTGGAGGGTCTGCGCGAGCAGTGGCGTGAGGCCGCGGTCAGCCTGGGCGCCTCGACCTGGGACTACTGGCGCGAGGTCGCGATCCCGCTGCTGCGCCCGGCGTTCCTCGGCTCGATGCTCCTGCTGTTCGCCAACGCGTTCGCGGCCTACGCGACGGCGGCGGCCCTGGTGAGCCAGGGGAGCCCGATCCTCCCGCTGTTGATCCGCGCCGCCCTGACCAGCGAGGTGGTGCTCGGTCAGGCCGGCTTCGCCTTCGCCCTCGCTCTGGAGACTGTCGTGGTGGTGGCCGTGGTCATGGTCGCCTACACGATGCTGGTCCGGCGTACGTCGAGGTGGTTGCAGTGACTCGCCGTACGCCGACCACGCGCGCGCTGCGCTTCGTGGCGTTCTCGCTGTTCGCGCTCTTCTTCCTCTTCCCGCTCTACGCCATGGCCGACTTCAGCACCCGCCCCCCGGGCGGAGGAGCGCGCACGCTGGTGGCGTGGCGCAACCTCGTCGCCGACGATGTGCTCTTCGGCGGGATCGCGATCTCCGTGGCCCTGGCTGCCTGCACCGTCGCCGCGATGCTGCTCGTGCTGGTGCCCACGATGATCTGGGTGCGGTTGCGAGCCCCGTGGGCCAAGGGGCTGGTGGAGTTCCTCTGCCTGCTCCCGCTCACGATCCCCGCCCTGGTGATCGTGGTGGGGCTGCGCGACGTCTACCTGTGGGTCACTTACTTCTTCGGTGAGTCCACCTTGACCCTGACCTTCGTCTACACGGTGCTGGTGCTCCCCTACGCCTACCGGGCGCTCGACGCCGCCCTGTCCGCGATCGACCTGGCCACGCTCTCGGAGGCGGCCCGGTCCCTGGGAGCCGGCTGGACCAAGACGATCCTGCAAGTGATCGTGCCGAACATCTGGTCCGGCATCGTCTCGGCCGCGTTCATCGCGATCGCGGTCGTGATCGGGGAGTACACCATCGCCTCGCTCAGCGGCTTCGAGAACCTGCAGGTGGTGATCGTGCAGATCGGCAAGACCGACGGTGCCACGTCGGTCGCGGCCTCGCTCGCGGTGCTGCTCTTCGGGATGGCGCTGCTGCTGGGGCTCTCGTTGTTCACCCGCGACCGCAAGCCCGGGGTCGAGGACGACGAGCCCGCACTCCTCACCCCCGCACCCACCGTTCCCGCCCACCGAGGAGCAGACGCATGAGCGCCACCACCCAGCAGGAAAGCGTGATCGAGGCCGGCCTCGCGGTGGAGCTGACCGACCTGACGCGGGTCTATGGCTCCGTCAGCGCCCTCGACGGGCTCACCCTGCACATCGAGCCGGGGGAGATGGTCGCCCTGCTGGGACCGTCGGGCTGCGGCAAGACCACGGCACTGCGGATCCTCGCCGGGCTCGACGAGGCCACGTCCGGCAGCGTGTCGGTCGGCGGCAAGGACCTCACCGGTGTGCCCGCCAACAAGCGCGACATGGGGATGGTCTTCCAGGCCTACAGCCTGTTCCCGCACCTCACCGTGCTCGACAACGTCGCCTTCGGGCTGAAGCTCCGCGGTGAGGGGGTCGGCGAACGACGTACCCGTGCCTCGGAGATGCTCGAGCTCGTGGGCCTGAGCCAGCACCGGGACAAGTACGCCAGCCAGCTCTCCGGCGGGCAGCAGCAGCGGGTCGCACTGGCGCGCGCGCTCGCCATCCGGCCCAGCGTGCTCCTGCTCGACGAGCCGCTCTCGGCCCTGGACGCCAAGGTGCGGGTCCAGCTGCGCGAGGAGATCAGGCGCGTCCAGCGTGAGGTCGGTACGACGACCCTGTTCGTCACCCACGACCAGGAGGAGGCGCTGGCGATCGCCGACCGGGTCGGCGTCATGGGCAAGGGCCGCCTGCAGCAGCTCGCCGCACCGATCGAGCTCTACACCCGTCCGGCCACCCCGTTCGTGGCGGAGTTCGTCGGCCTGAGCAACCGGCTCGCCGCGGACGTCTCCCAGGGCACCGCACACGTGCTCGACTCCCAGGTGCCGGTCCTGGATGGATCGATCACCTCGGGGCGCGGCATCGCGATGGTGCGCCCGGAGTCGGTGACCGTGACCTCGGACGTCGACGGCACCGCCAGGGTCTTGGCCGTGGAGTTCCTCGGACCGTTCTCCCGCGCCCGCCTGATGACCGTGGAGGGTGCCGAGGTGGTGGCCCAGATGCCCAGTGCCCGCGCCCGGGAGCTGCGGGTCGGGGAGAGGATCAACCTCGGCATCGAACCGTCCGGGGTGCTTGTCACCCCGGGGGACCCCGAAAGCTGAGCCCACCTCCGTGGCGAGGTGGGCCCAGCCTGGGGAGCTCAGCCGCGCTTGCCTCGACCCTTCTTCAACGGGTCGTTCCCGCGCTTCACCTCGACACCGTCGGGGACTCCGCCGCCGTCGGTGTCTCGGTTGCAGGGGTTGGTGCGGTGCTTCTTGACCTCCCGACCGTCGCTGAGACGGTCGCGGTCGGTGTCGGTGCTCAACGGGTTGGTGCGGCACCGCTTGTAGCGCTTGGTCGGCCCGCGGACCTCGGCGCCGTCGGTGAGCCCGTCGCGGTCGGTGTCGCGCACGAGGGGCTTGGTCTTGTAGCGCAGCACCTCCTGGCCGTCGGTGAGCCCGTCGCGGTCGGTGTCGCGCACCTTGGGGTCGGTCTTCGTGGAGCGCACCTCGCGACCGTCGGTGAGGCCGTCGCCGTCGGTGTCCGGGTTGTTCGGGTCGGTGCCCAGCTGGGCCTCTTCGGCGTCGGTGAGCCCGTCGCCGTCGGTGTCAGTCGGGGGTGAGATGTCGTCGTCCTTGACCAGCGGGTCGCTGCCGCGCTTGACCTCGACGCCGTCGTTGATGCCGCCCTGGTCGGTGTCGGCCTTGAGCGGGTCGGTGCCGTAGCGGTTGACCTCCTGGGCGTCGGTGAGGCCGTCGCCGTCGGTGTCCGGCTTGGTCCTGTCCGTGCCGAGCGCGTCCTCCTGGGCGTCGGTGAGGCCGTCGCCGTCGGTGTCGGCGGGGGGCGTGAGGTCGTCGCCGCCGTCCTTGGGGTCCGTGCCGCGCGAGACCTCGGCGCCGTCGCTGATCCCACCCTCGTCGGTGTCCGCCTGCAATGGATCGGTGGTGTAGGTGTTCACCTCGGCACCGTCGCTGAGACCGTCGCCGTCGGTGTCCGGGTTGGTCTTGTCGGTGCCGAGCGCCTCCTCACGCACGTCGGTGAGGCCGTCGCCGTCGCTGTCACCCGTGGGCGCGAGGTCGTCGTCCTTGTCCAGGGGGTCAGTGCCGTTGCCGACCTCGGCCCCGTCGTGGACCCCGCCGCCGTCGGTGTCGGCCTTGGTGGGGTTGGTGCCCGTGCGGTGCACCTCCTGGCCGTCGGTGAGGCCGTCGCCGTCGGTGTCGGCCTTGTTCGGGTCAGTGCCCAGGTCCGCCTCCTGGGCGTCGGTGAGGCCGTCGCCGTCGGTGTCAGCCGGGGGAGGGACGTCGTCGGTCCCGTCCAGGGGATCGGTGCCGTGGGCCACCTCCACCCCGTCGTTGACGCCACCGCCGTCGGTGTCGGCCTTGGTGGGATCGGTCCCGTGAACGTCGACCTCGGCTCCGTCCTTGAGGTTGTCGCCGTCGGTGTCGGCCTTGTTGGGGTCGGTCCCGAGATCGGCCTCCTCCTCGTCGGTAAGGCCGTCGCCGTCGGTGTCGGTGGTCTCGCACTTGACCCCACCCACCGGTGCCGTCGCCTGCGCCTCGAGCGGTGCGAGCGCGAGATGGACCTGCGCGATCTCGGAGCCGCCGAAGAGGGTCTTGAGGGCGCCAGAGGCGCTGAGAGTGACGTCCACGCGTACGACGGCGTCCAGGCTGCCTCGACCCGCGGCACCGGTGGAGTGGTCCTGGAGCGAGAAGGCGGTCACCTTGACGTCCGCGTCGAGCCCGATCACGTCGAGCTTCACCGGGATGTCCTGGGTCGACCCGTCGGCGGGGACCCGGATCACGCTCTGGTCCTGGAGGGTCACCTCCACGAAGTGGTCGCTGCCGCTCGAGCGGCCCGTCGTACCGTCCGAGCTCGCGGCGACCTCGACGGGGGTGGTCACGTGCACGGTCGCGGCTCCTCCGAGCAGCGATACGTCGCCGACGGTCGCCCGGGAGACCGACTCGACGTCGGAGCCGCGGTAGCCGTCGTCGACCAGCCGGGTCACGGTGCGCACCGAGGAGGCCTGGAGCTTGGCGACGCTGAAGCCGATCGGGGCCGGCAGGTCGAGCACGGTGCCGCCGGCCAGCGTGGTGGAGGCGTCTGCAAGGACCCGGCTGCCGTCCACGGCGGGGACACACGCGCCGGAGGCGTCGTACGCCGCCTCCACGTCGCCGTCGAGGACCCCCAGGGAGGCCAGCGGGGCCAGCGGGACCGGGACCAGGGTGCGCGCCGGGGGGTTGCTCGTCGGTGGCGCCGTGGCCTCCGTGACGTCGGCCGGCAGTCGAGCTTCCCCGAACAGCAGCTGTGCGTCCAGGTTGGCCGAGCTGGCGCGCGTGCGTTGCGAGGCCGCCTGGCTGTCGGCGGCCGTGGAGGCGTGGCCGAGCACGGCGTCGGCCAGGGAATGCGTCGCCGTGGGACTCAACAGGCCGGGGAGCACGTCGACATCGAGACTCGCGATGTCGGCGTGCGCCGCCCCGGTGTAGCGGGGGACTGGATCCACGGCCTGCGCCGGGGCGGCGCCGGCGGCAAGGGTGGCCAGCCAGGCGGTGGTGGTGAGCGCGGAGGTGAGCGCGAGCTTCTTGGTGTACATCGCGGGTTCCCGTCGGAGTGCCAGGAGCGCTGGCTCCGCGCTCCAGCACAGAATGACATTAAAACGGACTAAACGCACCAAAACTCCTTAACCGTCTCGGAGCGTGGATCCAGAGCCCCTCGGGGACGGGACCGGTGGCTCGCGCACCCGCTTTTGACCGGGGTGCGCGGCTGCCGATAGCCTTGCCCTGCGCCAGAAGTCTGCGGAAGTCTCAGACCTAGCAGTCTCTCGCTCGCTGTCCGTCCGGTTGAGCACCGAAAGCTTCCGGACAAACGTGAAATCGTGATGGTGAAACGGGCTTCCGTGCGTGCCCGCACGACTCCTCCATCCATCCAAGGAATTCCTGTCCACATGACGATCACCCCCACCATCTCCGACGCACCGCAGGTCGCGATCAACGACATCGGTTCGGAAGAGGACTTCCTCGCGGCCATCGACGCGACGATCAAGTACTTCAACGACGGCGACATCGTCGAAGGAACCATCGTCAAGGTCGACCGCGACGAGGTCCTTCTCGACATCGGTTACAAGACCGAAGGCGTCATCCCCTCCCGCGAGCTGTCCATCAAGCACGACGTCGACCCCAGTGAGGTCGTCGCTGTCGGTGACCTGGTCGAGGCGCTCGTCCTCCAGAAGGAGGACAAGGAGGGTCGGCTGATCCTGTCCAAGAAGCGCGCACAGTACGAGCGCGCCTGGGGCACCATCGAGCAGGTCAAGGAAGAGGACGGCGTCGTCGAGGGCACCGTCATCGAGGTCGTCAAGGGCGGCCTGATCCTGGACATCGGCCTGCGCGGCTTCCTGCCCGCGTCGCTGGTGGAGATGCGTCGGGTGCGCGACCTGCAGCCGTACGTCGGTCAGAAGCTCGAGGCCAAGATCATCGAGCTCGACAAGAACCGCAACAACGTGGTCCTGTCCCGCCGTGCCTGGCTCGAGCAGACCCAGTCCGAGGTGCGTCACGGGTTCCTCACCCAGCTCCAGAAGGGCCAGATCCGCAAGGGTGTTGTGTCCTCGATCGTCAACTTCGGTGCCTTCGTGGACCTCGGTGGCGTCGACGGCCTCGTGCACGTCTCGGAGCTGTCCTGGAAGCACATCGACCACCCGAGCGAGGTCGTCACCGTCGGCGACGAGGTCACCGTCGAGGTTCTCGACGTCGACATGGAGCGCGAGCGCGTGTCGCTCTCGCTCAAGGCGACGCAGGAGGACCCCTGGCAGCACTTCGCCCGGACCCACCAGATCGGCCAGATCGTGCCCGGCAAGGTCACCAAGCTGGTTCCGTTCGGTTCGTTCGTCCGCGTGGAGGAGGGCATCGAGGGCCTGGTGCACATCTCCGAGCTCGCCGAGCGTCACGTCGAGATCCCCGAGCAGGTCGTCCAGGTCAACGACGACGTCATGGTCAAGATCATCGACATCGACCTCGAGCGTCGCCGGATCTCGCTGTCGCTGAAGCAGGCCAACGAGACGGCCACCGCGGTCGAGGGCGAGGAGTTCGACCCCACCCTCTACGGCATGTCGGCGACGTACGACGAGCAGGGCAACTACATCTACCCCGAGGGCTTCGACCCCGACACGGGTGAGTGGCTCGAGGGCTTCGACGACCAGCGCAAGGTCTGGGAGGACCAGTACGCCAAGGCGCACGCGCGCTGGGAGGCGCACCTCAAGCAGCAGGTCGAGGCCAAGCAGGCCGAGGTCGAGGCCGGCGAGGCGACGACGTACTCCAGCGGCGGCGAGACCGTGGCGAGCGAGGACGGCGAGGTCGAGGGCGGTTCGCTCGCCTCTGACGAGGCGCTGCAGGCACTGCGCGAGAAGCTCACCGGCGGCGGCGCCTGACCCCAGGGTCACACCCGCGCCACCCAGCTGAGACCAGGAGCCCGATCCCCGCAAGGGGGTCGGGCTCCTGTGCTTTCGCAGGGGTACTCGGCGGTGGCCCCGGAGGCCCCGAGGCGGTAGATGACGAAGGAGGTCCGTCGTGTGACGGCGGCGATCTCAGAGTCCAGCGGAAAGGGGTTCGCAGCCCTGACTCGCCGCTGCAGCGGATCGAACTCGCCTGGATCCGACCCGAAGATGTTGTCCACAGATGTCGAACACGCTATCGATTCTGTCGGTGGTCGATCCTAGAATGGGTCCATGACCAAGACCTCGATCACCGCTCCCGGGATGTCCCCGGCGCAGGTGATCGAGCGTGCCCGTCAGGCCCGACAGACCTCCACGGCAGCGGCTGCCGAGGAGCTCGCGATGGCTTTGATCTGGGCGAGGTTGCACCCGTGCCCGGTCGATGAGGTCCCGGCGCACTGGGGCGAGGTCGACCTGCACGGCGAGAGCGTGTGCCCGTTGGCAGGGGTGGGGGCTCCGTGGGTGGCGGAGTTCGCTCCCGCGGATCTGGGTGCCGCGCTCGGGATCAGTGTGGAGGCGGCCAAGCAGCTGCTCGGTGATGCCCTCGAGCTGGCGCACCGGCTTCCCCGGCTCTGGGCACTGGTCCAGGACCTGGCGGTGCCGGTGTGGCGGGCCCGGTTGATCGCCCGGGAGACCCGCGACCTGTCCCGGGAGGCCGCGAAGTTCGCGGACCAGTTGATCGCCGCGACCCCGGACAAGATCGGGTCGGTCCACGCGACGCGTCTGGTGCAGGAGGCCCGGCTGTACTTCGACCCCGACCGCGCGATCGCCGACGAGGACGAAGCCCTCGCCAAGCGCGGGGTCTGGTCCCGACCCGGGGCAGCACCGGCGACCACCGAGATGTGGATGACCCTGGACACCCCTGATGCCGAGCTGTTCGACCAGTCCCTCTCCCGGGTCGCCCGCGACCTGCGCGCAGCTCGGCGACAGCGACTCGTTGGACGTGCGGCGGGCGCGGGCGGTGGGGATCCTCGCCGACCCGCAATACGTCTTGGACCTGATGTCGGGCCGCGAAGGCGGCGCACCCTCGACCCGGAGGTGGGGTGGCGAACCTCTTCGTGCACCTGCGACCCGAAGACCTCGAAGCCGACCTCGCCGGTGGCACCGGCGCTGCTTCGATCGAAAAGCTCGGCGCGGCCACCACCCGGCTGCTCACCGACTGGCTCACCCGGCTCACCAAAACTGGCGGCAAAGTGATCCTGCGGCCGGTCCTCGACCTGGCCGCCACGAAAGCGGTCGACCAGCACGACCCGCCCGCCGCGATGCGCGAGCAAGTGCTGCTGCGCGACGCGCACTGTGTCTTCCCCGGCTGCCGCCGGGACTCCCGGGCCTGCGACCTCGACCACATCACCCCCTACATCCCGATGGATGAGGGCGGACCCCCCGGCCAAACCCACCCCGGCAATCTCGCTCCGCTGTGCCGCACCCACCACCGGGTCAAGACCCACACCGCCTGGGACTACAAGAGGCGCGACGACGGTGGCGGTTACGTGTGGACCGCGCCCACCGGGCACCAGTACGAGACCGCGCCCGCGGACCGGCGGCCGCCGGCCACCGACCGATCGCCATCGCCCGCGACCACGCCCGCCCGGCTGACCGAGCTGACCGAGCTGACCGAGCTGACCGAGCTGAACACACCGAGCTCGTCATCCCGCGCCAACGCCGACGAACCTGACCACCCCACGACCCCGACCCCAGCCCGGTCGGGGCCATCGGCACGCCCTGCGGGCCTGGGATGCCCGCCGCAGACCTTTCGCGGCGACCTATGCGCTGCCAGCCCGCTCTCGCGCACGGGCGAGCCCGGCCCCAGCCCACTCACCACCCTCAGCCGGATCAGCTCCACCACGAGGGGCCCGGCAGCACGGCGAAAAGACTGTGAGGACCGCGACAGCAGGGCCGCAACCAGTACCCCGTCACAGCAGCCTCCAGGGGCAACTTCGCCAGTCGCGGACGCGACCGGGTACGGGCCACCTACTGTGTGCTCGTGCCTCGTTCTCGGGTTGCCTCCCTCACCGTCCTCCTGCTCGCGCTCCAACTGCCGTTGTTGACCCCTGCGGTCGCGCTGACGCAGGCCGCGCCGGTGGTCCACGAGGTCTCGGTCAGTGGCGAAGGAGTGGCCATGTACCCCGCGTTCAGCCCCGCGGTCGAGCGCTACGGCGTCACCACCACCGCGGCCACCGGAGGCGTGGTGAACCTGAGCGTCAGCAGCAGTGATGCCGCCGGAACGATCCTGGTCAACGGGCGTCCGGCGAAGCCGGGTCAAGTGCGGGTGCGACGGGCTGCGCGACGGTGACGAGGTCTCGGTGGTCTTCGCGGACAGTGCCGGCACGCAGGTGCACTCCCTGATCTACCTGCCGGCCAGGTTCCCCGCGATGACCGAGGTGGTGGCTGCCGGTCCGACGACGGCCCCGGGTGATCTGCTGCTCAACCTCAGCAGGTACGCCCAGGACGACAGCCCCAACTTCGAGGCGGTGCTGGACAACCATGGCGTCCCCAAGCGGGTCCACTCCTTCGCTGTCGGCTCCGCCACCGGTGACCTCAAGCCAGACGGGGCCGCCGGCCACTACACGGTCTCCCGTTCACCGACCCGGGCCGCCGGCCGGGCGGGGACCCAGCTGGTGGAGCTGGACGAGAGCTTCGCCGAGGTGCGTCGCTTCTCCACAGCGGGGGGTCTGGTTCATACCGACGGTCATGACTCGGTCCTGCGCGCTGACGGCAGTCGGATCCTGCTGGCCTACGAGCCGAACCCTGAGTCGGGATTGCTCGACGCGGTCATCCAAGAGGTGAACGCCGCCGATGAGGTCGTCTACACCTGGAACAGCGCCGAGCACATGGACCCCCGCCACGAGACCACCTCGACACCTGGGGTGCCGGACTACGCCCACATCAACGCCATCCAGGTCATGGACGACGGCGACATCCTGGCCTCGTTCCGGCATCTCAGTGCCGTGTTCAAGATCGCGTGGCGCGATCATGACGGGTTCGCTCGCGGTGATGTCGTCTGGCGTCTCGGCGGTCGACGTAGCGATTTCACCTTCCTGAACGACCCCTATCCGAGCGGCCCCTGCGCGCAGCACACCGCCAGCGAGCTCGCTGACGGGCACGTGCTGATCTTCGACAACGGTTCCGTCCCGTTGGGCAGTTCGCCGGCTCTCTGCGTCGATCCCAGCGACCCGGCTGGCCCGGCAGTGGCCCGCAGGCAGACACGGATCAGCGAGTACGCCCTCGACCCGGATGTGGGCACGGCCACGCTGGTGTGGAGCTACGAGGTGCCGGGCCGCTTCGCCTACTTCGCTGGATCCGCCAGGCGACTTGCCAACGGCAACACCCTGATCGGCTGGGCAGCCGAACGGCGCCTGACAGCCAGCGAGGTCAGCGCCGCCGGAGAGGTGGTGTGGGCGCTGAAGAACGATGACGACTTCATGTCCTACCGGGTGGTGCGAGCACACGTCCCCGACGTGGTGAAGCCGGTCGTCGACGTCACCCTGCCGGCCGCGGGGGCGTCGTACGTCGTCGGGCAGCAGGTGACCCCCGACTTCGGGTGCCGTGACCGCGGGGGCTCCAGCCTCCAGACCTGCGCCGGCGATCGCGGACCGCTCGACACTGCCACGCCCGGAACACACACCTTCACGGTGGACGCCACCGACGGCGACGGCAACACCGAGCGGGTGACCCGCTCCTACGAGGTGATCGCCGCACCGACCTCACGACCCGACCTGAGCATCCGCAGCGGCGCAGGGCGCTGGGTCGGCGACGGCGTGTACGGCGCAACGGCCGGCCAGCAGGTCACGCAGTCGCTGCGCCGCCGAGGTGCACGGAGGACCGCGTGGGTGCGCGTGCAGAGCGAGGGCGACCGGTCCGACCGGGTCAGCGTGCGCGGGTCGCGCGGCAACCGGAAGTTCCGGGTGCGCTACTACTCGGGCCGCACCGACGTGACCCGGCAGGTCGTGGCCGGCCGATTCCGACGCAGTCTGGGTGCGGGCAGCCACGTTGACCTGAAGGTGGTGGCCACGCGACTGCGACCGGCACGCACCGGGAACCGCTACCGGATCCTGGTGACCGGGACCTCGGGTCTCGACGGACGTCGCACCGACCAGGTCGCGGACAACCTCACCGCGACCCGCCGCTGAGCCTTCTCAGAGGACCTCTGCGGCACGGGCAGGTGCGGCGTAGGCCTCGGCCAGGGAGGAGACCGTCTCGTGGGCGTTCAGGCCGCTGGGGTTGGGCACCACCCAGAGCTCGGCGCCCTCGAAGGTCTCGTCCTGGTGACCGAGCTGGGCCTTGGGGTGGCCGAAGGCCTGGCGGTACGCCGTGATCCCGAGGATCGCGACCACTCGCGGGACCCGTGTGCGCACCAGCTCGCGCAGCTTCAGACCGCCCTCCCGGAGCTCGGCGGCGGTGAGCTCGGAGGCCTTGGCGGTCGCACGGGGAGCGAGGTTGGTGATGCCGAGACCCCGGGAGCGGAAGCGCTCGCGGTCCGCATCCGTCATCCCGGCCGAGGGGTCGACGGGTTCGGCAAGGATCCCGGCCCGCAGCAGCGCGGGGTAGAACCGGTTGACCGGGTGCGCGAAGTGCGTCTGCACCGCCGCGGTCCACAGTCCCGGGTTGATGCCCACGAACAGCAGCCGCAGCTCCTGCGGGCTCTCGGGCAGCAGGTCGGGCACCTCGAGGTCGCGGAACGACTCCAGCTCGGCCTTGCTGAACCCCATCAGCGTGCGACCAGGTCGGGCAGGTCCAGGCGGCGTACCTTCCCGGTCGCGGTGCGGGGGAGCACCTCGAGCCGGTGGTACTCCTTGGGCCGCTTGGCCGGCGCGAGGTGCTCGCGGGCGTGGGCGCGCAGCGACTCCTCGGAGACCGGCCCCACCACCGCGGCACACACCCGCTGACCCCACTGCTCGTCGTCGGTGGCGAAGACCGCGATGTCCTCGACCCCGCTCACCTCGCCGAGCACCTGCTCGACCTCGGCGGGATAGACGTTGACGCCGCCGCTGATGATCAGGTCCTCGCGCCGCCCGTCGAGCCAGACGTAGCCGTCGTCGTCGACCCGGCCGAGGTCGCCCACGGTGAAGGCGGGCCCCTCGGCGGTCTCGCGCCACGCTGCGGCGGTCTTCTCCGGGTCTGCGAAGTAGCCGAACCGCGCATGGGGTGGTACGACGCACCACAGATGCCCCTCATCGTCCGCACTGATCGTGCGACCGGGACGCGCACGACCCAGGGTGCCGGGCCGGTCGAGCCACTCCTCGCTGCGGCAGGCGGTGAACTGCCCCTCGGTCGAGCCGTAGAACTCCCACGTCGAGCCGGGCGGGAACTCCTGGACCAGTCGCCGCTTGATCCGTTCGGGACAGGGGGCGCCGGCGTGCGCGACCAGCCGGAACGAGGAGAGGTCCGGCCACCCGTGCTCGTCCCAGTGGGCGAAGAGCCGCTGGAGGTGCGCCGGGACGCAGAACATCGAGGTCGGTCGGTGCTCGACGATGGCGGCGGTGACCAGAGCCGGGTCGAACGGACCCGGCACGAGGACACGGCCACCCGCGAGCAATGTGCCGGTCGCGAACCGCAGCGGGGCGGAGTGGTGCATCGGACTGAGCACGAGGTTGACGTCGTCGGGGCGGAAGCCCCACAGCTCGCGCTCCTCGGCGACGAGGGCCGCCGCCGCCGAAGCATCCAGCACCCCGGAGTGGACGCCCTTGGGCCGCCCCGTGGTGCCGCTGGTGAGATGGATCGGCCGCCCGCGAGGTGGGCCGAGCGCGGGGTCGTCCGGCAGCGACGCGAGCACGGACTCCACCTGCTCCTGGGAGGTCACCAGGAGGTCGGGGGAGAGGTCGCCGAGCAGGGCCGTCCGCTCGCTGGGGGTGAGCTTGGGATCCATCGGCACCGGGAACACCTCCCGGCGGAGCAACGCGATCACCAGCTCGGCGTACGGCACCGATCCGGGGACCAGCAGGGCGACCCGGCAGCCGGAGGTGAGGTCGCGAGGGTCCACCCCGGCGATCCTGCCAGCCGACCGGGAGACAGGCCCGGGGTGGGTGGTCCACAATCTCGTCATGATCCGCTTCGAGCTGCTCTTCGCGGTGCTGGTGTTCGCACTCGGTGTCTACTGCCTGATCGACGTCATCGGCCGTGGCGACGGCGAGATCCGCAACCTGCCCAAGGTGGGCTGGATCGTGCTGATCCTGCTCTTCCCGCTGGTGGGGTCGATCGCCTGGCTGTTCGCCGGGCGCCCGCAGACCGTCAGTGGACGCTCACCGCACGAGCGTGCGGTGCCGCAGTTCCCCGAGTACGACCGGCCCGGTCGGGCCTCGGCCACTTCTGCCGAGGACGACGAGGAGTTTCTGCGCCGGGTGCGGGAGCGTGCGGAGAAGCAGCGTCGTACCTACCGCGAGTCCCAGCTGGCCGCGGAACGGGAGCGCCTCGCCGAGGAGCAGGAGCGACGTGCCCGCAAGCAGCGCGACGAGGAACCCGGGATCACCGAGGCCTGAGCGCGCTGGGATGATCCGCCCATGACGCGCGTGGGACTGACCGGCGGGGTGGCTTCGGGCAAGAGCACAGTGGCGGCGATGCTCGCCGACCTCGGAGCCGTGGTGATCGACGCGGATGCCCTGGCCCGCGACGTCGTTGCCGGGGGTACGCCGGGCCTGGCCGCTGTGGTCGCCGAGTTCGGCCAGGAGCTGCTCGGTCCGGACGGTGAGCTGGACCGGCCGGCGATGGGTCGTCTCGTGTTCGCCGACGAGTCCGCGCGCCGCCGATTGGAGGCGATCGTGCACCCGTTGGTGTTCGAGCGGATCGTCGAGCTGGAGGAGCAGGCACCCGCCGACGCCGTGGTCGTGCACGACATCCCGCTGCTGGCCGAGAGCGGTCGCGCCGACACCTTCGACGCGGTGATCGTGGTCGACGTACCCGAGGAGCTCCAGGTCGCCCGGATGACGGGGGACCGGGGCTGGACCCCCGAGGAGGCCCGTTCCCGGATCGCGGCCCAGGTCGACCCCGTGAAGCGACGGGCGATCGCGACGCACGTCATCGAGAACACCGGGACGCGCGAAGACCTCCGCAACAGGGTCGCGGAGGTCTTCGAGGAGGTCAGGCCGCGAGGTCCGGGTCGGCCAGACGCCTGAGCTTGTTGATCGCCTCGCGTTCGAGCTGGCGCACCCGCTCGGCGGAGATGCCGTGCCGGGTGCCGATGTCGGCCAGCTTGTGCTGGCGACCGTCGACCAGGCCGTAGCGCGAGCGCACGATGTCGGCCGACCGCTCGTCGAGCAGGTCCACCAACGTGTTCAGCCGGTCACGGGACTCGGTGTCCAGCACGCTCAGGTCCGGGCCCGGCGAGCTCTCCTGGGCGATCAGGTCGCCCAGCGAGGTGTCGCCGTTCTCGTCGAGCGGGCTGTCCAGGCTGATGTGGTCACGGCCCCACGACATCAGGTCGAGCACGCGCTCGAACTCCATGTCGAGCTCGGCGGCGATCTCCTCCGGGTCGGGCTCTCGGCCGAGCTGGCGCTCGAGGGTGCGCCGGGCGGAGCCGACCTGGTTGAGCTCCTCCACGACGTGCACGGGAAGCCGGACGACGCGCGCCTGCTGGGCGATGCCGCGGGTGATCGCCTGACGCACCCACCAAGTCGCGTAGGTGGAGAACTTGTAGCCCTTGGCGTAGTCGAACTTCTCGACGGCACGGATCAGGCCGGTGTTGCCCTCCTGGATCAGGTCCAGCATGGGCATCTGGCTGCGGCCGTACTTGCGGGCGATCGAGACGACGAGGCGCAGGTTGGCGTTGATGAACCGCTGCATCGCGCGCTCGCCCTCCTCCACCATCCAGGTGAGCTCGTCCTCGGTCGCGAACTTGGGGGCCCCGCCCTTGCGGCGACCTACGCGACCCTCCTCGAGCAGCTTGGCGGCCATCAGGCCGGCCTCGATGGTCTTGGACAGCTCGACCTCGGTCTCGGCGTCGAGCAGCGGAGTGCGGGCGATCTCGTCGAGGTAGAGCCCGACGCTGTCGCGGCCTTCGATCTCGCGTTCTGTGCGGCTGGCGGTCATGGCAGCACTCCCTTCCTCCCGGGACCGGGGCAACCGGTCCTCCTGGTCCAACGCTTCGGGAAGCAGTCAGATTCCCGGAACCTTGGTGAGTCACCCGCATGTCGTGGCGTCTCAGTTGTTGTACGAAGCCGGTACCCCAGTTGGTTGCCTCCGAAGCGACTTCTCAGTGACTTCTCAGACGGGAGCGCCATCCGGTGCACACTGGGCGCGTGCAGATCGATCTCAACGCCGACCTCGGCGAGGGTGTGACCGACGACGAGGGACTGCTCGGCGTGGTCACCAGCGCCAACCTGGCGTGCGGGTTCCACGCCGGTGACGCAGCCACGATGCGCCGGGTCTGCGAGCGGGCTGCGGAGCGCGGCGTGGTGGTGGGCGCCCAGGTCTCCTACGCGGACCGGGAGGGCTTCGGACGGCGCCACATGGAGGTGGCCCCGGACGTGCTCACGGCGTGGGTGGCCGAGCAGGTCGGGTTGCTGGAGGAGGTCGCGGCCTCGTGCGGGTCGGTGGTGGCCTACGTCAAGCCGCACGGCGCTCTCTACAACCGGGTCGTGGACGACGAGGAGCAGGCCGCAGCCGTGCTGCGGGGCAGCGGCTCCCTGCCGATTCTGGGGCTGCCGGTCTCCGCCATCCTCCAGCAAGCGGTGCAGCAGGGGCGGCGCGCCGTCGCCGAGGGCTTCCCGGACCGGGGCTACACCGTGAGCGGCCGGCTGCTGCCACGGGACCAGCCCGGCGCGCTGGTCGAAGGCGCGGCAGCGATCGCGCAGAACGCGGTCCGGATGGCCTCCTCGGGCGAGATCCGGTCCCTGTGCGTGCACGGCGACTCCCCGGGCGCGGTGCAGGCGGCGACCGCGGTGCGGGCGGCACTGGAGGCCGAGGGGTACGACGTACGCCCCTGGTGAGCGGAGCCTGGTCCGAGATCGCGGACCCTTGCGTCCGGGCCAGCGATCGCGTAGAAACCATGGCACCGCAGCTCTTCGGAGCCGTGGAGCGGGGTCCGCGGAACTCATACTTCCGCTGGGCCCCGCGTCCAGTTCCCAGCACCTCAGGGCTGGAGGTTGCGGGTTTGGCAGGATCATCCCCATGAGGTCTCGGCTGCTCGGTGGGGATGCGCTGCTGCTGGAGTGCGGCGACCCCGGCCAGGTCCGGGCGGCGTACGCCGAGGCACTGGATCGTCGTGCCGGAGGTCGGCTGGACTGCGTGGACATCGTGCCCGGGGCGGTCACCCTGCTGCTCGACGGACTCCGCGACCGCGACCAGGTCCGTGCGGGCCTGGCCGACTGGCGTCTGGAGGAGCCGGACGGCGACCAGGCCGAGGTGGTCGAGCTGTCGGTCACCTATGACGGGCCCGACCTCCGCGCCGTGGCCGAGCGGTGGGGGATCAGCCCCGAGGAGGTCGCGCGGCGCCACCGCGAGCTCGACCACGTCGTCGCGTTCTGCGGCTTCGCTCCGGGTTTCGCCTACGTCTCCGGCCTGCCGGAGGAGCTGGAGGTACCGCGGCTGGAGGAGCCGCGCGCCTCGGTGCCGGCGGGGTCGGTGGGGTTGGCGGGGAGGTTCACCGGCATCTACCCCCGCGCCTCTCCGGGCGGGTGGCAGCTGATCGGGCGCACCGACGCCAGGCTGTGGGACCTGCGGCGCACCCAGCCGGCGCTGCTGGTGCCCGGCACCCGGATCAGGTTCGTCGATGGCTGAGCGCACGCTGGAGGTGCTGCGCGCCGGACCGCAGGTGAGCATCCAGGACCTCGGCCGGCCCGGCCTGGCCCACCTGGGGGTCCCGCGCAGCGGCGCCCTGGACAGGCCTGCCCACACGCTGGCCAACCGGCTGGTCGGCAACGAGGAGTCGGCTGCCACCTTGGAGTGCCTGGACGGGCGGACCCTGCTGCGTGCGACCACGGCCGTGACCGTCGCGGTGGCGGGAGCGCGCACCTGCGTCCGGGTGGCGGGCCGCGAGCAGCCATGGGGCCAGGCGGTCGTGGTGCCCGCCGGCGCCGAGGTCGAGCTCGGTGCCGCCGAGGACGGGTTGCGCGCCTACCTCGCGGTCTCCGGGGGGATCGCGGTCCACCCGGTGCTGGGCTCGCGCTCCAGTGACCAGCTCTCGGGACTAGGACCCGACCAGGTCACCGACGGCACCGTGCTGCCGCTCGGACGACCTGCCGCCCCAGGCGTCGCGGTCGAGGCGACCTGGCCGCGCCGCCGCCGGGAGCGGCTGCGGCTGCGTCTGGGACCCCGCCAGGACTGGTTCGACCCGGAATCGGTGGCGGCGCTGAGCGCGTCGTCGTACGTCGTCGGCAGCGCCTCGAACCGGATCGGCCTGCGGCTGGAGGGCCCGGCGCTGCGACGCGTGGAGGACCGGGAGCTGGACAGCGAGGGGATGGTGCTCGGGGCCGTCCAGGTGCCCCCCAACGGCCAGCCGGTGGTGTTCCTCAACGACCACCCGACCACCGGCGGCTACCCGGTGGTGGGGGTGGTGCTGGGCGAGGACCTGCCCACCTGCGCCCAGCTGCGGCCGGGGGAGCCGATCGGGTTCGAGATCGTCGCCTGACTGCGTCTCACTCGGACTCGGGCTGCCAGGGGGACAGCTCGGGGTCGGCGATGCCGAAGCTCATCACCCGGCCCGGGCCGGTCTCGGCGGTCTCGAAGCGGACCGTCACCACTCCTCGCCCCGAGCCCCACACCCAGCCCCGGCCGTGCTCGGTGTGCACGACGTCCATCCCCGGGGCCCAGCCCCGGTGCCGCGCGGCGGCTGCGATCGCCGCCTCGGTGGTGGCGTCGTCGACCTCGGTGGCGGGTTCCTCGTCGTCGGCGAAGAGGTCCTCCTGGATCCAGTCCGCGAGCGCGGAGACCCCCACCCCCAGGAGCCGTACGCCGCCGGAGGTGTCCAGCTCCGTGAGCAGGCTGCGCGCCACCCGGGCGATCTGGCGACCGTCGTCGGAGGGCTCGGACAGCGTGGCCGAACGGCTCAGGGTGGAGAAGTCGTGCAGCCGCACCTTGATCGAGACCGTGCGCCCGGACATCCGTGCCTTGCGCAGCCGCTCCGTGACCTTCGCGGACTGCCGGTCGAGCAGCGCGAGCAGCAGCCGCTGGTCGACGTGGTCGGTGTCGTAGGTGTCCTCGACGCTGATCGACTTGGCCAGCCGCTCGGGGTGCACCGAGCGGTCGTCGCGCGCGCGGGCCAGGGCGTAGAGACCGCTGCCGTGCGCGCGACCGAGCAGGCGCACCAGCTCCTCCTCGGTGAGCCCCTCGAGGTCCTCCACGGTCTGTACGCCGACCCGCCGCAGCCGCTCGGCGGTGGCCGGGCCGACCCCGGGGATCACGGTGACCTGCATCGGCCGCAGCAGGTCCTGCTCCATGCCGGGGGCCACCACCACCAGGCCGTCGGGCTTGTCGAGGTCGCTGGCGATCTTCGCGAGCAGCTTGGAGGTGCCGATGCCGACCGACCCGGTCAGACCGCCGGTGACCTCGTGCACGCGTTGCTTGAGGTCGCGGGCCAGGGCGCTGACCGAGGCGACCGAGTGGTCGGGCAGGTCGGCCGCCTCGAGGTCGACGAACGCCTCGTCCAGCGACAGCGGCTCCACCAGTGGGCTGATCGAGCGCAGCAGACCCATCACGGCCAGGCTGGCGTCGCGGTAGGCGTGGAACCGGCCGGAGAGGAACGCTGCGTTGGGACAGCGGCGGCGGGCCTCCGCCGTCGACATCGCCGAGTGCACCCCGAACGTGCGGGCCTCGTAGGAGGCGGTGGCGACCACCCCGCGCCCGCCCGTGCCACCCACCACGACCGGCTTGCCGCGCAGCGACGGCTTGTCCCGCTGCTCCACCGAGGCGAAGAACGCGTCGAGATCCACGTGGAGGATCGTCGGCTCGGAGCGCACCCTGCGATCCTGACACCTCGGGTGGCCAGGCGTGCTCCGGGGCCGGCCGACGTCCACAGGCGGCCGTGGTCCCGGCTGGGTGCACAGGCCCGGGCCCGTGGGCGCCGAGCTGGTCCGGTGCGGTCGCAAGGTGGCGCCCATGACGACCCCCGACCCTGCCGACAGACCGGCCGACGACGTTTCCGAAGGCCCCCAGGGCCCCACGCTGGTGGCACGCTCGCCGGGTGACCTGGTGGCGATGGTGCCGCTCGCGATGGGGTTCCATCCGCGCGACTCCGTCGTGCTGATCACCTTCGTCGCACGCGGCTCCGGGTTCCATGCCCGGGTCGACCTGCCGCTCGAGGGGAGCGAGCAGCTCGAGGTCGCCGAGCTGCTCGCGACCGCCGCGGTCACCAACCGGATCCGGCGTGCCGCGGTGCTGCTCTACACCGACGACGTGGCGGTGGCGGAGGCCCAGGGCGCGGTGCTGCTGGCCCGGCTCCTGGAGGTGGGCATCGAGGTGATCGACGTCCTGCGCGTCGAGGACGAGCTGTTCTTCCCGGTGCCGGAGGACGGCGACCCCGGGACGGCGTACGACCTGTCCAGCCACCGGTTCACCGCCGAGCACGTCTTCACCGGTGGCGTCGTCGAGCGGGACCGCGGCGCGCTGGCGGACTCGCTGGTGGGCACCGACGAGGACGACGCCACCGCCGTGGCACTGGCGGCCACGAGGTACGCCGACCTGGTGGCCGTGACCGGCGACCGCGCCAGCAACACCGGCCGGGGCAGCGAGTTCTGGCGCGACGAGGCGAGGTGGCTGCAGCGCCGGGTGCGCGAGCACCTCGCGGGCGCGACCTGCCCGGGTCCCGCCGAGGCCGCCCGGTTGCTGGTGCTGGCGTCGGTGGTCGCGACGCGTGACGTCGCGTGGTCGGAGATCACCCGCCTCGACGCCGGCGGGCACGTCGGCCTGTGGCGCGGCCTGGTGCGTCGTGCCCCGCGCGGCCTGCTGCCGGGAGCAGCCTCCCTGCTGGCGTTCGCGGCCTGGCAGCAGGGCAACGGTGCGCTGGCCTGGTGTGCCCTGGACCGGTGCCTGGAGGTCGACCCGGACTACTCGATGGCGCACTGCATTGCCGAGCTGCTGACCCGCGCAGTGCCCCCGGACACCTGGGTGCCGATCGGCGAGGACGAGCTGCCGGTGTTCCGCGCCAGCCGAGAAGCCTCGTGACCACGACGCCCTGCGGTCTAGGGTGCGGTCATGGGAGAAGAGGTCGATCTGCAGGAGTTCAGCCGGGCTGACCGCACCCGGCACCGCGAGAAGGTACGCCGCTGTCTCGACGTCTTCGCCCGGATGCTGCGCGAGTCGAGGTTCGACGTCGACAACCCGATGACCGGGATGGAGATCGAGTTCAACCTCGTCGACGACGACGGCCACCCTGCGCTGAAGGGGATGGAGGTCCTCGAGGCGATCGCCGACCCCGACTTCCAGACCGAGCTGGCGCAGTTCAACCTCGAGATCAACGTCTCGCCGCGACACCTGGGCTCGCGGGGAGTGAGCGGGTTCGAGGACGACCTGCGGGCGAGCCTGAACCACGCCGAGCGCAAGTCCAACGAGGTCGACGCCCACATGGTGATGATCGGCATCCTGCCGACGCTCGAGGACGGTCATCTCGGGCCGTCGACGATCAGCCCCAACCCGCGCTACAAGCTGCTCAGCGACCAGATCCTTGCCGCTCGCGGCGAGGACCTGGTGATCGACATCCAGGGGGCCGAACGGCTCCGGACGACCTCGGAGTCGATCATGCCCGAGGCCGCCTGCACGAGCACCCAGCTGCACACCCAGGTCAGCCCGGACAACTTCGCGGCGTACTGGAACGCCTCGCAGGCCATCAGCGGGATCCAGCTCGCGGTGGGGGCCAACTCTCCCTACCTGCTGGGCAAGCAGCTGTGGCACGAGACCCGGATCCCGCTGTTCGAGCAGGCCACGGAGACCCGCAGCGAGGAGCTCAAGGAGCAGGGCGTCCGTCCGCGGGTGTGGTTCGGGGAGCGGTGGATCACCTCGATCTTCGACCTGTTCGAGGAGAACGTCCGTTACTTCCCCGCGCTGCTGCCGATCACCGCCGACGAGGACCCGCTGGAGGTGCTCGAGGCAGGTGGCACGCCTGCGCTCTCCGAGCTCAAGCTGCACAACGGCACGATCTACCGCTGGAACCGACCGGTGTACGACGTGGTCGACGAGATGCCGCACCTTCGGGTGGAGAACCGGGTGCTGGCAGCCGGCCCGAGCGTGATCGACACGATGGCCAACGCGGCCTTCTACTTCGGGCTGGTGCGCACTCTCGCGGAGGACGACCGGCCGCTGTGGTCGCAGATGTCGTTCTCGGCCGCGGAGGAGAACTTCCACGTCGCGGCACAGCACGGCATCGACGCCCGGGTGTACTGGCCCGGGATCGGCGAGGTCAGCGCCACCGAGCTGGTGCTGCGGCGGTTGCTGCCGATGGCCCACGCCGGGCTCGAGCGGTGGGGAGTCGAGGCCGACGAGCGGGAGCGGCTGCTCTCGATCATCGAGCAGCGCTGCGTGCTGCGCCAGAACGGCGCGTCGTGGTTCATCGAGCGGGTGCAGGCGCGGGAGGCTGAGGGCAAGGATCGCGCCGAGGCGCTGCGCACCACGCTGCTCACCTACCGGGAGCTGATGCACGCCAACGAACCTGTACACACCTGGCCGGTCTGAGGGGACCGGTCACTGGCCGACCCGCACCCGGGTCCAGACCCGGGTGTCCCCGGTGACCAGGTCGCGCCAGCCGCGACGGTTCAGCACGTAGAAGTGGGGCAGCAGCAACCCGTGGACGGCGAAGCCGGCCAGCGCCGCCGCGAACCACTCGGCGTCCGCGTCACCGCGCTCGAGCTCACCGCTGCGCGTCAGCCAGCAGCAGGCACCAGACGTGTCCGGCAGGCCGTCGAGGGCGCGCACCACCACGTCGGTGCGTAGCGCGTGGTCGTGAAGACCCTGGTGGGCGACCGAGACGTGCTCGCCGCCGGGGACTCCGATGTGGGCAGTCGTGGGAAGCGCTCGCACGCGCCCGGCGCCGGCGACGAAGGCACGCAGCTCGACCGCGATCGAAGGACGTGGCAGGGACATGCGCATCACCTTGCCCTGCGGCGACGACAGTTGCCGGCCGCTGTCCACAGGCCCGGTGCTAGAACTGATCGTGGGCGGCGGCCTGGGCGGCGTGGGGCGACACCCCGGCACGAGACCCCGGCACGAGACCCGGCACAGGACCGGGGCACGAGACCCCGGTTGCGGGCCTCCGACCCGTGGGCCCCGTGCAGCGCCTTGGCATGATGTCCCGATGGCCCTCCACATCACCGGCGACGAGCACGCCGACCAGGTACTCAGCGAGAACCCGTTCGCGCTGCTGCTCGGCATGCTGCTGGACCAGCAGTTCCCGATGGAGCGGGCGTTCGCCGGCCCGGCCAAGCTGCTCGACCGCTTCGGCGACCTCGACCCGGCCCGGATCGCGGCCGCCGAGCCGGAGCAGTTCGCGTCCCTGTGCGCCGAGCCGCCTGCCGTGCACCGGTTCCCGGGTTCGATGGCCGGGCGCATCCAGGCAGTCGCCCGCATCGTGGCCGACGAGTACGACGGCCGTGCCGAGCGGATCTGGACCGAGGCGCAGGACGGTCGCGACCTGCTGCGACGGATGACCAGCCTGCCCGGCTTCGGCAAGCAGAAGGCGCAGATCTTCGTGGCGCTGCTGGCCAAGCAGGCCGGCGTACGCCCTGAGGGCTGGGAGAGCGCGGTCGGGGACTACGCCCTCGAGGGGTACCGCTCGGTCGCCGATGTCGTGGACGTCGAGTCGCTGGAAAAGGTGCGTGCCTTCAAGAAGGAGAAGAAGGCCGCCGCCCGCGAGTGAGCCCGTGGCCGTCAGCGCTTGGCGGCCGTGCCACAATAAGCAAGCGGCTGTTGACAGGTACGGGTCTTGTCGCGCCCCCGTTGTTTCCTGAAAAGCTCCTGAACGGCAATCGAGAGGTAGTTCGTGTCCTCGAGTTCGACAAGCTCGACCGCCAAGAAGGCGGCGGCCAAGAAGACCGCAGCACCCACCTCCGACGGCGCAGCCAAGACCCCCGCGAAGAAGGCGCCGGCCACGAAGGCTGCCGCCCGGCCCGCTCCCAAGGCGAGTGCCAAGAAGACCGCTGAGCAGATCCAGGCCGCGGTGACCGTGATCGGTCCCGACGGCAAGCCGGTGCTCGCCGACGTCCCGGACGAGCAGTTCGAGAAGGACGTCAAGGCCGACCCGACGATCAAGGAGGACGAGAAGAACGCCACCTTCGTCGTCTCCGCGGCGGACGAGACCGACGAGCCCGAGCAGCAGGTCATGGTGGCGGGTGCCACCGCCGACCCGGTCAAGGACTACCTCAAGCAGATCGGCAAGGTCCCCCTCCTCAACGCGGAGATGGAGGTCGAGCTGGCCAAGCGCATCGAGGCCGGACTCTTCTCCGAGGAGAAGCTCAACAAGGGCGGCAAGCTCACGCCCAAGGTGCAGGACGAGCTGGAGTGGATCCGGGAGGACGGCCGTCGCGCCAAGAACCACCTCCTCGAGGCCAACCTGCGACTCGTCGTCTCGCTGGCCAAGCGCTACACCGGCCGCGGGATGCTCTTCCTCGACCTGATCCAGGAAGGCAACCTCGGCCTGATCCGGGCAGTCGAGAAGTTCGACTACACCAAGGGCTACAAGTTCTCGACCTACGCGACCTGGTGGATCCGCCAGGCGATCACCCGCGCGATGGCCGACCAGGCCCGCACCATCCGGATCCCCGTGCACATGGTCGAGGTGATCAACAAGCTCGCCCGCGTCCAGCGCCAGATGCTGCAGGACCTCGGCCGCGAGCCCACTCCGGAAGAGCTCGCCAAGGAGCTCGACATGACCCCGGAGAAGGTCATCGAGGTGCAGAAGTACGGCCGGGAGCCGATCTCGCTGCACACCCCCCTCGGTGAGGACGGCGACTCCGAGTTCGGTGACCTGATCGAGGACTCCGAGGCGATCGTTCCCGCCGACGCGGTCTCGTTCACGTTGCTCCAGGAGCAGCTGCACGCCGTGCTCGACACGCTCTCCGAGCGTGAGGCCGGCGTGGTCTCGATGCGCTTCGGCCTCACCGACGGCCAGCCCAAGACCCTCGACGAGATCGGCAAGGTCTACGGAGTCACGCGTGAGCGGATCCGGCAGATCGAGTCCAAGACCATGTCGAAGCTGCGGCACCCGAGCCGCTCGCAGGTTCTGCGCGACTACCTGGACTGATCCTGATCAACTCCCAGCCGCCCCCGGTCGAACTCGGCCGGGGGCGGCTGTGCGCCTGGGAAGGACGGATCCGGGGACGGCACCCTGTCCGCAAGCCCCACCCCGCACGGTTCGCGCAGGGACCGCCTCACTCGGTTGCTGGAACGTTCGGTCAAAGCGTCCTTTGACCGAACGTTCCAGCAACGCTTCGGAGGGCACCTGCCCTCTCAGGGGACCTCAGGCGTGCGCCGGGCCGTGCGGGTGCGCGGTGGAGTGCATCAGCTCGCGGGCCCGCAGCACCGCGACGACCAGGCTTCCCAGGGCGAGCACCGGGATGACGAGGGTCCAGACCAGGATCGTCCCGAGGGCGAGGCTGCCGATCACGGCGAGCGTCGCGCCCGGGAGGGGCTGGCGGTCCATGATCTCGAAACCGACCGCACCGAGGGCGGAGAGCCCGAAGAAGGCCGCGCCGAACAGCTGGTCCGTGCGGGTGTCCGACCACCACTCGTTGCCGACGGCCGCGGCGAAGAGGAGGGTGACCAGACCCAGGACACCGAGGATCCCGAGAAGCAGGGCCGCCGCGATGCTGAGCTTGCCAAGAGTGCCCCCGGGGGAACGAAGATGCGTGAACATGACTCCACCTTTCCGGGGGTCGACTGCCTGATTTCACGCTACGCCCGATCCGCCGAACGGGACCCTGGCGACCGGTGCCGATGATCCAGCGTCGGGGCGAATCGGGACTGTATGGCAGGTTTGCGTCCGTGACCGAGCACGCATGGACCGACTGGGCGGGGGCCCGCCCGCGAACGGACTTCCTGCACCTGGACACCGCGGCCGCGGGGCGTTCCTCGCAGGCCACCCTGGACGCGGTAACGGCGCACGCACGGCTCGAGGCGCAGGTCGGGGGGTACGTCGCTGCGGAGATCGCCGCACCGCGGCTCCAGGCTGTGCGGGCGGACGTCGCCACCGTGCTGTCCAGCGACGCCGGGGGAGTGGCGTTCGTGGAGAGCGCCACCGCGGCCCTGCTCGCCCTGCTGCAGGCCTGGCCGCTGCCGGACGGCGCCCGGATCGCCATGGCCGACTCCGAGTGGGGCACCAACGTCGACCTGCTCACCCACCGGGGGTTCCCTCTGGTACCGATCGTGACCGACGACCGCGGCGTGATCGACCTCGAGGCGCTGGAGCTGCAGCTGCGCAGCGACCCGCCCGACCTGGTGCTGCTCGACCACGTCGCAGCGCACCGTGGCCTGGTGCAACCGGCGACGGAGGTGGTGGCGTCGTGCCGCGTGGCGGGAGTGCCGGTGTGGGTGGACGCGGCGCAGTCGGCCGGGCACGTCTCGGTGCCGGCTGGGGCGGACGCCGTCTTCGCCACCAGTCGCAAGTGGCTCACGGGCCCTCGAGGCGTGGGCATGCTGGCGGTGGCCGCGGAGCGCCGCGACGGGCTGCGGGTCGCCCCGCTGGGCAAGAAGCCCGACGCCGCGCCGATGCAGCTGATGGAGTCCGACGAGGCGCACGTGGCGGGTCGGGTCGGCCTCGGGGTCGCCGTGCGCGAGGTGCTCGATCTCGGACTCGTCGACGTCACCGCGCGACTGGCCGAGGTCGGTCGGCAGCTGCGGGAGACGATCGCGAGCGTGCCGGGGTGGGAGGTGCTGCACCCGGACGCCCCGGCCGGCTCCATCACCGGCGTGATGGCCACTGCCGGTCAGGACGTCGCCCAGGTGCAGCGCCGCTTGCTGGAGGATCACCGGATCGTGACCACGCTGGCGCTGCCGTGGAGAGCTCCGCGGGAGGACGTCGGCACGATGCCGCCCCTGCTGCGGCTCAGCCCGCACGTGGACCTGGACCACACCGCCCTGCAGCGACTGGCCAGGGCGATGGAGGACTGAGGCCGGACCCGGACAGAGCCCTTGGCTGGCTTGGCCCCCTTTGCAAGACTGACGGCTGTTCAACGAGGACGGCCGCACACTGGTCGCCCCCGCACCGACCCGCGGCTGTGATGCGCAGCCGGTCCGGACCTGGAGGGGGCGGAATGACCGTCACACTCGACACCGGCGATCCGACCGCGACCGCCCGCGCGCACATCGCCGCAACCGCGCTCAGCGCGGATGCCGGGGGGAAGGTCGGGCTCGAGCTCGAGCTGCACCTGGTCGACCTGAGCCACCCGGAACGCCGTCCCGACTGGGAACGCGCCTCGGCGCTGGCCGGCAGCGTGGGACCGCTGCCGTCCGGCAGCTCGGTGACCTTGGAGCCCGGAGGGCAGATCGAGCTCTCCACCCCACCCCGCGACGACGTGGTGGCGGCCGTCGAGGCGCTGCGCGCGGACCGCGAGGTGCTGCGCCAGTGCCTGCGCGAGCAGGGGTACGGCGCCGCACCGCTCGGGACCGACCCGGCACGGCCGGTCGAGCGGGTCAACCCCAGCGAGCGCTACCTGGCGATGGAGCAGCACTTCGACGCGCTCGGGTGCGCCGGCTCCGGCAAGGCGATGATGTCGGGCACGGCTGCCCTGCAGATCAACCTCGACGCCGGAGCCGAGGCAGGCTGGGAGTCCCGGCTCGAGCGGATCCGTGGTCTGGTGCCGATGCTGATCGCCCTCTCCTCGACCTCGCCCTACCTCGGCGGCGCCTCCTCGGGGTGGCACTCGATGCGGCAGGGCGTCTGGCAGGGGATCGACCACGGTCGCAGCGACCCGATGCCGCGCGGTGAACCCACCCAAGCATGGGCGACCTATGCGCTGAGTGCTCCGGTGATGCTGGTCCGGAACGGCGACGTGATGCACCCGGTGACCCATCGGGTGTCGTTCGCGGACTGGCTGGGAGGTCACGAGCTGTGCGGTCGCCGACCGGGCATCGCGGATCTCGACTACCACCTGACCACGCTGTTCCCGCCGTTGCGGCCGCGCGGATATCTCGAGCTCCGCTGCATCGACGCTCTGCCCGACCGATGGTGGCCGGCCCTGGCCGCGCTGACCGCGACCCTGGTCGACGACGTCCAGGCCTCGGACGAGGCAGCCGAGCTGTGCGCGCCTGCAGTCGACCGGTGGGAGGGCGCCGCGCGGCTGGGCACCGGCGATCCCGAGGTCGCCCGCGCCGTGACCGGTTGCGTGGAGCTCGCCGCCCGGCGCTGCCCGCCGGCCCTCAAGGCCGAGCTCGAGGAGCTGGCCGAGCTGATCACCTCCGGCCGCACGCCCAGCGGGGAGCTGCGCCGCCGCATCGAGGAGTCCAGCCCTCTCGACGTACTCCTGGAGGAAGCACATGCATGAGCAGATCGCCCGCGGCCTCGAGCAGGCACGGGTCCGCACCCTCGGACTGACCGAGATCGACGAGCCCGAGCTCACCGCGCAGCACAGCGCGCTGATGAGTCCACTCGTCTGGGACCTCGCGCACATCGGCCAGCAGGAGGACCTGTGGCTGCTGCGCGGCGGCAACGCGGCCGCGCAGGGACTCCTCTCCTGCCGGATCGAGCAGCTGTACGACGCCTTCGAACACCCGCGGGCGCGCAGGGTGGACCTGCCGCTGCTCACCCCGACCGAGGCGCGCAGCTTCATCGCCGACGTCCGGGGCCGGGTCCTCGACGGGCTGGAGCGTGCCGGTGAGACGGACGATCTCTTCACCTACGCGATGGTCGAGCAGCACGAGCAGCAGCACGTCGAGACGATGCTCGCGACCCACCAGCTCCGCCGGGGATCCCCCCTGCTCGGCGCGGGTGCTCCGCTGCCGCCGGGACGCCAGGTCTCGCCGGAGCCGGTGCTGGTCCCGGCCGGTCCGTTCGTGCTCGGGGTCGACGGGACCGACGAGCCGTGGTCGCTGGACAACGAGCGACCCGCCCACGTGGTCGACCTTCCGGCCTTCCGGATCGGCCGGGTCCCGGTCAGCAACGGCGAGTGGCAGGTGTTCGTCGAGGCCGGCGGCTACGACGACCCGCAGTGGTGGTCGCCGCGCGGCTGGAAGCACCGCCAGGACGCCGGGCTGGAGCGGCCGCTGTTCTGGTCCGCGGACGGCTCCCGACGCCGCTTCGGTCACGTCGAGGAGGTGCCGGCGAACGAGCCGGTGCAGCACGTGAGCTTCTTCGAGGCCGAGGCCTACGCAGCCTTCGCCGGTGCCCGCCTGCCGACCGAGCAGGAGTGGGAGAAGGCGTGCGTCTGGGACCCCGCGCTCGGACGCCGGCGCCGCTGGCCCTGGGGTGACTCGCCATGGACTCCGGATCTGGCCAACCTCGGCGGCGACGCCCTGCGGCCCGCGCCGTTGGGCGCCTACCCGGCGGGGGCCTCGGCCTACGGCGTGGAGCAGATGATGGGCGAGGTCTGGGAGTGGACCAGCTCGGGCTTCGAGGCCTGGAGCGGGTTCGAGCCGATGCTCTACGCCGACTACAGCGCGCCGTTCTTCGGCGGCGACTACCGCGTGCTGCGCGGCGGTTCGTGGGCCGTGGGCGGCAACGCGATCCGTCCGTCGTTCCGCAACTGGGACCACCCGGTCCGCCGCCAGATCTTCACCGGCCTGCGGCTGGCCTGGGATGTGTAGGCACCTGGCGTGGCTGGGGGAGCCGCGCACGCTGTCGTCACTGGTCCTCGACCCGCCGTTCGGGCTGCAGCGCCAGTCCTACGCGCCACGGCGCCAGAACCGCGGGCGGATGAACGCCGACGGTTGGGGAGTGGGTTTCTATGTCCCCGGCCAAGAGTCCCCGGTCCGGTGGCGCTCGGCCAAGCCGCTGTGGGGCGAGGTGTCCTTCGCCTCGGTGGCGCCGGTGCTGTCCTCGGGAGCTGTCCTGGCGGCGGTGCGCTCGGCCACGGTGGGGATGCCGATGGACGAGAGCGCGGCCGCGCCCTTCACCGACGGCCGGTGGCTGTTCTCCCACAACGGCCGCGTCGACCGCTCGGTCCTGCCCGCCACCAACGACGCCGAGTCGGCCTGCGACTCCGCTGTGCTGGCGGCACACGTCTTCGCCCGGGGGCCCGAGCGGCTGGTCGAGACCATCCGCAAGGTCGCGGCGGACGACCCCGCTGCGTACCTGAGCGTGCTGCTCACCGACGGGAGCTCGATCACCGCGATCTCGTGGGGCGACCAGATGAGCTACCTCGAGCTGGCCGACGGCGTGGTCGTGGCCAGCGAGCCCTACGACGACGACGCCCGCTGGGTCGACGTACCCGACCGGCACCTGCTGGAGGTCACCTCGTCCGGGGTGACCGTGACCGAACTGGAGAGCTGATGTCCATCGCCGACCTCGCCGTGCACCTCGACCCCGAGGCACTGTCCGACCAGATGGCCACCGACGTGCGCGCCGGCCTCACGGCGGAGGCGAAGACGCTGCCGCCGAAGTACTTCTACGACGCGCGCGGCAGCGAGCTCTTCGACGAGATCACCCGCCTGGCGGAGTACTACCCCACGCGCACCGAGCGCGCGATCCTCGAGGAGAGGGTCGAGGAGATCGCCCGGCTCAGCGACGCGGAGACCCTGATGGAGCTGGGCAGCGGCACCTCGGAGAAGACCAGGTTGCTGCTCGAGGCGCTCACCGGAGCCGGCACGCTGACCCGGTTCGTGCCCTTCGACGTCGACCCGGTCGTGCTCGGAAGAGGCCGGCGCGGCCGTGGCCGCGGAGTTCCCGGGGCTGGAGGTCCAGCCCGTGGTCGGCGACTTCGAGCACCATCTCGCTGAGCTGCCCCGGCACCCGCGCCGGCTGCTGGCCTTCCTCGGCTCCACCATCGGCAACCTCGACCCGGCACAGCGAGCCGACTTCCTGCGCGACGTGCGCGGCACGCTCGGGGAGGGGGACTCCTTCCTGCTCGGCACCGACCTCGTCAAGGACCCGCACCGGCTGGTGGCGGCGTACGACGACGCGCAGGGCGTGACCGCGGAGTTCAACAAGAACGTGCTCGCCGTGATCAACCGCGAGCTCGGCGCCGACTTCGACCTCGGTGCGTTCGCGCACCGGGCCGTGTGGGATGCCGAGAACGAGTGGATCGAGATGCGGCTGGTCTCCGAGCGTGACCACCGGGTGCGGATCGACGCGCTCGACCTCGAGGTCGACTTCGCGGCCGGTGAGCACGTCCGCACCGAGATCTCCACCAAGTTCCGGCGCGCGCGTGTCACCGACGAGCTCGCCGCCGCGGGACTGCGGCTGACGCACTGGTGGACCGACCCGGCCGGTGACTTCGCGCTCTCGCTGTCGGTGCCGGCCGACCGGTGACGGCCGACCGACACTATTTAGGACAAACTGCCTCATAAACCCCCAAATGTCCCTACGCTGGTGGGCATGTCGCAGGTCTCGTTCCTCAAGGTCATTGCCGTCTCCGCTGCCGCGTGCGTGCTCGCCGCTGGCGCCTCCATCCCGGCGGACGCCGCCAAGCACAAGCACTCGCACCGCTCGCACCACAAGCACTCGGCGAAGAAGCACTTCAAGCACTCGCACCGCTCGCACCACCACAAGAAGCGGGCACCGAAGGCGGCCCCGGCGAACATGCCGGCACCCACCCAGTACGGCACCCAGGGTCCCCCGCCGGTGCGGCCGACGAACGCCGCCAAGCTCTTCCAGTGGGGCAGTGCCGTGCTCAAGGACGAGTTCCACGGCCCGCTGGCCTCGAACTGGGTGGTCACCGGGGGAGAGCCCGGGATGGTCCGCAACCAGAACGGCATGCTGACGCTGAACACCACCGCCACGAGCGGCACCGTCACCGCCGACTGGCAGGCCGGCGCGCGCCAGTACGGCCGGTGGGAGGCGCGGATGCGCACCCGGCAGTACGACAGGACCGGCACGCCGTACCGCGCGATCTGGGAGCTGGTCCCGAGCAGCGGGAACAAGTGCACCCGCAGCATCGTGCTCAGCGAGTCGACCATCGGGGAGGACCCGGCCACCATGCACCTGCGCAACGGCGACGTCGACTTCACCATGACCAAGCAGCTCGACCTGCGCCAGGACCTCTTCCACACCTACGCCATCGAGGTCACGCCCGACCGGATCTCGTGGTTCATCAACACCAAGGTCGTGATGAGCGAGAAGCGCGACGCTGCCCGCACCGGTGAGCAGTACAACGTGCGCTTCCGGATGGCGGCCCCTGCCGGCGCCCGGATGAACAAGGGCCGGATGCAGATGGACTGGGTGCGCTACTACAACCTGGACCGCAAGAACGCGCAGTCGGTCGAGGCACCGCCGGCCGAGATGTCCAGCTTCAACGGGACCTGCTGAGCCCGGTCGGCCTCAGCCGGCGTAGGCAGCAGGCACTCGCTGCCACGGGCTGGCAGCCTCGAGCTGGGCAGCGAGCCCGAGGAGGGTCGCCTCCGACCCGGGACGACCGACGAGCTGTACGGCGAGCGGCTGACCGGCCTGCGACAGGCCTGCCGGCACCGACATCGCCGGCCAGCCGGCGACGTTCCAGGGAGCGGCGAACGGCGCGTAGTAGGCGTTGGAGCCGATGTTCGCGAACCAGCCCCGCTCGCTCCACCGGTTGGAGGACCGGGGGAACTGCGCCAGCATCGGGGTCAGCAGCACGTCGTGGTCGGCGAAGAGCTTCTCGGCGCGCGCCTGCCACGCCGTACGCCCGCCCTCGCCCGCGAGACCGAGCCGCTTGAGCACCCGGCCGACCTGGGCGTGGCGACGTACGCGCGGCTCGATCTTCCCGGGCTCGGCCAGCTGCTCGATGTCCAGCGCGGTGCCGGCGGCCCAGCGGCCGAACTCGGTGGCGGTCAGGCGCAGGTCGTAGGACGGGTGCGCCGTCGCCACGGTGTGCCCGGCCGCGCGCAGGTGGTCGGCGCTGGTGGTTGCCGCGGCCTTCCACTCGGGGTCCAGGGGGGTGAAGCCCGGGACCCGCGTCGACAGGGCGATCCGGAGCGCACCGGGTTCCGCGGGAGAGGCCAGGGCGGGGTCGCCGGCCATCACCGAGAGCACCAGCGCCGCGTCGGCCACGGTCGTGGTCAGTGGGCCGTTCTCGGCCATGTCGAACCAGGAGCCGTTGCCGAGGTCGGCGGGAACCACGCCCAGGCCGGGCTTGATCCCGACCAGGCCGCAGCACGCCGAGGGGATCCGGATCGAGCCCATGCCGTCGTTGCCGTGGGCCACGGGCACGGTGCCGGAGGCGACCGCGGCGGCCGAGCCGCCCGACGAGCCGCCGGGGGAGAGCGCGAGGTTCCACGGGTTGCGGGTGGTGCCGTACGTCGAGTCGGTGGTCCCGTAGACGCAGAGCTCGGGCACGCGGGTGATCCCGACCACCACGGCGCCGGCCTCCCGCAGCCGGTGGACGATCGCGTGGTCGCTGGTGCGGGGAGCCGGGTCGGAGCCCGCCGAGCCAGTGCGCATCGGCTCCCCGGTGACCGGCACGTTGTCCTTGATCGCGATCGGCACCCCGGCCAGCGGCAGCTGCTCGCGATCGGGCCGGGCGTCGACCGCGTCGGCCTCGTCGCGGGCCTTGCGCGTGCGGACCACCTGGTAGGCGCCGACCTGGGCGTCGGTGCGCTCGATCCGGGCGAGCGAACGGTCGACGGCCTGACGTGCGGTGAGCGTCCCGGCGCGCACGGCGGCGGCGATCTCGGTGGCGGTCAGGGTCTGGGGAGCGGCGTCGGAGCCGGAGGGGGAGGTCACCCGCCGGACGCTACCGTGCGGGAGTCAGCCCACCGCCACGAACGTGACGCACACCGCACACAGGGCCAGCCCGACCGCCTGGACGCGGTGCACCCGCTCGTGCAGGACCACGGCCGCGAGCAGCACCGTGGCGGCCGGGTAGAGCGAGGTGAGCACTGCCGTGACGGCCAGCAGACCCTGCTGGGTCGCGACCAGGAACCCGATCAGGGCGGAGGCGCTGAGCACCCCGCTGGCCAGCCCGCCCTGCAGCTCGCTCCGGTGTCGGGGGACCGCGCTGCCCTTGAGAAGCACCGCGAGCAGGATCACGGTCGGGACGCCGACGGCCTGCCCGACAGCCACCGGCCAGAAGCCCGCTCCCTGCTCGACCTGACCGAGCGCCACGAAGAGCAGCCCGAAGCCGGCCCCGGCGAGTACGCCGTCGAGCAGCCCGGCGGCGATGCCCTCTCCGGTGACCTCTCCCGGGACCTCTCCTGGGACCTCTCCGGTGACCTCCCCGGGACCTCTCCTGGGACCAGGCCGTCCGGTGGCGGCTCGGGGCGAGGTTCCCGGGCGACCAGCCAGATCGCCGGGGCAGCCACCACGATGCCCGCCCAGACCAGGGCCGCGGGACGTTCCCCGCTGAGCACGCCCACGACCACGGGCAGGGCTGCTGCGCCCACCGCGGAGACCGGCCCGACCACGCCCATCCGGCCGCTGGCCAGACCGCGGTAGAGGAAGCCCGCACCCGCGCCGTTGCCGATGCCGCCGAGTGCTCCCCAGGTCAGGTCGGCCGTGGTCGGGTCGCCCGGTAGCACGAGGGCGACCGCCACGGACGCGAGGAGCGCGGTGGCGGCGCTGACGGCGGCGACCGGCCAGGCCGACGTACGCCGGGACGCGACGCCGCCGATGAAGTCCGAGAGGCCGTAGGTCATGGCAGCGACCAGCGCGATCAGCACCGCCACGTCAGGTCACCACCACGCCGACCGCCCAGGTCATGGCGGCCAGCAGCGACGACGTCAGCTCGATCAGCAGGGAGAGGCCCACGGCCTTGAGGGCGTGCACCGTGGCCGGCCAGGCGCGCTCGCGGCCCTGGCGACGCAGCTCGGAGAGGTAGACCCCGAGCACGAAGCCCAGGACGAGGCCCACCACCGGCACCACGAAGAAGCCGATCACCCCGAGGAGGCCGCCCAGCAGCAGCGTGGAGTTCGGGATACCGGCAGTCCTGAGCCGACGGCCGGGTACGACGTACTTGGCCAGGCTGCCGAGCGCAACGAAGGTGGCAGCGATCGCGAACACCGTCCATGCGGTGCCGGTGCCGATCTCCAGGGCCCAGACCAGCACCGCACCGAGGACGAGCAGCGACCCCGGCAGTCCGGGGACCACGATCCCGACCAGGCCCAGCGCGATCGCGAGGGCGACGAGGACTTCGGTTCCGGTCATGGGCAGGACTCTCTCAGGCCGGTGGCCCGGAGAACGACTGAGGCCCCGGTCCCATCAGGGGACCGGGGCCTCAGCAAGCCTGGGGGAGGGTCAGCCCTCGCCGCCGGCGGTGGTGGTCGGGGTGCCGAGCTTGCCGGTCTCGTCCTGGACGTGGGACGCGACCTCGCGGAGCTTGTCACCGTGCTCGCGGGCGTGGTGGGCGCAGAACAGCAGCTCGCCGCCGCTCTGGAGCTGTACGCGGAGGTAGGCCTGGGCACCGCATCGGTCGCACCGGTCGATCGCAGTGAGCGGCGCGGCGCTGGGGGCTGTCGCAGTAGTCACTTCGGGCCTCACTCTCGTGTCATGGACTGTCTCGAGCATCGAGGCTGAGTGCCTCTGGATGTGGTCTCACCAGTACTGAACATCAAATCACGAAGGATCCTTCCCCCCGCCATACAATCCCACTCCAGATTCGAGTGGGACATTTCACACCGTGTGTCGAGTGTCCACCGCAACGCGTGGCGATGTGGGCAAAACGCTCAACTGCTTCTCGGTGTTTCTCTACCAAGTGGAGCACACTGCACAAGGGCCGGTGAGCAGATCGCGTCGGTGGCGCGTCGGTGGCGCGTCGGTGGCGCGTCGGGGACCGGCTGGGAGGGCCCACTCGGTAGATTTCTCCCACGCCCGAATGCCCATGCTCCGCCCTGCCAACAGAGGTGCAAGGACCATCGACAACACCTACAACGCCCAGCACCTGCTCGTCCTCGAAGGACTCGAGGCGGTGCGCAAGCGGCCGGGCATGTACATCGGGTCCACCGACACCCGGGGGCTGATGCACTGCCTGTGGGAGATCATCGACAACGCCGTGGACGAGGCGCTGGCCGGCCACTGCCACCGCGTCGACGTGCACCTGCACCCGGACGGCTCCGCCGAGGTCCACGACGACGGCCGTGGGATCCCGGTCGACAAGGAGCCCAAGACCGGCCTCTCCGGCGTCGAGGTGGTCTTCACCAAGTTGCACGCGGGCGGCAAGTTCGGCGGCGGCTCCTACGCCGCCACCGGTGGTCTGCACGGTGTCGGTGCCTCGGTCGTGAACGCGCTCTCCGCCCGGCTCGATGTGGAAGTCGACCGTTCGCCGGCGACCCAGGTGATGTCCTTCCAGCGGGGGGCGCCCGGGGTGTTCGCGGGCGAGGGACCGGGCACCGGGTTCGACCCCGCCTCGGGGCTGCACAAGGGCAGCCGGGTCAAGAAGGGCGTCACCGGCACCCGCGTCCGGTTCTGGCCGGACCGGCAGATCTTCACCAAGGACGCCACCTTCACCTGGGACGAGCTGGTCACCCGTGCCCGACAGACCTCCTTCATCGTTCCCGGCCTCGAGCTGGTGCTCAACGACCGACGCGGCGAGGAGGTGGTCACGGAGCGCTTCCGTCACGACGGGGGCATCACCGAGTTCTGCGAGTTCCTCAGCCACGACGAGCCCGTGACCGAGGTGCTGCGGCTGCAGGGGTCCGACACCTTCACCGAGACCGTCCCGCTGCTCGACGAGAAGGGCCACATGACCCCGCAGGACGTCGAGCGCGAGCTCGGTGTCGACGTCGCGATCCGGTGGGGCACCGGCTACGACACCGAGGTGCGCTCCTTCGTCAACGTGATCGCCACGCCCAAGGGCGGCACCCACGTCTCGGGGTTCGAGGCGGCCGTCACCAAGACCTTCAACGACGTGATGCGCGGCGCACGGGTGCTCAAGGCCAACGACACCGACGTGATCAAGGACGACGTGCTCGAAGGCATGACCGCGGTGGTCACCGTGCGGCTGGCCGAGCCGCAGTTCGAGGGCCAGACCAAGGAGGTGCTCGGTACGCCGGCCGCGCGGGCCGTCGTACGCAAGGTGGTCGCGGCCGAGCTCAAGGAGTTCCTGACCTCGACCAAGCGGGTCGAGAAGGCCCAGGCCAAGCTGGTGATGGAGAAGGTCGCGGGCGCGGCCAAGACCCGGCTGGCGGCCCGTCAGCACCGCGACACCCAGCGCCGCAAGAACGCGCTGGAGTCCTCCGCGCTCCCGGCGAAGCTCAACGACTGCCGCAGCACCGACGTCGAGCGCTCCGAGCTGTTCATCGTCGAGGGCGACTCCGCCATGGGTACGGCGAAGGCGGCGCGCAACTCGGAGTTCCAGGCGCTGCTGCCGATCCGGGGCAAGATCCTCAACGTGCAGAAGGCCACGGTGGCCGACGTCTTGAAGAACACCGAGTGCGCCTCGATCATCCAGGTGATCGGGGCCGGGTCCGGCCGCACCTTCGACCTCGAGCAGGCCCGCTACGGGCGCATCATCTTGATGGCGGACGCCGACTCCGACGGGGCGCACATCCGGTGCCTGCTGGCGACCCTGTTCTTCAAGTACATGCCCGACCTGGTCACGTCCGGGCGGCTGTTCACCGCGGTCCCGCCCCTGCACCGGATCGAGCTGACCAACCCCAAGAAGGGGATGGACAAGTACGTCTACACCTACTCCGACGCCGAGCTGCAGCGAAAGCTCGCCGAGCTCACCAAGAAGGGTGTGCGCTGGAAGGACCCGGTCCAGCGCTACAAGGGTCTGGGTGAGATGGACGCCGACCAGCTGGCGGAGACCACGATGGACCCGCGGCACCGCACCCTGCGACGGATCACCGCCGACGACGCGGCCGACGCGACCCGTGTCTTCGAGCTGCTGATGGGCACCGACGTCGCCCCCCGCAAGGACTTCATCGTGGCCGGCGCCTACGAGGTCGACGCCGACGCCATCGACGCCTAGGAGCCGCTGTGTGGGACCAGGTGTGGGGACGTGTGGTGGCCGACGCCAGCCGACTGTCGGTGCAGCTGGGGTTCACCCTCTCCGCCATCGTGCTCGTCGCGCTCACCCTGGTGCTCGTACGCCGTGCCGGCTGGCCGCCCGGCCGACGGGTGCTCGCCGTGCTCGCCGCCGTCGGGCTGGCGCTGTTCCCGGCGCTGACCCTGGCGCGGCGCGGCATCGAGCTGCGCTACCCCACCTGCGAGTGGAGCTGGGGCCTGAGCCTGACCACCGCCGAGCAGGTGCTGAACCTCGCGCTGCTCGTCCCGGCCGGCTTCTTCGCCGGTTGGGCGCTGCGCCGGGTGTGGCCGGTCGCGGTGGCGGCGCTGGTGCTCAGCGTCGGTGTCGAGTCGGTCCAGGCCGTCTTCGGCCTGGGCATGTGCCAGACCGGCGACGTGGTCCGCAACGTGGCCGGTGCGGTGCTGGGGGCCTACGAGGGGGCCGCCCTCGCCCGCTGGCTGCAGCGTCGTGCCCGTGGCGGGGCGCCCGGCGAGGGCCGGGTCAGCCCTGGCGGTCGGGCCCCGCGCGCCGAGGAGTGATCCGGATGATCACGCGTCGCTCGCGCTCCATCCCGGCGCGGTACTCGTCCAAGCCGTCGGGGAAGACGCAGACCTGGACCCACGGGTCGACGCGCCGGTGCTTGGTCTTGTAAACCGTCTCACGACTGCTCACCACGAGTATTGCCCGTCGACCCCCTTCCGGGACCTGCGTCGGCGGTCTAGGTTCGAAAGGCACCCTCACTCACCTGGAGGCTCGGATGACAGCGCGACCGGATGCCACGTTCCACGCTTCACCCCGTCTGGCCATGGAGGCCCCGGCGGAGACCTTGGCCTACACCCTGATGCTGAGTCCTGACGGCTCCGAGCCGGACGGGCTGGCGGTCGTCGACGTCGACCCGTTGTCGGAGAGCTACGGCCAGATCGTGCACCAGGTGCTGATGCCCAACACCGGCGATGAGTTCCACCACTTCGGCTGGAACGCCTGCTCCTCGGCGCTGTCCCCACTGACCGGGCACGCCTTCCTCGAGCGTCGCTACCTGATCATCCCCGGCATCCGGTCCTCCCGGATCTACGTCGTCGACATCAAGGGCGGCCCCAAGGAGGCGAAGATCCACAAGATCATCGAGCCGGAGGAGATCTTCGCCAAGACCGGTTACTCCCGGCCGCACACCATCCACTGCGGTCCCGAGGGCATCTACGTCTCGACGCTCGGCGGAGGCGGCGCCGACGGCACCGACGGCCCTCCCGGCATCTTCATCATGGACTGCGAGACCTTCGAGATCCTCGGACGCTGGGAGATCGACCGGGGGGTGCAGGACAAGCACTACGACTTCTGGTGGAACCTTCCCCGCGACTACATGGTCTCCTCGGAGTGGGGCCTTCCGCCGCAGTTCGAGAACGGCATCGTCGCCGAGGACCTGCTGGCCAACAAGTACGGCCACCGCCTCCACTTCTGGGACCTCCGGGGCCGCCGCAACGTGCAGACCATCGATCTGGGCGAACAGCACCAGATGGCCCTGGAGGTCAGGCCGGCGCACGACCCCTCCAAGGAGTACGGCTTCTGCGGTGTGGTCGTGGACACCACCAACCTGGAGGGTTCGATCTGGACGTGGTGGCGTGAGGACGGCGAGTTCCACGTGAAGAAGACCGCCACGATCCCTGCCGAGCCCGCCGCGGCCGCCGACCTGCCGCCGCTGCTCCAGGGCTTCGAGGCCGTCCCACCCCTGGTCACCGACATCGACCTCTCCCTCGACGACCGCTTCCTCTACGTGTCCTGCTGGGGCACCGGGGAGATGCGGCAGTACGACGTCAGCGACCCGATGAACCCGGTGCTCGCCGGGTCGGTGCACATCGGTGGGATCACCCGGCAGACCCAGCACCCGGGCGGTCACGACTACCGCGGCGGTCCCCAGATGGTGGAGATCAGCCGCGACGGTCAGCGGGTCTACTGGACCAACTCGCTGTACTCCACCTGGGACGACCAGTTCTATCCCGACGGCGTACCTGCGGCGATGGTCAAGGCCGATGTGGGGGACGGTGGCGGTCTCAGCCTCGACGCCAACTTCTGGGTCGAGTTCCCCGAGGGCTACCGCTCCCACCAGATCCGGCTGGAGGGCGGTGACTGCTCGACGGACAGCTTCTGCTACCCGTCTGCATGACCGATCTGGGCGACGCCTCGTCCCAGGCCCTGTGGTGGGCGGTCGTCGGGTCAGGGGTCTACCACGGCCTCAACCCCGGGATGGGTTGGCCGTTGGTCGTCTCGGCCGCGCTCATGGAACGACGTCGGATGGCGATGGTGGGAGCGCTGGCGGCACTCGCGGCCGGGCACGCAGTGGCGATGTCGGTGATCCTGCTGCCGTTCTCCGCGATCAGCACGCTGGTCGACTGGCAGCGTCCTGTCCGCCTGGTGGCCGCGGGCGTCGTGGTGGGCTTCGGGGTCTACCTGCTGATCAACCGGCGGCACCCACGCTTCCTCGCCCGGGTGCCCCCGCACCGGCTGGCCCTGTGGTCGTTCCTGGTCGCGACCGCACACGGGGCTGGGCTGATGCTGCTGCCGATCTATCTCGGCCTGCACTCCTCCGGTGGCATGCCCGGCTACATGTCCGGCGAGATGTCCGGCGAGATGGCCGGCCACGGCGCCCTGCGACAGATCCTGGAGGAGCAGGCGGCCCCGGCGTTGCTGGTCGCCGGCGTGCACACCCTGGCCATGGTGGTCGCGGGAGGGCTGATGGCTGTCGCCGTCTACGCCTGGTTCGGGCTGCGCAGCGTGTCGCGGACCTGGTTCAACCTCGACCTCGTCTGGGCATCGAGCCTGGTCGTGGTCGGGACGATCAGCGGGGTGATGGCGCTCGGGTCCTGAGCGCGCGCGGTCAGGCGAGCTGCTCGAGCAGCCCGGTGTCGACGTCGTAGAGGAAGCCGCCCACCGCGATGGTCTCGGGGATCAGCGGGTGGGAGCGCACCTTGCGGACGTCCTCGAGCAGCGCCGCCTGCTGGTCCTCGACCACGCCGAAGGTCTGCCAGGAGGCGTCCACGCCCGCAGACTCGCCCACGCTTCGCCGCAGCTCCTCCTGGGTGGCCGAAGCCATCGCGCAGCGGGTGTGCGGCACCACCAGGATCCGCTCGACGCGCAGCAGGTGCACCCCCAGCACCAGCGCCTCGAGTGCCTGGGGCGTGACGCGGCCACCGGGGTTGCGGAAGATCTTGGCGTCCCCGGGGGTGAGACCGAGCATCCCGAGAGGGTCGATCCGGGAGTCCATGCAGGTGACGATGGCGATGCCCGCATGGGCGACACCGTCGAACCCGGCCAGGGCGAAGGTCTCGGAGAACGATCGGTTGGCGGCGAGCAGGTCGTCGAAGTCATCGCTGGGCACGCGACGAACCTAACCGTTCCGGCGCCGTTCAGGAACGTGAGGTGGCGCACACGTTCGGTCCGCGCGAGTGCCCGCTGGGGCCGGACGGGTGTGCCCGCTCAGCATGCTGCTAGCGGGTGCGGGCGCCGCGGAAGAGCAGCAGGGCGAGGACGGCGGCGATGACGGCGCAGATCGCGGCGCCCGCGAAGATGGCCTGCAGCTGCTCGACGCCGGCCTGCTCGATCATCCGGGTGTACTCCGCACAGCGGGTCCTGCCGCCGGTGCAGACGTCGTTGGGCGAGGGGATGCCCGACTCCACCGCGTAGTAGCGGCGCAGCCCGAGCGTGGTCAGTGCGGAGATGCCGACGAGCATGCCGACCATCCGGGAGACCACGAGCAGCGCGCTGGTGACTCCGTGCACGGCGTCCTCGGTGGAGGCGAGCAGTGCCGCGTTCACCGGGGCCAGGGCCAGGCCGAAGCCGAGGCCGGTCATCGCCAGGACGGCCGAGGACGAGAGCTGGTCGAGCGAGTCGAAGCCCCAGCCGGACATCACCTGGAAGCCGACTGCCGAGAGCGCCATCGCCGGTGCGGCGATCAGACCGGCAGGGACGTGGCGCACCAGCCAGCCGCCGATCAGGGCACCGACCGGCAGGGCGACCAGGAACTCCACCAGCACCAGCGCAGCCTTGATCTGGTCACCCCCGGCCACCGTCACGCGCGCGAAGATCGGGATGTCGACCAGGGCGGCGATCAGCGCCGCCCCGACGAAGAAGCTGACCACCAGGGAGCCCCACGCAGGGCGCAGGGCGAACGCGCGGTGCGGCACCAGCGGCTTGGCCGAGCGGCGGTTGTGCAGCGCGAACAGCACCGTCCCCACGGCTGCGAGGGCGAGGTACCAGGGCCCGGCGGGGGAGAGCACCTGCACCTCGGGGTCGGCGGTGGCGAAGGCCAGGATGATCCCGCCGAGGGCGACCGAGAGCAGTCCCGCACCGATCAGGTCGGCCTCGCGCACCGACCCCCACCAGCTGCGCACGTCCACGAGCGGGTGCGCGGCCAGCAGCAGCCTGGCCACGAACCCGACGGCGAGCAGGAGGGTGACCACACCGACCAGGGAGAGCCAGCGCGAGCCCCCGTTGGCGAACGGCACGAACGGGCCGCCGAGCGCGACCGAGGTGACCAGTCGGTCCGGCTGGCGCATCACCAGCAGCATCGCGGTCAGCGCCAGGCCCCCCAGGACCAGTCCCACCCAGTCGAGCCGCCGCGCGTCCCACCGCGGGCTCCGGTCGGATCCCCCCACGGGCGTGGCCGGCGCCAGCTTGGCCACGGCCGCGGCGAGCACCAGGCCGACGGCGAGGTTGATCCAGAAGATGTCGCGCCAGTCGCCGAAGGCGAGCACCACTGCGCCGTACAACGGGCCCAGCACGCTGCCGAGCTCCTGCACCGCGCCCACGACTCCCAGGGGCACCCCGCGCCGGTCGGCGGGGTAGAGGTCGGCCACCAGCGCCAGCGTCACCGGCACCAGGCCGCCACCGCCGACGCCCTGCAGGAAGCGGCCCGCCACCAGGCTGTTCAGGTCGTACGCCGCCGCGGTGACCAGCGAGCCGAAGGCGAAGACGAGCAGCGCCGCGACCAGCACCGGGGTGCGGCCGCGCAGGTCAGCGATCCGCCCGATCAGCGGCAGCATCGCGACGTAGCCGAGCAGGAAGCCGCTGACGATCGGGGCGGCGCGCTGCAGCTGGTCGACGCTGAGCCCGACCGAGGCCATCATGTCCGGCAGGGAGAGGACCACGACGTAGGTGTCGGCGGCGGCGAAGGCGACCGCCACCGCGGCGAGGCCCAGCAGCACCCGGCCGGCCCGGCCCGGGTCCCTCGTCGTCGGCGACCCCGGGTGCGCAGTGGCCACGGGCGCGGAGCCGATCAGGCCGCGGGAGCGGTGATCGTGACGCCCTTGTCGTACTCGGTGAACTTCACGTCGTAGGTGGTGTCGTCGTTGCCCGCGAAGAACTTGCCGGTCACCTTGACGGTGGTGGCGTAGCCGTTCTCGTCGACGCCGACCACGGTCTTGTAGGCCGAGTCGGTCTCCGCGCTCGGGATGACCGCCTTCACCGCCGAGCCCGGGACCGTGCCGCTGTAGCTGGTCAGGATCTGGTCGGCCGACCGCTTCTCGCTGCCCTTCTTCAGGTCCGTCATCTGCGTGAGCAGCGAGGACAGGCCCGTCTCGGGGTCGGCGAAGTCGGCCGGGTCGGGAGCGCCGTACTCGCTGGGCTCGATCACGGCGAACTTCGTCTGCAGCGGCAGCTTGGCGTAGACCTTGCCGTCGACCGAGGTGATCGGGACGGTCGCGGTCAGCCCACCGAGGACCACTTTGACGTCGCCCGCGAAGGCCGGTGCCTGGGTCAGGTCGCCCTCGGCGCCCAGCACCCCGTTGCCCGAGGAGGGGGTGGCCGCGGTGGAAAGCACCAGGTGCACGCTGCTGGCCTCGTCGAAGTTCGTCTTGGCGGTCTTCATCACCTCGGCGGGCGAGGGCTCGTCGGCCTCGGAGGAGGACCCACCGCACGCTGACAGCAGCAGGGTGCCGGCGAGCAGCGCGAGGGCGAGAGGCCGCAGCCGACGTCGAAGGAGATCAGAGGACATGGACTCAGCCTGCCACGTCGTCGGTCGCGGTCGGCGTCACCACGGCTGCCGAGGAGGCCGCCACGATCGGCTGGCTGCCCGGCACGCCGGAACCGTCGCGACGGACGACGGGCTCGGGCAGCTCGACCGGAGCGCCGCTGTCAGCCGCAGCTCGCGCCGGAGCCGTGCCCGCCCACGCGAAGACCAGGTCGTCCTCGCCCTTGAGGAAACGGTGGCAGCGCACGCCACCGGTGGCCCGTCCCTTGGCGGGGTACTCGGTGAACGGCGTGACCTTCACCGAGCCCGGCTCGGTGCCGGGCAGTGCCGCACTGGCGCCGGAGACCGAGACCAGCACCGCATCGTCGGGGTCGAGCACGGTGAAGGAGACCACCCGTGCGCCCGCTCCCAGCTTGATCCCGGCCATGCCGCCGCCGGAGCGACCCTGCGGCCGGACGTTGGCGGCGGCGAAGTGCAGCAGCTGGGCGTCGCTGGTGACGAAGCACAGGGACTCCTCACCCGTGCGCAGCTCCACGGCGCCGACGACCTCGTCACCGTCCTTGAGCGAGATCACGTCCCAGTCGTCCTTGTTGGAGAGGTACTCCGGGTGCACCCGCTTCACCACGCCCTGGCGGGTGCCCAGCGCCAGGCCGGGGGAGTCCGGCGCGAAGCTGGTCAGCCCGAGGACCCGCTCGCCGTCGAGGGTGAGGAACTCCCCGACGGGGGCACCGCCCTGCAGGTTCGGGTGGTTGGCGGTGCTCGGCAGCGTGGGCAGGTCGAGCACCCCGAGCTTGATGACGCGACCGGCCGAGGTGAGTACGCCGACCTCGCCGCGGGCGGTCGCGGCGACCGCGGAGACGATCACGTCGTGGCGGGTCCGGCTGCCCGCGTCCCCGGGCGGGTCGAGGTTGGTGGTGCGCGCGAGCAGTCCGGTGGAGGACAAGAAGACGTAGCAGGGGTCGTCGGCCACCTCCAGCGGCGTCGCCGTGGTCGTGGTGGTCTGGCCGGACGCCTCCAGCAGCACCGTCCGGCGTGGCGTGCCGTAGGTCTTGGCGACGTCGGTGAGCTCGTCGGAGACCACCTTGCGGAGCTTGGCGTCGTCGCCGAGGATCTCGTCGAGGTCCGAGATCGTGCGGCGCAGCTCCTCGTTCTCCTTCTCCAGGTCGATCCGGGAGAACTTCGTAAGCCGCCGCAGCGGCATCTCCAGGATGTAGTTGGTCTGGATCTCGGTGAGGTCGAAGACCGTCATCAGCCGCTCGCGCGCCTCCTGCACGGTCTCGCTGGCGCGGATCAGCTGGATCACCTCGTCGATGTCGATGATCGCCAGCAGCAGACCCTCGACGAGGTGCAACCGGTCGGCCGCCTTGCCGCGGCGGAACGACGAGCGCCGGCGTACGACGTCGAAGCGGTGGGCCAGGAAGACCTCGAGCATCTCCTTGAGCCCCAGCGTCCGGGGCTGGCCGTCGACCAGCGCCACGGTGTTGATCGAGAACACCTCCTCCATCGGGGTGCTCTTGAACAGCTGCTCCAGGAGCGCCTCGGGGTGGAAGCCGTTCTTCACCTCGATCACGAGCCGCAGGCCCTTCTCGCGGTCGGTGAGGTCCTTGACGTCGCTGACGCCTTGCATCTTCTTGGCCTGGACCAGCTTCTTGATCGCGGCGATCACCCGCTCGGTGCCCACGCCGTAGGGCAGCTCGGTGACCACGATGCCCTTGCGTCGTGGCGTCACCGACTCGATCCGGGTGGTGGCCCGCATCCGGAAGCTGCCGCGCCCGGACTCGTAGGCGTCCCGGATGCCCTCGAGGCCGATGATCTTGCCGCCGGTGGGCAGGTCGGGTCCGGGGATGAACCGCATCAGCGCGTCGAGGTCGGCCTTGGGATGGGTGACCAGGTGCCGCAGCGCCTGGATCACCTCGACCAGGTTGTGCGGGGCGATGTTGGTGGCCATGCCGACGGCGATCCCCGAGGCCCCGTTGACCACGAGGTGCGGGATCGCGGAGGGGAGCACCGAGGGCTCGACCTCGCGACCGTCGTAGTTGGACCGGAAGTCGACGGTGTCCTCGTCGATGTCCGCGGTCATCGCGACCGCGGCCGGGGCCATCCGGCACTCGGTGTAGCGCATCGCCGCGGGCGGGTCGTCCGGTGAGCCGAAGTTGCCGTGCCCGTCGACGGTCGGCAGCCGCATCGACCAGCTCTGCGACTGCCTCACCAGGGCGTCGTAGATCGCGGTGTCGCCGTGGGGGTGGAAGCGACCCATCACCTCACCGACGACGCGCGAGGACTTCACGTGCCCGCGGTCGGGACGCAGGCCCATGTCGTGCATGCCGTAGAGGATGCGGCGCTGCACCGGCTTGAGCCCGTCGCGGGCGTCGGGCAGCGCGCGGGCGTAGATGACGGAGTAGGCGTACTCCAGGAAGCTGGTGCGCATCTCATCGCCGACATCGATGTCGACGATGTGTTCCTCGAAGTCCTCAGGGGTCGGGGGTGCGCTTCGTCGAGCCATGTGGGGATTGTCCCAAGACACCGGGCCGATCCGGCCGGGGGCTCGCCGTAACGACCACTCCCCGCCACCGGGACGGTACATTTCTGGTGTGACCGTGCCGGAGACCCAGACCCCTGACTCCCAGGCACGGGACTACCCGGCGCACTGGGAAGCCGACGTGCTGTTGCGCGACGGCCGCACCGCGCACATCCGTCCGATCACCCCCCAGGACGCCCAGGGACTGGTCGACTTCTACAGCGAGGTCTCTGAGCAGTCGAAGTACTTCCGGTTCTTCGCCCCGATGCCCAACCTCTCCACGCGCGACGTGCTCAGGTTCACCACCGTCGACCACCGCGACCGGGTCGCCTTCGTGATGACGGTGGCCGAGCAGATCATCGCCGTCGGCCGCTACGACGTGATCGACAAGGGTCGGGCCGAGGTCGCCTTCCTCGTCCAGGACGCGCACCAGGGCCGCGGCATCGGCCAGCTCCTGCTCGAGCACCTCGCCCAGGCAGGTCGCGAGCGGGGGGTCGACCGCTTCACCGCCGAGGTGCTGCCCGACAACCGGCCGATGCTTCAGGTCTTCCGCGAGCAGGGCTACAAGGTCCACGGCGGCTGGGAGGAGGGCGTGATGCACGTCGAGTTCGACATCGACCCGACCGACACCGCCCTCGGGGTGCTGTCCGCACGCGAGCACCGCTCCGAGGCCGCCTCGATCGCCGCCTTCCTCAACGCCCGCAGCGTCGCGGTGATCGGGGCGTCGCGGCGCAGCGACACCATCGGCTCGGTGCTGGTGCGCAACCTGGTGCTCGGCGACTACGCCGGTCGGGTCTACGTCGTGAACCCCGCCGCCGACTCGGTGGCCGGGATGCCGTCGTACGACAACGTCGGTGACATCCCCGGCGACGTCGACGTGGCGATCGTGGCGGTCCCCGCCGACGCCGTGCAGGACGTGATCCTGGACTGCGCGGCCAAGGGCGTGCACGGGCTGATCGTGATCTCCAGCGGCTTCGCCGAGACCGGGGAGGAGGGTCGCAAGCGCCAGCGCAAGCTCGTCGGCCTGGCCCGTTCCTACGGCCTGCGGGTGATCGGCCCGAACTGCCTGGGGGTGATCAACACCGCCACTGACGTCTCGATGAACGCCTCGCTCGCGCAGCTGATGCCGCCGCGCGGCCGTGCGGGGTTCTTCTGCCAGTCCGGTGCCCTGGGCTCCGCGATCCTGGAGAAGGTCCGCGGCCGCGGACTGGGGCTGTCCACCTTCGTCAGCGCCGGCAACCGCGCCGACGTCTCCGGCAACGACCTGCTGCAGTACTGGGAGGAGGACGACGCCACCGAGGTGATCCTGCTCTATCTGGAGTCCATCGGTAACCCGCGCAAGTTCTCCCGGATCGCCCGCCGGGTCTCCCGGCAGAAGCCGGTGATCGCCGTGCGCTCGGGCCGTACGACGCAGGGAGTGCCGATGGGCCACGCGGTGCGGCACATCGCCGCCCCGCCGGCGGCCGTCGACGCGATGTTCCGCCAGGCCGGCGTCATCCAGGTCGACACCCTCGACGAGATGTTCGACGTCGCGCAGCTGCTCGCCCACCAGCCGCTGCCCCGCGGCGGTCGGGTGGCGATCGTGGGCAACTCCGACGCGCTCGGGCTGCTGGCCGTCGACGCGGCCGTCGCCAGCGGGCTCAGCGTGACCAGCGCGATCCCGCTCGGGTCGGACGCGACCGCCGAGGACTTCGAGACCGCGCTCGACGCGGCCATCGACGACGACGACGTGGACGCGGTCGTCGCGGTCTACATCCCCCCGCTCAACGCCGGTGGGGAGGCGGTCGCCAACGTGCTGGCCGCCGTCGGCGAGCAGTCCGACAAGCCGCTGGTCTCGACCTTCCTCGGACGCGAGGGCGTGCCCGAGCTGCTGCGGGTCCCCGACCTGTCCGGCAACACCGCCGGCCGGGGATCGGTGCCGTCCTACCCCGCGGTCGAGGCCGCGGTCCGCGCGCTGTCGCGGGTGGTCGACTACGCGGCCTGGTTGGTGCGTCCCGACGAGCCGACCGAGCCCCTCGAGGACACCGACGTCGAGGCCGCCACCCGGATGGTCAACGAGCTGCTGATGCACAGTCCCGAGGGTCGCGACCTCACCGAGGCGGAGATGGGCGAGCTGCTCGGCCACTACGGCGTGCCGCTGTGGGAGCAGATCCCGGTGAGCTCGCTGGAGGAAGCCGTCGCGGCAGGGGAGCAGCTGGGCTGGGACGTGGTCGTCAAGGCGACCGCCGACCGGCTGCGGCAGCGGCCCGACATGGCGCACATGTGGCGCAACATCGACGACGCCGAGAGCATGCGGGTCGCGTGGACGGCCCTCGACGAGCTGATCTCCGACCCCGAGGACGCGGCGTTCGTGGTGCAGCGCACCGCCCCACCGGGAGTGCCGGTGGCGATCGGTGGGCTGGAGGACCCGTTGTTCGGCCCGGCCGTGTCCTTCAGCGTCTCCGGTGCGCTCACCGAGCTCGTCGGCGACCGGGCCTACCGGATCCCGCCGATCTCCCGGCTGGACGCGGCCGAGACGGTGCGGGCGATCAAGGCGGCCCCCCTGCTCTTCGGCTACCGAGGCAGCGAGCCGGTCGACGTACCCGCGATCGAGGACCTCGTCCGCCGGGTCTCCCAGCTCAAGATCGACCTGCCGCAGCTGAGCCAGGTCGACCTCCAGCTCGTGCACGCCAGTGCGAGCGGCACCAGCGTGCTGCGTGCCTCCGGGCGGGTGGAGCCGGTGGCCGACCCGCGCTCGGACTGGTTCGTACGCCGGCTCACCGCACCGGTGGACGACGAGTAGCAGGCCCGCACCGGGCCGTGCCCGACGGTCCCCGGCCCGTGACAGACTGGCGCCATGCGCTCAGTGACCTCCGACAACCGCTTCGACGACCTCGTGGTCGCGATCGAGAAGACCGGCTACTACCCGCAGGTCGTGGCCAGCGGCGTGCGTGCCGCGGTCGCGGGCGAGGAGGTCACCTCCTTCCTGGTGCACCACGAGCCGACGATCGACCGTGACGAGGTCCGGCGGCACATCACCGTGGCGGTGCTCACCGGCTCGCGGCTGATCCTGTGCCACACCGACGAGCACGCCCCCGACGACCTGCTGCCCGAGCCCTACACCTCCACCTCCTCCGAGGCGATCCGCCTCTCCTCGATCAAGTCGGTGATCGTCAACCGCATGGTCGCCAACCCTGCCGGGTTCGCCGGCGGCGCTGCCCCGGTGCCCACCGAGGTCGTGCTGACCGTCGGCTGGGGCGGGATCAGCCGGATCGACCTCGAGCCGGCAGCCTGTGCCGACCCCGAGTGCGAGGCGGACCACGGCTACACCGGTGTGCTCGCCTCCGACGACTTCTCGGTGCGGGTCAGCTCGGCCGCCGACGGGCAGCAGGCCGTCGACGAGCTGCTGGGCTTTGCCGAGAGCCTCTCCTCCCGGACCCAGCGCTGACTCCGTGATCGGGGCGGATCCGGGCTTCGTCGAGCCCGGCTACTCCGGGGAGACTCCCGGCCGCACCCTGGGGGACGTGCTGCCCGCGGTGGCCACGGCCCTCGGCGTGGGCGTCGGCTTCCACGAGACCTCGCTGACACTGCCGCCGGCCCCGGCGTACGTCGTGATGCTCGTCGACGGCCTGGGCCACGACCTGCTCGCCGAGCATCGCTCGCACGCGCCCTACCTGCACTCGCTGCTCGGCGAACCGCCCGCGACCTGTGGCGTTCCGTCGACGACCGCCACCTCGTTGACCTCGCTCGGCACCGCGATGGCTCCGGGGCAGCACGGCCTGGTGGGCTTCACCTCCCGCGTCCCGGAGACCGGCAAGCTGCTCAACGCCCTGTTCTGGAACAAGGCGGTCGACCCGCTCGAGTGGCAGCCGCACCCCACCGCCTTCGACCGGCTGGAGGAGGCCGGCGTGCGCACCAACGTGGTCAGCAAGCGGGACTTCGCCCAGTCCGGGCTGACCCGGTGCGGACAGCGCGGTGCGCGCTACGTCGGGGCCGACGACGTGGGAGAACGCATCGCCGGGGTGGTCGAGGCGGCGCGGGACCGGCCCTCGGTGACCTACGTCTACGACGGCGACCTCGACTGGCACGGGCACCGGGCCGGCGTGGACTCCCAGCGCTGGCGCGGACAGCTGCGGGAGATCGACGAGGACGTGCAGGAGATGCGCGAGGCCCTGCCTGCCGAGGTGCGGCTGGTGGTGGTGGCCGACCACGGCATGGTCGACTCCACGCCCGAGACCCACATCGACATCGACGAGATCCCGGCCCTGCGTGCGGGCGTGACCCTGCTCGGTGGCGAGGCGCGCTTCCGGCACGTCTACTGCCACAGCGGCGCGGTCGACGACGTCGCGGCGACCTGGGGCGAGGTGCTCGCGGACAAGGCCACCGTGCTCACCCGCGAGGAGGCGACCGCCCGCGGCTGGTTCGGCCCGGTGTCCTCCTCGGTCAGCCGCCGCCTCGGTGACGTGGTCGTGGCGGCCCACGACAGCTGGGCCCTGATGAGCTCGGTCGACTTCGCCTATGAGATGACGCTGATCGGCCTGCACGGCTCCCTGACCCCCCGAGAGATGAACATCCCGATCCTGGTCTGCTGACCTGCTCCCAGCGCGCCGAGCGGGCACTCGCGTCTGCTCGCAGCGCGCCGAGCGGGCACTCGCGTCTGTCTTCAGCGCGCGCCTGCCGCGCGTAGCCTGAAGTCATGCCCGGCGTCACGGCGCAACGACTGCTTACTCCGGCTTTCGTGGCGCTGAGCCTCGCCGATCTCCTGTACTTCACCGCGGCCGGAGTGCTGCTGGCAATCACCCCACTTTTCGTGGTCGGTCCGCTCAGCTCGGACAAGGCGGGAGTCGGGTTGGCGATCGGTGCGTTCAGCGTGACCACCCTGCTCCTACGCCCCCTCGTGGGCCGGTGGTCGGACCGATTCGGGCGACGCCCCCTGCTCATCGGTGGCGCCGCGCTCTACGCCGCCGTGGTGCTGGGGCACCTGGTGGTGGACGACTTGGTGGTGTTGGTCGGCCTTCGGCTGCTGCTCGGTGCAGCCGAGGCCTTCTTCTTCGTCGCTGGCCTGGCAGCGCTGGCCGACCTCGCCCCTCCCGATCGCGTGGGAGAGGCGTTGAGCCTGAACTCGCTGGCGCTCTTCCTCGGGATCGCTGTCGGTCCGCTCCTGGGGCAGGGGCTGCTCCGGACAGGTGGTTTCCGGGCCGGCTGGCTGGGTGCCGCAGCGTTGGCGGGCCTCGCGGCAGTCCTGGCTGCCCGTGTGCCCGAGACCCGAGTCAGACGAGACCTCGAGGAGCCGACGCCGTTGTTCCATCGAGCAGCGCTGGGCCCGGGCGTCGTACTGCTTGTTGGGGTGGCAGCCATGACGGGCTTCCTCGCCTTCGCCGTCCTGCACGCACGGCAGGTGGGCCTCGACGCGTGGAGCCTCGCCCCCTTGGTGTTCGGCGCCACCGTGGTGCTGTGTCGCGTGGTGTTCAGGTCGCTGCCCGACCGGGTGCCGACGCTGCCGTTGGCCGGCACCTCCCTGTTCGCACTCGCTGCGGGACTGCTCGTGGTCGCGGTCGTCTCGACGCCGGCGGCGCTGCTCCTGGGTACGGCGATGGCCGCCGTCGGTGTGGCCTTCCTGACCCCGGCGGTGTTCGCGGCGGTCTTCACCAGGATCGACCCGACCCAGCGGGGCAGCGCTGCCGCGAGCCTGAGCATCTTCATCGATCTGGGGATGGGTGTCGGTCCGATGGCCTTGGGGCTGGTGGCCGCCCGCTCCGGGACCTCCGTGGCCTTCGCCGTGGCGGCCGCGGTCGCGCTGCTGGCAGGTGTGGGCGCACTTGCGGGCAGTCGCCGCCGGACGTGAGTGCCCGCTCGGCGCGCTGAGGACGGACGTGAGTGCCCGCTCGGCGCGCTGAGGACGGACGTGACTGCCCGGTCGGCGGGGTTCAGGCGAAGGGGAGGGGCTCGGCGATCATCGAGATCGCCTTCGCGCGGGCGGCGGTCATCCTGCGTCGGTGGTGGGCGCGGCACAGCACCTCGTAGACCACCTCGGCCGGCTCGTCGTTCTCGACGTCGCCCACCACGATCACCTCGCCCTCGGTGACCATCTCGCCGTCGACGCTGCGGGCGTTGTGGGTGGCGCGCCTGCCGCACCAGCACAGCGCCTCGACCTGGAGCACGTGCATCCGGTCGGCGAGCTCCACCAGCCGACGAGAACCCTCGAAGAGGTGGGTCCGGAAGTCGGAGAGGATTCCGAACGCGAACGCGTCGATCTGCAGCTCGTCGACGACCTTCGCGAGCTGCTCGACCTGCAGGCCGGTGTAGAACTGCACCTCGTCGCAGATCAGGTAGTCGATCCGGGCGCCCCGGGTGAGCTCGTCGACGACGTAGCGCCAGAAGTCGAAGCGCTCGTCGACCTCGACGGCGTCGTGGGTCAGGCCAAGTCGTGAGGAGATCGTGGCAGCGCCGGCGCGGTCCTGGGTGGTGAAGATCCGGCCGACTCGTCCGCGGGCTGCGTGGTTGTGGTTGGTCTGCAGGGCGAGCGTGCTCTTACCGGAGTCCATCGTGCCGGTGAAGAATTGGAGTTCAGCCATCGGGGAGGATCATGCCATGACCGCTGCCGCCTACAGCCCCCTGATCGACGTCGCGGAGCTCGCCGCGCTGATGACCGCCGGCCCGGTGACCGTGCTGGACGTGCGCTACCGCATGGGCGGGCCGTCGGGTCTCGAGGAGCACGCCCGCGGCCACGTGCCCGGAGCGGCGTACCTCGACCTCGACCGTGCCCTGGCGGCGGCGCCGGGGCCGCGAGGCAGGCATCCGATGCCCGAGGTCGCCACCTTCGAGGAGGCCATGCGCGCGGTCGGCGTCCGCGACGACCACCCGGTCGTGGTCTACGACGACTGGGAGGGCCGGGCGGCCGCCCGCTGCTGGTGGCTGCTGCGGTGGGCCGGCCACGGCGGCGTACGCGTGCTCGACGGCGGCTGGTCCGCGTGGCTGGCGAGCGGCGGGAAGACCGAGACGGGATCGTCAGCTCCGGAGCGCGGTGACTTCACGGCCCGGCCAGGTGGGCTCCCGGTGCTGCCGGTCGGTGACGTGCTGGACTTCGCCCGCGAGCACGTGCTCGTCGACGCCCGCAACCCCGAGCGCTTCCGCGGCGAGGTCGAGCCGGTCGACCCGGTGGCCGGGCACATCCCGGGAGCGGTGAACGTGCCGACGGGGGAGAACCTCACGGCCGAGGGGCGGTTCCGGACGCCCGCGCAGCTGCGGGAGGTGTACGCCGAGTCGCAGGGCCGCAAGGTCGCGGCCTACTGCGGCTCCGGGGTGACCGCCGCCCACGACATCCTCGCGATGGCCGTCGCGGGCATCGACGCAGCGCTCTACCCGGGGTCGTGGAGCGAGTGGGTCGCCGACCCGGAGCGGCCGGTCGCGACCTCCTAGTCAGCCGCGCCGCCGCAGGAGCAGCACCATCGCGGCGAGGCCGACCAGCAGGCCGAGGCCGGCACCCACCAGCGCGCCGTCGTCGGCGTCGATCCGGGCGCCGATCGCCGAGAACACGACCGCCAGCACCATCACCGCGATGCCGAGGCCGGCGCGCAGCATCATCTCCTTGAAGAACAGGACGCTGAACGACTCGGTGCCGCCCTTGCGGTTCAGCGGCTGGACGTCGACGACGGCGCGCGGACGCAACGGGCCGTAGATGTGCGGGAAGGTGTCCTCGCCAACCGGGTCCTCGCGCCACGGCACGTCGAGCCGGTCGGTGTCGATCGCGAGCAGCACCAGCGGCTCGGAGACCTGGCGGTAGAACGCCGCGAACACGCCGGCCACCTGCTCGCGGCGCGAGGCGTGCAGGAACCCCTCCTGCTCGAGCGTGCGTCCGTGGGTCGAGGTGGTGTAGGCACCGCTGGTCTGCGCCGCGGCCCAGTCTGCGGCGGTGGCGATGTGGAAGATCCGCACCGTCACCTCCCGCCCCGGACTACCAGTGCACGCCCTTGAGCATGCGCGAGAGCACCATCTGGGCGCTGACGCTCTCGGACTTGCCCTCACCGCTGACACCGCGCGCGGCGGAGGAGTCGGGGAAGACCTGGTAGGCCATGTGCAGGATGCGGAAGGCCGTCTTCGGCGCCAGCGTGTGGGCCAGCGCACCGAGGTTGCCGGTCTTGGTGTTGATCTCGTGCGGGCGCTCCACCAGGGCGGTGATCACCTTGCTGGCGGCCTGTCCGGGACTGATGGTCGGGAACCGGTCATACATCTTGGTCGGCGCGATCATCGGCGTGCGCACCAGGGGCATGTGGATGCTGGTGAAGGAGACCCCGTCGCCGATCAGCTCGCTGGAGACCACGTTGGCCCAGGCGTCGAGGGCGGCCTTGGAGGCGACGTACGCCGAGAACCGCGGCGGGTTGGTGAGCACCCCGATCGAGGAGATGTTCACGATGTGGCCGGACTTCTGCTCGCGCATCTTCGGCAGGATCCCCATGATCAGCCGGATCGCGCCGAAGTAGTTGAGCTGCATCGTGCGCTCGAAGTCGTGGAAGCGGTCCTCGCTGAGCTTCAACGAGCGCCGGATCGAGCGACCGGCGTTGTTGACGACGAAGTCGATCCGGTCGTGGTCCTCGCCGATCTGCTTGCACAGCGTGTCGATCGCGTGCAGGTCGGAGAGGTCGCAGGGGTAGGCGAACGCGGTACCGCCCTGGGACTCGATCAGCACCTTGGTGGCGTCGAGCTTCTCCTTGCCGCGGGCCACCAGGATCGGGATGCCACCGGCCTTCGCGATCTGCACGGCGGTGACCAGACCGATGCCGGAGGAGGCGCCGGTGATCACGACCGTCTTGCCCTCGAGCGCCTTGACCGCGGCGGAGTTCCGCTTGATCGAGTCGTCGAGCATCTCCTCCCAGTACGACCACAGCGTGCTGGCGTAGGACTCCAGGTCGGGTACGGCGATGCCGGAGCCCGCGAGCGCCTTCTGGGTGGTGCGCGAGGCGTAGACCGCGGGGAAGGAGACGTGCTCCAGCACCTCCGGCGGGATGCCCAGGCGGCCGATCGTCTGCGACAGCGCCAGGTGCAGCGGCGGGGTGCGCAGCGCCGCGCCGAGCAGGTCTGCGGGCCGCAGGCCGCGCGGGAGCATGGCGGTGGGGAGCTTCGCGGTCACCGAGCGGTCGACGGGTACGGCGAACTGCGGGGCCTTCGCGGCGCCGGCGAAGGTGTTGATCAGCTCGACGGTGTTCATCGGCTCGGGGTTGACGAGATGGAAGGCCTGGCCGTCGAGGTCGGGCTGGTGGGCGATGTGGTCCATCGCCTTGGCGACGTAGTCGACCGGCACCACGTTGGTGTCACCGAGGTCGACGCCCAGGAGCGGCATCCAGCCCGGCACGGTGTCGCGCAACCGCTTGAACAGCGGGAAGAAGTAGTAGGGGCCGTCGATCTTGTCCATCGCGCCGGTCTCGGAGTGGCCCACGACGACGGCGGGCCGGTAGACCCGCCACGGGACCGGGCACTCCTCGCGGACGATCCTCTCGGACTCGAACTTCGTGCGGTGGTAGGGCGAGGGCAGCTTCTGGCCCTGGTCGAACATGGACTCGTCGAACACGCCCCGGTAGTCGCCGGAGGCCGCCACCGAGGAGACCTGGTGGAAGTGGGCGGCGCCGAGCGCTCCGGCGAGCGCGATCGCGTTGCGGGTGCCGCCGACGTTCATCGTCTCGTTCATCTCGTCCGAGGCGGTCATGTCGTAGATCGCGGCGAGGTGGAAGAAGTGGTCGATCACGGTGTCGTGGCCGCTGATCCACTCCGGGTCGACGCCGAGGTCGGGCTCGGAGAGGTCGCCGACCACCGGGATCACCCGGTCGGTGTCCCACTGGGAGATCAGGGCGTCGAGACGGCGCCGCGAGCCCTCACGGCACAGTACGTAGATCTCCCCGTCGCGGTTGTCGACCAGTTCCTGGACCAGGTGCCGGCCGATGAATCCGGTCGCTCCGGTGACGAAGTAGGCCATCTGCAGTGCACCGCTCTCGCTGGGGGATCGTGCTGACATTCAACTCGCCGCGCACCCTGGGGTCACGGAGTCCGCTGATATTACCGTCCAGTAACTTAAAGCGCCAGTGGTGCGTCTCACCGGTCCGGACCGGTGCCGAGAGGAAGGGTCAGTCGGCCTTGCCGCCGCCGAACATGATCTCGTCCCACGAGGGCACCGAGGACCGGCCCTTCTTCTTCGCAGGTGCGCTCGGCGGTTCCCCGGCCTCCTCGGCCTCCTCGGCGGAGGTGTCGTCCGACCCGGCGGTCGCCGCGGGCTCGGCCTCGGGCTCCGCGACCGGCGTGGCCGGCTCCTGGACTGACCTCTGGGCCGACCTCTGGGCCGACTTCTGGGCCGCGGGAGGTGCGTCGACCAGCCAGTCGGCGTCGGCGGTCTCCGCGGTCAGGTCCAGCGGCGGGGTGGCGGCGGCCGGAGCAGACGCCACCGATTCGGTGCCGGGGTCAGCCGACTCCTCGGACGGTGCCGCCGGCTCGTCGGCGTCGGGGGCCTCGGCCCCTTCACGGACCAGCTCGATCGCGTCGTCGCCCAGCGGCAGCTCGTCCTGGGACGCGGGCACCGAGGACAGCCGGCGTCCGCTCTGGGCGCCACCTGCTCCTGCTCGCTGGCCTTCTCGGCCCGGCGCGGCGATCTCGCCGGTGAGCACCTTGGCCTCGTCGTTGTCGGCCACCACGAAACGCCCGGGCAGGTCGTGGACGAACTCCGCGCGGCGCGGCTTGCCGTCCACGGCGTACTCCGCCACCAGGGCCCAGCGGCCGTCGCTGCGTCGCCAGGCGTCCCAGGTGACGTCCTGGTCGTAGAGAGAGTGGCTGGAGAAGAACGCCTCGGCGACCTCACCCAGGATGCGTCCGGAGGAGGAGGACTCACCCGACCTGCGGCGCACCGAGGCCTTCTGGGCGGTCTGCGCGACGTGGGCGCGCTCCGCGAGCACGGGGGTGGCGAAGCCCATGATCGCCTCGACCGTGGTCTGCGCGGCCGTGGCGACGTCCTCGGGTGACTCGCCCGCACGGATGCGGGCCTGGATGTCTCGGGGGCGCAGGGCGCTTTCCATCTTCATCTCCAACTGGCCGAGTCTGGCGTTGTCGCCGCGCAGTGCTGCACGCAGCCGGGTGTCCACGGGGACGGCGAACTCCTCGCCCGAGGTGCTGATCAGCAAGAGCTGCTTGCCATCCTTGCTCAGCCCCACCGGGGTGAGGTGCTGCATCCTCGCCGACTCCTTCGCTTGACCTGTGCGCTGAGCCTACTTCAGCGTGGCGCGAGTGCGAGGGGAGCGCCGCGCGCCGCGCCGCTGACCTTCCGTAGGCTGCCTGCATGGCCGAGGAGAGCACCCTGCTGCTCGTGCTCGACCTGCTGGGCATCTTCGTCTTCGCGACATCCGGAGCGCTGGTCGCCGTACGCCGGGAGTTCGACGTCTTCGGCGTCCTGGTGCTCGCCGGTACGACGGGTCTCGGTGGCGGCTTCCTGCGGGACGTCCTGATCGACGCCACGCCGCCCGCGGCTCTGGCCGACTGGCGCTATCTGCTGGTGCCAGTGGTGGCCGGGCTGATCACCTTCGCCTACCACCCGGCCGTGGGTCGGCTGGAGCGCGTGGTCAACATCTTCGACGCCGCCGGGCTGGGGCTGTTCTGCGTCACCGGCGCCCTGAAGGCGGTCGAGTACGGCCTGGGACCGGTGCCTGCGGCGCTGATGGGCATGGTCACCGGCATCGGTGGCGGCATGGCGCGCGACCTGCTCGCGGGCCGGGTGCCGGTGGTGTTCTCCAGCGAGCTCTACGCGACCCCGGCCCTGCTCGGCGCCACCTGGGCGGTGCTGCTGGCCGGGCACGGCAACCCGGAGTGGCTGGTGGCGATCCCCGGGGTGGTCGCCTGCATCAGCCTGAGGCTGCTCGCACTGCGCCGCGGCTGGCACGCGCCGCTCCCGCGGGGACCGGCGAGCGTCTGAGAGGCCCGGTCGGTTGGGGCGTCAGTCGCCGAGCACCCGGTCGAGGTAGTCGTTGCTGAACACCCGGTCGGGGTCGAGCCGGTCCCGCACCACCTGGAACTCGTGCCAGCGCGGGTAGGAGACGTCGAGGTCGCCGACCGTGCGGGTGTGCAGCTTGCCCCAGTGCGGTCGGCCGTCGTACCCGCGCAGCAGGTCCTCCACGCGGCCGAAGTAGTCGGTGTGGTCGGTCTGGGCGTTGGTGTGGAACGCGAGGTACATCGTCTCGCGCCCGGACGCGGCCGAGAGCGGGATGTCGTCGGCCGGCGACACGCGCACCTCGACGGGGAAGCTGATCCGCCAGTCGTTGCGCTCGACCAGTGCGCGCACGTCGCGCAGGGCGTGCAGGCCGGCCTCGCGCGGCACGGCGTACTCCATCTCGCGGAAGCGCAGGTGCCGCGGCGAGGTGAACACCTTGTGGGGTACGTCGGAGTAGCGCCGTTCGCTCAACCCGCCTGCGGCGAGGCCGTTCAGCCGAGGGACCAGACCGGGCCGGGCGTTGCCGATGCGGTTCAGCCACCCGAACGCTCGGTTGGCCAGGAACTCGTCGTCGAACCAGGCCCGGCGACGGGAGAGCGGCTGGGCCTCGTCGAGGGTGCGGTTGTTGCGCTTGGTGAGCAGCCGGTCGGTGTGCGGCCACCAGAACATCTCGAAGTGGTGGTTCTCGGCCGTGAGCCGGTCGAAGTCCCCGAGCGCCTGGTCCCAGCCCATGGGGGCCTCGTGCGCCTCGAGCGTGAAGAGCGGCTCCACCCGGAAGGTCACCGAGGTCAGCACGCCCAGGGCGCCGAGGCCCACCCGCGCGACCTCGAGGACCTCGGGGTTCTCCTCCTCGGTGGCGCAGATCAGGGTGCCGTCGCCGGTGACCAGCTCCAGCCCGGCCACCTGGGAGCTCAGCGACGCGACCGTGCCGCCGGTGCCGTGGGTGCCGGTGGAGATCGCGCCCGCGACGGTCTGCACGTCGATGTCGCCCATGTTGTGCAGGGAGAGCCCGAGCTTCTCCAGGCCGGTGTTGAGCTCGGCGAGCGGGGTGCCCGCGAGCGCGGTCACGGTCAGCGCGTCGCGGTCGACCCCGGTGATGCCCCGCATGCTCGCGGGGTGCAGCAGCACGCCGTCGGTCAGGGCGATGTCGGTGAAGGAGTGGCCGCTGCCGGGCATCTTGACCCGCAGGCCCTGCTCCCGGGCCGCCAGCACCGCCTCGACCACCTCGCCGGAGTCGTGAGGCGCCAGCTCGCGCGCCGGCGCGGCCGCGGCCAGACCGGCCCAGTTCGTCCACGTCGGGGTCTCGGGCATGGGGCGCAGGCTATCCGGCGCCTCCAGGTGGCCGGGCGGCGCGGCGACCGCCGCCGTCGTTCCCGTCGCCATGCTGTGCGGCGCATGCGGTGGAGTCGTGGGGTCGTCCCGGTGGTGGCGGTGGCGGTGGCGGTGGCGGTGGCGGTGGGTCTCGGTGTGGTGGCCTCGCTGTCGGACCGGTGGGGTAGCGGCTATCCGCCGCAGCAGGGGTGGCGGGCGATCGGACTCCTCGGCGACCGGGGCGACGTGGGCTTCTCCGGGCTCACCGGGGTGCTGCGGCTGTGGTTGACGGCCGCGGTGGTGGTCGGGGTGCCGGCCGCGGTGCTGCTCGAGGTGGTGGTCCGGTTCCGGCCGTCGCTGCAGGAGTTCGACTTCGACCCGGTCCGGGCCTGGACCCTGGTGGTGATGGTGGGTCTGGGTGCCTTGGCTGGACTGGGCGTGCTGCTGCAGGGGGTCAGGGTCGGGCCTCGGGCCAGACTTCCGCGTCCGAGGTCACGTTCCGTTGCGAGATGAGCAGCCCCGTCAGGGCCGCGAGGGCGGCTGAGGCCGAGACCACCCAGAAGGCGTCGGACCCGCTGCGCTCGTCGGAGAGCACCCCCGCGAGCCAGGCGCCGGGCGCGATCCCGGCTCCGACACCGGTCTGGACGAAGCCCATCGCCTCGTTGAGCCGCGAGCGCGGCACCGAGGACTCGATGATCGAGAACAGCGCGATCAGCGTCGGCGCCACCGCCAGCCCGGTGAGGAACAGCGCCACCGTGACCCCGGCGAGGTGTGCCAGGAAGGGCAGCACGAGCGTGCCCACCGCGAGCAGGCCCATCCCGATCCGGGCCCGTTCCAGAGGCGTACGCCGCCAGCTGATCACGCCCGTCGCGACACCGGCGATCAGGCTGCCCAGGGAGAAGACACCCAGCATCAGCCCCGAGAACGCCTTGCGGCCCTCGTCGTCGGCGAAGGCCACCGTGGCCACCTCGAGCGCGCCGAACAGGCTGCCGAGCGCGACCGCGCCCAGTGCCAGCGGGACGAGCAGGCCCCACGGCATCGGGGGACGCGCGATCGTCGGGTCGGGCGGATGGGCGGGAGGCTCGCTGCGACGCTGCAGCGCGAGGGCCAGCGCTCCGCCGGTGCCGACGACCATGGCCGCCAACAACCCCGCCTGGGGGGCCCAGGTGGTGGCCAGCAGCGTGACCAGGGCAGGCCCGGTCACGAAGACCACCTCGTCGGCCACCCCCTCCACCGCGAAGGCGGTGTGCCGCTCCTCGGGGCGGGCGAGCAGGTGGGCCCACCGTCCCCGGACCATGGTGCCGATCTGGGGGATCGACGCTCCCGCGAGCACCGCCCACAGGTGTGGCCAGAACAGCGCCCAGCCGGCCGTGATCGAGAGGGTCATCAGGGTCGTGGAGGCTGCGAAGAGCACCGCGTCGGCGTACAGCACCCGGCCCTGGCCGAACCGGTCGGCCAGGCGGCCGTGGGGGACGGCGACCACGGCGTTGCCCAGGACGTAGGCGGCCGAGATCTGGCCCGCCAGCGTGTAGGAGCCGGTGAGCGAGGACACCAGCAGCACGATCCCGAGGGTCATCATCGAGATCGGCAACCGGGCAACCAGTCCGGTGGCGGAGAAGGCGGCGGCGCCGGGGTGGGCGAAGACGCGTCTGTAGGCGGTGAGCATGTGGGCTCAGCCTAGGCTGTGTGACATGCCTGATGCGCACCCCTACGACGCCCTGCTGCTCGTCTCCTTCGGAGGCCCCGAGAAGCCCGCTGACGTGGTCCCGTTCCTCCGCAACGTGACCCGCGGCAAGGACATCCCCGACGCCCGGCTGGAGGAGGTCGGTGAGCACTACTTCGGGTTCGGCGGCCGCAGCCCGATCAACGACCAGAACCGCGAGCTGATCGAGGCGATCGAGGCCGACTTCAAGGCGAGCGGTGTCGACCTGCCGGTCTACTGGGGCAACCGCAACTGGGACCCCTACCTCGCCGACACCCTCGCGCGGATGAAGGCCGACGGGATCACCCGTGCCGCGGCGTTCGTCACCAGCGCCTACTCCTCCTACAGCGGCTGCCGGCAGTACCGCGAGAACCTCGCGGCCGCCGTCGCCGAGGTGGAGGGTGCTCCCCGGATCGACAAGCTGCGGCACTACTACAACCACCCGGGGTTCGTGGAGCCGATGGTGGACGCCACCTTGGCCGCGCTCGCGGACCTGCCCGAGGACGCCCGGCACAACGGCCACCTGGCCTTCGTGACGCACTCGATCCCCACGGGCATGAATGACACCAGCGGGCCCGACGGCGGGGCCTACGCGCTGCAGCACCGCGTGGTCGCGGCGGAGATCGTGGAGCGGGTGCGTGAGGAGACCGGGCACCGGTACCCCTTCGAGCTGGTCTACTGCTCGCGATCAGGACCGCCCCAGGTCCCGTGGCTGGAGCCGGACGTCAACGATCACCTCCGCTCCCTGCACCGCCGGGGGGTGCCGGGCGTCGTCGTGGTGCCGATCGGCTTCGTCTCCGACCACATGGAGGTCATCTACGACCTCGACACCGAGGCCCGTGCCACCGCGGAGGAGATCGGGCTGCCCTTCGCCCGCGCCGCCACGGCCGGGGTCGACCAGCGGTTCGTGGCGATGATCCGCCGGCTGCTCCTCGAGCGTGCCGCGGTGGAGCGCGAGGAGTCGCCCGAGCGGGAGGCGGTCGGCACGGAGGCGTCGTGGGACGTGTGCCCGGCAGGCTGCTGCCCCAACCCGCGGGGCCCCCTGCCGGCCCTGTCAGGTCGCGACTGATGACGGCCCCTCAGGACACCGAGCCCTCCGTCCTGCTCGAGCTCGCGCACGCCACGGCCCGCGAGGCCGGCGAGCTGATCACCCGGATGTACGCCGAAGGCGTGTCGGTCGCCGACACCAAGTCCAGCCCCACCGACGTGGTCACCCAGGCCGACCGGGCCTGCGAGCAGCTGATCCGCGACCGGCTGCTCGGCTCGCGACCCGACGACGGGTTCATCGGCGAGGAGAGCGACGACACCAGCAGCTCCTCCGGCGTGGTGTGGATCGTCGACCCGATCGACGGCACCGTGAACTATCTCTACGGCCTGCCGCAGCACGCCGTCTCGATCGCGGCGGCCGTGGACGGGGTCGTGGTGGCCGGCGTGGTGCTCGCTCCCGCCGCGGGGCTGGAGTACGCCGCCACGCTCGGTGGGGGCGCGCAGCGCAACGGCGTACTCCTGCCCAGGCGGGGGACCGCACGCCCGCTCCCACCGATCTCCCAGACCCTGGTGGCCACCGGCTTCGGATACGAAGCCGTCCTGCGGCGTCATCAGGCCGCGTGCGTGGGCCGGATGCTGCCCCAGGTCCGCGACATCCGACGGATCGGCTCCTGCGCGCTGGACGTGTGTGCCGTCGCTGCTGGGGAGTGCGACGCCTACGCCGAGGAGGGCACCCACGTGTGGGACCACGCCGCTGCCGGCCTGGTGGCGCGGGAGTGCGGGGTCACGACCGAGGTCTGGGCGACGCCGAGGGGCAACGAGCTGCTGGTGTGCGCTCCCGAGGACACCTGGGCGGAGTTCTCCCAGCTGGTCCGGTCGTGCGGGTTCGCTGCCGAGGCAGCTCCCGAACCCACTCCCGAACCCGCCCCCGAACCCGCCCCCGAATCCGCCTGAGGCAGGGCGGGAACAACCGCCACGCCCCGCGCGTTCATGAGGCATCTGCCACCTGTGTGGACCACATCGGACTCCGGTTGTGCGATCACGTCGTTGGTAGTGCACAATCTGCGCCGTCACGTGGAAGTGCGCGGGAACAAGACATCCGGGTCCCACCCGAGCTCCGGGCTCGGGCGATACCGGTCAGGCAAGTGGAGTTGGGGGCAGAGGAGACCGCATGGCAACCGACTACGACGCACCTCGCAAGACCGAGGAAGAGCAGAACGAGGACAGCCTCGAGGAGCTCAAGGCACGTCGGCACGACAAGAATTCCGGCAAGGTGGACGAGGACGAGGCCGAGGCGGCCGAGTCCTTCGAGCTCCCCGGCGCTGATCTCTCGCACGAGGAGCTGTCCGTCGAGGTCAAGCCCAAGCAGCTGGACGAGTTCACCTGCATGAGCTGCTTCCTGGTGCACCACCGCAGCCAGCTGGCTGACGAGAAGAAGCTGATCTGCCGCGACTGCATCTGAGTCGCCGCAACACGCAGGTGGCCGTCACCCCACGGGGTGACGGCCATCGGTGCGTCTAGACGCCGGTGCTGCCACCGTCGTCGTGCTTGCCCAGGCCAGGGGGCAGGTGCCCGGTCGACTTCGCGTAGTAGTGCGCCGCACGGCGCCCAGCGAACATCCTGGCCAGCCCGACCGCGGTGCCGCTGACGGTCGCCCACAGCACGGCCTCCCACAGGTCCACGTCGGGATCGGCGGGGTTAGCAGGCGGGTTCTTGCCGGTGGCGGCCTTCCAGGAGGTGTTCAGGCCCTTCTTCGCCATGGTGGCAGCCCCGATGGCGGCTGCGAGGGAGAAGATCGACCAGACCTTGGAGTTGTCCTTCGACTTTTTCTTGGCCATGTCGGGGGTGTCCTGCCTCTCGAGTGATCCGTCGTGACCACCCTAGTCAGCAGGGTGTCCACCTCGGGTGCTGGCTCGCTCCAGCGCCTCCACCAGGAACTGTGGTCGGCGGGTGGAGAGCAGCCAGTACGGCGCCGGGTCGGCCGGGTCCAGCACCGGCACCCGGACCGAGCGCTTGAGCCAGGGGCGGGTCACCAGGAACGCGCGGGCGTCGGCCTCCACGCCGAGCACCCGGCGGGTGCCCTCGGCGTCGAGCGACTCCGGCACGCCCAGCAGCGAGACCGGGATGTACGCCGTACCGGCGTGCAGGACGCCGTCGCGCACCACCAGAGCCGCACGGCCGAACCAGCCGAACAGCGCCACGGTCAGCGCGGTGAGCAGGCTCACGGCGAGCGTGGCGGCGACGAAGGGCATCGCGACGACGAAGGCGAGCCACAGGCTCGCGAGCAGCATCGTGGCCTGCACCCACCAGCGCAGCGGGACGCGCAGGCGCTCCTCGTAGGTCGGGGAGCCGGCGACGGCGGACTCACGGGGCTGGGGCACGGGACCAGCCTGCCACCGGCCGCTCGGCCGCCACGAGTAGGGTCGCGCCGCATGGTGGAGATCTCGATCCGGCGGCTCGACCCGGACCTGCCCGTCCCGTCCTACGCGCACCCCGGCGACGCCGGCGCCGACCTGCATGCCGCCGCCGGACTGACCCTCGGTCCCGGTGAGCGGGCCGTGGTGCCGACCGGCATCGCGCTCGCGCTCCCGGAGGGCTACGTCGCCCTGGTGCACCCGCGCTCGGGCCTGGCGGCCCGCCACGGGATCTCGATCGTGAACGCCCCGGGGACCATCGACGCGGGCTACCGCGGCGAGGTGCAGGTCTGCCTGGTCAACACCGACCTCCGTGAGCCGTTCACGATCAGCCGGGGCGACCGGATCGCCCAGCTGGTGATCCAGCGCTTCGAGCACGCGGTGTTCGTGGACTCCGATGGCCTTCCCGAGTCAGCGCGCGGGGCTGGGGGTTACGGTTCCACGGGAGGGTTCAACGGAACCGCCCACGAGAGCTCTGGAGGCGCATCAGCGTGAGGTTCGGTCGCAAAACAGCACAGGGGGACAGCGGGACGCCGGAGCCGGCCTCCGCGTCCGGTCCCACGGACTTCCCCGGCCCCCACGACGACGCCGACGTGGACCTCGAAGGGCGTGAGTTCATCGACCTCGGCAGCCTGCTGATCACGCCCGCCGGGGAGATGGAGATGCGGCTCTCGGTCGACGAGGAGTCCGGCGAGGTGCTCGCGGCCGTCCTGGTCAACGAGGTCGGCGCCCTGGAGCTCCGTGCGTTCGCCGCCTCGCGCGGCGACGCCTCGTGGGACGACCTGCGTCCCCAGATCGTCGCCGAGACCGCCCGCCTCGGCGGCACCGCCACCGAGCAGGACGGCCCCTTCGGCCCGGAGCTGCTGTGCCTGGTCCCGGTGCAGACCCCGGACGGTGAGCCGGCGACGCAGGCCAGCCGGGTGATGGCCCACCAGGGACCCCGCTGGCTGCTCCGCGCGACCGTGATGGGCCAGCCCGCCGTCGAGCCGAGCCTGGCCGCGCCCTGGGAGGAGACGGTGCGCAACACCGTCGTACGCCGTGGCCGCGACGCGATGCCGCCGGGCAGCCCGCTGCCGCTGCACCTGCCGCCGCAGGCGCGACGCGTCGACGCTCCCTCGTCCACCGGCGACTGACTACGCTGCCACCATGCCCGAGCACCAGATCAGCCGACTGCGGTCCTCGATCAGCCGCTGGGCGAGCCACGAGCGGGCCGAGGCCCGTGAGCTGCGCAAGATCAGCGAGGAGTCCGGGCTGGTGTGCATCGACGAGGCTCCGATCCGTGACCACGTCCTGCTCCAGGGGACGCTGAAGACCGTGACGCTGCGCCCACGCGGCGGGGTCCCGGCACTCGAGGCCGAGCTCTACGACGGGTCCGGCTCGATCAACCTGGTCTGGCTCGGCCGGCGCCGTATCGGCGGCATCTCCCCGGGGCGTGCCTTGCGGGTGGAGGGTCGCATCGGCGTCCAGGGCGGTGACCGGGTGATGTACAACCCGCGCTACGAGCTGCGGCAGTGACGGGGCGACGGTGACCACGATGACCACCAGCACCCACTCCGTCGAGCAGGTCGTGCGCAAGCAGCTCGGCGACGCCCTCGGTGGCGGTCGGGGCATGCTCGAGGCGGCCGTGCCGACGATCACCTTCACGGTGCTGTTCCTGACCCTGCACGACCTGCGGCTCGCGATCATGGTCAGCGTCGGCTTCGCGCTGGTGCTGCTCGTGATCCGGCTGGTCCAGCGCTCCACCCCTCAGTTCGTGCTCAATGCCGCCTTCGGGATCGGACTCGGGGCGCTGTTCGCGTGGCGGGCCGCCCGAGGGGGCGGCGACGCGGGGGAGCAGGCGATGGCCTACTTCCTGCCCGGGCTGATCTACAACCTCGGCTACGCGGCGCTGATGATCTTCACCATCGTGGTGCGCTGGCCCATCGTCGGGTTCCTGGTAGGCAGCGTCACCGGCGACCCCACTGCCTGGCACGCCGACCGCGACGTGGTGCGGCTGTGCAGCCGGCTCACCTGGCTGCTCGCGCTCCCGTGCGTGCTGCGCGTGATCGTCCAGGGGCCGATCTACCTCGCCGGGCGCAACGGGTACTGGTCCACGGACTCTGCGGTCGCCGCGCTGGGGGTGGCCAAGCTGGCCATGGGCTGGCCGCTGCAGGTCGCCGCCCTGGCCGCGATGGTGTGGCTGCTCTCCCGCAACGCCACCCCGATCGCACCCGGGAAGCCCGAACCGGTCGTCTGACCGCCCGGCTCAGCGCCGCGGCTTGCCGCCGTGCTCGGTGGGGGACAGCAGCCGCTCGAGCTCCTCCTCGCCCTCGGCAGGCACCACGAACAGCAGCTCGTCGCCGGCCTCGACCGGTTGCTCGGGGTCCGGGGTGTAGACCTGCCCGTCGCGCAGGATCGTGACCAGCGCGCAGTTCTCCGGCAGCGGGATCAGACCCGAGGGCTTTCCGACGTACGGCGAGTCCGTGGGCATGGTCATCTCGACGAGGTTGGCGTTGCCCTGCCGGAAGGTGAACAGCCGCACGAGGTCGCCCACCGTGACCGCCTCCTCGACCAGCGCCGACATGATCCGCGGGGTGGAGACGTTGACGTCGACGCCCCAGGCCTCGGTGAACAGCCACTCGTTGTTGGGGTGATTGACCCGACCCACGGTGCGGGGGACCCCGAACTCGGTCTTGGCGAGCAGGGAGGTGACCAGGTTGGCCTTGTCGTCCCCGGTGGCGGCGATCACCACGTCGCAGTCCTGCAGCCGGGCCTCCTCCAGGGAGGACAGCTCACAGGAGTCGGCCAGCAGCCACTCCGCGTCGGCGACCCGGTCGGGCTTGATGGCGGAGGGCTCCTTGTCGATCAGCAGCACCTGGTGCCCGTTGCCGATCAGCTCGCGGGCGATCGAGCGGCCGACGGCTCCGGCTCCGGCGATGGCAACCCTCATCAGTCGGCCTCCGGACCGTTCTCGAGGGCCGTGTAGACCCCGTCGGCGTTCTGCTCGCGCATCACGAGGTGCAGCATGTCGCCCTCCTGCAGGACCGTCTCACGGGTCGGCAGCGTGCCCTCGCCGAGCCTGTCGATCCACGCGATCCGACTGCGTGACTCTTCCTGGAAGCGCACGCTCCGCTGCCCGACCCACGAGTCGGGGACGGGGACCTGGTCGACGCGGATGGTCCCGGAGGGGTCGCGGAAGTCCGGCTCCGCACCAGCGGGCAGGATCCGGCGCAGCACCTGGTCGGCCGTCCACTTCACGGTGGCGACCGTGGTGATGCCGAGCCGCTGGTAGACCTCGGCGCGACCGGGGTCGTAGATCCGCGCGACGACCTGCTGGATGCCGAACGACTCCCGCGCCACCCGGGCCGCGATGATGTTGGAGTTGTCACCGCTGCTCACGGCGGCGAACGCGTCGGCCCGCGAGATGCCCGCCTGGGTGAGCACCGCCTGGTCGAACCCGTATCCGGTGACCTTGATGCCGTTGAACGAAGGGCCGAGGCGTCGGAACGCGTCGGGGTTGCTGTCGATCACGCTGACGGTGTGGTTCCGGTCCTCGAGGCTGCGGGCGAGCGTCGATCCGACGCGGCCACAACCCATGATCACGACGTGCACGGGACGAACACTAGGCCATCGCCGCCCCGGGCAGCGGTGCCCGCCTCGTCTGTCTCTGTGCGGGTACCTCCGCGGGGACGACGCGCGTGCTCTAGCCTCCTTGCGTGGGCGTAGGCAATGTCTCCAAACGGATCCTCCTGGGTCGCAAGCTGCGAAGCTCGCAACTGGGCGAGACGCTGTTGCCGAAGCGGATCGCACTGCCGGTCTTCGCCAGCGACGCGCTGTCCTCGGTGGCCTACGCTCCCGACGAGGTCTTCATCATGCTCTCGATCGCGGGAGCCTCGGCGTACACCTTCAGCTGGAAGGTGGCGCTCGCGGTCTCGGTGGTGATGCTGACGGTCGTCGCGTCCTACCGCCAGAACGTGCATGCCTATCCCAGCGGCGGTGGTGACTACGAGGTCGCCAGCGTCAACATCGGCCGGACCGCCGGGATGACGGTGGCCTCCGCCCTGCTCGTCGACTACGTCCTGACCGTGGCGGTGTCGGTCTCGGCCGGTGTGCAGAACGCGGCGTCCGCGCTCAACTTCGTCTCGGGTCACGAGGCGACCTTCGCCGGCGCGCTGGTGCTGCTGCTCGCGGCGATGAACCTGCGCGGAGTGCGCGAGTCGGGTGCCTTGTTCGCCATCCCCACCTACGGCTTCATGATCGGCATCCTCGGAATGGCGCTCTATGGAGCGCTGCGGGCCAGCCAGGGCACCTTGCCCAACGTGGAGAGCGCCGACCTGGTGATCATCCCGGGCGAGGGCTATGAAGGGGACATCAGCCAGGCGGCGATGATCTTCCTGCTGGCGCGGGCGTTCTCGTCCGGCTGCGCGGCGCTGACCGGTGTCGAGGCCATCTCCAACGGCGTGCCGGCGTTCCGCAAGCCGAAGAGCAAGAACGCCGCGACCACGTTGTTCCTGCTCGGGGCGATCGCCATCACGATGATGATGAGCATCATCATCCTGGCCAGGCGGATGGGCCTGCGCTACGTCGACGGCAACGAGCTGGAGCGCCTGCGGTACGCCGACGGCAGCGCCCTGCCGCCGGGGTTCGACCAGCACACGGTCGTCGCCCAGATCGCGAAGGCCGTCTTCAACGACTTCCCGCCCGGCTTCTACTTCGTGGTCGCGATGACGGGGATCATCCTGATCCTGGCCGCGAACACCGCCTTCAACGGCTTCCCGGTGCTCGCCTCGATCCTGGCCAAGGACGGGTTCGCGCCGCGGCAGCTCGGCTCGCGGGGCGACCGGCTCGCGTACAGCAACGGCATCCTGATCCTCGCCGGTTTCGCGATCATCTTGATCTTCGCCTTCGACGCCGAGACCACCAAGCTGATCCAGCTCTACATCGTCGGAGTGTTCGTCTCCTTCAACCTCAGCCAGCTCGGGATGATCCGGCACTGGACCCGGCACCTGCGGACCGAGACCGATCCCGTCGTGCGCCGCCGGATGTACCGCTCCCGGGTGATCAACACGATCGGGCTGGGAATGACCGCCTCGGTGTTCGTGGTCGTGCTGATCACCAAGTTCCTGGCCGGCGCCTGGATCGCGATCCTGGCGATGATGGTCTTCTTCGTGATCCTGCGCTCGATCCGCGGCCACTACGACCGGGTCGAGGAGGAGCTCCTCATCGGCGACGCGGACCAGGTGCTGCCGACCCGGGTGCACGCGATCGTGCTGGTCTCCAAGCTGCACAAGCCGACGATGCGGGCGCTGGCCTACGCGAAGGCCTCGCGTCCCAACGTCCTGGAGGCGGTCTCCGTGGACACCGACGGCGGCACGTCGAACCGTCTGGTGGACGAGTGGGACGCGCAGCGGATCGACGTACCCCTGAAGATGCTGTACTCGCCCTACCGCGAGGTGATCCGGCCGATCGTGCAGTACGCCGTGGAGATCCGCGAGGCCAACCCGCGGGGCGTGGTCGCCGTCTACATCCCGGAGTACGTCGTCGGCCACTGGTGGGAGCAGGTGCTGCACAACCAGACCGCCCTGCGGCTCAAGGGCCGGTTGCTGTTCACGCCCGGCGTGATGGTGACCTCGGTGCCCTACCAGCTCCGGGGAGCCGAGGAGGCCCGCAAGCGCGAGGACCGCGACTTCCAGCGGCTGCGCCCGGGGGACATCCGACGCGGCCAGACGAGGTCGCGCAAGTGAGCGCCGAGGAGGCCGAGGACCGGGGCGAGGACCGGGCCGAGGATCTGGTCGGCCAGCGCGTCGAGGTCGAGGTCGGCCCGGTCGCCCACGGCGGTCACTTCGTGGCGCGGCACGAGGGCCAGGTCGTCTTCGTCCGGCACGCGTTGCCGGGGGAGCAGGTCACCGTCGAGATCACCGACTCCAGCGGCAGCTTCCTGCGCGGCGACGCGGTCGAGATCGGCACGCCGTCGCCCCACCGGGTCACCGCTCCGTGCCCGCTGGCCCATCCGGGCGGCTGCGGGGGTTGCGACTTCCAGCACGTGGAGCTGGCGGAGCAGCGTCGGTTGAAGGCCGCCGTCGTGACCGAGCAGCTGGCACGTCTCGCCGGCATCGAGCGCGAGGTCGAGGTCGAAGCCGTCCCGGGGGATCGCGACGGTCTGCGCTGGCGCACGCGGATGCAGTACGTCCGCCTCCCCGACGGTCGCAAGGGCCTGCGCAAGCACCGCTCCCACGACGCCGTCGAGGTCGAGGACTGCCTGATCGCGCATCCCGACGCCCGCGAGCCGGACCGCAGCGGTCCGGTGACCGAGCACGTCGAGGCCGCCGGTGCTTCCCACGACTTCACGGTCGCCGGCGACGGCTTCTGGCAGGTGCACCCCGGCGCGCCGCGGCTGCTGGTCGAGACCGTGCTGTCGATGCTCACGCCCCTCCCGGGTGAGCGGGCGCTGGATCTGTACGCCGGCGTGGGGCTGTTCACCGCCTTCCTCGCCGACGCGGTCGGACCGACCGGGTCGGTCACCGCGATCGAGGGTGACAAGCGGGCCACCGAGCTCGCCACCGAGAACCTCGCGGCGCTGCCGCAGGCCGTCGTGATCCGCGACCGCGTGGACCGGGCGCTGCACCGCGGCAGGCAGAACAGCGGCGGCGCCGACCTCGTCGTACTCGATCCGCCGCGCGCGGGGGCCAAGCGCCAGGTGGTGCGCGCGATCGCCGACCTGGCACCGCGTGCAGTGGCCTACGTCGCGTGCGACCCCGCCGCGCTGGCCCGCGACGTCGCGTACTTCGCCGAGCAGGGCTACCGCCTCGTCGACCTTCGCGCCTTCGACCTGTTTCCGATGACCGGCCATGTCGAGTGCGTCGCCTTGCTCACCAGAACCGGCCCTGACCTGCGGTGATGCGATTCCCGCGCAGCAGGTCGAAAGCGGAAGTCTGGCCTAACGCTCACTTTGAGGCCCTTATGGCTCGCTTAGGAGCCGCGGAGCGGGCGCTCTACCTGGTGCCGCTGTCCAGCGTCCTGGGGGAGTGCAGTCGCGGCGAAAAGACGCACTGCTTGTGGCTGCACAGAGAGCTCTGGCCGGACCAGGGTCTGGCCAGACTCGGATCTAGAGCGCGAGCGTCATGAGCGCCACCGTCGGAAGCACGGACGACGCAACGGTGCCGCGCAGGCTGCCACCGCGGGGACGCCAGTAGCCGAGCAGGTCGGCGACCCCCATGGCGAGCGACGAGAGCAGCATGTAGGACAACGCGGTGACGACCACGGCGGTGCCGACGGTCTCGTCGCCGCGGTTGACGATCCCCAGGCCGACCAGACCGCCGACGCCGGCGAGCGCGTTGCGCACACCGATGCAGAACGACCACAGGTGGACGTTGGCGATGCCATGCGGCTCGATGCCCAGGAAGCGCTGCACCCATGGCCGGTCGATGAGGAACGCCTCGAGGGGGAAGACAGCGATCAGGACGATCGCCGCGACGGCGGTGCAGACCTGCGCGAGGGCGTCCATGTCAGGCCGCCGGCCGGGCCTCGACGAGCGAGACCGGGGAGATGGTCGGCACGACCCGCGTCGGCGCGAACCCGGCTCGGCCCAGCAGGGCGGCGTACTCCTGCTCGGTGCGCTCGCGGCCACCCACGAAGAGCAGCATGTCGAGGTCAAGGGTCTTGGCGAAGTGGGGCTTGCCCCCGGGCGGCACGACGCTCTCCAGGAGGAGCAGGGTGGCGTCGTCGGGCATGTCGCGGCGCACCGTCGACAAGACGGCGAGCGCCCGGTCGTCGTCGAAGTCGTGGACCACGCGGCGCAGCACGTAGAGGTCGCCGTCGCCGGGGACCTCGTCGAAGAAGGACCCGCCTTCGAGGCGGCACCGCGACAGCACCCCCGCCCGGCGCAGCCGCTCCTCCGCGTCGGGCAGCAGCGACTCCTGCTCGACCAACACGCCCTCGGCAGCCGGGGCCGCGGTCAGCATCGACGCGAGGAGCTGGCCATGGCCGCCTCCCACGTCGACGATCCGGCGGAACCTGGTGAAGTCGTACGCCGCCGCGACAGTGGGCCAGTCGAGCGCGGTGAGCCGTGACATCGCCTCGTTGAAGATGGCCGCGTAGTCGGGGTCCCGGTCCAGCAGGCCCCACATCGACACGCCGTGCACGGCCTTCGCCTGGGCCTCCCCGGTGGTGACGGATTCGGGCAACCGGCTCCACACCGACTGGTAGCGCGGGTCGCCGATCATCAGCACGACCGCTCGCATTGAGTCGGGGGCCTCGGACCGGAGCGGCTGCCCGAGGGCGGCCAGCGTGAACCGGTCACGGTCCTGGTGCAACAGGCGGGACCCGGCGGCAGCCCGGAGCAGCCGGTAGGTCGCGTCGGGGTGGGTGCCCAGCTCGGCGGCCACCTCGGCGGCGGTGCGTGGACCACCGGTGAGGACGTCGGCCACCCCGAGCCGCGCAAGGGCATACACCGTGTTGGCCTCAATCAGCCCTGACACCAGTTCAAGCACGCCCACCGGTGCGGGCACCATCCGCCGAGCGAGCCCCTGGACCGCGGTGCGAACGGTCGAGGCCGCGCGGGCAACCCGCACGGGAGGAAGTCTGGTCATGCCACGCCCCTATAATCGTCAGCGATACTGACCATATTGGTCAGCGATGCTGACTACGTCAAGGGGAGCGATGGATCTCGCGACACTCATGTTCGTCTCCTACCGCGCGATGGACGAGCGGGTGCGGCAGGCGATGCGCGACGCCGGGTACGACGTCACGGTCGCCCAGGCGCGCCTGGCGCAGCGCATCGCCGACGACGGCACGCGACTGACCGAGCTCGCCGACCGCGCCGGAGTCACCAAGCAGACGGCGAGCCTCTTGGTCGCCGCCTTGGAGCGGGAGGGTCTCGTCGAGCGAGTGCCCGACCCTGCTGATGGCCGCGCGCGTCTCATTCAGCTCTCGTCCCGGGGACGCGAGGCGGCGAATCGGGCGATGGAGGTGGTCATCGGGGTAGAGGGGGAGTGGGCTGCTCACCTCGGACCCGAGCTCACAGAGCGGCTGCGTGAGGCGCTGGTCCTGCTGCGCGAGGTCACCGACCCCTACGGCTGAGGTCGCGCGGCGTAGCCCGCCGAGCGGCGGCTCGTTGCCGACTGTGACCCCGTCGAGGGCCCCAAAACGCAGTCGGTCAATGGCGGCGGCCTCCGAGGTTGCACGGGCGGAATCCCCGATGCCGAGCGCTCATCGGCAGATCAGAATGTCGCCATCAGGCGGCGGTTAGACACGGCCGCGGGCGCACGCTACGCGGTGCTATGACGCACTCAGGATGCGCGATTCGCGGCGTGGCCGACGCTCTTCTTGCGATGAGCGTGGGCCAGGCCTAACGCACAGGGGCGCCCGAGCGACAGCTTCCGAACCCGCAAGTGAGCTGGCGCAGCGTCGCGACTAGCGGACTGTCGGTGGCAGGCTCTAGCGTCCGCGATGTGCAGCCTTTCGAGTCCCTCGTGCCCGTCGAACTCCTCCAGTTGTCGGGCGGCGTCTACTACTCCGGCGCCGACGCGTTTACCGGTACCTCGCCGCTTTACCTACTGGGCCTTAACCCGGACGGGGATCCTGCTGCGCTAGGTGTACCCGGCAGGGACGTTGGTGACGGCACGGGTCTTGTGAACGGGGAGAACCTCCCGGCTTAGTGGAGATGTCTAAGTCATCCGCTCGCCCAGGAGGTCCTCGTGGCCCACGCTAACGCTCGTTTGAATCTGCATGGTCGACGTCTGCTCGTCTCACGTGTGATCGACGACGGCAGGCCTGTCGCTCACGTCGCCAAGGAACTTGGTGTCTCGCGCCAGTGCGCCCACCGCTGGGTGGCCCGGTTCCGCGCCGAAGGCGACGCTGGTCTGCGCGACCGGTCCTCGCGACCGCACACCTGCCCACGAAGAACCCCGGCCGACGTCGAGGAACGGGTGCTTCAGCTGCGACGCGATGAGCGTCGTGGCCCGGACTGGATCGGCCCAGAGATCGGGGTGCCGGCCCGGACCGTGTCAGCGATCCTGCGCCGCCACCGCGTGCCCTACCTGCGCGAGTGCGACCCACTGACAGGTGAGGTCATCCGGGCCAGCAAGACCACCGCGTTGCGCTACGAGCGTGCAGCCCCGGGCGACCTGATCCACATCGACGTCAAGAAGATCGGCAAGATCCCCGACGGTGGCGGCTGGAAGGCCCATGGCCGTAGCGAGAAGGTCCGCGGTCGGGGCATCGGCTATGACTACGTCCACGCTGCGGTCGATGACCACTCACGACTTGCCTATGCCGAGATTCTGGACGATGAGACCGGACCGACCTGCGCCTCGTTTGTGCTCCGGGCCACGTTGTTCTTCCTCAGCCACGGTGTCACCGTGCGTGAGGTCATCACCGACAACGCCCGCAACTACACCATCTCCTACGACTTCCAAGCAGCCCTCAACGCCATCGGCGCACGTCATCTGACCATTCGACCCCACTGCCCATGGCAGAACGGGAAGGTGGAGAGGTTCAACCGCACCATCCAGGTCGAGTGGGCCTATCACCAGGTCTTCACCAGCAACAGCGAGCGAGCCGACGCTCTTGATCCCTGGCTCGATCACTACAACACTCAAAGACGCCACTCAGCACTTAGAGGACTACCCCCGATCAGCCGACTGTCATGAACCTGTCAGCCGAGTACAGC
>CAWAJE010000066.1:0-108082 GCA_963782215.1 uncultured Actinomycetota bacterium | reverse complement strand
CGGTGCCGGCAAGACCACCTTGCTGCGGCTCCTGGCCGGGCTCGACCAGCCGCTCGCCGGTCGGGTCACGGCCGCCCCCGCCGATGCTTTCCTGGGCTGGCTGCCGCAGGAGCACGAGCGCGTCGCGGGCGAGACGGTCGGCGCGTACGTCGCCCGGCGTACCGGGGCCACGGAGGCGACCCGTGCCATGGAGGCCGCTGCCGAGGCGCTCGGGTCGGGGACCCCCGGTGCCGACGACGCCTACGCGCTGGCCTTCGACCGGTGGATGGCCAGCGGCGCCGCCGACCTCGACGAGCGGATCGCACCGGTGCTCGGTGAGCTCGGCCTCGAGGGTGGCCCGGAGGCCCTGATGACCTCGCTGTCGGGCGGCCAGGCTGCCCGGGTGGCGTTGGCGACCCTGCTGCTCAGCCGCTTCGACGTCGTGCTCCTCGACGAGCCCACCAACGACCTCGACCTGGAGGGTCTGCACCGGTTGGAGTCCTTCGTCCGCGGCCTGCGTGGCGGGGTGGTGATGGTCTCCCACGACCGCGAGTTCCTGTCGCGGTGCGTCACCCGGGTGGTGGAGCTGGACCTGGCGCAGGGCGAGGTCTCGGTCTACGACGGGGGATACGACGCCTTCCTGGAGGAGCGCGCGGTCGCCCGTCGGCACGCCCGTGAGGCCTACGAGGCGTACGCCGACAAGAAGGCCGACCTGGTGGGACGGGCGCGCACCCAGCGTGAGTGGAGCTCCCAAGGAGTGCGCAACGCGATCAAGAGGGCGCCCGACAACGACAAGATCCGCCGCAAGGCCAGCGTCGAGTCCTCGGAGAAGCAGGCCCAGAAGGTCCGGCAGATGGAGACCCGGATCGCGCAGATGGTCGAGGTGGAGGAGCCCCGCAAGGAGTGGGTGCTGCAGTTCACCATCGGCTCGGCGCCCCGGTCGAGCTCGGTGGTCACCACGCTGAACGACGCTGCCCTCACCCTCGGCGACTTCCGGCTCGGCCCGGTCTCGCTGCAGGTCAACGCGCGCGAACGGATCGGCATCACCGGCCCCAACGGTGCCGGCAAGACGACCCTGCTCCGGCTGCTGCTGGGAGACGTGGCTCCGGACACCGGCACCGCCAGCCTGGGAGCGAGCGTCGCGATCGGCGTGATCGACCAGCTGCGCACCGGCCTCGAGGAGGACCTGCCGCTCGGGGACGCCTTCGAGCAGGCGGTCCCCGACGTGGCCCCGGTCGAGCTGCGCACCCTGCTCGCCAAGTTCGGGCTCAAGGGCGACCAGGTGACCAGCCGGGTCGGTCGGCTCTCACCGGGCGAGCGCACGCGCGCGGCGCTCGCCCTCCTGCAGGTGCGAGGCGTCAACCTGCTCGTCCTCGACGAGCCGACCAACCACCTCGACCTGCCCGCGATCGAGCAGCTGGAGGAGGCCCTCGAGACCTACGAGGGCGCCCTCCTGCTGGTCTCCCACGACCGCCGGCTGCTCGACAACGTGCGCCTGGACCAGCGCTGGCACGTCGAGGGTGGTCAGGTCAGCCTCAGCTGAGACCCTTCTCGGAGAGCCAGTCCTTCGCCACGTCCTTCGGAGTGGCCTTCTCGGAGCCCTCGACGCGATCACGCAGCTTGATCAGGTCGTCGGTGGTGAGCTGGGCGGAGATCTCGTTGAGCACCTTCGCCAGCTCGTCGGTGTAGACCGACTCGGCCACCAGCGGCGTGACGTTCTGCGCCGAGATCAGGTTCTCGGGGTCCTCGAGCACCACGAGGTTCTCGGCGGTGAGCGCCGGAGAGGTGGTGTAGATGTCTGCCACCTGGACCGAGTCGTCGACCAGGGCCTTGACCGTGTCCGGGCCACCGAAGTCCTCGATCGGCACGAACTTCACGTCCGAGACCTTGTAGACGCTCTTCAGGCCCGGGATGCCGTAGCCGAGCTCACCGAACTGCGGGTTGGCGCCGAGCTTGAACGGCTCGATCTTGGTGAGGTCGCCGATCGCGGTCAGGCCCTTGGCCTTGGCGAGCTTGTCGGTGACGACGTAGGCGTCCTTGTCCTCGGCCGCCGCGGAGTCCAGGACGCGGAGCTTGTCCTTGGCCACGACGTCGGTGAGCGCGTCGTTGACCTCCTCGGTGGTCCGCTCGGTGTACTCCGGGTTGTAGTAGGCCAGGAGGTTGCCGTTGTACTCCGGGATCAGGTTGATCGAGCCGTCCTGCAGCGCCGGGATGGTCTGCTGACGCGGGCCGATGTTGAACTTCGTGGTGACGTCGACGCCCTTGGCCTCCAGCGCCTGGGCGTAGATCTCGCCGAGGATCTCGCTCTCGGGGAAGGCGAAGGAGCCGACCACGACGCTGCTGCTGCCGCCGCCGTCGTCGCTGGACTCTGGTGCCGCTGTGGGGTCGCTCGAGCCGCAGGCGGCGAGCGTCAGGCTGAGGCCCGCCGCGAGCGACGCGGCGCCGAGACGGATGATCCGGGTGGTGAACATGAGGCAGTTCCCTTCGTGTTCACGCGCTCTCACGCGCTGGTGGTCGCAGTGACCATTTCGTGGTGGGTCGGGCTTCTGTGCGGTCCTCGGTGAGTACGCCGTTGCTGGCCGTGCGCTGGACCAGGGCGAAGACGGCGTCGACGGCCAGGGCTAGCGCGGTGACCAGCAGGGCGCCACCGAGGATCAGATCGTAGTCATTCAAGCCGATGCCGGAAGTGATCACCCTCCCGATGCCGCCCAGTCCGGCGTACGACGCGATGGTGACCGTGGCGATCACCTGCAGGGTCGCCGCCCGGACACCGCCCACGATCAGGGGCAGACCCAGGGGGATCTCCACCTGGGTGAGGATCTGCCACTCGGTCATCCCGGTCGCGCGCGCCGCGTCCACCGTCTCGCGGTCCACGGCCTCCAGGCCGGAGTAGGCACCCGCGAGCATCGAGGGGATCGCCAGGATCACGAACGCGATCGTGGCGCCCACGATGGGCGCGGTGTCGTAGGACATGAACTCCCCGAAGACCATCAGCAGGAAGAACAGCAGGCCCAGGGTGGGCAGCGCGCGCATGGATCCGGTGAAGGCGATCACGAACTGGCGACCCCTCCCGGTGTGACCGATGTAGAAGCCCAGGGGGAGCGCGATGGCGGCCGCGATCAGCAAGGAGACGCCGGTGTACTGCAGGTGCTCGACCAGGCGGTCCTGCAGGGGGAGGGGGCTCTGGCTCCCTGCCTGCCAGTGGGCGGGGTCCAGGAGCCAGCGCAGCGCGTCGACGAGGAAGTTCATGCCGCCGCCCTCTGGTTCCACGGCATCAGGAGCCTGCCGGCCAGCACGATCAGGACGTCGAAGATCAGGGCCAGCAGCAGACTCATCCCGATCCCGACCACGACCTCCTCGAGGATGCCGCGCTGCTTGCCGTTGAGGAACAGCGTCCCGAGGTTGCGCGAGCCGATGATCACACCCACCGACACCAGGGCGATCGTGCTCACCGAGACCACCCTGATCCCCGCCAGCAGGACCGGTCCGGCCAGCGGGAGCTCGACCCGGAAGAAGCGCGAGACCGTGGAGAAGCCCATCGCGGTCGAGGCGTCCAGGGTCGGAGCCTCGACCGAGGCCAGGGCGTCGGCGGCCGAGCGCGCCATGATCGCGACGCCGTAGATGCTCAGCGCGACCACGAGGTTGGTCTCGTCGAGCACCCGGGTAGGCAGCACGAGGGGCAGCATCACGAACAGCGGCAGCGACGGGATCGTGTAGAGCAGGCTGCCGCCGCCGATCACGAAGGAGCGCAGCGTGCGGTTGCGGTTGGCGAGCCAGCCCAGAGGGATCGAGAGCAGGAAGCTGACCACGATCGGGATCACGGCGAGCCGGGCGTGCCGGATGCTCAGCTCCAGGATCAGGTCGAGGTTGTTCGCCGTCCAGCTCACGCGGGGGGCACTCCGTCGTTGAACACCCCGACCGGGCGACCCTCGGCGTCCACCACCAGACGTCCACCGCCTCGGCTGCCGTCGCGCAGGAAGAGGTTGCGCTTGCCCTTGTCGGCGCCGATGAAGGAGGCGACGAAGTCGTCGGCAGGGCCGCTGAGGATCTCCGCGGGGGTGCCGGCCTGGGCGATCACGCCGCCCTTGCGGAAGATCACCACCTGGTCGGCCAGGGTGAAGGCCTCGTCGATGTCGTGGGTGACGAAGACGATGGTCTTGCCGAGCTCGCCCTGGAGCCGGTTGAGCTCGACCTGCAGGTCGGCGCGGACGATCGGGTCGACGGCGCCGAACGGCTCGTCCATCAGCAGGATGTTGGGGTCGCTGGCCAGGGCGCGAGCCACCCCCACACGCTGCTGCTGGCCACCGGAGAGCTGGCGCGGGTAGCGCTTGGCCAGGGACCGGTCCAGACCGACCTTGTCGAGCAGGTCGAGCGCCTCGGCCCGCGCCTGCGCCTTGGGGACGCCGTTGAGGAGGGGCACGGTCGCGACGTTGTCCACCACCCGGCGGTGCGGCAGCAGTCCGGACGACTGCAGCACGTAGCCGATGCTGCGACGAAGCTTGACCCGGTCCTGCGTGGCCACGTCGACGTCGTCGATCAGCACCTGGCCCGACGAGGGCTCGACCATGCGGTTGACCATCCGCAGCAACGTGGTCTTGCCGCAGCCCGACGAACCTACGAAGACGGTCGTCTTGTGCGAGGGGAGCACGAAGCTGAAGTCCTGCACCGCCTCGGTGCCGTCGGGGAACCGCTTGCCCACCGAGCGGAACTCGATCATCGATGAACTCGCATTCGTCTCGGGGAGCCCTCGGGTCGGCCCGCGGCAACCTACGGTACCCATTCAGGGGTCGGCGACACCTGCAGCCGCTCGACCTGCGTGGGTCGACCCTGCACGATGGCGGGGTGCACCTCACACGTCTGGGACCCCGGCTCGGCCAGGCGGGTCCGCCCCGGCACTTCCGGATCGCTCCCTACCTCGGCCACGGTTCCGGTGACCGGATCCTGGTCCGCGGCAGGGTCCTGGACAGTGCGCCACCCTCGGCAGCCGTCGAGGGGGAGGGCACCTGGGCCGCCGTACGCCGGAGCGCGGCGCGGTTCACCGCCAACGAGCTGTCGGGGGTGCCGCTCGTGGTGCGAGCGGGAGCCGGTCGGGTGCGTACGGTGACCGACTCCCGCGGCTACTTCGAGCTCGAGCTGTCGGCTGACCTGGACGGCTCGGCCCCGTGGGCAGGTGCCGAGGTGGAGCTGGCGGCGACCTATCGCGGCATCAGCGAGCCGCACACGACGGCCCTCGAGATCCGGGTCCCAGGCCCGCAGCCGGAGTTCGGCGTCATCTCCGACATCGACGACACGATCATGCTGACCGGTGCCCAGCGGGCCTTGGGGATGGTGCTGCAGACGATGGTGGGCTCAGCGCTCACCCGCACGCCCTTCGAGGGCGCTGCCCGCCTCTACCGCGCCTTCGCCGCAGGCGTCCGCTCCGGGCAGGACAACCCGATCTTCTACGTCTCCTCGAGCCCGTGGCCGCTGCACGACTTCCTCACCAGCTTCCTGGCTCACCGCGGCTTCCCCCTCGGTCCGCTCCTCCTGCGCGACCTGCGCGACAGGGGCGAGAGCAGCTCGCACACCGGACGCAAGCTCGCCCACATCGGGGAGGTGCTCCGGCTGCACCCCGGCCTGCGGTTCGTGCTGATCGGCGACTCGGGGCAGCACGACCCCGAGATCTACGCCGAGGTCGTGCGCCGCAACCCGGGCCGGATCCTTGCGATCTACATCCGTGAGGTCCGGCTCGATCCCGGCGACGGTCGGGTCGAGGCGATCACCGACGAGTGGGACGGCGACGTCCCGTTCGTGCTCGCGTCCGACTCTGCCGTCGTGGCCAGGCACGCCGCCGGTCTGGGACTGGTCTCCACCCACGACGCAGCCGACGTGCAGCGTGTGACCGAGACGGAAGCAGAGGCAGGGGCAGGGGTTCGGGGTTAGGTTCGGGGCATGCGCCTGTCCCGGCAGCACCTCGACGAGATCGCAGCGGAGCACGCCTTCTCGGGGGTCCTGCGGATCGACAGGTCGGGACGCACCGAGCTGGAGCGGGCCTACGGCATGGCGGATCGGGCGCACCTCGTGCCGAACACCCTCGAGACCCAGTTCGCGATCGCCAGCGGCTGCAAAGGGTTCACGGCACTCGCGGTGATGAGCCTGGTCGAAGGCGGGCACGTGCGCCTGGACGCGACCGCTCGTTCGTTTCTCGGCGCTGAGCTGCCCGAGGTGGATGCGCGGGTGACCCTCGAGCAGCTGCTGGCCCACCGTTCGGGGGTGGGGGACTACGTCGACGAGGATGAAGACGGCGAGATCACCGACTACGTGCTGGACGTGCCGGTGCACACCATGGCGACCACGGCCGGCTACCTTCCGGCGCTGGCGGGGCGGGCGACCAAGTTCGCGCCTGGGGAGCGTTTCTCCTACAGCAACAGCGGATTCGTGATCTTGGCGCTGGTCGTGGAGCGGGTCACCGGCGGGTCGTTCTCCACCGTGGTCGAGGAGCTGGTGTGCCGTCCGGCGGGCCTCACGAGCACGGCCTATCTGCGTTCGGACGAGCTTCCCGGTTGCGCCGCGCGTGGATATCTCGCGGTCGACGGGCTGCGCACCAACGTGCTCCACCTGCCGGTCCGGGGGAGCGGCGACGGTGGGCTCTACTCCACCCTCGCCGACCTGCACCGGTTCTGGGACGCCCTGTGGAGCGGCCGGATCGTCGCCGAGGCGACGCTGGCGCAGATGCTGCTGCCGCGCAGCGAAGTCCCCGCGGAACAGGCCCGCTACGGCCTCGGCTTCTGGCTGCACGCGTCCGGGCCGGCGGTGCACCTGGACGGGTACGACGCCGGGGTGTCGTTCCGCAGCGTCCACGACCCGTCGGCGGAGCTCACCTGGACGGTGATCTCCAACAGCAACGCAGGAGGCTGGCCAGTGGTGCGCCACCTCGCCGAGCAGCTGACCCAGTGACGTTCGGCTCGCGGGTGTCGCTGGGAAGGCATCGGGGTACTGCACCGGAGTAGACCACCGACCACGCAAGAGGAGTGTCATGTCCACGGACGCGATCGTGATGTTGAAGAACGACCACAAGGAGATCCGCAAGCTCTTCCGGGACTTCGACAAGGCCGGGGACAACGCCCTGAAGACCAAGGGCGACCTCGTGGACAGGATCATCGAGCTGCTGACGGTGCACACCTACCTGGAGAACGAGGTGATGTACCCGCGGGTGCGCGAGCTGATGCCCGAGCTCGAGGCCGACATCCTGGAGTCCTACGAGGAGCACCACGTGGCGGACCTGCTCGTCGTCGAGCTGTCGATGATGAAGCCCGGGGACGAGCGCTTCGTGGCCAAGACCACGGTGCTGATCGAGAACGTCGACCACCACATCGACGAGGAGGAGAAGGACTGGTTCCCCAAGGTCCGCGAGGGTCTGGGGCGCAAGATCCTCCAGCAGCTGGGTGAGGAGATGGCCGAGGCCCGCAAGACGGCGCCTCGCAGGCCTTCTCAGCCGAGTGCGTTGAAGAAGACGATCGACGCAGTCATCTCCTGACCTCTGGGCGCCGGCCTCAACCGAGGAAGATGCTTCTCATCCGGGGGGCGGTTGGGGCCGGTTCCAGAGCCGTCTGCTCGCTGAGGAACTCACGCATCAGGTCGATCGCCTGCAGGATCTGGTAGCTGCGCAGCGAGTAGTAGACGGTGGTGCCGACCCGCCGGGTGTCGACCACCCCGCGATCGCGCAGGACGGCAAGGTGCTGGCTGGCGTTGGACTGGCTCAGGCCCAGCGACTCCGCGATCTCACCGACACTGAGCTCGCCGTCGCGCAGCATGGTGATGATCATCAGCCGCTTGGGGTCGGCGATGGCCTTGCACACCCGCTCGTGCAGCTCGCGGATCTCGGCTTGCATCGCCTCGTTCACGTCGTCCCCTCCGATCAAGATGAGCCCTCAACCAGTATGAGCCCGATCGACAGCACGGCCAACGTCGCCACCGTGACGGCCAGGGTCAGGACCAGAGGCGCGGCAGCCGGGGTGAGCCCGTCGCCGATCCGGCGCACCGTGTGCTCGTAACGGAGCTGGGCCATCACCAGCAGGCCCAACGCGACCCCGAGGCCGAGCATCCCGGGCAGCGCCGTGAGCAGGTTCGAGGTGGTGCCGTGCAGCATCATCGCCGAGACGCCACCGACTCCGAGCGCCGTACGCTCCCAGGCCATCGCCGTGCGCTCGGCCTGCAGCCCGACGTCGTGCGAGGGCTCTGTGCGCGGCTGCGTCCCCAACCACCGCCGCAACCCCATCAGGCCACCAGGTCCGCGATCACGAGGGCAAGCGCGACCACCGAGGCGAGCACCAGGGCCACGGCGACCAACCGCGGGATCATCGACCGCGGCAGCTGCAGGCCCTGTCTCATGGCCTCCTCGTTGCGCCGCCAGTGGCGGTAGGAGACCGACGCGAGCAGCCCGCCCAGACCGATCAGCAGGAACCCCAGACCGTGCCGGATCACCACCAGGCCCGGCACGAAGCGGATCACGGCAACGCCGGCCGCCATCAGCGCCAGGGCGGTGCGCACCCAGGCGAGGAAGGTGCGTTCGTTGGCCAGCGTGAACCGGTAGTCCGGGTTCTCCCCGGACTCCCCGCCCGGCTCCTGGTCCGGTATCGCCTGGTCCGGTGTCTCCTGGGGAGCCGAGGGTGCGCTGTCGTCGCTCATGCCAAGGTCGTGGAGGCCGCGCACTGGTTGCGGCCGACGTCGAGGACCTGCAGCTCGTCGTCGGTGGGGCTGAGCTGCCCCGCGTTGACCAGCCGGATGGTGTCGTAGGCGGCTGGTGCTTCCGGCAGGGTGGCCACGATCTCCTCCACGAACCGCTCGATGGCGCGCTCGTTGAGCAGGGTCGCCTCGAAGACCTGCCTGAGCGTGGTGGTCACGGCTCCGCAATCGTTGAACTCCTCGGAGCTCGACCAGTGGGCCGGGGCGATCACCGTCTCGGGGTCCAGCGGCTCCAGCCGGTCATGGACGCTGCGGAACAGCGAGCGCGCAAGGTCCTCTGCCTGTCCGGTGAGGTCGGGTCGTCCCAGGCCGCGCACGAAGATGGTGTCGCCCACGAGCAGCAGCCGCTCGCCCACGAGCAGGGCGGTCGTCCCCGGTGTGTGCCCGGGCAGGTGCATCGTCAGGGCACGGACCACCGTGTCCGCGCTCAGCGGCAGCTCCTCACCGTCCTCGAGGGCGCGGTAGGGGAAGGGGATCTGCTCGGCGCTGTCCTCAGGGGGCAGGTGGTACTCCACCCCCAGGTCCGCAGCCATCGCCGGGCCGCCGCTGACGTGGTCCGCGTGGACATGGGTGTCGATGACGTGGGTGACCGTCATCTGGTGCCGCTCGGCCAGCGCCAGGTACGGCGCGGGGTGACGGGCGGGGTCCACGACGATGGCGTTCTGGCCGGGAACGCCGATCACGTAGGACAGGCATCCCTTGGAGGGGCGCTGCAGCTGCCAGGCTCGCGCCGGCTCCGGCACGCCGTCGATCTCGACGGGCACCAGCAGCTGGCCCCACGCGTCCATGCCACCGGTCAGGGAGCGGGTCTGCTTGCCGAAACCGGCGAACTCCTCGACGACGAGCGCGGAGCCGTTGCCGTGGCCGCAGATGATCACGGCGCCGTCACTGGTCTGCGCAGCGAACCTCTCGGGGTCCTCGAGCACCTCGTAGACCGGGGCGTGACGCGTCGGCACCGGGGAGCGGCCCTCGACCTTCTGCGCCTCGAACTCCTCGGTGTTGCGCAGGTCGAGGATCTCCGGGACCTGGCCGTTCGCGATCTCGTCGTACAGCTCGGCGGCCGAGATGGTCTCGTTGCTCATGGGGTCTCCACTCCAATGTCCGTACAAACGGCAACCGTTGAGGGCTTGTTGTATGCGTCTAGGTGAATGTAATGTGACGCGCACCACAGCGCAATGCTCTGGTCCCGGCTGGAGGAGATGCAGTGAGCGCTGTCCCCGTGGACGACGAGGCCCCCAAGAGCATGACGATCGTGGCGTGGAGCGGCGATCTCGACAAGATCTGGCCGACCCTGATCCTGGGGTCCACCGGAGCGGCGTACGGGATGAGGACCACGATCTTCTTCACCTTCTGGGGACTCTTCCCGCTGGTGCGCGACGACGTCCGCATCACCGGCACCAACGCCATGACCAAGGCGCTGGCCGGGATGAACCCTCCCGGGGTCAGCAAGATGAAGCTGTCCAAGCTCAACATGGGTGGCGCCGGCAGCTGGATGATGAAGAAGCTGGCCAAGGACAACAAGGTCGCCAGCCCCAAGGAGCTCCTCGAGATGTGCACCGAGCTCGGTGTGAACCTGTGGCCCTGCGAGATGACCATGGAGCTGATGGGCCTGCGCCGCGACCAGCTGATCGAGGGCGCCGGTGACCCGGTCGGCGCAGCCACCGCCCTCTCGGAGATGAGCCGGTCCCAGATCAACCTGTTCATCTAGCCCTGCCCACCCGGCCGGAACCACCGGTCACTTCGGAAGGAAGAACCCCCATGCACCTCGATGCCGACCTGACGGTGGACGCCAAGGGTCAGAAGTGCCCGATGCCGGTGCTGCTGACCTCACGCGGGATGAAGAACCTCAGCTCCGGCCAGCTGATGCTGGTCGAGGCGACCGACGGGGGGTCGCAGAGCGACATCCCGTCCTGGGCCAAGGACACCGGCAACGAGCTGGTCGAGAGCTCCAGCGAGGGCGGCGTCTTCCGCTTCCTGATCAAGAAGAGCTGACCAGCCCCAGCTCCACCGCGTTGTCGAACTCGTCGTCGATGAGCACGACGTCATGACCCTCGCGGGCCAGCAGGCTCGCGCAGATCGAGGCCCGGTAGCCGCTGGCGCAGTGCACCCACAGGGGGCCTGAGGGCACCTCGTCGAGGCGCTCGAGCAGCGAGTGGATCGGGATGTGGCTCGACCCGGGGATCGCCGAGTCGGCCCGCTCGTCGTCACGGCGTACGTCGAGCACGGTGAACTCGCCGTCGGACGGCTCGTCCCTGAGGTCCTCGAACGTGACCACCGGGTAGGAGCCGAGCTCCTCGTCGGGTACGAGCGTGCTCACCTCGCCGGCGGTCGCACCGGCCGGGCGGTCGATGCCGATCCGGACCATCTCACGCTGGGCGTCGGCGACCTGGTCGGCGGACTCGCCGATCAAGGTCACGTCGGTGCCCCACGGCATCAGCCAGCCGAGGTAGGTGGCGAACTGCCCACCGAGGTCGATGCCGATGCTGCCGCGCACGTGACCCTTGGGGTAGACCGTGCGGTCGCGCAGGTCCACGACCCACTCCCCGGAGTCCACGCGGCGACGCAGCTCGGCCGCGTCGACGCTCTGCGGCGGGCTGAGGTCGATCGGGCCGGGGCCCTCGCTGTTGAGGGGCCCCATGTGGGCGTAGTAGGCCGGGTAGGCCGTGAGGTTCTCGATCAGCGCGGCCACGAAGGCGTCCTCGTCGTCCTCGGTCAACGCGTCGTTGCGCTGCTTCTCCTCGCCGATGGTGGAGGTGTCGCCGCCGGAGGCGGACCCCGAGGAGCAGAAGCTGCCGAAGCCGTGGGTGGGATAGACGCCGGTCTCGTCGGGCAGCAGCGAGACCAGCTTGCGGGCGGAGTGGAACTGGGCGCGGGTGAGGGTGTCGGTCTCCTCCTCCCCGAGCAGGTCCGTGCGACCGACGCTGCCGTAGAGCAGCGAACCCCCCGTGAACACGGCCGGCTCCCCGGAGCTCTCGGTGTCCTCGGGGGTGGAGACGGAGTAGGACAGGTGGGTGTGGGTGTGGCCCGGTGTGGCGATCACGCGCACCTCGAGCGAGCCGTAGGTGAGCACGTCGCCGTCCTTGACTCCGCGTCGCTCGAAGGAGACCTCGTCCTCGGCGCAGACGAGGTAGTCGGCACCGGTGCTGCGGGCGAGCTCGAGCCCGCCGGTGACGTAGTCGTTGTGGATGTGCGTCTCGGCGACCGCCGCCACGCTCAGCCCGTGGTCGTCGAGAACGTCCTGGACCCGGTCGAGGTCCCGCTGCGGGTCGATCACCACCGCGGTGCTGCCGTCGTGGACGACGTAGCTGCGGTCTCCGAGCTCGCTGGTGTCAATGACCTCGACGTTGAGCATTCCGTGCACCTCCGATATGACCGGACATTTCTCTTCAAGGTAGAGGCCGGGGTCCGGGTACGGCAAGGTTCGTCGGGACACCCGTGCGTGCTTGCGGGGGGCTCTCGGTGGCACACTCGAGCCCGTGTCCTTTCCTACGGCTCGGTTCACTGACTCGACCCTCCCCGGTGTGGTGGGCACTGCTGGCCGCTACCGGGTCGACTCGCCCCGTGTGGTGCCGCTGACGCTCGGCGGCCGTCCGCTGATCACGCCGGGTCCCCTCCGGGTCTACACCTGCGGCATCACGCCGTACGACGTCACGCACATGGGTCATGCCTCCACGTTCGTGTGGGCCGACCTGGTGGCGTCCCTGGCGCACGCGACCGGGGTCGATGCGATGACCTGTCGCAACGTCACCGACGTCGACGACGTGCTGACCGCGGCCGCTCGTCGCGAGGGCAAGTACTACGACGACTTCGCGCTCAGCCAGGAGTTCCTCTTCGAGCGCGACATGCGCTCGCTCTCCGCCGCCCGGCCGGACATGACCCCGCACGCGCGTGGCTTCGTGCGTCCCGTGCAACGGCTGGCCACCGCGCTGCTCGACGCGGGCGCGGCCTACGAGCGCGACGGCTACGTCTACTTCCGCGGTGACGGCGTACCTGCTGCCAACGGCATGGAGCAGGACGCCGCTCTGCGACTGTCCCGGGAGTTCGGCGACCAGGACGACGTACCCGGTCGTGATTCGCCGTTCGACGTCGCGGTCTGGCGGCCCTCGCAGGAGGACCACCCGGCCTGGCCCAGCCCTTGGGGCTGGGGGCGCCCGGGGTGGCACGCTGAGTGCGCGGCGATGGCGATGGCCTGCCTGGGCAACTCGGTCGACGTGCTGGTCGGGGGAGTCGACCTGGCCTTCCCGCACCACGCCTACCAGTCGGCCATGGTCGAGGCGGCCGCGGGCGTGACGCCGTTCGCCAGGGCCGTGGTCCACGTCGGCGAGGTGCGCCTGGGTGGCGCGAAGATGGCCAAGTCCACCGGCAACCTCCTGCTCATCGGTGAGGTGCTGCAGCGCCACCCCGGGCAGGCGGTCCGCCTCGCGCTGCTGAACCGGCCCTGGAACGAGCCGTGGGAGTGCGAGGACACCGAGTTCGAGCGCGCTGCGACCGTGCTCGAGCAGCTGCACGCCGCCGCCGGCCGCACCGGTGACGCTGACGGCGCGCGCGAGGAGGTGCTCCGGCTGCTGGCGACCGAGCTCGACGTACCCGCCGCGCTCGACCTCGCGCTCGCGGAGGGGGGCGGCGCCGCACGGTTCCTCATCGACGTGCTGAAGCTCCGCGACGCACCCTTGTCATGACCGGTCCGTCCCGCCGCGGTGCGACCGCCGGACCTCGGCGGGTCAGTCGGGACCGGGGCCGCAGCCTGTGGGAGCAGGTGCACGACGACCTGGTCCGCCGCGTGCGTGACGGCGAGTTCCGCGATGCCTTCCCCGGCGAGCTCGAGCTGGTGGAGGAGTACGCCGTGAGCCGGCACACCGTGCGCGAGGCGTTGCGGCGCCTGCGGCAGGCGGGTGTGGTCACGGGGGAGCGAGGCCGGACCTCCCGGCTCACCGGTCCGGCGGAGATCAACCAGGTGATGGGTTCGCTCCACAGCCTGTTCGCCGCCGTCGAGGCCTCGGGCCAGGAGCAGCGCAGTGTCGTACGGCGCTGCGACATCCGTGCCGACGGCGTGGTGGCCGAGCGCCTGTCGCTGGAGGCCTCGGCGCCCCTGTTCCACCTCGAACGGGTCCGCCTGGCCAGCGAGCGGCCCCTGGCTCTGGACCGGGTGTGGATGCCCGCGGACGTGGCTGCGCCCCTGCTCGACGTGGACTTCGGCACCTCGACGCTCTACGGCGAGCTGCGCGTCCGCTGCGGGGTCACCCTCACCGGGGGGACCGAGCAGCTCCGGGCGGTGCTGCCGACCCGCGCCGAGCTGCTGATGCTCGAGATGCCGCCCCGCACCGCCGCACTGGCCATCGAGCGGCTCGGTCACGACCGTGGGCGTCCCGTGGAGTGGCGGCACACGCTGGTGCGCGGTGACAGGTTCGCGGTGAGCACGGAGTTCTCCGGGCCCACCGGCTACCGGTTCGCGGGCGGGGAGCTCGACTTCTCGCGGTAGTCCGCCTCGCCGCGCGGCTCGCCGTTGGGCAGCGCGACGTGGCACTGGTCGAAGATCCTCGCCGTGCAGCTGCGACAGACCTCGGAGTCCAGGGTGGGGTAGATCGTGTCGATCGGGTGCGACTTGGTGGGGAACAGGTTCTCCTCGCCGATCTCCTCGAGGTGGTGCCCCCGCTCGAGCAGCTCGCGCACTGCGGGCTGGGTGCGGTAGAGGTACAGGCCGCCGCCCATCTTCTGGCGCCGCCGCGCCTCCTGTGCGAGCAGCTCGGCCCCGGCGATGTCGACGAAGTTCATGCCCCGTGCCGCCAGCAGCACGTGCTTGCGCCGGGGGTCCCGCTCGTCGAGGCCCTGCAGCACGCCCTGCACGTGGTTGACGGCACCGAAGAACAGCGAGCCGTGGATCCGGAGCATCTTGTACTGGGGGCACTCCGGCTTGTCGTCGGCCGGGACGTAGTAGTAGCTGTCGGGGTCCGGGTCGGGTACGACGGCCAGCATCTCCGGCCGGGAGGTGCGGGCGAGGTAGAGCATCAGCGAGAGCAGGATGCCCAGGAAGATGCCCTTCTCCAGGTCGATCAAGGTGCCCACGAGGGTCACCAGGAGCACGGCGCTCTCCGAGCGGGTGGTGGTCAGGATCGACTTGATGTGGCCGAAGTCGATCAGGCCGTAGGCCACGAGGAAGAGCAAGCCGGCCATCGCCGCTGTCGGCAGGTAGGCCACGAGCGAGGCCACCACCATCAGCAGGCCCAGCAGGAACCCCGAGGCGTAGATCGCCGCCATCGGGGTCCGGGCCCCGGCCGCGTAGTTGACGCCGCTGCGGTTGAAGGACCCGCTGGAGGCGTAGCTGGAGAAGAAGCTGCCCACCAGGTTGGCGAGGCCCTGACCGATGAACTCCTGGTTGCCGTCGATGCGCTGCTCGGACTTCACTGCGATGGCCCGGGAGATCGACACCGCCTCGGTCAGCCCGAGCATCGTGACGATCAACGCGGGGAAGACGACCTGCTCGATGGCGCTGACGGACAAGGTGGGCACGGAGAACGGCGGCACGGTCGCCGAGAGGGCACCCACCGTCACGATCTCGGTGGCAGACGCGTAGCGCTCGAGCGCCAGCCCGGTCAGGCTGCCGATGACCAGGGCCAGGAACATGTGCAGCTTGGGGACCAGTCGTCGCAGCACGATCCCGGAGAGCAGCGTGACGGTCCCTACGGTCAGCACCGCGAGATCGACCTCGTCCAGGCGGGTCGCGGACTGGTAGACCACCTCGTGGAAGGCCAGCCCCCGCTCGATGTCGAGGCCCAGGAAGTTCTTGACCTGGCTGACCGCGATCAGGATCGCGGCTCCGGCCGTGAACCCGATCACCACCGTGTGCGAGATGAAGTTGACCAGTGCGCCCAGGCGGGCCAGGCCCATGAGCAGCTGGAACAGGCCGGTCAGGAAGGTGAGGGTCAGGACGAGTCCGACGTACTCCTCGGAGCCGGGGTCGGCGAGCGGGGCCACCGAGGCGAAGACGGCGATCGAGATCGCCGTCGTGGGGCCGGTCACCAGGTGCCAGCTCGACCCCCACAGCGCGGCGACCACGGCGGGTGCCATCGCCGCGTAGAGACCGTACTCCGGCGGCAGCCCGGCGATGGTCGCGAAGGCCACGCCCTGGGGCAGCACGATCAGGGCGCCGGTGAGGCCGGCGATCAGGTCGAAGCGGGTGCTGTTCCGGTCGACCCGGTCCCGCCAGCGCAGGAACGGCCACACCTTCTCGAGCCGAGTGCCTGTGACCGCCATTGCGACCTCTCTGCTGCTTCTGGGCGTGCCGTGGTGACGCGGACGCTACGACATCGGCTGGTGGATGTGAACCTTGTCCGATTTCGAGACCTGAACGCTCGGTGTGTGCTCACAATGCGTGAGCCCCGGCTCCACTCTGACGTACCTTGGAGGCATGACCCCAGCCCTGGGATCCCACCGTCCTCACGACCACGCCGTCAGTTTCTACGACCACGACGGCGAGGCCATGACGGCCTTGGTGCGCTACGTCGTCGCTGGCCTCGTCTACGGGGAGCGGGTCGTCGTGGTGGCCACCGAGGCGCACCAGTCCGCCCTGGACCAGGCCCTGCGTGACGTGCACGGGCTCGACGACGCGGCCGAGCGGGACGCCGGCAACTACGTGACCCTCGACGCCGCCGACACCTTGGCGCAGTTCATGGTGGACGGCGCGCCGGTCGCCGAGAAGTTCGCCGCCAGCGTGGGCGAGATCCTCCGGCAGGTCTGCGTGGGTGATGTCCCGGTGCGGGTCTTCGGAGAGATGGTGGCGCTGCTGTGGGACGAGGACAACGTGGCGGGAGCGATCGCTCTCGAGGAGCTGTGGAACCAAGCAGCCGACGAGCGCGCGTTCCACCTGCACTGCGCCTACCCCACCGGCCCCCTGCGCGAGGCGGGACTGGACGACATCGCGCGGGTGTGCGAGACCCATTCATCGGTCCGCCCGCCGGCCAACTACTCCTTCCCCCTTCCCAAGCACCTCGCCCGCACGAGTCACGCCGACCGGAGCGAGGAGTCCGAGGTCTTCCTGCCGGTGCCCGAGGCAGCTGCCGCGATGCGCCGCTTCGTCGCCGAGATCCTGCGCGCCTGGGGCGAGGACGAGCTGCTGTGGGAGGCGAACCTGATCGCCTCCGAGCTGGCCACCAACGCGTTGAGACGCGGCGACTCGCCCTTCCGTGCCTACATCTCCCGATCTCGTGGCACCGTCCGGATGCGCGTCGAGGACCTGGGCGTCACCGAGGCTCCGCGACAGCCGTCCGTGGCAGTCGTCGGCAGGCTCGCCGACCGTTGGGGGTACGACGAGCAGTCCGGTGCCACGGTCACCTGGGCCGAGCTCAGCGCCGGCCCGACCAGCCGCTCCTGAGCGCGAGCCCCGTTTCAGTCCCGGACCGCGCCCCGGCCCGGGTTGCGCGTCGCCACCACGTGCTCGCGGAAGAGCTCGGCCGATGGCAGCAGGCGACGGCTCTGTGACCAGGTGACGCCCACGTGGCGCTGTGCGCCGGGATCGGTCAGGGGGATCAGCGTCTCCGCCCGGGGCACCGAGAGCAGGGCGTCGGAGTACACCGCCGGCACGATCGCCACCCCCAGCCCGGCGGCCACGAAACCGCGCACGACAGGCAGGTCGTGGCCCTCGAAGGTCACCCGCGGGACGAACCCCGCCGCCGCACAAAGGTCATCGGACTGCCGGCGCAGCTCCCAGGACGGTCGCAGCGCCACGAAGTCGTCGTCGGCGGCCTCCGCGAGCGAAACCTCCGCCCGGCCGATGAGTGCGTGACCGGGGGGCACGGCCAGGAGCAGCGGTTGGACGAAGAGCTGTTCCCAGTGCACCTCGGGAGTGCGAGGGTGACGAGCGGTGAACTCGAGGTCCACTGCCCCGGACGCCACGAGCGAGGAGCCGAGGGCGTCGTCGGACTGCTCGAACCGGAAGCCGACCCTGGGATGGGTCTGTCGGAACCTGCTGATCATGGCCGGCACCAGCCACGTGCCCAGCGAGGGCTGGAAGGCGATGGTGACCGTGCCGGTCTCAGGGTCGATCAGCTCCGCCAGGTCGGCGAGACCGTCGTCGAGCCGGTGGAGCACCACGTCGACGTGCCGTTTGAACACGGTTCCTGCCATCGTCGGCCGCAGCACCCTGCCCGTCCGGTGCAGCAGGGGAGCGCCCACCTCCTCCTCGAGGCGCATCAGCGCCCGGCTGACTCCGGGTTGGCTCACCTGGTGCAGCTCAGCCACCTCGGTGACGGTCGCCCCGTCGACGACGAGCTGGAACCAGCGCAGAATCTCGGTCTCCATGCCCATAACGCTAACGCATGAGTAACCGGCGTTTGTGTTATTGGACGTATAGGTTCGAAGTCCAGATACTTGAACCATGAACAACACCACTGGAAACCACAGCACCTCCTCCCGTACTCGTCAGCTGATCACCACCGTCCGCGACGACCTGCGCGAGCGCCGTCAGGTTCGCGCGGAGCAGCGCCTCCTGGAGCGCCAGATCGCCACCTACGCCACCCCTCACGAGATCGACGACCTCTTGGCCTCGTTGAGCCGTGACGACAGTGTCGAGGCCGACCGGATGCGTTCGATGCTGACGCGCAACATGCAGCACTCGCAGCGCACCAGCGTCGCCTCCTGATCCACCGCTCCACCCCCTGCTCGGCGTCTGACGCGCTCTCGGGCGCGGCGCGGCACTGACTTCGGCACCTCCTTACCTGCGTGTGTAGTCTCACTCTCATGACGCATCTGCGGATCAGCGAGGTAGCCGCGTTGCTGCGCGTCAGCGACGACACCGTGCGTCGCTGGGTGGACCAGGGACGACTCGGTGCCGAGCCGCCCGAGCCCGGCCACTCGGGCGCGAAGATGATCGCCGGCGCCGAGGTGGCTGCCTTCGTGCGCGAGCGTCGAGCAGACGACGACCCCGACCGGCCGCTCAACTCGGCCCGTAACCGGCTGACCGGCATCGTCACCGACGTACGCCGTGACGGCCTGGTCGCGCAGGTCGAGATCCAGGCCGGGCCGTTCCGGCTGGTCTCGCTGATGACCCGCGAGGCTGCCGACGAGCTCGCCCTCGAGCCGGGATCGCTGGCCGCGGCTGTGGTGAAGTCGACCACGGTGATCGTCGAGTCCGTCGAGCCGAACCGGTCCCGCTCGTGAGCCGCGCACACCTGCTTCGCTGGCTGACCCTGGGTCTGGTCGCGTCCCTGCTCACCGCGTGCGGCAGCTCCGCGGCCACCTCCACCGACGCCCCCACGATCCGGGTGGTGGCTGCCTCGGACCTGAAGTTCGCGCTCGACGAGGTGATCGCCCGCCTCGAGAAGCAGCACCCCGAGGTGCAGGTCAACGTCAGCTACGGCTCCTCGGGCACGTTCTTGAGCCAGATCGAGAACGGGGCCCCGGCCGACGTGTTCCTCAGCGCGGACCTGTCCTACCCGCGCCAGCTGGTCGAGGAGGGCAAGGCCGAGCAGAAGGACCTCTTCCCCTACGCGGTCGGTCGGTTGGTGCTCTGGGTGCCGGAGGGCTCGGCGATCGATCCCAGCGAGGGACTCTCGGTGCTCACCGATCCCGCAGTCGCCAAGGTGGCGATCGCGAACCCGGAGCACGCGCCGTACGGCATGGCGGCGGTGGCCGCGCTGAGGCAGGCCGGTCTCTACGACAAGATCAGCCCCAAGCTGGTGCTGGGCGAGAACATCTCCCAGGCAGCGGAGTTCGTGCAGTCCGGCAACGCCGGCGCCGGACTGGTGGCGAAGTCCTTGGTGCTGGCCGACACCGCCCGCGGCGTGGGCGAGTGGTGGGAGCTGCCCGCCGACCTCTACCCCCGACTCGACCAGGGCGGCGTGGTGCTCAACGACACCGCCGCGCATCCCGGCGGGCTGCTGCGCGAGGAGCTGCTCGGCAAGAGCGGCACCGCCATCATGGCGCGCTACGGCTTCACGCTCCCGCAGGGCTGAGCCGTGGACTGGCAGTCGATCGGGGTCAGTCTCAAGCTGGCTCTGGCCACGACCGCCATCCTGATCGTGGTCGCGGTCCCGCTGGCCGCCTGGCTCACCTTCACCCGCCGGCGCTGGACCGTGGTCATCGAGGCAGTGGTCGCGCTGCCGCTGGTGCTGCCGCCGACCGTGCTGGGGTACTACGTGCTGGTGTCGCTGGGCACCCGCAGTCCGCTGGGACGGTGGTGGCAGGACATGACCGGGACGACGCTGGCCTTCACCTTCACCGGGCTGCTGGTGGCCTCGATCCTCTACAGCCTCCCGTTCGCCGTGCAGCCGCTGCTCGCGGCGTTCGCCGGGGTGGACCGACGTCTGCTGGAGGCCTCCGAGGTCCTGGGCCGGACTCCGCTGAGCACGCTGCTGCGGGTGGTGCTGCCGCTCTCGCGCGCCGGCCTGGCCACAGCGTGCGTGCTGACCTTCGCGCACACCGTCGGCGAGTTCGGCGTGGTGCTGATGGTCGGCGGCAACATCCCGGGGGAGACGAGAACTGTCTCGATCTCGGTCTACGACTCCGTCCAGGCCTTCGACTACGCGAGCGCGGGGCGCACCAGCGCGGCGCTCCTGGTGTTCTCGCTGGTCGTGCTGACGGCGACCTATGCCCTCCAGCGTCGCGGCAGCCGTCACCGGGTGTGGGCATGAGCCCCACGGTCGCCTCCGCGACCGGCACCCTCGACGTGCACGTACGCCGGCACGTGGTCGATGCCCGACTCGCGCTGCCCCTGACCGGCGGCGGGGTGACGGTGCTCTTCGGCCCGTCCGGGGCGGGCAAGACCACGATCCTGCGCTGCATCGCCGGTCTCGACCGCACCGAGGGTGGCCACGTCACGATGGCCGGCACCAGCTGGGACGACGGCTCCGGTTCGGTGGTGGCGGCTCGCCACCGACGCGTGGGATACCTCTCGCAGGACCACGCGCTGTTCCCGCACCTGGGGGTGGAGGCCAACGTCGCGTTCGGGCTGCACCGGTTGAGCACTGCCGAGCGCTCCGAGCGGGTCCGCGAGGCTCTCGACGACGTCGGTGCGCGTAGCTGCGTCGGTCGCTCGGTCGAGGAGCTCTCCGGTGGCGAGGCGCAACGGGTGGCGTTGGCGCGGGCGCTGGCGACGCGACCGCGGCTGCTGCTGCTCGACGAGCCGCTCTCGGCCCTGGACTCCCCGACCCGGACCCGGTTGCGCACCGACCTGCGGCGGACGCTGGAGCGGTCGGGGATCCCGGCGCTGATCGTGACCCACGACCGCAGCGAGGCGCTGGCCCTGGCCGACCGGGTGGTCGTGGTCATCGACGGCACCGTGCGCCAGATCGGCTCGCCCGAGGAGGTCTTCGACCGTCCCGCCGATCCGGACGTCGCGCGGATCGTCGGGATCGAGACGGCGACGCCCGGACGGGTCACCGGGGTCGAGGACGACCTGGTCCGGCTCGACGTCGGTGCCCGCCAGCTCACGGCGTTGGTGGTGGAACGCCCCGCGGAGCCGCACGCCGTCGGCGACGAGGTGCTGGTCTGCGTCCGGGCCGAGGACGTGGCGATCGAGCTTCCCGGCGAGGGCGGGGGAGTGCGCAGTCCTCGCAACCAGCTCCCCGCCGAGATCACCGGCGTCGTCACCGACGGCGCGCTGGTCCGGGTGGAGCTCGACGCGGGGTTCGCCCTGACGGCGTACATCACCAGACCGGCGCTCGTCGAGCTCGCCCTGACGGTCGGCTCGCAGGTGGTGGCGTCGGTGAAGAGCCCGGCGGTGCACCTGATCACGCGTCGCCGCGCGGGTGACTGACCGGCGAGTGCGGCGTGCTCTCAGCCGATCTGCTGCAGCTCGACAACGGCGTCGTCGGCGGCCCCCTGGGTGAGCACCGGGACCGTCCGGGTGCTCAGGGCGTCGCCCGCCTCGACCTCGTCGTTGCCGGAGACGTCGAGGTGCACGAACACCGTGTAGGAGGAGCGCTCGTCGACCAGCCCTGCCGGCACCTCGAGCTGGAGACGTACGTCGGACCCAGGGGCCTCCGCGTCGACCGCCTGCTCGACGCGCGCGACCACGTCGGCCGCCCGGTCTGCGATCGAGGAGTCCTCGACCCGGGCGCGCAGGACCGACCGGTCGGTCAGCTTCAGGCCTTGGGGCAGGCGGACGGAGACAGCGACCGTGCGGGTCTCGTCGGCACTGCTCACCCGGGCTCCTTCGCGTCCAGCCGCATCAGCAGGTCGGCCGTGCGGGCGGTGATCGGCTGGCCGGTGCGCTCCTCGACGAAGAGCCACTCACCGGCCGGGTTCACCTCGAGGAAAACATACTCACCCGCTGCGGTACGGCGCAGGTCGATCGCGCCGTAGACGATGTCGAGCCGCTTCATCAGCAGCAGCAGCTTCTCGGTGACGGCGTCGGGCAGCGTGGTCGGGGCGAACCGGGCCGAACCCATGTCCATCCGGTAGTCCAGGGGGTAGGAGGTGTGGTCGGCCACGATCTCCGCCGCCCACAGCTCCTCGCCGAGCGCCGTGACCCGGAGGTCGGCCTCGGCCTCGACGTACTCCTGGAAGATCACCGGCGCCAGCTGTACCGCGTCCAGCAGTCCGAGCTCCTCCTCGCGCACGATCCGGGTCTCGCGCCAGTTCTCCTCGCTGGCCACGAAGGTCTTGTAGACCGTGCGCCCGGTGCCCAGCTCGCCGACGAAGCGCTTGGCCGCGACCGGGTCGTTGGTGATCAGGGTGCGGGGGATCCGCAGGCCGAGCTCCTCGGCGCGCGCCAGCTGCAGCGGCTTGTGCGCCGCCACGTCGTCGCTGACCGGCGGGTTCACCCAGGCGGCGTCCAGCGTGTGCCACATGCCCGACAGTGCCTCGTGGCACTCGGTGAGGACGAAGGATGCCGCCGCGGAGTCCAGTCCTGGGTCGAGCACGTAGGGCAGTGGCCGACGCCACCACACCGCCCCCACGCGGTCGACCGGGATGATCTCGCCCCGGTTGGTGAAGGAGCTACGCGCTGTGGCGCCGTACTCCAGCGCCAGGGTGGTACGCCGGGGGAAGTCGGCGGTGTCCATCAGCGCGACGGGGTGCCCAGCCTCCCTCAGGAGACCGAGCACCGCGAGGGCGTGCTCGTCATGGTCGTGCGAGGCGATGACGATCACGGAGCTGCTCAGCCTGGTCCGGGCAGCTCGTCGAGCGCCTCCAGGTAGGCCTGCTCCAGGACGTCGTGCAGCTCCTGCAGCCTGGCGACCTCGAGGGCCGACTCGGCGGCGTTGGCCTGGGCACGGGTCAGTGCCGCCTCCACCTCGAGCACCTGGGACTGCAGCACGGCGGCCTGGTCGGCCATCTGCGCCATCGCAGCATCGTCGGCGCCGGACCCGGCCAGGTCCGCATGGTGCGGTGTGGCGAGGGTGAACGGCAGGGTGCCCCCGGGTTGTCCGACGAGGTTGCCGGGGCGCAGGATCTCCGGCCGGGTGTCGAACTTCACCGGGCCGATGTCGCCTGCCGGCTTGCGCAGGTCGCGGATCGGCTTGAGCCGCCGCTCGTCGTCCACGATCTTCTTGAACTGCTGGGCGTCGCGGATCTGCTTGAACTTCCCGGGCTCGCGCCACGGCGGCTTCCAGATCACTCCGCACGAGGGGTAGAGCGCCGAGATGGCGGCCTTGTCCAGCGGGCTCAGGCCGGTGCGCTGACCGATCACCGCGGTGCCGTCCACCGGCACGATGGTGTCGTTGTTGTTCTTGCTGAAGGCCTTGCGCGGGTAGTGCATGATCGAGCCGTAGTCGTAGGCTCCGACGTCGTCACCGTCCGCGATGTGCTGGGAGAACTGGGTCTCCATGCCGGACTGGATGTTTTCCCAGTGGATGGTGACGAAGGTGTCCCGGTCCTCGCGGCTCTGCTCGTGCCAGAGCCCGACCGCGTGGCCGATCTCGTGGATCGCGTTCCCGGTGGAGCAGCCGGGGCCGATGCTGATGGTCTGTTTCCCGCCACGCATCCCGACGTAGGACCAGCAGCCGCCGTCGTCGGTGAAGTAGACCCAGTTGGACTCGGTGGTGCGCTCCACGAAGGACAGTGAGGTGTTGTCGCGCCAGTGCTGGAGCGCATCGGTGACCCGCGCCTGGTTGGGCAGCGCCGGGTCGATCTCGTAGGGCACCTTGCAGTTGGTCCACCGGAACTGGACCCCAGTGATCGCCACCGCTCTCGACACGCCCTGCTCGCGCGAGCGTTGGGTGGTCGAGTCGACCGCCTCGACGGTGCCGAGCACGATGTCGCCCTCGACGACCGCCATGCCGTCGACCTCGACGTACTGCAGCGCCCTCGTGGCGCCGGCGCTGTCCTCGACCAGCGCCGTGCCCACCCGTGGTCGGGTGGGGATCTTGCCCTTGCGCTCCGAGGGGAACTCGCCCTCGGTGTCGTTTGCTGCCGGCTTGTCCGCCATGGCCGTCACGTCCCCTCCGTCGGTGCCCCCGATCTCGTTTCTACCCGCAGCGCACAGGCATTGCCATGCCCTGTAATGACCACGGCCCCGGTGGCACCGACTCCCTGTGTGGGTTGGGCAAACTCGCACAACGCGGACCCGGCGGTGCCGCACGGAACTTCCGTCTGTGTCAGGCACGGCATGGGTCGAACGGGTCAGGGGATATGGCCCCGATGGACCTCGCGGTGAGCACCCACGCGTGGGTGGATGAGCGAGGGAGCAGCAGGGAGGGATCCGGCGTGCCACAAGGCCATGCAGCAGGACCGACGGTGCAACGTGTCGACGTGTCGGCGCAGAACATCGCCGTGGTCCGTCGGCGAGTGCCGCCCGAGAGCGTCAGGGAGTTCGTCGACGATGCGCTGGCCCTCGTCCACGACCGCGCCGCGATGCGCGGGTGGGAGCTTGCCGGCAGACCGCTGGCGCGCTACCGCCACACCGGGACGGAGGTCGAGGTGGAGGCAGGCTTCCCGGTGGTCCGCCCCGTGGACCCCTCCGGTCAGGTGCTGCCCTCACGACTGCCCGCCGGACCCATGGTGACGGCGCTGCACGTGGGACCGCGCGAGCAGGTCACGGCTGCCTATGCAGCCGCCCATGCCTGGATGGAGGAAAACCAGTTCGAGCTGGTCGGCACTCCCTGGGAGTGCTACCTGGACGACCCGAGTACGCCGCGCTCCCGCATCTCGGTCTACCTGCCGTGCGCCCGTGAACGGATCCCGCAGCAGCGCACCCCCGCCTGACCGCAGGCTCCGTCCGAGCCCACTGGCGAGGGTTGGCTGGCTGTCTGGGTGGCTGGCTGTCTGGGCTGGATCGGGCCGGGATCTGCCGGGATCTGCCGGGATCTGGCCGGGCAGGGACCGCAGCCCGCCGGCACTTCCCTGGCGTCCGGTGTTGGCGAAGAGGAACGGCGCGAGCCGGGAGCGACTCGTCGTGTTGTCCGGCGCTGGGGCCGCCCGCACGGGTATGTCCTTCCCCACTGGGGTCGCTACGCCGGTCGCTGGTTCGTCCGGGGCGTGCCTGTGGCCCCGACCGGGCTGGGGTCGGGGTCCGGGGTGGTCAGGTTCGTCGGCGTTGGCGCGGGATGACGAGCTCGGTCAGCCGGGCGGTTGCGGTTGCGGCGCGTTCGGTCGGTGGTCGGCGGGCGCCGGTCCGCGGGTGCGGTCTCGTACTGGTGCCCGGTGGGCGCGGTCCACACGTAACCGCCGTCGTCGTCGCGCCTCTTGTAGTCCCAGGCGGTGTGGGTCTTGACCCGGTGGTGGGTCCGGCACAGCGGCGCGAGATTGCCGGGATGGGTTTGGCCGGGTGGTCCGCCCTCGTCGGTCGGGATGTAGGGGGTGATGTGGTCCAGGTCGCAGGCCCGGGAGTCCCGGCGGCAGCCGGGGAAGACGCAGTGCGCGTCGCGCAGCAGGACTTGTTCGCGCATCGCCGGTGGGTGGGTCGTGCTGGTCCACGGACGTCTCGGCGGCATCGGCGGTGAGGTCGAGGACCGGTCGGAGGACGACCTTGCCGCCCGTGGCGGTGAGCCGGGTGAGCCAGTCGGTGAGCAGCTCGGTGGTGGCGGCCCCGAGCTTCTCGATCGAAGCAGCGCCGGTGCCACCAGTGAGCTCGGCCTCGAGGTCGGCTGGGGTGAGGTGCACGAACAGGTTCGCGATCCCGCCGGTCCCGTGCGTGGGTGTGGCTCCGTCGCGGCCCGACATCAGGTCCAGGGCGTATTGCGGGTCGGCGAGGATCCCGACCGCCCGTGCCCGCCGCACGTCCAACGAGTCGCTGTCGCCGAGCTGCCGCAGGTCGCTGGCGACCCGGGACACGGTCTGGTCGAAGAGCTCGGCGTCAGGGGTGTCCAGGGTCATCCACATCTCGGTGGTCGCCGGCGCTGCCCCGGGGCGTGACCAGACCCCGCGCTTGGCGAGGGCTTCGTCCTCGTCGGCGATGGCGCGGTCGGGGTCGAAGTAGAGCCGGGCCTCCTGCACGAGTCGTGCGGCGTGGACCGAGCTGATCTTGTCGGGGGTGGCGGCGATCAACCGGTCCGCGAACTTCGCGGCGTCCAGGGACAGGTCGCGGGTCTCCCGGGCGATCAACCGGGCCCGCCACACCGGCACCGCCAGGTCCTGGACCAGCGCCCACAGCCGCGGCAGCCGGTGCGCCAGCTCGAGGGCATCACCCAGGCAGCTGCTTCGCCGCCTCCACCGAGATCCCGAGCGCGGCACCCAGATCCGCCGGAGCGAACTCCGCCACCCACGGCGCCCCCACACCAGCGAGAGGCAAGACGCTCTCGCCGTGCAGGTCGACCTCGCCCCAGTGCGCCGGGACCTCATCGACCGGGCACGGGTGCAACCTCGCCCACACCAGCGCCAAGGCCAGCTCCTCGGCAGCGGCGGCGGCCGAGGTCTGTCGCACCAACCGGGCACGCTCGATCACCTCGCGCCGGGGACGACCCGGGAGCGGTGATCGAGGTGGTGGTCATGGACCCATTCTAGCTTCGGACATCGACAGAATCGATAGCGTGTTCGATATCTGTGGACAACTTTTCCGGAACCCCGAGCGGCGAGTTCAACCGGCGATCTTGCAGTGGCCCGACCGGCGAGGCGGAGGGCGCAGGCGCCCCCGGCCCACGGGTGCAGGCGCACAACTGGTGACGTCGGTCGAGGTGTCCGTGAAGGGCAGGCACGGATGCGCACCGGCACCGTCATGCCCGCATCGGTGCATTTCTCTAGTCCGATCGGGCTATTCCGGAGTGTTTGCCGTTGCAAACGCCAAATAGGGCGTCTCATGGGATACACGACATCTGAGGGAGATTGTCATGATTTCAACTGAGACGGCCTTGTACGGCCAGATCACCGGTAGCGGCTCCGGTACCGCCGCGCTCCGAGTCTGCGGTTGCGGGCAGGAAATCAGCGCCGTGGCACGGGAGCACTGCCCGCGTTGCGGGTGCTGCTTGAAGTGATCCGCCCGCCGATAGGGTGACCACCGACGACCCCCGAGAGGACGACGGTGACACCCACGCAGGACGACGCACGCCGCTCGCTCGTGTGGACCCTGCCCAACGTGATCAGCATGGGTCGGCTGGCCGGCGTACCGCTCTTCCTGTGGCTCGTCCTGGGCCCCGAGGCCGACGTCTGGGCCCTGGTCGTCCTGATGGTCTCGGGCTTCACCGACTGGCTCGACGGCTACCTCGCGCGGCGTCTGAACCAGATGTCGAAGCTGGGGGAGATCCTCGACCCGGTGGCCGACCGGCTCTACATCCTCGCGGCCGTGATCGGGCTGACGCTGCGGGACATCGTGCCGTGGTGGGTGGCGATCCTGCTGCCGGCGCGCGACCTGCTGCTGTGGGGTCTGGTCCCGTTCCTGCGTACCCGCGGCTACTCGGCGCTGCCGGTCCACTACCTCGGCAAGGCGGCGACCGCGGCCCTGCTCTACGCGTTCCCGCTGCTGTTCGTGGGGGACGGCGAGGGCGCCTTCGCCACGCTCTCGGAGGTGTTCGGGTGGGCGTTCGCGATCTGGGGCATCGGGCTCTACTGGTGGGCAGGACTGCTCTATGCCTGGCAGGTTCGCAAGCTGATGGCCGACCGGGACCGGCGGGCGCCGAGCCTCGCGGACGGATGACGTCGTGGAGAACCCGAGGGGGCCCGAGCGGTCGGGCCCGGCGAAGCTGCCGCCCCAGGCCACGATGGGGCTTCTTGCCTACCTGAGCAGCCACACTCTCGACGAGGACTACGCCTTCGTCTCGCGCCGGCGCAACGGGGTCGGTGAGCCCGCCAAGGGTCGTCGCCGCGCCGGGCCGCTGGCGGGAGTGGTGCTGCTGCTCTTCGCCCTGCTCGTGGTGACGGCGGGGGCGCAGACCTCGCGCAACGCCGGCAACGACGCCGAACAGCGGCGCGAGCTCAGTGCCCAGGTGGCGGCCGCCCGGGAGCAACTGACCCTCGACCGGGCGCAGGTCGAGGCACTGACCGTCGAGACCGAGCGCCTCGAGACCGAACAGCTGGCCAGTGACGCCTCGGCGCAAGGGGTGCTCTCTGACATCACCCGGCTGGGCACCAGGGCGGGCACGATCCCCGTCCGCGGCCCCGGCGTACGCCTGCTGGCAGACGACGCGGCCAACGCCACCGAGGATCGCGAGAAGGTGCTCGACTCCGACCTCCAGCGGCTTGTGAACGGGCTGTGGCAGGCGGGTGCCGAGGCGATCTCCGTCAACGGGCTGCGGCTGACTGCCCTGAGCGCCATCCGGGTCGCCGGGGTGGCGATCACCGTGAACGGACGCTCCCTGCGTCGTCCCTACACGGTGGAGGCGATCGGCGACCCGGACACGCTGCCCGCGCGTTTCGCGGAAACCTCCAGCGGTCAGGCATGGTTGGACCTGCAGCGCGAGGTGGGGCTGCGCCTCGAGATCTCCACGGTCGCCTCCCTCGAGCTTCCCGCGGCCGACCTGCCCACCTTGCGCTTTGCCAATCGATTGCCCGGAGGAGTGTCGTGATCGCGATCATCGGTCTGGTCGTCGGTGTCGTCCTGGGCCTGGTGCTGACGCCCGACGTGCCGCTGGCGTTCGAGCCCTACCTGCCCATCGCCGTCGTGGCCGCCCTCGATGCGGTCTTCGGAGCGTTCCGGGCCTTCCTCGACGGCATCTTCGACGACAAGGTGTTCGTGGTCTCGTTCATCAGCAACGTCCTGATCGCGGCGCTGATCGTCTTCCTCGGCGACAAGCTCGGGGTCGGCGCGCAGCTCTCGACCGGCGTGGTCGTGGTGCTCGGCATCCGGATCTTCTCCAACGTGGCGGCCATCCGACGCCATCTGTTCCATGCCTGAGGAGCCCATGGACACCCCTCAGCAGGAGCCGGTCCAGGAGCCGGTCCAGGAACCGTCCCGGGAGCCGGCCGAGGACGGCTCCCCGTCCGGCTTCGCGCGCCTGCGCGACGCCTTCCTGCAGCCCTCGCGCGGACAGGCAGTCGTGGCCGTGCTGCTCAGTGTGCTCGCGTTCGCGACCGTGACCCAGGTGCGGATCGCCGGCCAGGACGGCACCTACGCCAACCTGCGCCAGGGGGAGCTGATCCAGGCGCTCAACGGTCTGCAGGCCGCGTCGCGCAAGACCGAGCGTGACCTGAGCCAGCTCCAGGAGACCGCCGACCGACTGCGCAGCAGCACCGAGCGCCGCGCTGCGGCTCTGGAGCAGGCCAGGAGCGAGCTGAACACGCTGGGCGTGCTGGCGGGCACGGTGGCCGCGACCGGTCCGGGCATCCGGATCACGGTGCAGGACCCCACCGACCAGCTCAGCCTGATCCACCTGCTCGACGCGGTGGAGGAGCTGCGCAACGCCGGCGTGGAGGCGATCGAGATCAACGACCGGGTCCGGGTGGTCGCCCAGACCTCCTTCGAGGACGCTCCCGAGGGGATCCGTGTCGACGGCGTGGCCCTGAAGCCGCCGTACCTCATCGATGCGATCGGCCGTCCTGCGACGCTCTCGACGGCGCTGGACTTCGACGGCGGGTTCATCGACGACGTCAAACGCTACTCGGGCAAGGTGCTGATCGAGGAGTCCGACCGGATCGAGATCACCGTGACCCGCAAGGCCCCCACGCCCCGCTACGCCGAACCGGTGGCCGGGCAGTAGCCTCACCTGTGGACCCGAGCCCGGGACCACCCGAACCGTCGCCCGACTCGGGCGGCAAGGACGAGGAGCAGCGTGTTTCCTGAAGACCTGAAGTACACCTCCGAGCACGAGTGGCTGCGCGAGCCGGGTCAGGCAGAGGGATCCGTCCGGGTCGGCATCACCGACTTCGCCCAGGACGCCCTCGGCGACATCGTCTTCGTCCAGCTCCCCGAGGTCGGCGACAAGGTGGTGGCCGGTGCGGTCGTCGGCGAGCTGGAGTCGACCAAGTCCGTGAGCGAGATCTACGCACCCGTCGGCGGTGAGGTCGTCTCGCGCAACGAGTCCCTCGACGCCACCCCGGAGCTGGTCAACACCGACCCCTACGGCGACGGCTGGCTCTTCGAGATCGTGGTCGACAACAGCGGCAGCGCGGACCTGATGGACGCTGCCACCTACCAGGCCAGCATCGACGGCTGAAGGTGCGCACGATCGTTGCCCGGCGCTGATAGGTTGGGCCTCGAGAACCTTGACCCTGTACCGATGCTTCAAGGTTGGCTGACGCCGAGAAACTTGGGAGAACGACGAGATGCCCTACTGCTCGCAATGCGGGAGCCAGAACACCGACAACGCGCGCTTCTGCTCGCAGTGCGGTACGCCGTTGGCCCCGGCTGCTGAGGCAGCGCCCGTCGACTCCACGGCGACGATCACCTTCGGGGCCCCGCCCAAGGCAGAGAGCGACGAGCGCGGGTCCCTCAACGCCGCGGACGCCGCGGCCGTCGACGCACTCCCGCAGGGCAGTGCGCTGCTGGTCGTGCAGCGCGGCCCGGGCGCCGGCAACCGGTTCCTGCTCGACACCGACCTCTCCACGGTCGGCCGCCACCCCGAGAGCGACATCTTCCTCGACGACATCACCGTCTCCCGGCGCCACGTCGAGTTCCGGCGCGACCAGGGTTCCTTCCGGGTGCGCGACGTGGGCAGCCTCAACGGCACCTACCTCAACGGGGACCGGGTCGACGAGGCGGAGCTCGCCAACGGTGACGAGGTCCGGATCGGCAAGTTCCGGCTGATGTTCTTCGCCGGCGAGCCGAAGGTCAGCTGAGCGTGCGCCAGACGGCCCGGATCACCATCGGGCAGGCGGTCGCCGACCTCAAGGCGGAGTTCCCGGACGTCGACATCAAGGAGTCGAAGATCCGGCACCTCGAGAACGAAGGCCTGGTCGAGCCCGAGCGCACCCCTTCTGGCTACCGCAAGTACTCCGTGCAGGACATGGAGAAGCTGCGCTACATCATCCGCGCCCAGCGGGAGCACTACCTGCCGCTGCGCGTGATCCGGGAGCACCTCGAGGCGCTCGACCGCGGTCTCGAGCCGCCGTCGGTGAGCGGCTCGCCGAGCATCCCGGTGGCGCTCCTGGCCAACCCGGCACCGGGGGTGGAGTCCCTGCTCTCGGGGCATGCCGACGTGCGGATCTCCCGTCGTGAGCTGGTCAAGACGGCCGAGATCACCGAGGAGCTGCTCGACCAGCTGGAGAACTTCGGCCTGGTCAAGGTCAAGAGCGGCTCCAAGCACTACGACGCCGACGCGCTGGTCGTGGCCAAGCTCGCCGGTGAGCTCTCCGGCTACGGCATCGAACCCCGGCACCTGCGGCAGTTCAAGACCGCCGCGGATCGCGAGGTCGGGCTGGTCGAGCAGGTCGTCGAACCCATCCGACGCAGCCGCGAGGAGGGCGCCGAGGGCAGGGCCGCCCAGACCGTCGGCGAGCTCGCCGTGCTGTCGGTGCGGATGCATGCCGCGCTGGTGAAGGCAGGCCTGCGCTCGCTGCGCTGAGGTCCGTACGCCGTTACGGGATTGGGTCGGCGAGGACCGGGTACGCCCCTGTCATGGCGTCAACGGGCGTCATGTGCCGGGCAGTAGGGTGAAGGTGTGCGCGAGGTCGAGGTAGTCGGAGTCCGGGTGGAGATGCCTTCCAACCAGCCGATCGTCCTGCTGCGTGAGCTGGCGGGGGAGCGTTACCTGCCGATCTGGATCGGCGCCGTGGAGGCCACGGCGATCGCCTTCGCCCAGCAGGGCGTGGTGCCGCCACGACCGCTGACGCACGACCTGCTGCGCGACGTGATCGAGGCCACCGGCAACGAGGTCGTCGAGATCCGGATCACCGAGATGCGCGACGACGTCTTCTTCGCCTCCCTCGTGCTCGCCTCCGGGGTCGAGGTGAGCGCGCGTCCCTCGGACTCGATCGCCCTGGCGTTGCGCACCGGCTCGCGGATCGTGTGCGCCGAGCAGCTGCTCGAGGACGCCGGGATCGTCGTACCCGACGAGCAGGAGGACGAGGTGGAGAAGTTCCGCGAGTTCCTCGACCACGTCTCACCGGAGGACTTCGACGCTGGTCAGGGTTGAACCCAGACCCTCAACCAACACTTTAAGGTTGTCGGCGACACGCCGCGCACCTCTTTGACCAACCCTCAAGTACAGGTTTACCTTTCAGGTGTCTTCGCTGTAACTCCACGGCTGGTATTTCTTGCGGCAGCACGCCGCGCAATGCCCCGCCACCCCCTTTCCCGGGGTTACGCTCAGTGAAGCAAAGACTTCGGAGGTCACAGTGGGCATGAACACCGGCGACGGCGGCGCGAGCGGCACCGCAGGCCACGACAAGATGGCCGAGCAGGCAGTGCTGGACGCGGCGACTGAGGCCGACGCCCAGGGTCTGCTCTTCGACGACGACGTCTCCACGCTCTCCGCCGACCTGGGCTACCGGGGCCCCACAGCCTGCAGCGCTGCCGGCATCACCTACCGCCAGCTCGACTACTGGGCCCGGACCGGGCTGGTCGAGCCCACCGTCCGCGGGGCCACCGGCTCGGGCACGCAGCGGCTCTACGGCTTCCGCGACATCTTGCTGCTCAAGGTGATCAAGCGGCTCCTCGACGCCGGTATCTCCCTGCAGCAGATCCGCACAGCCGTGGCGCACCTGCGGGCCCGCGGCACCGACGACCTCACCCGGGTGACGTTGATGAGCGACGGCGCCAGCGTCTATGAGTGCACCAGCAACGACGAGGTGATCGACCTGCTGCAGGGTGGCCAGGGCGTCTTCGGCATCGCGATCGGCGGGGTCTGGCGCGAGATCGAGGGCTCGCTCGCGGATCTTCCCTCTGAGCGCACGGCCGAGGCCGAGGCCGAGCACGCCGGCGACGAGCTCTCGCAGCGACGCAAGGCCCGCCTCACCGGCTGAGCTCCACCGACCAGCTCGACGCAGCCCCGGCCTCCGCAACCCGCGGGACCGGGGCTGGTAGTTTTGTGCTGCTGACAAACCTGTCCGGGAGAGTCTCCGGCGGCACTGCTCCACCGTGTCGCACCGGGGCGCCGAAGGGGCAACCGCTCCCCGCAACCTCTCAGGCGCAAGGACCGCACAGGCTGGCAACTCTGGAGGGACCCGGGCACCCGGATCCTGACTGAGGGGGAGGCGCTCAGCCACCGCGCCAGGCTTCCTGGCACAGCCGTCCGCCTCACCACCTGGAGTCCCATGTCAGACCACACGCTCTCCTCGCTCTCGCAGCCGCGCCCGTTCAGCGAGCGGCACATCGGCCCCGACGATGCCGAGGTCACCACGATGCTCAAGACCCTCGGGCTGAGCAGCCTCGAGGCCCTGATGGAGGACGCGGTCCCGACCCGGATCCGCACCGAGGGCCTCGACCTCCCGGCCGCGGCCTCCGAGGCCGGGGCGGCCGCCGAGCTGCGCGCGCTCGCGGCGGCGAACAACCCGCTCGTGGCGATGATCGGGCTGGGCTACCACGGCACCGTCACCCCCCCGGTCGTGCGACGCAACGTGCTCGAGGACCCCAGCTGGTACACCGCCTACACGCCCTACCAGCCCGAGATCAGCCAGGGCCGGCTCGAGGCGCTGCTGAACTTCCAGACCATGGTCGCCGACCTGACCGGTCTGCCGACCGCGAACGCCTCGCTGCTCGACGAGGGAACCGCCGCGGCCGAGGCGATGACGCTCGTACGCCGTGCCGCACCCAAGGCCAACGGTCCCTTCGTGGTGGACGCCGACGCGCTGCCGCAGACGATCGAGGTGGTCCGCACCCGTGCCCGCGGCATGGGCATCGACGTCCTGGTGGCCGACCTCTCCGCGGGCCTGCCCGAGGGTGAGCTGTGCGGGGTGCTGGTGCAGTACCCCGGCGCGTCGGGGCGGATCCTCGACCCCCGGGCCGTCATCGAGCAGGCCCACGAGCGCGGGGCACTGGCTGTCGTGGCCGCCGACCTGCTCGCCCTGACGCTGCTGGAGTCGCCGGGGACGCTCGGTGCGGATGTCACCGTCGGGTCGACCCAGCGCTTCGGCGTACCCCTGTTCTACGGCGGACCGCACGCCGGCTTCATGTCGGTGCGCACCGGCCTCGAGCGGCACCTGCCCGGCCGGTTGGTCGGGGTCTCGGTCGACGCCGCGGGCCGTCCGGCCTACCGGCTCTCGCTGCAGACCCGCGAGCAGCACATCCGTCGCGACCGGGCCACTTCCAACATCTGCACCGCCCAGGTGCTGCTCGCCGTCGTGGCCTCGATGTACGCCGTCTACCACGGTCCGGACGGCCTGACCCAGATCGCGACCGGGGTGCACGCCCAGGCTGCGGCGCTGGCCGAACGGCTCCGACGCGGGGGAGTGGAGGTCGTGCACGCCGAGTTCTTCGACACCGTGCTCGCCTCCGTGCCCGGTCGCGCCACCACCGTGGTCTCGGCCGCGCGCGACGCCGGGGTGCACCTGCGACTCGTCGACGAGGACCTCGTCGGGCTGAGCACCTCGGAGGTGACCACCCCCGAGATCCTCGACGCCGTGCTGGGTGCGTTCGGTCTCGAGGGGGGCATCGGCGGTGACCGCACCCAGGAGGCGCTGCCGGCCACCCTGCAGCGCACCACCGACTTCCTGACCCACGAGGTGTTCAACTCCCACCGCTCGGAGACCGCGCTGCTGCGCTACCTGCGCCGGCTCTCCGCACGCGACTACGCGCTGGACCGCGGGATGATCCCGCTCGGCTCGTGCACGATGAAGCTCAACGCCACGACCGAGATGGAGCCGGTGAGCCTGCCCGGCTTCGCCGACCTGCACCCCTTCGCTCCGGCGGAGGACGCCCAGGGCTACCGCAGGCTGGTCGACGACCTGGAGTCGTGGCTGGCCGTCGTCACGGGCTACGACCGGGTCTCGATCCAGCCCAACGCCGGCTCGCAGGGTGAGCTCGCCGGGCTGCTCGCGATCCGCGGCTACCACCACGCCAACGGCGACACCGGACGCAACGTGTGCCTGATCCCGTCCTCCGCCCACGGCACCAACGCCGCCTCCGCGGTGATGGCCGGGATGAAGGTCGTGGTGGTGAAGTCGGCCGCCGACGGCTCGGTGGACATGGACGACCTCGCGGCCCAGTGCGAGGCGCACAGCGCCGACCTCGCCGCGATCATGGTCACCTACCCCTCGACCCACGGTGCCTACGAGGACACGATCGCCGACCTGTGCGAGACGGTGCACGCTGCCGGCGGCCAGGTCTACATCGACGGCGCCAACTTCAACGCCCTGCTCGGGCACGCCAAGCCGGGAGAGTTCGGTGGCGACGTGTCCCACCTGAACCTGCACAAGACCTTCTGCATCCCGCACGGCGGCGGCGGTCCCGGGGTGGGCCCGGTCGCGGTGCGCGAGCACCTCGCCCCCTTCCTGCCCACCCACCCGCTGCACCCCGAGGCCGACAAGCGCACCGGGACCGGCCCGATCAGCGCAGCGCCGTACGGTTCCGCCGGGATCCTGCCGATCTCGTGGGCCTACGTGCGGATGATGGGTGCCGACGGGCTGGGGCGGGCGACCGCCGTGGCCGTGCTCGCGGCCAACTACGTCGCCGAGCGGCTCCAGGACCACTTCCCGGTGCTCTACCGCGGGCACAACGACCGGGTGGCGCACGAGTGCATCCTCGACCTGCGCGGCCTGTCCAAGGCGAGCGGCGTCAGCGTCGACGACGTCGCCAAGCGCCTGATCGACTACGGCTTCCACGCACCCACGATGTCGTTCCCCGTCGCAGGCACGCTGATGGTGGAGCCCACCGAGAGCGAGGGCCTCGGCGAGCTCGACCGCTTCTGCGAGGCGATGATCGCGATCCGGAGTGAGATCGCCAAGGTCGAGTCGGGAGAGTGGGACGCCAAGTCCTCGCCCCTCGGCGGCGCGCCGCACACCGCCGACGTGCTCACCCGGGACCTCGGCTACGACCTGGCGACCGCGGTCTTCCCGACCGGTTTCGACCCGGACAAGTACTGGCCGCCGGTAAGTCGGATCGACCAGGCCTACGGCGACCGCAACCTGGTCTGCTCCTGCCCACCGCCCGAGGCGTTCACCTGAGCAGCTCGGCCGCGCACCTCCGAGCGGTGGTGAACCGCTACCAGTCCGAGCGCAGGCTGCCCTCGCTGGTCGTCGGCGTGCTCGACGGCCGGGAGGTCGCCTGGTCCGGCACCGCGGGAGCGCCGACCACCACCGAGACGCAGTACCGGATCGGGTCGATCACCAAGACCGTCACCGCAGTGCTGGTCCTGCAGTGCCGCGACGACGGGCTGCTCGCGCTCGATGACGAGATCGGCCGCTTCCTGCCCGAGTGCGGCTACCCGAGCGCGACCGTGCGCGCCCTGCTCGCCCACGTCTCCGGGATGCAGAGCGAGCCCGTCGGCCCGTGGTGGGAGCGGTCGCCCGGGGGTGCGGTCGCGGACCTGCTGGCGGCCAACGACGGCAGCGGGGCGGTGTTCGGTCCCGGCGAGCACTACCACTACAGCAACCTGGCCTACGGCTTGCTCGGTGAGCTGGTGGCCCGGCTGCGCGGAGAGCCGTGGTCCGACCTCGTGCACGACCGCGTCGTGCTGCCGCTCCAGCTGACCCGGACCTCCTACCTGCCGCAGGCGCCGTACGCCGAGGGGTTCAGCGTGCACCACCTCGCCGGCACCCTGACCGCCGAACCGGCCCACGACACCGGGGCGATGGCGCCCGCAGGACAGCTGTGGAGCACGGTGGAGGACCTGACGAGGTTCGCGGTCTTCCTCGCAGAGGGCCATCCCGACGTGCTCTGCGCCGCGACGCTGGCCGAGATGCGCCGACCGGTCCCGCCGGCCATCGACTACGGGCTCGGCCTGCGCCTGGTGCCGTACGCCGGCGGCGTGCTGGTCGGGCACACCGGATCGATGCCGGGCTTCCAGTCGACGCTGTTCGTCGACCCCCGCCAGGGAACCGGCGTGGTCGCGCTCACCAACGCCACCACGGGGTTCAGCGGGACCGAGCTCGCCCTGGCCCTGCTCGGCGACCGCACGCCGGCCCCCGCCGAGCCGTGGGTCCCCACGACGACCGTGCCGGACTGGGCGGCGCCGTTGCTCGGCTACTGGCACTGGGGCAACTCCGCCTACGAGGTGCGCTGGCACAACGAGCTCCTCGAGTGGCGCGACCTGGCCCGCTCGGCGGTGGCCGAGCAGTTCACCCTCCAGGGGAAGCGGATCGTCGGTGTCGCCGGCTACCACCACGGAGAGACGCTGCACGTCGTCCGTGACCAGACCGGCGCGATCGATCGGCTCGAGTGCGCCACCTTCGTCTACACCCGCGAGCCCTACCCGAACGGAGCCTGATCGCCGTGCTGCACCACCCCGCCCGACTCTTCCGCCTGCTGGCGATCGCGGAGGCGGTCACCTGGATGCTGCTGCTCACCGGGATGTTCTTGAAGTACGTCACCGGGACCACCGAGCTCGGCGTCCGTGTCGGCGGCGGCGTGCACGGCCTCGTCTTCCTGGCCTACTGCACCGTCACCGTGCTGGTCGCCGTCGACCACCGCTGGTCTGCGGCTCGCACCGCGGCCGGCCTGGCCGCGGCGATCGTCCCCTTCGCGACGGTGCCGTTCGAGCGGGCGGTGCTGCGCCACGGTCACCTGCAGGGACCGTGGCGGTTGCTGCAGGTCGCACCCGCGACCTGGACCGAGCGACTGGTCGGCGTGGCGCTGCGCCGTCCGGTGTCCTCCGGGTTGGTGGTGGCCGCAGCACTGGTGGTGGTCTTCAGCGGGCTGCTGATGCTCGGCCCGCCCACCCAGTGGGCCGCCTGACGCGGGACGCCTGGACCGCCCCTCAGAGCGCCTGGGAGACCGAGCTCATGTTGAAGTCAGGGATCCGCAGCGCCGGCGTCGCCGTGCGGGAGAAGTAGTCGTCGCCCCACTCGCGGGAGAAGCTGAGGACGGTCTCGGAGGCGTGCGTGAACCTGCGCAGCAGACCGAGCGGGCTCTCGTTGAAGCGGAAGTTGTTGACCGCGCCGGTGATCTCGCCGCCCTCCACCCGGTAGACGCCGTCACGGGTGAGCCCGGTGAGCAGCAGGGTCTGCGGGTCGACCTCGCGGATGTACCACAGGCAGGTGAGCAGCAGGCCGTCGTCCATCCCGGCGACGAGGTCGGTCTCGCTCCCGGCTGCGCCGGCGACGTCGAGGACCAGGTTGTCGATCGCCGGGGTGAAGCCCAGACCGGTGACCTCGGAGGTGTGCCGGGTCTGCAGGAGGGCCTCGAGGTGGCCGTCGCGCAACCAGTCCGTGTGGGACACCGGAGCGCCGTTGTCGTAGACGCTGCTGCGGTCCGAGGACCCCTCGGCGATCACGAAGGGTGCCGCCTCCAGTCCCGCGTAGGCGGGGTCGGAGAACAACCGAACCCCGGGGCGCACGAGCTGCTCGCCCACGCGGGTGCCGCCGCCCGGCCTGGAGAACACCGACTGCCCGTCGTGGGCCGACCGCGCGCCGGAGCTCCAGTAGAGGTCGATCATCAGGTCGGCGACCGCTGAGGGCGGCAGGATGGTGTCGTAGTGGCCGGCGGGGAGGTCGATCCGCCGTTCGCCCCAGGCCAAGCGCCGGGCGAGGTCGTCGGCCATCGTCGCGGCGTCCACGTCCAGGAAGTCCCGGGTGGCTCCGCCGACCCAGGCGCTGTTGGTGAGCGCGGCGTTCTTGCCGGTGCAGCCGTAGTGACCGGTGGGCTGCACGTGGCGCAGCCGGAGGCCCGAGGAGGAGCCGATGTAGGTCGTGGTGACCTCGTGGCTCACGAACCCGTAGAGGATCCGGGCCTCGTCCTCTGCCTGCCCGAAGGCCTGACCGAGGCCCTCGGCGAAGGCGTCGAAGACGGTGATCGAGGTCTCGGCGGGGGCGTCGTCGAAGTCGCGCGAGACCTGGTCGGCCAGGAGCTCGGCGCGGTCCTCCGCCGGGTCGGCCAGCGCTGCGGCCCGATCGGCCTGCTCGACCAGGGACTGGACCTGGTCGGCCGAGGCGGCCGTGCCGCTGACCGAGGCGTTGCCCGCCCCCTGGAAGGCGATCACAGTCACCTCGAGGCTGTGCATCACGCCGTTGGTGGTCAGGGTGTTGTTGGCCCAGCGCAGGTTGGCGCCCGTGCTGTCGTGCACGATGACGACGCACTGCTCGGAGGTGGAGGCGTCGAGGGCGTGCTCGAGGAGTGTCTGCGGTCGGTTCTTCATCAGGCCGTGCCCTCCTCGGTGGTGTTCAGGATGCGGACGTCGCGGAACAGGGCCGTGGGGCACCCGTGGCTGACCGCCGCCACCTGTCCGGGCTGGGCCTTGCCGCAGTTGAAGGCGCCGCCGAGCTGATAGGTCTGCGGTCCGCCCACGGCCTCCATCGAGCCCCAGAAGTCCGTGGTGGTGGCCTGGTAGGCGACGTCGCGCAGCTGGCCCGCCAACCGGCCGTCCTCGATCTTGAAGAACCGCTGGGCGGTGAACTGGAAGTTGTAGCGCTGCATGTCGATCGACCAGGACTTGTCACCGACGACGTAGATGCCGCGCTCGACCTTCTCGATCAACCCCGAGGTGTCGGGACCGGCGGGGTCCGGCTGCAGGGAGACGTTGGCCATCCGCTGGATCGGGATGTGGCCGGGGGAGTCTGCGTAGGCGCACCCGTTGGAGCGCCCGTCGTTGAGACCGGCCCCGTAGGTGTGCGCCATCGCCCGGTCGAGCTGGTAGCCGACCAGCTTGCCGTCGCGGACGATGTCCCACGCCTGGGAGGCGACGCCCTCGTCGTCGTAGCCCACGGTCGAGAGACCGTGCTCGACGGTGCGGTCTCCGGTCACGTTCATCACCGGCGAGCCGTACTGCAGGGTGTTCAGCTTGTCCAGCGTGGCGAACGAGGTGCCGGCGTAGTTGGCCTCGTAGCCCAGTGCACGGTCGAGCTCGGTGGCGTGCCCGATCGACTCGTGGATGGTCAGCCACAGGTTGGAGGGGTGGATCACCAGGTCGTAGCGCCCGGCCTCGACGGAGGGGGCAGCCAGCTTCTCGCGGAGCAGGCCCGGCAGCTCGGCGCGCTCGGTGTCGAAGTCGAAGCTGCCGTCGAGGAGGTACTCCCAGCCGCGGCCGACCGGCGGCGCGATCGTGCGCATCGAATCGAAGGCACCGGTGCGCGCGTCGGCCCCGTGCACCTCCAGGAAGGGCTCGAGACGGACCCGCTGCTGGGTGATCGACGAGCCGCCGAGATCGGCGTAGTACTTGTTCTCCTGGATCTGCTGGAGGTAGCCGGTCGAGTGGTCGACACCCTCGGCGGCCTGCAGCTCGCGGGTCCAGCCGGCGAAGAGGCCGGTCTTCTCCGCGAGCGGGACCTCCAGCGGGTTCACGTCGTAGGAGGAGACCCAGGTGACGTCCTGGTGCACCGGCTCCGGCGCCAGCTCGACCGGGTGCCGGGTCATCTTGGCGGCGACCTTGGCCACGGTGACCGCCGTCTCCGCGACCGCGACCGCCTCGGACTCGGTCAGCGCGACCCCGGAGGCGAAGCCCCAGGCGCCGTCGAGCAGGAGCCGCACGGCGAAGCCGAGGTCCTCGGAGTCCTGGGCGCCCTCGAGAGCCCCGTCGCGCACCGAGAAGTGCTGGTAGCGCAGTCGCTCGAAGCGGAAGTCGGCGTGCGTGACACCGAAGTCACGGGCCCGCTCCAGGGCGATCTGGCCGAGGCGCTCGTAGGGCAGCGCGAGGAAGGTCGGATCGATCTCTGCCATGCCGAGGACCTTAGTAGATGCCACTGACAACCAGAACTCAGCCGGTGGACAGCAGCTGGTGCACGGTCGAACCGCCCCGTGCCTTGCGCACCTCGAGCTGGGCGGTGACCCGGTTGCGCAGCTCGGGCACGTGGCTGACCACCCCGACCACGCGGCCGCCGTCGCGCAGGGAGTCGAGCACGTCCATCACGTCGTCCAGAGTGGCTGCGTCGAGCGCGCCGAAGCCCTCGTCGATGAACAGCGTGTCGAGCTGGGTGCCGCCGGCCTCGTTGCTGACGGTGTCGGCCAGCCCCAGTGCGAGCGCCAGCGAGACCAGGAACGTCTCGCCGCCGGAGAGGGTCGCGGGGTCGCGGTGGCGACCGTTCCACTCATCACGCACGCGCAGGCTCAGGCCGCCTCGCTGCTCGCCGGCTCCGCGGGCGTCGGCCTGCTCCAAGGAGTAGCGCTCGGCCGTCATCGCGGCGAGGCGCTCGTTGGCGGCGGCCACCACCTGACGCAGCCGTTCGGAGAGGACGTACGCCGACAGCCGCATCTTGAGCCGGTTGTCCACGCTCTTGCCCTCGACCAGCGAGCACAGTCCGGCCACCGCGGCGTGCTGGTGAAGCACCGGCTTCCAGCGCGCGGCTGCGGCGGCGAGCTCCTCGGCGAGGGCGACGATCCGGGTCTCGCGGGAGCGCGCCTGGGTGTGGGCCGCGTGGGCGGCGTCGCGGGACTCCGACGCCGTCTGCACCTCGTGCTCGCAGGAGTCGAGGCCGGGCGGCTCGAGCGCCAGCGCGGAGGCTATCTCGGGGTCCGCGAGCACGGCCTCGGCCGCGGCCCGGGTCACCCGACGGGACTCGAGCAGCTCGGCACGAGAGACGGCGACGTCCGGAGCCAGCAGCACCCCTCGGGCCTCGTCGCATGAGCCGAACCCGGCCTCCAGCGCGAGCTCGACAGCCTCGCCCCGGGCAGTGTCCAGCGCGAGCTGCGCGCGCTCGTGCGCGGCAAGGACGTCGCTCGCAGCCTGGAGCTCCTGGGCGCGTCGCTGGTGCAGCTCCACCAGTGAGCTCACCGAGTCGGCCTCGGGGTGCGCCTCGAGCAGCTCGGCCAGCTCGGCCTCGAGCCGGGAGGCGATCGCCTGCTGGTCGCGCAACCGGTGGCTGCGCTCCGTGATGGTCGTCCCGGTCCGGTCGAGGCGCGTCACCACCTCGGCCAGGGACTTCTCGGTCTCCACGTGGGTGGCCTGCACACGTCCGAGAGCGAGCGCGGCGGCCGTGCTGACTGCGAGATCGGCCTCGGCCTGGCGCAGCCGACCCTCCCAGTGGAGGACCGAGTCGCCCTCGGAGCGGGCGCGCGCGCCGGCGAGCTCGGCACGCAGCGTGGCGACGGACTCCTGCACGGCCTGACGCTCGAAGTCGGCACTCTCGTGGCGCTCGCGGGCGGCATCCTCCTCGAAGCGGGTGACCGCCCCAGCGACCCTGGCGGGCGCCGGGTGGCTCGCGCTGCCGCAGACCGGGCAGGAGCAACCCACGGCCAGGCCCGAGGCGAGCTCGGCCGCCATCCCTGCCACCCGGCGCTCACGCAGGTCGAGGTGGCGTTCGCGCAGGTCGAGCGCCACGCGCGTCCTCTCAGCCAGCCGGGCCTCGGTGGCGGCCAAGGACGCCTCCAACCGGAGCACGAGGTGGGCGGCGTCGAGGCCGGCGCCGGCGATGCTGACGGCGACCCTGTCGGTCGGCTGTCGCGCAGCGGCGACGCGCTGCTCCTCGAGGGCGGCGCGGTGCTCCTCGAGCTGCGCAGCGAGCTGGTGGTGCGCCTGCTCGTCGGCACTCTGCCGGAGTGCGAGGGCCGCCAGGTCGGCCTGCAGCTGGTCGACGCTCCGGGTGTGGCGTTCGAGCTCGGTCTCACGAGGCAGCCAGCTCTCGGCGACGGCCCGGCTCTCCCGTGCGTGCGCGAGCTCTGCGGAGAGCCACGTCGGCTGCACCTGGGCGGTGGGGACGCCGAGGAGCGCGGCGACGGACGCAACGGCACGGCTCGCATCGAGCTCGGCTCCGAGCACGCGCGCCTCCGCCTCGACGCTGCGCTTGAGGGCCGGCGCGACCGCGCTCGCCCTGCGGTGGGCGTCCAGCGACGCGGCCAGGTCACCGTCGACTCCAGCGCTCGCCTCCAGCTGCTCGAGCGACTCGCGGGCCTCACGGCCGCGGGCGTGCAGGGCGACCAGTGCGGTGCCGCGCTCGAGCCGGGCGCGCGCAGCGGCCAGCCGTTGGTCCCACGCCGAGCGCTCACCCTCCAGCCGCAGGGTGAGGTCGCTCGCTGTGGCGGCCAGGCCGGCCGTCCACGTGAGCAACCCGTCGTCCGCCATCGCCGGCTCGAGGTCATCGAGGGACCACTCCTCGGGGACCGGTTCGCCGGACGCCTCCACGATGCGGTTGACCACGCCGGTGGTGCGCGCGTGCGCGGCGGTGCTGGAGCGGTGCAGCTCGAGCCGGCGCTCGGCCAGCCAGCGCTCGACCTCCTCGAACCGCCGGGTGCGGAACAGTCGTTGGAGCACGCCCTGGCGCTCGGCGGAGCTCGCCCGCAGGAACGCCTGGAACCGGCCCTGCGGCAGCATCGCGACCTGGGTGAACTGGGTGACGGTCATCCCGAGCAGCCCGGCGACCAGCTGCCCAGCCTCGTCGAGACGGTTGGTGAGGACCACCCACGAGCCGTCGCGGTGCTCCTCGACCACGACGTGCGCCTGCACCTTGGTGGTCCCGGTGCCGCGCCGCTTGGGGCGCTCCCAGGCGGGGGAGCGGGTGAAGCGGAAGCTGCGCTCGCCGATGCTCAGCCGCAGGCTCACCCGTGGTTCCGCGGAGGGCGCGGCATGGTCGCTGCGCAGGTGCTTGGCGCCGTGCCGGTCGCCGGGCACCTCGCCGTAGAGGGCGAAGCAGACGGCGTCCAGGACGCTGCTCTTGCCAGCACCGGTGTCGCCGGTGAGCAGGAACAGGCCGGCGGCGCTGAGGGCGTCGAAGTCGACGCTCACCTCGTCCACGAACGGGCCGAAGGCGGCGACGGAGAGCTCGTGGAGTCGCATCAGCTGCCCACCACGGCGTCGCGGGCCGGGACGAGGTCGGGGTCCTCGCCGCAGCAGTCGAGCGCCTCACGCAGGAGCAGCGACTCCTCCTCCGTGGCCTCGACCCCGCGGACGTGGGCCACGAAGTCGCGGGCGATGTCGTGCGCGCCGCGACCCACCACCGGGGTGCGAGCCGGCAGGTCCTCGCCACCGACGGGGGCGAAGCGCAGCGCCAGCGCGTGCGGGAAACGAGCACGCAATCGCTCCATCGCCTGCAACGGGCGCACGGGGTCGGTCAGCGTCGCCTGCACCCACGCCCCCTCGTGGTGGGCGAGGCGACGGTCCTGGAGCAGGTCGGCCAAGGTGCCCTGCACCCGAGCCAGCGGTCGCACCACCGGTGCTTGCACGAAGGTCGCCGCCTCGACGCCGTCCGCACCCAGGTCGACCAGCCAGGAGCCCTTGAGGTGCCGGGCCTCGGAGAAGGAGTAGGCGAGCGGCGAGCCGCTGTAGCGCACCGAGTCGGTCAGCGTGGCGCGCCCGTGCAGGTGTCCCAGGGCGGTGTAGTCGAAGCCGTCGAACAGCGAGGTGGGCACGATCGAGACCCCGCCCACGGAGATGTCGCGCTCGCTCTCGCTCGGCTCGCCACCGGCCACGAACGCGTGGGCCAGCACCACCGAGCGCACCCCGGCACGGCGAGCGAGGTCGGCACGGATCCGCTGGGTGGCGTGCGCGAGCACCGTGTGGTGCGACCGGCTCGGCAGGCCCCACGCCTGACGCATCACGTCGGGCTCGAGGTAGGGGATGCCGTAGACGGCGACGGTGCCGTGGTCGTCCTCCACCAGCACCGGCTCGGCGACCCGGCCGGCGTCGGTGCGCAGGTGCACGCCGGCGAGGTCGACCAGGCGGGAGTTGAAGCCCAGCCTGCGCGCCGAGTCGTGGTTGCCGCTGGTGATCACCACCCGGGCCCGCGAGGACGCCAGCCGGGAGAAGGTCTCGTCGGCCAGGGCGACGGCGTCGACCGGCGGCAGCGCCCGGTCGTAGACGTCGCCGGCGACGACCACGAGATCGACCGACTCGGCCTCCACGGTCGCGATCAGGTGGTCGACGTAGGCAGCCTGCGCGCCGAGGAGGTCCTCGCCGTGGAAGGACCGGCCCAGGTGCCAGTCCGAGGTGTGCAGGATGCGCATGTGCCCACGCTAGGAGGAGGCACCGACAACGGGGCCGTCACACGCCGTGGGTCAGGCCACAACCCGGTCGTTCCCGGCGTACACGACACAACGGCGGTCGCGGGTGAAGCCGATCAGCACCAGTCCGGCCTCCTGCGCCAGCGAGAGCGCGAGCGAGGTGGGCGCGCCGACTGCCACGATGACCGCGATCCCGGACACCACCGCCTTCTGCACCAGCTCGAAGCCGATCCGGCCGCTGAGGACGAGCACCGGGGGCATCGGGGCTCTCGCCAGGATGCGCGAGCCGACCACCTTGTCCACGGCGTTGTGCCGCCCGACGTCCTCACGGACGACGACCGGGGACCCGTCGGTCTCGAACAGTCCGGCCGCGTGCAGCCCACCGGTCCGGCCGAATCCGGGCTGCTGCTCGCGCAGCCGGTCCGGGAGACCGAGGACGGTCTCGAGATCGAGGCGTACGTCGGAGTGCTGGCGACCCGCGTCGAGGACGTCACGCACCGCGTCGGTGCCGCACACCCCGCACGCGGAGTTGACCAGGCGGGCGGCCGGCATCGCGAGCGGGGGAGCGGTCAGGTCCACCGTGACCACGTTGAACTCCTCGAGGGCGGAGATCGTGTCGTCGGTGCAGTAGCGGACCTGACCGATGGCGTCAGGGGTGGTGACCCCCTCGTGGACCAACCATCCCGCCGCGAGCTCGAAGTCGTGGCCCGGCGTACGCATCGTGACCGCGACGCGGCGGGCGGGGGAGTGGGGTGCGGCGACCCGGATCTCCAGTGGTTCCTCGGTGGCGACCCGGTCCTCGCGTTCGAGGCGCCGGCCGTCGCGGAACTCACTGACCCGGGTGCGCACCGAGGGGCCCGGCCGACGGGCCTTCATCGAGGTCACGGTCTCGATCCTAGGCCGTCTACGGTTGCCCCATGCCGGAACCGCTGCGCCGTCGCGTGCGTCCCACCACCATGACGCGATGGAAGCGTGTGGCCGGCCGACTTGCCGTGGCGACCTGCACGGGCGTGCTGCTGTCTGCCTGCGGCGCCGCTCAGGTGGACGACCAGGGCGAGCCGGGCAACGGGGGCGGTGACGCCCTGTCGGGGTCGACCAGCGTGGGCGGCTGTGCAGCCGACTCCGCGGTCGTCCAGGACGCGAGGACTCTCACCACCGCCGACCTCGACGGCGACGGTGCCGAGGAGGACGTCCGGATCACCGCGAGTGGGGGGGAGTGCCCCAACGTCCTCTTCGCGCAGGTGGGCGACTCCTTCGCCACCGGGCAGATCGACACCAACGCCCCACCGGTGAGCGCTGCCTTCGCGGTCAGCGTGCCCGAGGTCGCAGCGGACCTCCTGGTGACCCGGCAGCAGCACCCGCGCGGTGGCTTCCAGATCCGGGTCTTCACCTTGGACGAGGACACCCTGGTGGAGGTGCGCGACGGGGACAGCCCACTGGTGAAGTTCATCGCCACCGACGTCCAGGAGCACCCGCTCAGCATCGACTGCACCGACGGCGGGCTGGTGCTGACCGAGGCGGTGGCGCACGAGCCGCGCGGTGTGATGTTCGCCTGGGACGTGAGGCGGACGACGTACGCCGTCGCACCCGGCGCGGTCAGCCGCGAGTCGAGCGAGGAGATCGCCGACAACGTGCTGCCCGCTCAGCTGCCCAGGAAGTTCCCGCAGCTCGTGAAGTACTCGATGTTCGAGAGCTGCCGAGCAGACGGCTGAGACCGCGTCCGGGCCGGTGCCAGCGAGCAACCGGCCCGGATCACGTCCGAGTGAGTACGACGGGTCAGGCGACCCGGCTCTGCGGAGCGGTCTCGGTCGTCTTGGCGGGGTCGCTCTCGACGACGTCGCCGAGCGCGTCGTCGATCTTGGTCATCAGCTCGTCGGGGATCTTGACCCCGGCGGCCTTGACGTTCTCGGCGACCTGCTCCGGACGCGACGCGCCGACCAGCGCGGCGGCGACGTTGTCGTTCTGCAGCACCCAGGCGATGGCGAGCTGCGCCATCGTGAGGTCGAGCTCCTCGGCGATCGGGCGCAGGTTCTGCACGCGGGTGAGGACGTCGTCGGTCATGAACCGCTTGATCATGTTGGCGCCGCCCTTCTCGTCGGTGGCGCGCGACCCCTCGGGCGGAGCCTGACCGGGCTGGTACTTGCCGCTGAGCACGCCCTGGGCGATGGGGGACCAGACGATCTGGGAGACGCCGAGCTCGCGGGAGGTCGGCACCACCTCGTCCTCGATCACGCGCCAGAGCATGGAGTACTGCGGCTGGGAGGAGATCAGCTGGAAGCCGAGGTCCTTGGCCAGCGTGACGCCGTCGCGGATCTGCTCGGCGGTCCACTCGCTGACGCCGATGTAGTGCGCCTTGCCCTGGCGGACGATGTCGGCGAAGGCCTGCATCGTCTCCTCGAGCGGGGTCTCGGTGTCGTACCGGTGCGCCTGGTAGAGGTCGACGTAGTCGGTCTGCAGCCGCTGCAGCGAGCCGTTGATGGACTCCATGATGTGCTTGCGGGACAGGCCGGTGTCGTTCTTGCCGCCGGGGCCGGTGGGCCAGTAGACCTTGGTGAAGATCTCCAGCGACTCGCGGCGCTCGCCCTTGAGGGCCTCGCCGAGCACCGTCTCCGCCTTGGTGTTGGCGTAGACGTCTGCGGTGTCGAAGGTGCTGATCCCCTCGTCGAGCGCGGCGCGCACGCACTGCGTGGCGATGTCGTTCTCGACCTGGGAGCCGTGGGTGAGCCAGTTGCCGTAGGTGATCTCGGAGATCTTCAGACCCGAGTTGCCGAGGTATCGAAATTCCATGCCCCGACCCTACGGGGGGCCTGTGAACGAGCGGTCAGGAGATCTTCTCGATGGTGACCGGGGTCTTCGGGGCGACACCGTCGGCGGCGTTGCCCTCCGCGGCGATCTCCTGCACGACCTTGACGCCGGCCGCGTTCATCTTGCCGAAGACGGTGTACGCCGCCGGCAGCGGCGAGTCGGAGAAGACCAGGAAGAACTGCGAGCCGTTCGTGTCGGCGCCCGCGTTGGCCATCGCCAGCGTGCCGGAGGTGTAGGTGCAGACCTCCTTGCCCGACTGCGGGTCGGTCTGCCCCAGGCAGGGCTCGAGCCGCGGGTCGCTCGGGACCAGCTCGTCCTTGAAGGAGTAGCCGGGGCCGCCGGTGCCGGTGGCGGTGGGGTCGCCGCACTGCAGCACGTTCAGCCCGCCGACGACCAGCCGGTGACAGGTGGTGCCGTCGAAGTACCCCTGGCTGGCCAGCGAGAGGAACGAGTTCACCGTGCAGGGAGCCTCCTCGGCGTCGAGGCTGACCTTGATGTCGCCGCGGTCGGTCGCGATCGTGACGTCGGTCGCCGGGTCCGCGGGCGGGGTGGCCGGTGGGAGGTCCACCTTCTTGGACGCGTCGCCGCTCTCGACGTAGGAGCACTTGGCGTCAGCGGTCTTCGGCGGTGCGGCGTCATCGTCGCTGCTGCCGCAGGCCGCAGCGAGCGCCAGCACGGGAAGGACGACCAGGACGGAGAGGCGGCGCAGGGAAGTCATTCGCGAAAGGGTAGCCACCACTCACACGGCGACGAGCTGCAGGTAGGCCATGCCGAGGATGCCGCGGTAGCCGCGCAGGTAGCCGTTGCGCTGCCCAGCGGCACGCGCGCGCACCTCCGCAGCGTCCGGGTGGTCGGCCGGGTGAGTGGCGAGCCAGGTGGCGTAGCCCGCGCAGTAGCCGGCCTCGAAGTCGTCCCACTCCTCCTGGCCGGCCTCGCCGATCCCCGAGACGGCGAACCCGTGCGCCTGTGCGAGGTCACCGAGCTCGGGCAGGGTCACGAACTCGTCGTCACGACCCGACAGCACAGCGGTCGCCTCCGGGGTGGGGGAGCGTGACCAGATCGCCTCACCGAGGACGAGGCGGCCGCCGCGGTGCAACCGTGCGCGCAGGGCGGTGAGCGCCGAGGCGTAGTCCAGGGGCTGGCCCTCCGCCACGTCGGGACCCCACACCTGGCTGGCGCCGATGCAGATCAGGGCGTCGTACGGTGTCGTTGCACTCTCAGCGGCGTCGGTGGAGCGGAAGCTGGCCCGGTCGGAGAGGCTGCGCTCGCGGGCGCGCCGCTCCGCCTCGTCGATGCGGCTCTCATCGAGGTCGAGGCCGACGACCTGGGCCAGGGGAGCGGCAGACGCGACCCGGAGCAGGAGCTCGCCCCAGCCACAGCCGATGTCGAGCACGCTGCCGCCCTCCAGGAGAGCTCCCGCCAGCCAGCCGGCGAGCCGGTCCGCGCGGAGGTCGGAGAGCGGACTGAGGAACTCCAGGTCGTCGTGGAGGGGTGGCAGGTCCGGCGGCATGCCTGGTCAGGTCCCGGGCCGGGCGGCCACGCCGTACGCCCGGGCGACCATGCGCTCGACCACGGACCCCGGCAACGCCCGGCGCAGGGCGAAGACGGCCGGTGCGTTGCTGCCGACGGCGTAGAGCGGCGCCGGGCGACTCGCCTCGACGGCCTCGACCACGGTGCGCGCGACCCGGGTGGCGGCGATGCCCTCGCGCTCGTTGCCGTCGAGGGTGCGCAGCATCCGCCGGAACGACTTGGCGTGCGGGGAGTCCTCGGCGATGTACTTCGTGCGCCGCTGACTGATCCCGGTGTTGACCGACCCGGGCTCGACGGTCGTGAGCCACACCCCGAACGGCGACATCTCGAAGCGCGCGGCGCTCGCGAAACCCTTGAGCGCGGCCTTGGTCGCGACGTAGGAGGACCGGTAGGCGAGCGGGAAGCTGGCCAGCATCGATCCGACCATCACCACGCGACCGTGGCCCCGCTCGCGCATGCCGGGCAGCACTGCCTGGGTCAGCTGGACCGGACCCAGGACGTTGACCTGGAAGAGCCGTTGGAGTGCGCCGTGGGGCAGATCCTCGAGCGGACCGCTCTGGCTCTCGCCGGCGTTGTTGACGAGTACGTCGAAGTGGTGACCCTCGGCGACCATGGCACTGACGAACCCGGCGACCGCGTTGTGGTCCCCGAGATCGAGTGCGCGGTAGAGGACGCCGTCGACGAGCTCGTCCTCGGCGATCTGCTCGGGATGACGACTCGTGCCGACCACGGCGTACCCCCGCTGCACCAGCATCCGGGCGGTCGCTCGGCCGATCCCGGAGGAGGCGCCGGTGACGAGGGCGGTGCGTGTGCTGGTCATGTCACTCCCCAGATGAGAACGAGGCCGCTGCCGTTGCCCATCATCCCAGAGGTCGCGGGGGTTGGCGGGGGTGAGTTCTTGGGGTTGGGGCCCGCGGTTTTTCAGGAGACCTTGTTTCTAGGGGCCAGTGACCGTGCGCGGGAGTACGGGCGACGCGCCGATCGCTCAGTCGACGGACGGGCCGGCGGGCTAGCTGCGGGCGAGTGCGCGCCGGTCCGCGAGGAGGGCGGCGGTGTTCAGCGCGGCCCAGCCCACCGTCACGGCGAGCACCTTCTTGCGTACGTCGGGCTTGCTCGTGCCCGTGCTGAGGATCGTCGCGTCGGCCAGGTCGCCGAAGATCCGCAGGAGCATCGCGGCGGTGACCACCGAGGGGTTCTTCGACAGCAGCGCGACCCCCGAGATGGTGAGGTCGCGGCCGGCGTAGGTGTAGGCCATCCGGTCGTAGGCCGGGGCCTGCTCCGACGGTGCCTCGTAGGCGTCGGCGAGGTGACGCGGCTTGACCAGCGCGAAGGCGCCGTAGCCCGCGGTGGCGAGGGAGAGCAGCTTGGAGAACTTCATGCCCAGACCCTAGGAGGACGGCCCAACCCGACCAGCCGCGTGAGAGTCTCGTCGGCATGACCAGCGCCGTGAGCTTCCCGTTTGCCTTCGCACCTGCCTACCGCCTCGCGGCGCTGCCCTTCGGCATCACGCCGCGGACCACCTCGGTGCGGGTGGAGGCAGGGGAGCTGCGGGTGCGCTTCGGCCTGTGGTCGCTGCGCACACCGTTGTCCAACATCACCTCGACCGAGCTGTCGGGGGACTTCGCCTTCCTCAAGACCGCCGGGCCGCCGCACCTGTCCTTCACCGATCGCGGGATCACCTTCGCGACCAACGGCGAGCGCGCGGTGTGCGTGCAGCTGCGTACGCCGGTCCCGGGAATCGATCCCACCAGGCGGATCAAGCACCCGGGCATCACGATGACCGTGGCCGACCCCGAGGGCCTGCGCGCGGCGCTGGAAGCCGGCCGTTAGGCGCGAGCTGGCTCAGCCCATGTCGGCGTAGCGCTTGGCGGCGCTCGAGTGCCTGCTGCATGGCGGCGGCCGTCGCGGGACGCCCGGTGCCGGGGAACTCCTCGCCCGGGACGACGTACGGGGCGCCGTAGGCAGCGGTGTCGCGCTGGAACCGCCACCCCTCGGCCAGCGGGCCCGCGTCGACGGTGTCGTAGCCGATCCGGTCGAGGAAGTCGGCGACCGCCTGCTTGGCCGAGACGTCGTCGCCCGCGATGGCAAGCACCGACCGGTCGGGATCGCCGGCAGGTCGGGCCAGGGAGGCGAGGTGTCCGAAGTAGATGTTGTTGAAGGCCTTGACCACGTGCGACTCCGGCAGGTGCGCTTGCAGGAGCTCGCTGACGGTCGTGGACTCGTCGTCGAGCTCGGCGATGCGGTCGTCGCGCTCGGGGTAGTAGTTGTTGGTGTCGATCACGACCTTGCTCGCCAGCGGCTCGACGGGCACCTCCCGGTAGGCCTTGAGCGGGACGGTCACGACCACGAGGTCACCGGCCGCCGCGGCCTCGCCTGCGGTAGCGGCGCGAGCGCGGGGTCCGAGCTGTGCGACGAGGTCACCGAGGGTCTCGGGGCCGCGGCTGTTGCTGAGTACGACGTCGTAACCGGCGTCGACCGCCAGCTTCGCGAGGGTGCTACCGATGTGTCCGCTGCCGATGAGTCCGATGGTGGTCATGCGCCGTCAACGTCGGGGAGGGCGCGTCGCATTCCCGTGCTGGGACAAGCCCGCGGCCTTGCCCAGGCGTGTGTGTCGTGCTTGTCTCGAAGCAGGGGAGACGAGGGTCGTCGCCTCGTTCGACTGCCCGACTCGGGCGGAAGGGACGTGCTCATGTCTGGAAACAAGATCGTTGTCTACAAGGGGCCCGGCGAGGTCGCTGTCGAGAGCATCGACTACCCGAAGCTCGAGATTCCCAAGGAGGTGGCCACCGCGTTCGGGATCAAGCAGGCAGCACCGCACGCGGTCATCCTCAAGCTGGTCACCACCAACATCTGCGGCTCCGACCAGCACATGGTCCGAGGGCGTACGACGGCTCCGGTGGGCCAGAGCCTGGGGCACGAGATCACCGGCGAGGTCGTCGAGGCGGGGGACGACGTCCTGTTCGTCAAGGAGGGCGACATCTGCTCGGTCCCCTTCAACATCGCCTGCGGCCGCTGCCGGATGTGCAACGAGGGCAAGACCGGCATCTGCCTCAACGTGAACCCCGCCCGCGCCGGAGCGGCGTACGGCTACGTCGACATGGGCGGGTGGCTGGGCGGCCAGGCCGAGTACGTGATGATCCCGTTCGCGGACTTCAACCTGCTGAAGTTCCCCGACCGCGACCAGGCGCTGGAGAAGATCCTCGACCTGACGATGCTCTCCGACATCTTCCCGACCGGCTACCACGGTGCCTACACCGCGGGAGTCACCACGGGCTCGACCGTCTACGTCGCCGGAGCCGGCCCGGTCGGCCTCGCGGCCGCCCACGCGGCGCAGCTGCTGGGTGCCTCGGTGGTCATCGTCGGTGACATGAACGCCGACCGGCTCGCCCAGGCGCAGAGCTTCGGCTGCGAGACCGTCGACCTGAGCAAGGGTGACAGCCTGACCGACCTGATCGAGGGCATCCTGGGTGAGCCCGAGGTGGACGCGGCCGTCGACGCCGTCGGGTTCGAGGCTCGCGGTCACGGCGAGGGTGCGGGGGAGGCGCCGGCCACGGTGCTCAACGACATCATGACCATCTCCCGTGCGGGGGCGTCCCTCGGCATCCCCGGTCTCTACGTGACCGGTGACCCCGGAGCGGTCGACGACGCCGCCAAGGAGGGACAGATCGGCGTCAAGCTCGGCCTCGGCTGGGCCAAGTCGCACGCCTTCGTCACCGGCCAGTGCCCGGTGAAGAAGTACAACCGGCAGCTGATGAACATGATCCTCTCCGACAAGGCGCAGATCGCGAAGGCGGTGAACGCGACCACCATCACGCTGGACGACGCTCCGCGCGGCTACCAGGAGTTCGATGCCGGCGCCGCGCAGAAGTACGTCATCGACCCGCACGGGATGGTCGCCTGACCGGCTCAGGAGCGGACCCCGGCGAGCAGGGAGCGCAGCAGGACGCGCGCGACCTGCTCGCCGAGGACCGGGCCGTGACCCTGGAGCGGCTGACCCGGCTGCGGGCGGACTACGACGGGGTCCTGGAGGCCAGTCGCGACAGCAATGCCGACGACGAGCACGACCCCGAGGGGCACACGATCGCCTTCGAGCGCTCCCAGACCGGCGCCCTGGTCCGTCAGGCCGAGCGCCACCTCGTCGAGGTCGAGCACGCCCTGCGCCGCGTCGGCGAAGGCAGCTACGGGACCTGCGAGACCTGCGGCGGGCCGATCGCGCCGGGGCGGCTCGAGGCACGGCCGACGTCCCGGACCTGCATCGGCTGCGCTTCCTAGATGCCGGTGACCGGTTGCCGCAGGATCGTGCGCAACTTCGCCGGAGCGACCCTGCGGGCGTCGCTGAGGTAGATCTCGTGGTGCTTGCCGACCATGCGGAGGCCGTGCTCGGGGATGAACTCCTCGTGCATCCGAGCGAGTACGCCGGCCTCGTCGTCGTACGCCCCGACGTGGAGCGTCTGCACGCACAATCCCTCCGAGAGGAGCTCCAGGCGCAGGTCGCCGAGGCGCTCCGGTGGACCCTTTTCTGCAACCTGTTCCACTGCAGCCGCGAACTGCTGCTGGTCGATCCAGTCCGGGACCACCGACATCAGCGTCCAGTCCCACGAGGACTTCTCCCGCGACGTGGTGAAGGAGTCCATGTCCTCGGCCCACCACAGGCCCTCCAGCGGCATCACGACGTAGTCGCGGCCGAGCTGGAGCTTGCTGAGGAACTTCAGCCGGTAGGCCACCGGAAAGAGCGTGCCGAGTGCCTCGGCGAACGCTGAGGTGTTGGGATCGCCGCGCCCGTCGATCATCAGGTACAGCAGTTGCGGCACCTGCACGATCCGGAACTCACCGGGTCTCGCCCGGTAGGCGTCCAGGCTCTTCTTCAGATCCGTCTTCTCGGTCATCGGCCACCGTCAGCCGGGGGACGGGATGGGGGAAGTGGACCGACCCTGCTCTCTGCTTGAGTTGACATAATGCACCTTATCGGCGATTTCTGATCGGCCTGACCTCGGTAGGTCGACTCCGGGACGGCGCGCTCGTCCCGGTGCACCTCAGGCTCCGACGTACGCCGCCAGGTGCTGGCCGGTCAGCGTGGCCGCGGACTCCACCAGGTCGCTCGGCGTTCCCTCGAAGACCACCTGGCCGCCGTCGTGCCCGGCACCCGGGCCGAGGTCGATGATCCAGTCGGCGTGTGCCATCACGGCTTGGTGGTGCTCGATCACCATGACCGATTTGCCGGAGTCGACCAGCCGGTCCAACAATGCGAGCAGCTGCTCGACGTCGGCGAGGTGGAGTCCGGAGGTCGGCTCGTCGAGCACGTAGACCTCGCCCTTCTCCGCCATCTGGGTGGCCAGCTTGAGCCGTTGCCGCTCGCCGCCGGACAGCGTGGTCAGCGGCTGGCCGAGGCTGAGGTAACCCAGGCCGACGTCGGCGAGCCGCACCAGGACCTTGTGGGCCGCCGGCAGCTCGGCCGCGCCGCCGGCGGCGAAGAACTCGCTCGCCTGCGCGACGGGCATCGCCAGCACCTCGCTGATGTCCTTGCCCCCGAGGTGGTACTCGAGCACCTCGGCTGCGAACCTGCGTCCCTCGCACTCCTCGCACGTGGACTCGACCGTGGCCATCACGCCGAGCTCGGTGAAGATCACGCCGGCGCCGTTGCAGGTCGAGCAGGCGCCCTCGGAGTTCGAGCTGAACAGTGCCGGCTTCACGCCATTGGCCTTCGCGAAGGCCTTGCGGATCGGGTCGAGCAGCCCGGTGTAGGTCGCCGGGTTGCTGCGGCGCGACCCCTTGATCGCGCCCTGGTCGATCACCACGACGCCATCGCGTCCGGCCACCGACCCCTGGACCAGGGAGCTCTTGCCGGAGCCAGCGACCCCGGTGAGCACGCACAGCACCCCCAACGGCAGGTCGACGTCGACGTCGCGCAGGTTGTGCGTGCCGGCACCACGGACCTCCAGGGCACCGGACGCGGAGCGCACCGAGTCCTTCAGCGTCGCCCGGTCGTCGAGGTGGCGCCCGGTGGTGGTGTCGCTCCCCCGCAGGCCCTCGACTGTGCCCTCGAAGGTGATCGTGCCGCCCTCGGTCCCGGCGCCCGGGCCGAGGTCGACGGCGTGGTCCGCGATCGCGATCGTCTCAGGCTTGTGCTCCACGACCAGGACGGTGTTCCCCTTGTCGCGCAGCTGCAGCAGCAGGTCGTTCATCTGCTCGATGTCGTGCGGGTGCAGACCGATCGTGGGCTCGTCGAAGACGTAGGTGACGTCGGTGAGCGAGGAGCCGAGGTGCCGGATCATCTTGGTGCGCTGGGCCTCCCCGCCGGACAGCGTGCCTGTGGGCCGGTCCAGGGAGAGGTAGCCCAGACCGATCGTGGTGAACGAGTCCAGCAGGTGCTGCAGGCCGGTCAGGAGCGGCGCCACCGACGGCTCCTCGAGCTCTCGCACCCACGCGGCCAGGTCGCTGATCTGCATCGCGCTCAGCTCGGCGATGTTCCTGCCCGCGATCTTCGAGCTCAGCACCTGCGCGGTCAGCCGGGTGCCGCGGCACTCCGGACACGTCTGGAAGGTCACCGCGCGCTCGACGAACCGGCGCACGTGCGGCTGCATCGCCTCGGGGTCCTTGGACAGCATCGACTTCTGGATCTTCGGGACGATCCCGTCGAAGGTGAGGTTGATCCCCTCCACCTTGATCTTGGTGGGCTCGGCGTAGAGCATCGTCTCGAGCTGCTTCTTGGTGAACTTCGCGATCGGCTTGTCCATCGGCAGCCCCATGCCCTCGAAGAGCCGGCCGTACCACCCGTCCATGCTGTAGCCCGGGACCATCAGCGCGCCCTCGCGCAGCGACTTCGTCTCGTCGTACAACGCCGTCAGGTCGATGTCACTGACCGCGCCCATGCCCTCGCACCGCGGGCACATGCCACCGAGGTAGACCGCCTTTCGGACCACGTTCTTCTCGACCCGGCCGTCGGTCTTCTCCCGACTCATCACGCCGCTGGCCGTCCGCGTGGGCACGTTGAAGGAGTACGCCGTCGGCGGACCGACATGAGGGTCGCCAAGCCGGCTGAACAGGATCCGCAGCATGGCGTTGACGTCGGTGGCGGTGCCCACCGTGGACCGCGGGTTGGCGCCCATCCGCTCCTGGTCGACGATGATCGCCGTGGTCAGGCCGTCGAGCAGGTCCACCTCCGGCCGCGCCAGGGTGGGCATGAAGCCCTGCACGAAGGCGCTGTAGGTCTCGTTGATCATCCGCTGCGACTCCGCGGCGATGGTGTCGAAGACCAGCGAGCTCTTGCCCGAGCCGGAGACGCCGGTGAAGACGGTCAGCCGCCGCTTGGGGATCTCGACGTGGACGTCCTTGAGGTTGTTCACCCGAGCGCCGTGGACGCGGATCAGGTCGTGGCTGTCTGCCACGTGGCGCTCGGTCGAGCTGGTCCTCACGTTCGCACCTCGTTGATCCGGAGCAGGTTGCCGGCAGGATCCCGCACGGCGCAGTCGCGGATCCCGTAGGGCTGCTCGACGGGCTCCTGGACGATGTCGGCACCACCCGCCTCCAACGCGGCGAAGGTGGCGTCGAGGTCCGGTGTGGCGAGCGCCAGGATGGCGTAGGTGCCCTTGGCCATCATCTCGTGGACGGTCCGGCGCTCCGCGTCGGTGATCCCGGGGTCGACCGCCGGCGGAGTCAGCACCAGGGAGGTCCCGGGTTGCCTCGGGTGCCCGAGGGTGAGCCAGACCAGGTCGTTGTAGCCCACCTCGTTGCGGACCTCGAATCCGAGCAGGTCACGGTAGAAGGCGAGCGAGGCCTCCTTGTCGGAGTGCGGCAAGAACGCGTAGTGAATGCTGAGTTCCATGGGGGTCACGCTAGGTGTGCCACTGCCGTCGACGCTTCTCGATTTCTGATCGGTCTGGTGACCTGCCGGTTCTGGCACGACGGCGGTTCCGCGCCGACCAGGGAGGCCTGCCGCCGGTAGGCGCTGGGAGACACCCCGACCAGCTCTTTGAAGCGGGTGCTGAACGTGCCCAGCGACTGGCAGCCGACCGCGAAGCAGACCTCGGTGACACTGAGCTGCCCGAGCCGCAGCAGCGCCATCGCGCGTTCGATGCGGCGGGTCATCAGGTAGGCGTACGGCGACTCGCCGTAGGCCAGCTTGAACTCCCGGCTCAGGTGCCCGGCCGACATGTGCGCGCCCCGCGCGAGCGCCTCGAGGTCCAGCGGCTCGGCGTACTCGCGATCGATGCGGTCGCGGACCCGGCGCAACCGGATCAGGTCACGCAGGCGCTGGTCCTCCGCGGGCGTGCTGTTCACCTGCGTGATCGTGCCACGCCGAGGTGGGCCGAGGTGGGCCGAGGTGGCCCGACGTGGGGTTGCCCAGCAATCCCGTGGCTCAGGCGGGGTCGTCGGCGATCGGGTGCACGGCTGCCTCCTCGGCGCTGGCGTCCGCCCGCTGCGGCCCGGGCTCGCCGACCTCCCCGGAGACGTCACCGTCCACGACCTCGGCCCTCGACTCCTGCTCTGCCCGGTCCCACACCTCGGGCTCCTCTTCGTCGAGACGCTCCTCGAGCGACTCCCCGCCCTCGGGGTGACGCAGGTGGTCGGTCTCCTTCTCCGGCGGGGAGTAGCCCTCGTCGAGCACGTCGTCGACGCCGTGGTCCTCGAGGGTGTCCTGGGGCTGCAGCTGGTCCTCACTCATGTCTCGACCGTAGCGAGGGCGGCAAGCGCGAGCCTGGTCGGGCCAGCAGGTCAGGCCGAGACCGCCATCGACTCGAGCATCTCCAGCAGCGCCGAGAGGGAGCCACCCTTCTCGACGTAGTGGTCGGCGCCCGCGTCGAGCGCCTGCTTCGCCATGCGCGTTCCGTCGAAGCCGGACAGGACGACCACCTTCACTCCCGGCACCGCCGCACGGATCAGCGGCAGCGCCTCGAGCCCGTCCATCTCCGGCATGGCGAGGTCGAGCAGCACCAGGTGCGGTTGGAGCCTGCTGGCCGCCTCCACGCCGGACCGGCCGTCGCTGGCCTCGCCGACGACGTTGAGGATCTCGCTGCGCTCGATCCGGAGCCGCAGCAGCATCCGCAGGTCCTCGGCGTCGTCCACGACCAGCACGTCGCCACGGTGCGGACCCACGCCGTTGCCGCCACCGTCGGGTGCACCGTCGGAGGAGGCTGCGGTGCCGTCGGTGTCCGGGACGGGGTCCACCGGACCGAAGGAGGCCGGTCGCTGACGGGTGAGGTCACCCGGCAGCAGCTCGGAGCCGTCCAGGGGCTCGAGGAGCTCGTCCATGATCCCGCGGGCAGCTTCCAGCGTGCGTTCGAGGAAGGATGCGGTCGAGTCGGTGTGGCCGGTCTCCAGCGCGTACATCGCCGAGACCAGGCCCTGCACCACGTTGTCGTTGATCTCCAGCGCCTGACGCCGGCGCAGCTGCTCCTCGTTGACGCGGGCGGCGAGCGCCTCGCCGGCCAGCCGGACGTTCGCGTCCCTGAGGAACAGCGCGATCAGGCTTTGGGCCCCGACGGGGGTGATCTCGGCGGTGGTGACGTCCAGCAGGACCGACCCCGTGTCCAGCCGGCGGCACTCGATCCCCTGGTCCCCCCGCAGGGCCTGGGCCGGGAGCATCTCCTCGATCAGGTGCGTGGTCGGGTCGCCCCCGAGCAGCTCGAGGGCCCGGGGGTTGGCCTCGAGCACGCGTCCCTCCTCGTCCAGCACGAGCAGCGCGTCGGGTGCGGACTCCACCAACCCGCGGAACCGGGCCGCGCTCAGCTCACGCTGCTCCTCGGCGAGGACCCGGTCGGTGATGTCGATGCAGGTCCCCCGCATCCGCTCCGGAGTGCCGGTCGCACCCATCAGCACCTCGCCGTTGGAGGAGAGGTACCGCACCTCTCCGTCGGGACGCACGATCCGCTCGATCATCTTGTAGGGCTCGCCCGTGGCGTAGGCGTGCTGGTGCAGGCCGGTGATGCGCTCCTGGTCCTCGGGGTGCAGCAGGGAGATGAACCGCTCGTAGGAGGGGTTGAACGACCGCGGTTCGTGCCCGTAGATCCGGTAGAGCTGGTCCGACCAGGTGTTGGTGTCGGTGGGGATGTGCCAGTCGTAGTCCCCCATGTTGGCCAGGATCTGGGCGCTGTCCACCCGGGTGGCGAGGTCCGCGAGGTTCCGCTCCCCCTCGATCCGGCCCAACGCCGTGTCCAGCAGGGTCAGGGCGATCTCCAGGCCCGGGGTCACCTGGGGCGGCGCCGCCAGCCACGCCAGCACCAGGAACCCCCCGTGACCGGGCAGCAGCTGTGCCGAGACGCGTCGTACCCCGGCCTCGTGCCAGGCCAGCGGGATGGGTACGCCGAGCAGCCGACCCACCTCGGCGACCTGGTCCAGGACGAGTCCGGAGACGTCCAGGGCAGTGCCGAGCCCGTGCGAGCAGCGCAGCTCCCCCGCGTCGCGGCGCAGGATCATCACGCTGTCGCACTCGGCCAGCGCGGCCAGAACCGGCAGCACTCCCCCGACGAGCTGGTCGGGGTCGTGGGTCACGGCGACCAGCCCGGCGAGCCCGATCAGCTGCCCCTCGTGGGTCGTGGTGTCCATGGTCTCTGCGCTCCGGGTGCCGAAGGGTGTCCTACTCAGGACAGTAGGACTCCGGAACGACTCCCGCAGGCGATTGGCTAGCCCAGCATCGGACCAGCCATCGGACCAGCCATCGGACCAGCCATCGGACCAGCCATCGGGCCGGTCCTCAGGACAGGTGCTCAGGTCTCCAGCAGCACCTTGATCGCCCGGCGCTCGTCCATGGCCAGGTAGCCCTCGGCCACCTCGGCCAGGGGCAGGGTCAGGTCGAAGACGGGACCGGGGTCGACGGAGCCGCTGAGCACGAGGTCGAGCAGGTGCGGGAGGTAGGTCCGCACGGGCGCGACCCCGCCGGCGAGTCCGACGTTCTTGCTGAACATCCGTCCGACCGGGAGCTCGACGCCGTGGGGGACGCCGACGAACCCGACCATGGAGCCGGCGCGGGCGACGGAGAACGCCTGCCGCATGGAGTCACCGGTGCCGACGCACTCCAGCACCGCATCGGCGCCGACGCCGTCGGTGAGCTCCTTGATCCGGGCGGCTCCCTCCTTGCCGCGCTCGGCGACGATGTGGGTGGCGCCGAAGAGGGTGGCGATCCGCTGGCGCGACTCGTGGCGCGACATCGCGATGATCCGCTCGGCGCCCATCTGTGCCGCTGCCAGCACGCCGCACAGGCCGACGGCGCCGTCGCCGACGACCACGACGGTGTCGCCCTTCTTGACCCCGGCCGCCACGGCGCAGTGCCAGCCGGTCGGGAAGACGTCGGAGAGCGCGAGCAGCGCCGGGATCAGGTCGGGGTCGGGCATGCCGTCGGTCTTGACCAGGCTGCCCTCGGCCTGGGTCACCTTGGCGTACTCCCCTTGGCCGCCGGTGGTCATGGCGCCGTTCACGCAGGCCGAGGTCATGCCGTAGGCGCAGTTGGCACAGGTGTTGTCGCTGTGGCAGAACGGCACGACGACGAAGTCGCCAGGCTTGAAGGAGCTGACCTCCGAGCCCACCTCCTCGATCACGCCGACCATCTCGTGGCCGATCGTGTCTCCGGCGGTGATGTCGTTCTCGCCTCGGTAGGGCCACAGGTCAGAGCCGCAGATGCAGCCGGCGGTGACCTTGATGACCGCGTCGGTGGGTGCGTCGATCGTCGGCTCGGGGCGTTCCTCGAGGCGGATGTCGCGGGGGGCGTGGATGGTGGTTACTCGCATGACTCGCATCCTGACAGACGCGGGTCTATCTCATATCTGAGATACGCTCCACCGATGACTGACGACTACCTGGCCAGGATCGGCAACCTGATCCGCGACGCCCGCAAGCACCGGGGGTGGACCCAGCAGCAGCTCGCCGACGAGCTCGGCACCAGCCAGAGTGCGGTGAACCGGATCGAGCGCGGTCACCAGAACCTCTCCCTGGACATGCTGTCGCGCATCGGTGAGGCCCTGGAGTCGCCGCTGGTCAGCATCGGGCAGGGACCGACCCACCTGCGCGTCACCGGTCCGACCACGCTGCAGGGCTCCATCGACGTCAAGACCTCCAAGAACGCCGGGGTCGCGCTGCTGTGCGCCTCGCTGCTGAACCGGGGGCGTACGACGCTGCGCCGGGTCGCCCGCATCGAGGAGGTCAACCGACTGCTCGAGGTGCTCGACAGCATCGGGGTCAAGTCGCGGTGGCTCAACGCCGAGAACGACCTCGAGCTCACTCCCCCGGAGTACCTCGACCTCGCCAGCATCGACGAGACCGCGGCTCGGCGTACCCGCTCCATCATCATGTTCCTCGGCCCCCTGATGCACCGCACCGAGGAGTTCGACCTGCCCTACGCCGGGGGCTGCGACCTCGGCACGCGCACCGTCGAGCCGCACATGACGGCGCTGCGGCCCTTCGGCCTGGAGGTCAAGGCGACCGAGGGCAGCTACCACGCGACGATCCACCCCGGCGTGACCCCGTCGCGACCGATCGTGCTGACCGAGCGCGGCGACACCGTCACCGAGAACGCCCTGATGGCCGCCGCGATGTGCCCGGGCACCACCGTGATCCGCAACGCCAGCTCCAACTACATGGTCCAGGACCTGTGCTTCTTCCTGCAGAAGCTCGGGGTCACCGTCGAGGGCATCGGCACCACCACGCTCACCGTCACCGGGTGCACCGAGATCTCCGTCGACGTCGACTACTCCCCGAGCGAGGACCCGATCGAGGCGATGTCGCTGCTGGCCGCCGCGATCGTGACCGACTCGGAGATCACGATCTGCCGGGTGCCGATCGAGTTCCTCGAGATCGAGCTCGCGGTCCTGGAGGAGATGGGCTTCCGCTACTCGCTCTCCACCGAGTACCTCGCCGCCAACGGCCGCACCCGACTGGTGGACCTGAGCACCCGGCACTCGGTGCTGCACTCCCCCATCGACAAGATCCACCCGATGCCGTTCCCGGGGTTGAACATCGACAACCTGCCGTTCTTCGCGGTGATCGCCGCCGTCGCCCAGGGTCAGACCCTCCTGCACGACTGGGTCTATGAGAACCGCGCGATCTACCTCACCGAGCTGAACAAGCTGGGTGGTCGGGTCACCCTGATGGACCCGCACCGGGTGATGATCGAGGGGCCGACCCGCTGGTCGGGCACCGAGGTGGTCTGCCCTCCGGCGCTGCGCCCGGCCGTGGTGATCCTGCTCGCGATGCTCGCCTCCAAGGGCGTCTCGGTGCTGCGGTCGACCTACGTGATCCACCGCGGCTACGAGGGGCTGGCCGACCGGCTCAACGAGCTCGGCGCGCAGATCGAGACCTTCCACGACCTGTGAGCCGCGGGGTCAGCCCTCGCTGAAGAGCCCGTCGAGGTAGGAGCGTGCCCGCATCGGCGGCGGCGGGGAGGTCATGTCGGGGGTGATCCGGGGCAGTCGCGAGGTGTCCGCCGAGCGGTTCGCGTGCCAGTCGTTCTCACCCTCGATCAGGCTGCCGAGCGCAGCCGCGTCGAGGAAGACACCTCGGCACGACTCGCACTGACGGTATCGAGCGCTTCCCCGTTCACGCTCGGCCATGGTCCCGGCGCACTTCGGGCAGGTCATCTGGTCCATGTTGTGACGGTACTCCCGACAGTTCCCGAGTTTGAGTATCAGCGCCCATGCGGCCGCCAGCGTTTCGGGGACACGATGAGCCCATGCCGGTGAATACTGCACGCGTGGAGCGTGACCGTCGCAGCAGCGCTCATCCGAGCACCGGCTTCGACTACCTGGACGCGATCCTGGACCAGCCCGGCTCGGTGCTGGCCATGGCGCACCGCGGCGGGGCCAGGCACCCGGAGATCCCCGGCGTGGAGAACACCCTGCACGCCTTCCGGCACGCGGTGGCGCTGGGCTACCACTACCTCGAGACCGACGTGCAGGTGACGCGTGACGGGGTGCTGGTGGCCTTCCACGACGCCGACCTGGGGCGGGTCACCGACGCGGTCGGCCTGATCGGTGAGCTGGGGGCGGCCGAGATCGACCGCGCCATGATCGGCGGGGTGCACGGCATCCCCACGATGGCGGGGCTGCTCGAGGAGTTCCCGCAGGCGCGCTTCAACATCGACATCAAGGCTGCCGGTGCGGTCCAGCCGCTGGTGGACCTGCTGGACCGCGCCGGGGCCCACGAGCGCGTGTGCATCGGGTCCTTCTCCCAGCGCCGGCTCGACGCGTTCCGGGCCGCGAGCGGCGGCCGGGTGGCCACCTCCGCCTCGCCCGCGGAGGTCGCCCTGTTCGCTGCGCTGCCCTCGGGGCGGGCCGCCCGGCTGGCCACCCGGGGCCGGGTCGCGGCGCTGCAGGTGCCCCACCGGCGTGGTCGGCTGCGGGTGGTCACCCCGGGGTTGGTACGCCGTGCCCACGCGGCCCGCGCGCACGTGCACGTGTGGACCGTCGACGAGCCGGCGGAGATGGACGAGCTGCTCGACATGGGGGTGGACGGGTTGATCACCGACCGCACCGACGTACTCAAGGACGTCCTGATCAGGCGCGGCCAATGGAGGGACCACCCATGACATCCGCGCAGCCGGTCGGGATCGCCGACCTCTCGCCGGTCGACCGGCTCAAGCAGCAGAAGGCCTGGAACTGGTACGACTGGGCCAACTCGGCCTACTACACGACCGTGCTCAGCGTGCTGTTCGGGCCCTACATGATCACCGTGGCCAGCAAGGCCGCCGGCTGTGCCGCCACCGACGACACCTGCACCCGCACCCTGAACGTGCTGGGGCTGCAGCTGGCGGCGGGTTCGCTGCCGAGCTACCTGACCAGCTTCGCCACGATCAGCAGCGCGTTCGTGCTGCCGATCGTCGGCGCCTTCGTGGACCGCTCGCCCCGCAAGAAGCTGCACATGGCGGGCTACGCGTGGGCCGGGGCCGGGTTCGCCTCCCTGCTGTTCTTCCTCAAGGACGACAACTGGCAGATCGGCGCGGTCGCCGTGGTCTTCAGCAGCGTGCTCGCGGGCTGCTCGCTGGTCAGCTACTACGCGATCCTGGTGGACATCTCGACCGAGGACGAGCGTGACCGTGCCTCCTCGCACGGCTGGGCCTGGGGCTACCTCGGTGGCGGCGTGCTGCTGCTGATCAACTTGGTAATCGTTCTCAACCCCGGCCTGCTCGGGGTGGACAAGGCGATGTCGGTGCGGATCTCGCTGCTCTCCGCGGCCGTGTGGTGGGCGGCGTTCACCGTGATCCCGTTCGTGCGGCTGCGCAACTACGCCCCCGTCAACGTGGTCCGCGAGGAGGGTGGCCTGTTCCACCGCAGCTTCGGCCAGCTGCTCGCGACGGTGAAGGACATGCGCAACTACCCGATGACGCTCACGTTCCTGCTCGCCTACCTGTTCTACAACGACGGCATCCAGACCGTGATCTTCGCCGCCTCGACGTACGGCGAGAAGCAGCTGGGCTTCGAGACCTCGATCCTGATCGCCACGATCCTGCTGATCCAGTTCGTGGCCTACGGCGGCGCGCTGTTCTTCGGCCGGCTCGCCGCCCGGCACGGCTCCTACAAGCCGATCCTGTGGGGCACCTTCGCCTGGATGGGGATCGTGGTCGCGGCCCTGTTCCTACCCCGGGGCAACGTGGCGCTGTTCCTCCTGGTGGCGGTCGCCATCGGCGTGGTGATGGGCGGAACCCAGGCGCTGTCGAGGTCGTTCTTCAGCCTGCTGATCCCCCGCGGTCGGGAGGGTGAGTACTTCAGCCTCTACCAGGCGGCCGAGCGCGGCACCTCGTGGTTCGGCACCCTGCTCTTCGGTGTGGTCTTCCAGCTCAGCGGGTCCTACCGACCCGCGATCCTGGCGCTGATCGTGTTCTTCGTGCTCGGCGCCTACTTCCTGCTCCGGCTCGACCCCGAGCGCGGGATCCGCGAGGCGGGCAACCGGGTTCCGGTGCGCGTGTAGCGCGAGTTGGTGGGACCTGCCACTGTGGAGGCAGGAAGTCGTGGCGGCGCACGGCCGTCTCGCCCCCGGATGTGAATCGGGTCTCCTCGGGAATCCTCGGGAAGGCGTGATCGTTGGACAAGGGTGTCGGGTGACTGGTGTTCGCACCGGTCCCGATTTGCTCATCCGCCCCGACGGCGGTACGCATGTAGATCAGACATCCGAGGCCCACCGGTCCGGGATGCAGAAGCAGTGGAGGTGCCATGGGAGACCGAACGCTACGAGGTGCCCGTCTCGGCGGTCAGAGCTTCGAGGACGAGCGCGGGATCGAGTTCGCCGCACGTCAGCAGGTCGGTTACGGCTGCACGCAGGGTCACGAGTTCGAGATCACCATGTCGGTCGAGGCCGACGTGCCCGCGATCTGGGAGTGCCCCCGCTGCGGAGCCGAGGCCCGTGCCCTGTCCGGGATCGAGCCGGAGCTGAAGGCGGAGAAGCCCGTGCGCACGCACTGGGACATGCTGCTGGAGCGCCGCTCGATCAAGGAGCTCGAGGACATCCTCACCGAGCGCCTGGAGCTGTTGCGCGGTGGCGAGATCGGCCCCGCACACCTGCACCGGGCCAGTGCCCGCAAGAAGAAGGCGTCGGTCTGAGCACCTGACCGACCCCGACCGGTCGCCGCAGGCGGCTAGTCGATGACCTCGCCCCGGACCACGTCGTCACCAGGTCCGGGGCCTTGTCGTGCCTGGCCTTGTCGTGCCTGGCCTTGTCGTGCCTGGCCCGGCTGGGTGCGTCCCGGCCGGGCCCGGCCGGTCTCCCCGTAGGCACCGACAGGTCCGGAGCCGGGCAGCAGCCGCCGTGCGATGAACCCCGAGAGCAGCCGACGGCCGACCGGGCGGGTCACCGGAAGGATGCAGAGCACCCCGAAGAGGTCGGTGACGAAGCCGGGGGTCAGCATCAGCGTCCCGCCGACCAGGATCAGGACGCCGTCGGCCAGCTCCCCTGCCGGCATCCGGCGCTCCTCGAGGGCAGTGCGCAGCGCCCGCCAGGCGCGCCCACCCTCCCGCTTGACCAACCAGGCACCGATGGCGCTGTCGATGACCAGCAGGGCGATGGTCCACCACGCGCCGATCACCTGGCCGATCTTGACGATCACGAAGATCTCGATCAGTGGCACCAGCACGAACGCGACCGGGAGCAGCCACCAGGGCAGACGCTTCTTCATGACCTGATCAACGCCTCGCGCTCGTGCCCAGTTCCGCAGGGTCGCGCCTGCGGGTCCGGGCACCACGCAGCTGCTTGCGCCGCTCCTGCAACCCCCACCGGGTGATCCGGCGCAGGGACTCGGTCGCGACCCGTCCGCTCATCTTGGACTCCCCGCGCACCCGCTCGACGAACTCGATGGGCACCTCGACCACGCGCAGGCCGGCCCGCAGGGTGCGGTAGGCGAGGTCGACCTGGAAGACGTAGCCGAGCGAGAGCACCTGGTCGAGCGCGATCTGCTCCAGCGTCGTACGCCGGAACAGGCGGTAGCCGGCGGTCGCGTCGCGCACCGGCATCCCGAGCAGCAGCCGGGTGTAGAGGTTGCCGCCGCGGGAGAGCAGCTCGCGACGCATCGGCCAGTTCACGATGCTGCCGCCGCGGACCCAGCGGGAGCCGATCACGAGGTCGGCCTGGGCCAGGGCCGTGAGCAGCCGCTCCAGCTGCTCGGGCTGGTGGGAGCCGTCGGCATCCATCTCGCCGATCACGTCGTAGCCCAGGTCCAGGGCCACCGCGAAGCCGTGCAGGTACGCCGCGCCGAGACCCTCCTTGGCGGTGCGGTGCAGCACGTGCACGTGCTCGTGGGTGGCCGCCAGCTCGTCCGCGAGCGCCCCGGTGCCGTCAGGTGAGGCGTCGTCGACGACCAGGACGTCCACGAGCGGCTGCGCCCGGTGCAGGCGCTCGACCACGTCGGCGAGGTTCTCGACCTCGTTGAAGGTCGGCACCACCATCACTGCCCGGCCCAGGCCGGGCAGTGGACGCTCTGTGCTCATGTGACCAAACTATCGGCCGGGTCCACGGTGGTCGGCAGGGCGGGGGGAGAGTGGAGACCTTCGGACCGTCTGCGACCTGGCTGGGTGCCAGGACCACTGACGTTGTCTACTGGACGCCGCACTCCCCCCGTGTCCTCCCGTCGTGCTCGCTGTGCTCGACCCGCCAAGTGGGACTGGGGACGACCACCATGGCGAGGTGGCTCCCGGACCCATTCGTCGAGCGCGCGCGAGGGACGTTCTGCCCGGAGTAACTCCCGCACCCTCGCCCGGCCCGGCAGCATGTGTCAAGAACGGATTCCAGGCACCTAAACCGGCATTTCCCCTGCTCAGCGCGATGAACGGGGGGTGACACCCCCGCAAACGGAATTTCCGGGGACGGCGTGTCGTGCTGGACACGCCGTCTACTGGTCCACCACTGGTATCACCACGGTGCCGGTGGCCGTGGTGGCCACGATCGGCTCGGCCAGGATGCTGCCAGCCGAGGCCCGGGCGCCGTCGGTGCTTCGCGCGACCACGACCAGCTCGAAGGCCATCTCGCGCGACCGGTTTCCGACCCGGGTCAGGGTGGCGCGCGCCTCCACGACGTCCCCGGCGCGCACCGGCGCCAGGAACTGCACCTCGGCGTAGGAGGCGAACAAGCCCTCGTCCCCGTCGGTGGCCAGGCACATCTCGGTGGCCACGTCGCCGAAGAGCCCGAGCCCCCAGGCGCCGTCGACCAGGTTGCCGGCGTAGTGGGCGTGGGCGTAGGAGACGTACTGACGGTGGACCACCTGCTGGCCCGGTCGCGCGTCGGTCATGACGCCATCGTCCTCTCGGTGACCAGACGGTGCACGAGATAGCTCGCCACCTCGCCCGGAGTGGTCCCCCGGGTGAAGACCCGGTCGACGCCGAGCTCGGTGGCCATGGTCTCGTCGAACCGGGGGCCGCCGACCACCAGCAGGGGTCGCCGGGCGGGCGGAAACGCCTCGCGGAACGCCGCCGACATCTCCCGGGTGTTGAGCAGGTGGGCGTCGCGCTGGCTGACCACCTGGGAGACCAGGACCGCGTCGGCGCTCTCGGCGAGGGCCTGCTCGACCAGCTGGGGCACCGAGACCTGGGCGCCGAGGTTCACCACCTTCAGCTCCCGGTAGTACTCCAGCCCCTTCTCCCCCGCGAAGCCCTTGATGTTCAAGATCGCATCGATGCCGACGGTGTGGGCGTCGGTCCCGATGCAGCCACCCACCACCACCAGGCGGCGGCGCAGGGCACCCTTGATGGCGGCGTTGACCTCCTTGGGGGTGAGCAGCTCGTAGTCGCGCTCGACGACCTCGACGGCTGCCGGGTCGACCAGGTGGTTGACCCGGCCGTAGACCACGAAGAAGGTGTAGTCGGGCCCCATCGGCTTGGCGTGCACGACCAGCGCAGGATCCATGCCCATCTTGTTGGCCAGCTGCACCGCCGAGCCCTCGGCCAGCTTGGAGTGCTCCATCGGCAGCGTGAACGAGAGCTGGACCATCCCGTCACCGGTGGTGTCGCCGTACGGCCGCAGGAGCCGCTTGGGCTCCTCCGGGGGGCGAGGTGTCTCGGGACCGCTCATGACTCCCCCTCGAGGATCTCCGTGGCCGGGTTGTAGAAGCCCTCGGCCTTGCGGGCGACGCCGTCGAGACCGCGGCCGGCGTCCGGTGGGCGTTTCATCAGGCCGAAGGTGCCGTCGGCGATGGCTGCCAGGAGCGGCGGGTGTCCCGAGGGGGTGCGGTCGTTGGCGATCCGCTCGAGCAGGTCGATGGTCTCCCCCAGCACCTGCTTGGCCCGGTTGACGATGAAGCCGTCGGGGCGGGGTCGGAAGTCCTCGTGCAGGGAGCCGGCGGCCTCCATCACGTAGCGGACGTTCTGCAGCGCCAGGTCGCGGTCGCTGAGCCAGGGGGTGACCACCGCCTCGGTCATCATCCCGACCAGCAGGATCCCCTGCCCGGTGAGAGCGCCGGCCAGGTTGAAGAAGCCGTCCAGCAGGTAGCCGCGGAACACGTCCCCGGTCATGTGCCTGGTGGGCGGCATCCACTTCAGGGGCGCGTCGGGGAACAGCTCCCGGGCGAGCAGGGCGTGGGCGAGCTCGAGCCGGAAGGAGTCCGGGACGTCGGGGTCGATCTCGAAGGCGTGCCCGAGCCCGAGCTGCCAGTCCTCGAGACCGGCCTCCTTGGCGAAGAACTCGTTGAGCAGCTGGCTGGTGGTCACCGTGTGCGCGGCCTCCACCGCGTCGGCGGTGGTGAGGTAGTTGTCCTCGCCGGTGTTGATGATGATCCCGGCGCGGGCATGGACCTGCCTGCTGAAGCGCTGGTCGACGAAGGTGCGCACCGGGTTGATGTCGCGGAAGAGGATGCCGTACATCGAGTCGTTGAGCATCATGTCGAGGCGCTCGAGCCCGGCCAGCGCGGCGATCTCGGGCATGCAGAGCCCGCTGGCGTAGTTGGTGAGCCGGACGTAGCGGCCCAGCTGCCGGCTGGAGTCGTCCAGCGCGGCGCGCATCAGCCGGAAGTTCTCCTGGGTGGCGTAGGTGCCGGCGAAGCCCTCCCGGGTGGCGCCCTCGGGCACGTAGTCGAGCAGCGACTGCCCGGTCGAGCGGATCACCGCGATCACGTCGGCGCCCTCGCGGGCCGCCTGCTGTGCCTGCGGGATGTCCTCGTGGATGTCGCCGGTGGCCACGATCAGGTAGATCCACGGCTGCCGGGGGGCGTCCCCGACGTCGGCGATCATCTGCTCGCGCTCGCGGCGCCGCGCGTCGATCCGGCGTACGCCGCCTGCGACCTGCTCCCGGGCCGCCGCGCGGGCCGTGCGCGCGTCGGAGCCCTCGGGCAGGCGGAACCGGGTGGACCCCGCGGAGGCCTTCTGGGCGAGGGTGAGGAGGTCGTCGGCCTCGCCACGGACCAGCGCGTCCCAGACCGGCAGGGCCAGCCCGTGCTCCAGTCCGACGTCGGCCCGCACGGCGTCGGCGAGTCGGTTCACCCACGGGGTGCCGTCCGGGTCGGCGCCGGAGAGCCCGGCCAGCCGCAGCGTCGCCCGCTCCACCGAGACGGTGGTGTGGGCCTGGGCGAGGTCGACGATCGGAGCCCCGACCTGGCGGGCGAGGCTGCGGGCCTTGCTGACGACGGTCGGGTCGAGGTCGAGCTTCTTCTCGATCGGGGTGGTCATCACAACCTTCTCTCGAAGAGCGATCGCACGCCGGGGTCGGCGCGCACGAGGTCGAGGGCCAGGTCGGCATGGCCGGGCACGTAGCCGTTGCCGACGATCATGGTCACGTCGGCGGCGAGACCCTCGGCCCCCAGGGCCGCGGCACTGAACGAGGTGGCCATCGAGAAGAAGATCACGGTGCCTGCCTCGGCCGTGCTCAGGATCGCGCCACCTTCGCAGCCGGGGACGTCGACGCACACCACCGTGACGTCGGCCGGTCCGCCGGCGGAGGCCACGCTGTCGCGCAGGGCGACCGGGTCGCGGGCGTCGCAGACCACGACCGCGTCGGCCAGGCCGGTGGGCTCGAGCAGGTCGGCCTCGGCCCGGTGGGGTACGACGGCCACGGTGTGCCGGGCCCCCGCCCGGCGTGCCGCTGCCAGGCAGAGCGAACCGGACTTGCCGGCCCCCCCGATGACGAGCACGACCGGGTCGCGGTGCTGCCGCACGTGCCGCGTGACGAGCGCGGGAGCACCGCAGACGTCCATCACGGCCAACGCCAGCGGCACCGGCAGGTCGTCGGGCAGCCGGGCGGCGATGCTGCGCCCGAACAGGATCGCGTAACCGTCGGTGGGGACCTGCTCGCTGCGACCGTCCCAGGCGGCGAGCGCGTCCTCGATCACCAGCGGGGTCAGCGTCAGCGAGACCAGGGTGGCGACCTTCATCCCCGGGGACAGTCCGAGCGGAGACCCCTCCCCCACCTCCTCGACAGTGCCCACGAGCATCCCGCCCGAACCGGTGACCGGGTTGTGCATCTTCCCGCGGCTGCGCACGATCTCGAGGACCTCGGCGCGGATCGCGTCGCCGTCGCCGGCGTGCTTCTCCTCGAGCTGGCGGAAGGAAGCGGCGTCGAGGTTCAGCCGCTCCACCCGCACCCGCACCTCGTCGTCACGCACGCTCGGGTCGGTGTCGAGCCGCAGTGCCGCCTGTGGCAGCACGCCCGCCGGTTCGAGCACTCGGTGCAGGCCCACCGGGTCCCCTGTCATGCGTCCCACGCTTCCACGCGCCTTCCTGTCGAACTAGAATTAGGCCGAAGATCTTCCGGCGATGTGTTTGGTCAACCGCAAGATCGATGTTCATACTGTGTCAGGTGAAGTGCGAGCCACACAAACGACTCGCGGAGAGCAAGGGCCCCTGGGCTCACAGGAGGAACCATGAGCATCGAGACGTCGATCGCCGCCATCGTCGAGGGTGAGACCGGCCAGCCCTACCCCTACCGTCGGGTCGAGCTCGTGGAGCCGGACTGGACCCGCTTCCCGGGGTGGAAGGACGTCACGGTCGCGGAGTGGGAGAGCGCCCAGTGGCAGCGCTCGCACTGCGTGAAGAACCTCAAGCAGCTGCGTGAGCTGCTCGGCGACCTGGTCGACGACCGGTTCTACGCCGACCTCGAGCGGGACCAGGCCGAGCGCGCCACGATGTCGATGCTGGTGCCGCCGCAGATGATGAACACGATGGCGCCGTACGCCGTGCCGGCCGGGCCGGGCTCGCTGACCGAGGCCTTCTACGCCGACCCGGTGCGGCACTACATGATCCCGGTGTTCTCCGACCGGCGCACCGACTGGCCCTCGCACCCGCACTCGAGCCGCGACTCCCTGCACGAGCACGACATGTGGGCGGCCGAGGGGCTGACCCACCGCTACCCCACCAAGGTGCTCGCCGAGCTGCTGCCGACCTGCCCGCAGTACTGCGGCCACTGCACCCGGATGGACCTCGTCGGCAACTCCACACCGACCGTGGACAAGCTGAAGTTCCTCGGCAAGCCGGTGGACCGGCATGCCGAGATGATCGCCTACCTGCGCCGTACGCCGGAGGTGCGCGACGTCGTGGTCTCCGGTGGCGATGTGGCCAACATGCCCTGGGCCCGGCTCGAGGAGTTCCTCGTCAAGGTGATGGAGGTCGAGAACATCCGCGACATCCGTCTGGCCACCAAGGCGCTGATGGGCCTGCCGCAGCACTGGCTGCAGGACGACGTACGCGCCGGCATGGAGCGGGTCGCCACGATCGCCCGCCGGCGGGGGGTGTCGCTCGCGCTGCACACGCACGTGAACCACGCCAACTCGGTGACCCCGCTGGTCGCCAAGGCGTCCGCCGCGATGTTCGAGGCCGGCGTGCGCGACGTCCGCAACCAGGGGGTGCTGCTCAACGGGGTCAACGCCGACCCGCACGCCCTGCTCGACCTGTGCTTCCGGCTGCTCGACGGCGCCCAGATCATGCCCTACTACTTCTACATGTGCGACATGATCCCGGCCTCGGAGCACTGGCGGGTCTCGGTGGCCGACGCCCAACGGCTCCAGCACCACATCATGGGCTACCTGCCGGGCTTCGCCACCCCGCGGATCGTGTGCGACGTGCCCTTCGTCGGCAAGCGCTGGGTGCACCAGGTCGCGTCGTACGACGAGGTCCGGGGCATCTCCTACTGGACCAAGAACTACCGGACCTCGATCGAGGCGGCCGATCCCGAGGCCTTGACCCGCACCTATGAGTACTACGACCCGATCCACACCCTGCCCGCCGAGGGCCAGGCCTGGTGGGCGCGGCAGGAGTCCTCGCAGCGGGTCTGAACTCGCCCGGGTCGTCAGCCGTCGTGCTCAGCCGCGCGCGGCGAGAGGTGCCGGGTGCCGTCGCCGTCGGGGGTGAACGACCAGTGCCCCTGCGCCGCGGAGACCAGGGGTCGCACCGGGCCGGTGATCTCGGAGATGTCGTAGCCGTAGGTGTGCGGCCGTTGCGCCACGGTCACCTCCTCGCGCATCGTGCCCTTGTCGGCCATCACGATCGTCCGGGTCCGCCCGAGGGTCCCCCACCCGCCGACCTGGTCGCGGACACCGACGACCGGCGGGAGCGCCCAGAAGCGGCGACGAAGGACCTGCTCCAGCGGCGCGGCCAGGACGGCGTCGTAGGCCACGTCGATCGGGGCCGGGAAGGTGGCCGAGTGCGCGACTTCCAGTGGCGATGACATGACCGCACCCTAGTCGGGGAACATGTGCCCCATGCCGCGCCTGAGAACCGTCTCGCCCTCCACCAAGGGGCTCACCCGCCGCAGGGCAGGGAAGGGCTTCGTCTACCTCGACCACGAGGGTGTCCGGGTCACCGATCCCGACGTACTCGACCGGATCCGCTCCCTGGCGATCCCGCCCGCCTGGAAGGAGGTCTGGATCTGTCCCTTCACCAACGGCCACATCCAGGCGGTCGGCACCGATGACGCCGGCCGGCGGCAGTACCTCTACCACCAGCAGTGGCGGATCAAGCGCGACAAGATGAAGTTCGACCGGGTGCTGAGCGCGGCCGAGAAGCTGCCGGCGGTACGACGCGCGATCACCCGTGACCTCGGGCTGGAGGGGATGCCCCTCGAGCGCGCCGACGCGGTCGCCGTACGGCTGCTGGACCTGGGGTACTTCCGGATCGGAAGCGACGTCTACGCCGACACCAACGGGTCCTTCGGGCTGACCACGCTGGAGCGACGGCACGTGCGCAAGCAGCGCGACCGGCTGTTGTTCAAGTTCACCGGGAAGTCGGGCATCGAGCACAGCATCGAGATCGACGACCCGGAGGTGCTGGTCGCACTCGACAGCCTGCGCCGTCGTCGTGGGGGCACCGAACGGCTGCTCGCCTACCAGGAGCAGCGGCGGTGGCGTGACCTCGACAGCTCCGCGGTGAACACCTACCTCAACGGGCTGCTCGAAGAGATCACCGCCAAGGACTTCCGCACCTGGCACGCCACCGTGCTGGCCGCCGCCGCCCTGGCCGCCTCCGAGGAACCGGGAGACACCAAGGCCTCCCAGCGGCGTGCGGTCCGGGCCGCGGTCGAGGAGGTGGCGCAGTACCTCGGCAACACCCCCACGATCGCGAAGAACTCCTACATCGACCCGCGGGTGATCGACCTCTACGAGAACGGCACCACCATCGACCCCGCGATCCTGACCCGCCACCGCTCCCCCGCCACGCGCCAGCGGGCGCTGGAGAAGGCGGTGCTGGAGATGCTGCGCTGAGGGGGACTGCTGGTGACAATCAGCCACCCCTCTCACGAGGTGTGATGGACCTCCTGGAGCCCGTAGACCGGCGTCTCGATGCCCTCGAGGCGAGCCTTGAGCTGGAGCGCCAGGTAGAGCGAGTAGTGGCGTGACTGGTGCAGGTTGCCGCCGTGGAACCACAGCGCCTCCTGCTGGGTCGGTCGCCACATGTTGCGCTGCTCGCCCTCCCAGGGACCCGGATCCTTGGTCGTGTCCGACCCCAGGCCCCACACCTTGCCCACCTTGTCGGCGACCTCCTGGCTGATCAGATCGGCGGCCCAGCCGTTCATCGAGCCGTAGCCGGTCGCGTAGACCACCAGGTCGGCGGGCAGCTCGGTGCCGTCGGCGAGTACCACGGAGTCCTCGGTCAGCCGGTCCACCTGTCCGTGGGCGAGCTTCACCTGGCCGTCGGCGACCAGGTCGGCGGACCCGACGTCGATGTAGTAGCCGGAGCCGCGCCGCAGGTACTTCATGAACAGCCCGGAGCCGTCCTCTCCCCAGTCGTGGTCGAAGCCCGCCGCCTCGAGCCGGTCGTAGAAGTCCTTGTCCCGCTCGGCCATCTGCTCGTAGAGCGGGATCTGGAAGGTGTGCATGATCCGGTACGGGAGGGAGGCGAAGATCAGGTCGGCCTTCTCGGTGGTGACGCCCGCGTCCAGGGCGCGCTCGGAGTAGAGGTCCCCCAGGCCGATGTCCATCAGGGTGTCGCTGCGGACGATGTGGGTCGAGGACCGCTGCACCATCGTCACGTCGGCATCGTGCTCCCACAGCGCCCCGCAGATGTCGAAGGCGGAGTTGTTGCTGCCGATGACCACACACCTCTTGCCCGCGTAGGCATCGGGCCCCGGGTGCGCCGAGGAGTGGTGCTGGTCGCCACGGAAGATGTCGCGTCCGGGCAGGTCGGGGACGTTCGGCTTGCCCGACATGCCGGTGGCGAGCACCAGCTGTCTCGGCCGCAGCGTGACCGGGGTGCCGTTGCGCTCGACCTCGACGGTCCACTCCCCGGTCTCCTCCGAGTACGACGCGCTGGTGGCCGTCGTACTCGACCAGTAGGGGATCTCCATGATCTTGGTGTAGGACTCCAGCCAGTCGCCGATCTTGTCCTTCGGCGCGAAGACCGGCCAGTTGTCCGGGAACTTCAGGTAAGGCAGGTGGTCGTACCAGACCGGGTCGTGCAGGCACAGCGACTTGTAGCGCCCACGCCACTGGTCCCCGGGCCGGGCGTGCTTGTCGATGACCAGGCTCGGCACCCCGAGCTGGCGCAGCCGGGCGCCCAGCGCGATCCCGCCCTGGCCACCTCCCACGACCAGCACGTACGGCTGGACGGTGCTGCCGAGCGACTCGGCCTCGGCCTGCTGCTGCTCCAGCCAGGTCTGTCGCCGCTTGTCGGCTCCGTGCTCGGCCCCCTTGGGTCGGCGATCCCGGCGCGGTTCCTCGTGCCCCTTGAGCTCGTGCAGCGTGGTGAGGAAGGTCCACGCGCGGTCCTCGCCTTCCTCCTCCACCAGGCGCAGCATGCCGCGTCCGCGGCCGACCCCGGTCTCGAACTCGATCCACGCCGTGACCACGCCGTCGGCCTCCTCGGCCGGTTCCTCGGTGGCGAATCCGGAGGGGTCGACGCCGTCCAAGGTGCTGCCGAGCAGGTCGGCGACGCCGTCGCGCCCCTCGACGGTCGCGATGTTCCAGCTGAACGAGACCAGGTCGCGCCAGTAGCTCTCCGTGGCGAACATGTCCGCGGCCGCCGTGACGTCCCGTGCTCGCAGTGCGGACTCGAAAGCCTGCAGCCAGGCGGTGGCACGCTCCTGGGGTGCTGACCCTGGGTGCTGCTGGTCGGCCGGTGCCTCGGTGATCTCGCGCTCGGTGGCCTGAGTCATGCTTGCTCCTTCGCTACGGTGGTGAGACCGAGAACACACCACCGCGAAGAAGGACGACAGGGTTGCACCACGTTGCAGCCGGTCGCCGCCTCCGGAGACCACGTGCACCCAGACGAGCAGGTCCAGCACCGCACCCGTGAGTCCGTGCTGCACGGTGCCCGCCCGGCCGTCTCGCCACGGAGCACCGTCGCGGCGTCCTGGCGGCGAGCCGCGGCGTGTGGGCTCGAGCCCGGTTCCACGCCCCAGGTGGAGCCCCTGTCCGGGCTGCGGTTGGAGCAGGCGCGTGCGCGCAGCGGGCTGGCCGAGTTCGTCCCCCGTCTTGGTGAGGTGCTGTCCTCGGTGACCGAGGCCGGTCAGCTGGTGGTGGTCGCCGACGCGGAGGGCCGGGTGCTGTGGCGGCTGGGCTCCTCCGGCGTACGTCGTCTGGCCGACGGGCTCGGTTTCGTGGGTGGGTCATCGTGGACCGAGGGCAATGTCGGGACCAACGCCATCGGCACCAGCCTGGTGCTCGGCGAGGGCGTGCACATCCAGGGCCCGGAGCACTTCGTGGAGACCCACATGCGGTGGGGGTGTGCCGCGGCCCCGCTGAAAGATCCGTGGTCGGGCCGGACCCTGGGGGTGCTCGACGTGAGTGGTCCTTCGCGGGGCATGCACCCCGCCGAGCTGGCTATGGTGGAGCTGGCCGCCCGGGTGACCGGCATGGAGCTGGTCGAGCGGGGCCGTGTCCAGCTGGACCTGCTGCGCGCTCGGGCCGCTCCCGTGCTCGCCAAGATGTCCGGCGACGCCCTTGCCGTCGACCGGAACGGGCACCTCGCCGCGGCGGTGGGGTCGAGGATGCCGCGTCGGGTTGCGCTCCCGGCTGAGATGCGAGCAGGGCTGGTGTGGTTGCCGACGCTCGGGTCGGCGTACGCCGAACCCCTGGGCGAGGGCTGGCTGCTGCGGCTGGAGCCCGACTCAGCCGACGGCTCGGTCGGGTTGAGGCTGCACCTGGACGGCGTCCCTCGCGTGGAGGTCACGGGCAGCAGCGGGTCCTGGTCGCGACAGCTCTCGCGACGGCACGCCGAGATCCTGCTTGCTCTGGTGACGGCGGGCTCGGCTGGACGGACCGCTGCCGAGCTCGCCGCGGACCTGTTCGACGATCCCACCCGCGGTGTCACCGTGCGCGCGGAGATGTCCCGGTTGCGGCGCTCCCTGGGCAGCCTGTTGCTGTCCGCCCCCTACCGGGTCGCGCCGGGCGTCGTGGTCGGCCTGGAGCTGCCCGCGGACCCGACCACCGCGCTCCCCGGCTCGGGTGCGCCAGTGGTGCACCGGCTGCGGCTGCGCCCGGCCACTTCCGGCTGAGTCGCGCGGACGGTCCCTCAGCCGCGCAACGCGAGGATCAGGGCTGCGAACGAGGCGAGGCACAGCACGGTGCGCACGAGGTTCCAGCGCACCCAGCGCCGCTCGAAGCCGTGGCGCGCGACCTCCACGTCGGCGGTGTCCTGCAGCCGGTTGTTGAGCGGCACGTTGCCGGCTGCGGTCACCGCGAGGGTGAGGGCGTACAACCCGACCCCGACGAGGGCGGGTGCGAGCCCGGCCCGCTCCCCCGCCGGGATCCGGGTGACCGCCGCGACCACACCGAAGACCAAGGGACCGCCGAAGACGACCGCGAACCACCCGTTCAGGATCGCGATGTTCATCGCGCGCATGGCCTCGACGAAGGTGCGGTCCGAGGTGCGCGTGAGGCCGGGGAGGACCGCGATACCGAAGGCGACGTACACCCCGGCCATGAGTCCCGTGGTGAGCAGGGCCGCGATCAGGCTGATCGTGCGCAGGGCCTCCATGCCGTCGAGTTTGGCACTGCCTGCGGAGTTTCATGTTCTCCTGGAAAACCAGCACTTCCCTGCCGTTGCAACGCAGGGTAAGTGACTGCTTTTCAGGAGAACGTGAAAACTTGTGACTCAGTGCGTCGGGCGGTTCTCGTACGGCGTGGACAGCACGATCGTGGTCCGGGTGGAGACGTTGGCCGAGGAGCGGATCCGGGCGAGCAGCTCCTCGAGGTCGGCGGGGGTGGCGACGCGGACCTTGAGGATGTAGGACTCGTCGCCGGCGACCGACCAGCACGACTCGATCTCCTCGATGTGGCGCAGGCGCTCGGGGTAGTCGTCGGGCTCGGAGACGTCGAAGGGCCGGATCGAGACGAAGGCGGCGAGCGGCTTGCCGGCCTCCGCGTGGTCGATCGTGGCGCCGTAGCCGAGGATCAGGCCGCGCTCCTCGAGCCGCTTGACCCGCTGGTGCACCGCGCTCGTGGACAGGCCGGTGGCCTTGCCCAGGTCGGTGTACGACATCCGTCCGTCCTCGGCGAGCAGGCCCAGGATCTGGCGATCGATCTTCTCCACGCGGCAGAGCCTAGCGAGCCGACCGTTCGCCTGGGCTCAGGCAACACGCCTAAGTACACTGGGATAGTTGACTTTGTTTCGGGCCCCTGCTTTTCTCTACCGAGTCACTAGACAAACACCAGTCACCCTGGCGCCGCAAGGCCGCCACCTCCGGAAGGTGCATCCCATGCGCAACCTCATCGTTCTCGGCGTCGTCGGCCTCCTGGCCCAGCTCATCGACGGGTCGCTGGGAATGGCCTACGGCGTGACGTCGTCGACGCTGCTGATCGCCGCGGGCATCGCGCCGGCAGCTGCGTCGGCCGCCATCCACTTCTCCGAGATCGGCACCACCCTGGTCTCGGGGATCTCCCACCACCGGCTCGGCAACGTCGACTGGCGCACCGTGAGCATCATCGCCGTGCCCGGCGGCGTGGGTGCCTTCGTCGGGGCCACCGTGCTCTCCAACATCGACGGCGCCACCGCCAAGCCGATGGTGGCCGGGCTGCTCCTGGCCCTGGGGGTCTACGTGATCTGGCGCTTCCTGGCACTCGGTGGCCAGCGACCGCAGTTCTCGGGCAAGCTCTCCGCCGCCTTCCTCGCCCCGCTGGGCGTCGTGGCCGGCCTGATGGACGCCATCGGTGGCGGCGGGTGGGGCCCCGTGGGCACGACCGCGCTGCTCTCCTCGGGTCGGCTGGAGCCGCGCAAGGTGGTTGGGTCGATCGACACCTCCGAGTTCGTGGTGGCCGTCGCCGGTTCGATCGGCTTCCTGCTCGCGCTGGGCAGCCAGGGCATCAACTTCGCCTACGCCGGAGCCCTGATGGCGGGCGGCGTGATCGCGGCGCCGTTCGCGGCCTGGATGGTCAAGCACCTCGCGGCCCGGGTCCTCGGCGTCGGCGCGGGTGGGCTGATCGTGCTGACCAACAGCAAGACCATCGTCGAGGCACTCGGCGGGTCCGGGATGACGGTGGCCGCGGTCGCGCTGGCCGTGTTCGTCACCTGGATGACGCTGCTGTTCTCCGCCATCCGGCAGGAGCGAGCGGTGCGCGCGCTGGAGCCGGTCGAGCTCGTCGGGGCCTGAGCCGGGCCTGAGTCGGGCCTGAGTCGGGCCTGAGTCGGGCCTGAGTCGGTCCGTCGGGTCCGTCGTACGTCGCCAATGTCTACTTCTCTGACAGACTTAATGGCATGCGCGTATCCGCCAAGACCGACTACGCCCTGCGGGCCCTGATCGAGCTGGCGCTGCGCACCGACGGTGTCGCGGTCAAGGCTGAGGAGCTCGCGCAGCGCCAGGACATCCCGCACGGGTTCCTGCAGGCGATCCTGGCCGACCTGCGCCGCGCCGACGTGGTGATGAGCCAGCGCGGACAGGCCGGAGGGTGGCGGATGGCGCGCGAGGCGGTCTCGGTCACCGTCGCGGACGTGATGCGCGCCGTGGACGGTCCCTTGGTGAGCGTCTACGGCTTGCGCCCGGAGGCGGTCAGCTACAACGAGTCCGCCGGGGCCCTGCAACAGGTCTGGATCGCGGCCCGGAGCAGCCTGCGCGAGGTCCTGGAGGAGGTCACGATCGCCGACCTGGTGGCGCGGGAGCTCCCCGAACGCGTGGCGGCCCGGACCAAGGACGAGGACGCGTGGCAGCCGCACTGACCCGACGGGCGCCCTAGACTCCCCGACGTGACCGACCGCGAACCCAGGCTGCTGCTCCTCGACACCGCCTCGCTCTACTTCCGGGCGTTCTTCGGGGTTCCCGACTCGGTGCAGGCCCCTGACGGCACGCCGGTCAACGCCGTGCGCGGGCTGCTGGACTTCATCACCCGGCTCGTCGACGAGTACGAGCCCACCCACCTGGCCTGCTGCTGGGACAACGACTGGCGGCCGCAGTGGCGGGTCGACCTGCTGCCGACGTACAAGGCCCATCGCGTCGTGGCCCCCCGCACCGACGTGCCCGACGTCGAGGAGGTGCCCGACCCGCTCGAGCAGCAGATCCCGATCATCGTGGCCACCCTGGAGGCGTTCGGCCTCGCGATCGTGGGCGCCGACCACTACGAGGCCGACGACGTGATCGGCACCCTGGCCACGGACGCCGGCATGCCGGTCGACATCGTCACCGGCGACCGCGACCTGTTCCAGCTCGTCGACGACGAGGCCGAGGTCCGGGTGCTCTACACCGCACGCGGCGTGGGCAGGCACGAGCGCGTCGACAACGCCTGGGTGCGGGCGAAGTACGACGTCGACGCCGACCAGTACGCCGCCTTCGCGACCCTGCGCGGTGACTCCTCCGACGGTCTTCCCGGGGTGGCCGGTGTGGGTGACAAGACCGCCGCGGTTCTGCTGAACCGGTTCGGCACCCTCGAGGCGATCATCGCCGCGGCGCTGGACCCCGACGGCGACATGGGTCCTGGGCCGCGCGGAAAGATCAAGGCCTCGCTGGACTATCTCGAGGTGGCGCCCACTGTGGTCGCGGTGGCACGCGACATCGACCTGGGCGCACCCGACCTGACGATGCCGCACTCCCCCGCCGACCCGGAGATGCTGGGCGCGATCAGCGAGCAGTGGGGGTTGAACAGTCCGGTGGAGCGGCTGCTCGAGGTGCTGGGCCGCCAGTCTGCGTAGCCACGGAAGTGGACGGCCGGCGCGGCACCTGGGACGGGTCCGAGGTCTTCGAGGATCGCCTTCCGGCGGGCGGCGTACTCGTCCTCAGTGACCAGTCCGTCGCTTCGCAGCGTCTCCAGCTCCCGCAGCCGCTCCGCGGTCGACCGCGGACCGGGTGGTGGGGTTTTTCACGTGAGCGCAGCTGGGAGGCGAGGTCCGTCGCGCCGTACCCCTGGTCGCTGAGCATGGTCACCCGGGCGGCCTCGTCCGGGTCGAGCCCGGCGCGCGAGGCCATCCGCCGCGCGGAGGTCACCCGGTGCACCGCCCCGGCGACGGCGACGACGTGAGCCCGAGGGCGGTCAGGATCCGGGTTTTGGCGGGCGCAGCGCCAGCCTGTGGGCCATCCCCCGTTTCCGATCCGTCCCGCACCGACTTGGCGAGGACTGTGGACGGTCGGAAGCCAGCACAGCCCTTGATGAGCGTCCATAACCCCGATTTACATGCGGTTCCCCGACACCTACTACTCGCTGACCGAGGAGTAGGCGACCACCCCGCGGCGCAGGCGGCGGGAGGTCTCGCGGGCGACCTTGCGCAGCTCCGGGCCGGGTGAGGCGTCCGCGACCTGGTCGGCGAGGTCGAGCAGCTGCTTGACCCAGCGCACGAAGTCGCCGGCCGCGAGGCCGGTGCTCGCCAGGATGTCGTCGAGCTCGTCACCCTCGGCCCAGCGGTAGGCCGCCCAGGCGAACCCGAGGTCGGGCTCGTGCAGCTGGTCGAGGTGGTGCTGGCGTTCGAGGTCGTCGAGGTCGGACCAGATCGAGACCATCTCGGCCAGGATCCCCTTGACCTGACCACCCGGCAGGCGCGGGGCGACGGCGTCGTCGGGACGACGGGACTCATAGACCAGCGTGGAGAGCACGGCGGCGAGGCCAGAGGCGTCGAGCCCGTCCCAGAGCCCGGCGCGCAGCGACTCGGCGGTGAGGAGGTCCATCTCGTTGTAGATGCGCATCAGCGTCCGGCCCCGCTCGCTGACGACCGACACGCCGTCGGAGACCTCGAGGTAATCAAGTGCGGTGAGCACCTCGCAGACCCGGTCGAACTGGCGCGCGATGGTGTTGGTGCGCTGCTCGATGCGTCGCTTCAGCGTCCGGGCGTCGCGGTCCAGCTTGAAGTAGCGCTCGGACCACCGGGCGTGGTCCTCGCGGTCGGGACAGCCGTGGCACGGGTGCGCGCGCAGCTGCCGTCGCAGCTCCTCGATGCGGCTGTCCTCCATCGGGTTCGACGCCGTCGCACCCCGCGGTCGGGTCCGACCCGGCGGCGGAGGGGTGAAGTTGTTGGTCCGGTTGCGCAGGCTCGAGGCCAGGTCGCGGCGCGACTGCGGGTTGCGGGCGTTGAAGTTCTTGGGGATCTTGACCCGGGTGAAGGCCGCCACCGGTGCGGGGAAGTCGGTCAGGCTCAGCCGGCGGGCGTGCCGGTCGGCTGTCAGCACGTGCGGACGCGGCCCCTCGCGGTCCGCGGTCACCCCGGGATCGAGGACCACGGCCATCCCCGCGAAGCGGCCGCTGGGCACCTCGATCACGTCGCCGGGACGCAGCGCCTCGAGGGAGTCGACCACCTCTTGACGCCGGTCGAAGCGCCGCGACTTGGCGAGGTTCTTCTCGGTGTCGGAGAGCTTGTGGCGCAGCCCGGCGTACTCCATGAAGTCGCCGAGGTGGCAGGCCGCGGCCTCGGCGTAGCCGGCGAGCGCGTCCTCGCTCTTGCGCAGCTGGCGGGCGAGGCCGACCACCGCCTTGTCGGCCTGGAACTGCGCGAAGGACGACTCCAGCAGCTCACGGGCACGCTCGCGACCGAACTGGTGCACGAGGTTGACGGCCATGTTGTACGACGGCTTGAACGACGACTTCAAGGGATAGGTCCGGGTCGAGGCGAGACCGGCCACCGCCTTGGGGTCGAAGCCCTGCTGCCACAGCACGACGCCGTGCCCCTCGACGTCGATGCCGCGCCGGCCGGCCCGGCCGGTGAGCTGGGTGTACTCCCCCGGCGTGATGTCGGCATGGGTCTCGCCGTTCCACTTCGAGAGCTTCTCGATCACGACCGACCGCGCGGGCATGTTGATGCCAAGCGCCAGCGTCTCGGTGGCGAAGACCACCCGGCACAGGCCACGCAGGAACAGCTCCTCGACGCACTCCTTGAAGCTGGGCAGCATCCCGGCGTGGTGCGAGGCGATCCCGCGGGTCAGGCCGTCGAGGAACTCGTGGTAGCCGAGGACCTGCAGGTCCTCCTCGGGGATGTTGGAGCAGCGGGCCTGGACGAAGGCGAAGATCTCGTCGCGCTCGGCAGGGGTGGTCAGCTTCAGGTTGGCGTTGAGGCACTGCTGCACCGCGGCGTCACAGCCGACCCGGCTGAAGATGAACACGATCGCGGGCAGCAGCCCGGCCCGGTCGAGCTGGGCCACCACGTCGCTGCGGCTCGGGGTCCACGCCCCACGGGTGTTGCCCGGCCCCTTGTTCGGGCGCTGGCCACCGCGTGCCGGGCGCCGGTCCTTCATCCGTCCGCGCGCCCAGTCGTCGCGGGCGACACGGACGAGCTCGGGGTTGACCTTCGCCTCGCGGTTCGCGGCGTCCAGGTCGGTCGGGTCGGTGCTGGTGTCGTCGGCGAACAGGTCGTACATCCGGCGGCCGACCACGACGTGCTGGTAGAGCGGGACCGGGCGGCGCTCCTCCACGATCGTGGTGGTCTCACCCCGGACGGTGCCGAGCCACTCACCGAACTCCTCGGCGTTGCTGACCGTGGCCGAGAGCGAGGCCAGCGCGACCGACTCCGGGAGGTGGATGATCACCTCTTCCCAGACCGCGCCGCGCATCCGGTCGGCGAGGTAGTGCACCTCGTCCATCACCACGAACCCGAGGTCGATCAGGGTCCGTGAGCCGGCGTACAGCATGTTGCGCAGCACCTCGGTCGTCATCACCACGACCGGCGCCTCGCCGTTGATGCTGTTGTCGCCGGTCAGCAGGCCGACGTTCTCGGCGCCGTACCGCTTGGCCAGATCGTTGAACTTCTGGTTCGACAGGGCCTTGATCGGCGTGGTGTAGAACGCCTTGCGACCGCTGGCCAGCGCGAGGTGTACGGCGAACTCGCCCACGATCGTCTTGCCCGAGCCCGTGGGCGCCGCCACCAGCACCGAGCGTCCGTCCTCCAGCTCGCGGCACGCACGCAGCTGGAAGTCGTCGAGCTCGAAGTCGAGCCGGGAGGCGAAGTCGGCGAGCTGCGGGTGCGCGCGGTTGCGGCGGGAGCGGGAGTAGCGCTCGGCGGCGGAGAGCTCCGGAGGTGGGGTCATGGCTCAGGGCACCAGGACCGTGAGGGCCAGCGGGGCCACCTCGACCGTGAGCGGAAGGGCGCCGATCCGCTCACCGTCGGCGTAGGCGGTGATGCCCGGGGCCGCCAGCGTCACCGTGCGCGCGTGCAGGTGGCGGTAGTCGGGGTGGTGGACGTGGGTGCCCTTGAACAGCTTCGGGTAGGTCCGGACCAGCTCGAGCTTGGTCATCGGTCGGATCACCACCACGTCGAGGAGCCCGTCGTCGAGCACGGCGCCCTCCGTGATCCGCAACCCGCCGCCGAAGGAGGGGCCGTTGCCGACCGCGACCATCATCGCCTCGAACCGCTCCTGCTTCCCGTCGATCTCCACGACGTAGGAGATCGGCTCGAAGGTGCGCAGCTCGGCCAGGGTCGCGAGGTTGTAGCGCATCTGACCCTTGGGCCAGGACATCTGGTTGGCACGCTCGGTGACCACGGCGTCGAAACCGGCAGCGAGGACCGTGACGTAGTACTTCGACCCGATCCGCGCGAGGTCGATGCGACGCTCCTTGCCCCCGATGACCACGTCGGTCGCCGCCGCCACGTCGTTGCGGGGCAGGTCGAAGTAGCGCGCCACGTCGTTGCCGGTGCCGGCAGGGATCAGCCCCAGTCGGGTCTGGGAGTCGGCCAGCGCCTGCACGGCGAGGTGGACCATCCCGTCACCGCCGACCACGACCAGCGTCTCGACCCCGTCCGCGACGCACTGCCGCGCGAGGTCCGTCGCCTCGTCGGCGTCCCGGCCAGAGAGGTTGCGGACGCTGAACCCGGCGTCGCGCAGGCGCGGCAGCACCCGGTCCACGATCTGCGCACCCTTGCCCTTGCCGGAGGTGGGGTTGGTCAGCAGCGCTATCTCCGGGGGCACCGTTGCAGCCTAACGGCCGTGCCCGAGCCTTCGAGCGTCAGATCGGCGAGACCGCGTCGTCGTCCCACTCCTCGGTCTTCCGGCGGCCCCGCCGCCGGTCGACCAGCCGTGCGATCACCTCGGAGACCATCAGCAGGCCCAGCAGCGGGAGCGCGAGCATCAGCATCGAGAACGGGTCGGTCGACGGTGTCGCGACCGCCGCGAAGACGAAGGTGCCGATGATGATCCACGGCCGGTGCCGGCCCAGGGCTGCGCCCGAGACCACCCCGGCCAGGTTCAGCAGCACGACGAACAGCGGGATCTCGAAGGCGATGCCGAAGACGATCAGCATCCGGGTGACGAAGGAGAAGTACTCCCCGAAGTCCACGAGGCTGTTGATGTAGCTGGGCGTGAAGCTGAGCAGCACCTGGATGCCCTTGGGCAGGACGTAGTAGCCGACCGCGACGCCGCCGAGGAAGAGCGGACCGGCGATCGCAGCGAACAGCCGGGTCCACTTGCGCTCGTTGGAGTGCAGACCAGGGACCACGAAGCCCCAGATCTCGGCGAGCCACCACGGGCTGGTGCCCACGATCCCGGCGATGCTGCACAGCTTGAGCTGCAGCATCAGCGGTCCGCCGACGCCGCTGATCACCGCTTGGGTGGTGGTGTCCTTGCCCAGCATGTCGCGCGCCTGGTTGTAGGGCTGGAAGATCAGGTCGAAGAGCTGGTCGTAGAAGAAGAACGCGACGATGGTGCCGAGGACGACCACCAGCATCGTGCGCATCACCCGGGCGCGGAGCTCGCGGAAGTGGTCGCCGAGCGACATCCGTCCGTCCGCGCCGATGGGATCGCGTGGCGTGCCCCGCAGGAGGCCGACCACGCCGCCGAACATCACAGCGGGTGAGCCGGTGTCAGACCGGGCCGGGCGTGCTGGTGCCGTCGGCCTCGGGACGGCGGTCACGCTCGGCGGCAGCGCGGTTGCGGGCCTCGATCTCGCGCTGCTCGACGGTGCGGGAGTCGTCGTCGTCATCGTCATCCATCAGGCCCTTGGTCTCGGCCTTGAAGATCCGCAGCGCACGACCGCTGCCCCGGGCGAGCTCGGGCAGCTTCTTCGCACCGAACAGCAGGACGATGATGCCGACGATGATGAGCAGCTCGGGCGCGCCGAGGCCCAGGACGAGCGGAAGGAAGAGCCCAGAGGTCATGTCGGTCATGCTACGCCGTGCCGTAAAGGTCAAGCGTGGCACGGGCGGTACGGACCACCTGCTCGCGCAGGTCCGCGGGCTCGGCCACCGTCAGGGCAGGTGCCACGCGCAGCGCGAGCCGCTCGAGCCAGCGCGGATCGCCCACGCGCAGGCGCACGGCGAGGCGGCCGTCCCCGAGCTCCTGCACGCTCTCGACCGGGTAGTAGTCGGCCACCCATCGCGCTGCGCGCTCGAGGTGTACGACGGCTTCGAGGTCGTCCGGCCCGGGGGTGAAGAGCCCGGCGGCGAGGTCACGCGGCGCCAGACCGGTGTGGTCCAGCTGTGGGTCGTCGAGCACCTCCACGGCGTGCAGCCGGTCCAGTCGGAACAACCGGCGGGCACCGGCGACGTGGCACCACGCGTCGAGGTACTCGTGCCCGTCACTGACCAGGACCTCGAGGGGGTCGACCGTGCGCAGGGTCGACTCGTCGCGGGTGGGCACGAAGTAGTCGAGCCGGACCTGCCGGGTGGTGGCGATCGCCGACCGCAGCGCTGCCGCGTGCTCCCGGTGCGCCGGACCGGTGGAGAGGTGCAGCTCCACACGCGGGGGCTCGGCGCCGCTGGCGGTGGCCTCCTCGAGCTTGGCCAGGGCCCGGTCGATCACCTCGACCGAGGCGGTCGGGCTGCCCTCCCGCAGCGCCCGCAGCGCCACGATCAGCGCCGAGGCCTCAGAGCTGCCGAGGCGGACCGGACGAGCGAGGTAGTCGGCGTTGTCGATCCGGACCACGCCGTCGGCGTCCTCCTCGATGGCCTCGAAGTCGACGTCGATCATCTTGTCGGGGGTCAGGCCGGGCAGGCCGCACATCCAGAGCACCCCGAGGTCGCGGCGGATCTGGTCGGGCTCCACCCCGAAGTCGCTGGCCACCTCCGAGAGCGACACGTCCTGCCTGCTCTGGAGGTAGGGCACCAGCGCGAGCAGCCGGGAGACCTGCTCCCGGGCACCGCCGCTCATGCGACCTCCCCCGCCAGTGCCTCGCGCAGCCGCGCGACGACGGCGTCGCGCAGGTCCTGAGGGGACTCCACGACCACTGCGGGGCCGTGACCGAGCAGCTCTCCGGCGGCATCACCTCGCGAGGCGAAGGCCAGCTCGACGCGGTCCCAGGTGCTGGTCCCGTCCGGGCCGGCGACGTCGGAGGCCACCGGGGTCGTGCGGCGACGCAGTCCGAGCGCCGCTCCCTGCCGGACCAGCAGCACCGACGTACGGTCCGGGGTCGCCGGCGCCAGGGACTCCGAGAGCGCGCGCACGTCGGTGCCCTCGGGGACGTCGTAGGAACCGGGGGACCCCGTGGTCGAGACGGAGGAGGTGATCCGGCTGAGCCGGAACAACCGTGGCTCCCCCCGGTCGGTGTCCAGCCCCACGACGTACCAGCGACCCTGAGCCGTGACCACGCCCCAGGGCTGCAGGCTCCGGGTGGTCGCGTCGTCGCGGCCGGCACCGCGGTACTCGAAGCTCACCGGCGTGCGCTGCACGGTGGCCTGCCACATCGCCTCGAAGGCGGGCTCCTCCGCGACCAGGGTCGGCTGCACCGTGTCCAGCTGGTCCCGGTCGAAGCTCAGACCGGCGGCCTTGAGCTTGACCAGGGCGTCGGAGGTGGCGGCGGCCAGGCCGGCGTGGCCCCAGACCCGCGCCGCGAGCCCGAGTACGGCGACCTCCTCGGCCGTGAACTCCAGGGCCGGCAGCTCGAAGGCGTCACGCTTGATCCGGTAGCCGATCTCGTCCTCGAAGAACTTGTCCACGAACCCGGTCTCCAGCGGGATGCCCAGGGCGCGCAGGTCGTCCTTGTCGCGCTCGAACATCCGGTCGAAGGCCTCGTCGCTGCTGGCCCGGTAGGGCTCCATCAGCTGGCGGACCTGCTCCTTGGTGGTGTAGTTGCGCGCCACCAGCAGCAGGATCACCAGGTTCAGCAGGCGTTCGGACTTGGCTGCGCTCATCGTCGACCCCGGATCTCGAGCGGGCTCAACCCACGCCGAGCACGTCGACGACGAAGACCAGCGTCGAGTTGGCGGGGATCTTGCCCTGGTCGGTCTTGCCGTAGGCCAGCCCCGGGGGGCACAGCAGCAGGACGCGGCCGCCCTCCTTGATGCCGTCGAGGCCTTGGTCCCAGGCCTTGATCACGCCACCCAGGCCCACCGAGAAGGTGGCGGGCTCGGCGGGAAAGGAGGACTCGAACGGCTTCTTGGCGTCCCAGACCTGACCCAGGTAGTTCACGGTGACCCGGTCGGGGTCCTCGATCGCGGGGCCGGTGCCCTCGCGCAGCGGGACGACCACCAGCTTCTTGGGCTTGCGCAGCCCGGTGAAGTCGAAGCCGGTCGGTGTGCCGTTGCTCTCCAGCAGCGTCGGGGCGGTCGCCGGTGGTGCGATGCTCGCGCCGGTCGGCCCGGGCAGGACGGAGGTCGGGTCGGTGGAGAGGATGTCGGCCACCATCACCACGGGATCACCGCCCTTGACGCCGATCTGCGGGGCACCCTGGTCGCCGTAGGCGTCATCAGACGTGGAGGCCACCACGACGCGGGTGCCGGCCGCCTTGCCGGTCAGGCCCTTGGTCAGGGCCGGGAAGACCGACTCCCCCAGCTGCACCTCGAGGGGGCGCTGGCCCTCGTCGAAGGTGGAGATGGCGGTCTTGCCGGTGCGGGCGTCGGCCAGGGTCAGGCTCAGGATCGCCGTGGCCGAGGCGCCGACCTTGTCGCCGTCGCCCTCGGTCTCGGTCCACACGGTGGTCTCGGGCACCTTCACCGGCGCCTCGAGCTTGACCTCGGGGCGCTTGCCGAACTCGCCGGTGACGCTCACGGCGTCGCGCAACGCGGTCGGGGCCCCGTCCGGCTCGGAACCGCAGCCGGCGGCCGCCGTACCCAGCAACAACGAGAGGAGCAGGGTCAGGCTGAGCTTCTTCACATTCCCTCGATCAGTCTCTCCACGCGCTCGTCGTGCGAGCGGAAGGGGTCCTTGCACAACACGGTGCGCTGGGCCTGGTCATTCAGCTTCAGGTGCACCCAGTCGACGGTGAAGTCGCGCCGCCGATCCTGGGCCTTGCGGATGAAGTTCCCGCGCAGCCGCGCACGTGTCGTCTGCGGCGGTACGGACTTGGCGCGGTAGATCGCGAGGTCGGTGGTGACCCTCTTGACCGCGCCTCGCTTCTCGAGAAGGTAGTACAGCCCCCGCTCGCGGTGGATGTCATGGTAGGCGAGGTCGAGCTGCGCGACGCGGGGGTGGCCCAGCGGCAGGCCGTGCTTGGCCCGGTAGCGCTCGATCAGCTTCCACTTGATCACCCAGTCGATCTCACGCTCCACCAGGGACAGGTCGCCGGAGTCCATCGCCTTCAAGGTGCGCTCCCACAGGTCGAGCGACTGCTCGATCACCGGGGTGTGCAGCTCGCGCCGGTCCACGAAGTCGCGGACCCGGCTGAGGTACTCCCCCTGGATCTCCAGGGCGCTGGCCTCGCGCCCGTTGGCCAGGCGCACCTTGCGGCGCCCGGTGAGGTCGTGGGAGATCTCCCGGATGGCGCGGATCGGGTTCTCCATGGTCAGGTCGCGCATCACCACGCCCTCCTCGATCATCCGGAGGACCAGGTCGCAGCTCGCCACCTTGAGCAGGGTGGTGGTCTCGCTCATGTTGGAGTCGCCGACGATCACGTGCAGCCGGCGGAAGCGCTCGGCGTCCGCGTGCGGCTCGTCGCGGGTGTTGATGATCGGGCGGGAGCGGGTGGTCGCGCTGGAGACCCCCTCCCAGATGTGCTCGGCACGCTGGCTGACCGAGTACGACGCCCCGCGCGGGGTCTGGGTGACCTTGCCGGCACCGCAGATGATCTGACGGGTCACCAGGAACGGGATCAGCACGTCGGCGAGCTTGCTGAACTCCCCGTGCCGGCTGACCAGGTAGTTCTCGTGGCAGCCGTAGGAGTTGCCGGCCGAGTCGGTGTTGTTCTTGAACAGGTAGACGTCCCCGGCGATGCCCTCGTCGCGCAGGCGGCGCTCGGCGTCCATCAGCAGGCCCTCGAGGATCCGCTCCCCCGCCTTGTCGTGGGTGACCAGGTCGATCAGGTCGTCGCACTCGGGGGTGGCGTACTCGGGGTGGCTGCCGACGTCGAGGTAGAGCCGGGCGCCGTTGGCCAGGAAGACGTTGCTGCTGCGACCCCAGCTGACCACCTTGCGGAACAGGTAGCGCGCGACCTCGTCGGGAGACAGGCGTCGCTGCCCCTTGAACGTGCACGTGACGCCGTACTCGTTCTCGATGCCGAAGATTCGCCTGTCCACGATGACAGCCTAGGGTCAGGCCGGTGCGATCGGGGGCTCGTCGCCCGGAGCGCCGCCCGGAGCGTCGTCCGGAGCGCCGCCCGGAGCATCGTCCGCGACGGTGGCGTCGGGCTCGGCAGCCGGCTCCGCGGGGGGGCCCAGGATCTCCTGGAGCGCCGGACCGGTGAGTCGGCGGAACTTGCGCTCCTGGGTGCGGGTGCGGTCGAGCACCGCGACCTCGAGGTCCCCGGGCGGGATGTCGCGGTGCCCGGTGTCGCTGTGTCCCAGCGCGGCGGCGGCCAGCGTCAGCGCCTCGTCGCGGGAGAGCCCGCGGGTGTAGCGCTCCTGCAGGTAGGAGGTCACGGACTCGGCGGCGCCACCCATCACGGCGAAGTCGTGCTCCTCGACGATCTGCCCGTCGAAGGTGAGCCGGAAGATCTGGTCGTCCTCGGCGACGTCGCCCACCTCGGCGACGAAGAGCTCGATCTCGTAGGGCTTCTCACCACCGCTGGAGAAGATCGTGCCGAGGGTCTGGGCGTAGGCGTTGGCCAGGCCGCGGCCCGAGACGTCGCGTCGGTCATAGGAGTACCCGCGCATGTCTGCCAGGCGTACGCCGGCGATGCGGAGGTTCTCGAACTCGTTGTAGCGGCCGACCGCGGCGAACGCGATCCGGTCGTAGATCTCGCTGACCTTGTGCAGCGCCGCCGAGGGGTTCTCCGAGACGAACAGCACGCCGTCGGCGTAGCGCATCACCGCGACCGAGCGGCCCCGGGCGATGCCTTTGCGTGCGAAGTCGGCCCGGTCCTTCATCAACTGCTCGGGTGAGACGTAGAACGGCATGCTCATCTGTTCACAAGCTCCTAGGTGAGGGGTGCCGCAGGACCGTCGGGACGTTGCATCCGGGCGGAGACGACGAGATCGGCGATCGCCGCGACGTCGGCCTGGGGCATCCGGCGCTGGCCGGCGGCCGTCACCACGTTGACCACCGGGAAGATCCGGCGCGCCAGGTCGGGGCCGCCGGTCGCGGAGTCGTCGTCGGCGGCGTCGTACAACGCCTGGATCACGGCCGTGACGCAGCCGGTCTCGTCGAGGTCCTCCCGGTAGAGCTTCTTCAGCGCCCCGCGGGCGAAGAGCGAACCCGACCCGACGGAGTGGAAGGCGGTCTCCTCGTAGCGACCACCGGTCACGTCGTAGGAGAAGATCCGGCCCTGCCCGGTGCGCAGGTCGAAGCCGGCGAAGAGGGGTACGACGGCCAGGCCCTGCATCGCCATCCCGAGATTGCCGCGGATCAGCGCCGAGAGGCGGTTGGCCTTGCCGTCGATCGAGAGCGTCGCGCCCTCGATCTTCTCGTAGTGCTCGAGCTCGACCTGGAAGAGCCGGACCATCTCGACCGCGAGGCCGGCGGTGCCGGCGATGCCGACGCAGGAGTACTCGTCGGCGGGGAACACCTTCTCGATGTCTCGCTGGGCGATGATGTTGCCCATCGTGGCGCGACGGTCCCCCGCCATCACCACGCCGCCGGGGAAGGTGGCGGCCACGATCGTGGTGCCGTGCGGGGCGAGCTCCGCGGCGCTCCCGGCGGGGAGCGGACGTCGCGAGGGCAGCAGCTCGGGTGAGACCTCGCCGATGAAGTCGGCGAACGAGGAGGTACCGGGTGTCAGGAAGGCGTCGGGCAGCCGGGCATCACTCATGAACGGTCACTGCCCACCCTTCTGGATGAACGACTTCACGAAGTCCTCGGCGTTGGTCTCGAGCACGTCGTCGATGTCCTCGAGGATCGCGTCGATGTCGTCGTCGAGCTGCTCCTTGCGCTCGCTGACGGTCTCGCTGGGAGCCGGTGCTGCATCAACGGGCTCCTCCTCGTCGTGCGACTTGCGCGGTTGCTTGTGCTCCTGCGCCATGACGACCTCCTCCTCGGTGGATGTCTCGAGCCTATCGACTGGACCACAGGGCGTCGCGGGGACTCACCCTGTGGTGGACATCGGTGTGCCGAGCACGGCCCTTGCCGGGTTCCGAGACCGGCGCGGGCTACATTGGACGCGCCTCGAGGGGGGAAACCAGCTCCCTTCACAACTCCGGAGACGTCATGTCCGACCGTCGCACGTGGGCGACCCTCGTCATCACGCTTGCCTTGTCCGCCACCCTGTCCCCGGCAGGCTTCTCCCCCGCCTCGGCTGCTGCTGCTCCCCCACGGGTGAGCCCGGCGGTGCCCGCAGCCGTACCTGCAGCCGTACCCGCAGTGGTGCCGGCAGCCGCGGTGGCACCGGTCGCGGCCCGCCGTCCCGTGGGCAAGCCGCCGAAAAGCTACGTGCCGGCCGCGCGCGCCTACTTCACCTACCCCAACCGGTCCAAGAAGGCCGCGATGGGGATCCGTGACCGGGTGCTGCACACCATCCAGAGCACCTGGGGCGGTCGCCAGCCCCGGCGCGGCGTGTCCACAGCGGGCAACGGGACCATCCGGATCGCGACCTGGTCGTTCAAGGACTGGGCCATCGCGAAGGCTCTCGTGGCTGCGCGCAACCGGGGTGTCAGTGTCCAGGTCGTGGCCGCCAAGGGCGCCAACAAGGACAGCGGACCGTGGAAGTACCTCCGCAAGCGCCTGGGGGGCCGGTTGCCCAACAACGCCTCCCGGCGCGAGCTGGTCAGCTTCGCGCGCAGCTGCTCGGGGTCGTGCCGCGGCCGTGGGGGCACCTCGCACGCCAAGTACTTCCTCTTCGACCGCGTCGGCCCCGCCCGGGTCCGCGGCGTCGTCTTCCAGACCTCGATGAACCTCACCCGGTTCGCCTACACGGGCCAGTGGAATCAGGCGCAGGTGGTCAAGAGCGCCGCGGTGCACAGCGACTTCATGTCGATCTACCGCCAGGCCAGGGTCGGGCGCTCGGTGCGCAACCCCTACCACACCAAGACCATCGGGGCCTACACCGACATCTTCTTCCCCCTGCACAACGCGAAGGCCAGCGACGACCCGGTGATGCAGATCCTCAACCGGACCGTCTGCGCCGGCGCGACCTCCGGTGGGACCAACGGCCGCACCAAGATCCGGATCATCCAGTACGCCGTCTACGGCGACCGAGGTGTCTGGATCGCCAAGAAGCTGCGTTCACTGTGGAACGCCGGCTGCGACGTCAAGGTGATCTACTCGGTGAGCAGCCGCCCGATCCTGAGCATCCTGCGCAACGGGTCGGGCCGGGGTGCGGTGCCGATGCGGCAGTCGGTGATCCGCAACGGCGCGGGTGAGATCGTGAAGTACAACCACAGCAAGTGGATGACCGTCACCGGGCACTGGACGCCCTCCACCGCCGCCTGGATCACCTTCACCGGATCGGCCAACTGGAGCACCTTCGCCTTCACCGGGGACGAGCAGATGCAGCGGATCAGCAGCCGGTCCCAGGCGACCCGCTACCTCGGTGCCTTCGAGAAGACCTGGAAGCAGCGGACCTCGCAGGTGCCGCCCTCCGGTCGGGTCACCACCAGCGGGCGCATGATGCCCGGCACCATCGGCGCCGACGAGGACCCGCTGGTGGCCTCGGCTCCCGACGGTGACATCCCGTTCGGGTCCGGCATCTACAAGCACATGACCGAGGACTGACCCGCACTCGAGGCGTCGACCCGGCGCGAACTAGCGCCGGGTCAGCGCCTCGAACAGTCCGAGCGCGGTGTCGTGCCGGTCGAGCAGTGCCCCCACGTGCGCCTTGCTGCCCCGCAGCGGGTCGATGGTCGGCACCCGCTGCAGCGACTCGTGGCCCGGCAGGTCGAAGATCACCGAGTCCCACGAGGCGGCCGCGATGCTGTCGGCGTACTTGGACAGGCAGCGACCGCGGAAGTAGGCGCGGGTGTCCTCGGGCGGTTCGTGCATGGCGTGCTCGACGGCCTCGTCGGCGATCAGGCGCTTCATCTTCCCCAGGCGCACCAGGCGGTGGTAGAGCCCCTTCTCGGGCCGCAGGTCGGCGTACTGCAGGTCGATCAGGTGCAGCTTGGCGTCGTTCCAGGACAGGCCGTCACGCTCCCGGTAGGAGTTCAGCAGCCGCAGCTTGGCCACCCAGTCGAGCTCGTCGGCGCACTCCATCGGATCGCGCTCGAGTCTGGTCAGCACCGACTCCCAGCAGGCCAGCAGGTCGCGGGTCGGGGTGTCCACCTCGTTGCCCTGCCGCTCGGCGACGTAGCGCGAGGCCAGATGGAAGTACTCCCACTGCAGCTGGACCGCGGTGAGCCGGCGGCCGTCGTTGAGCTCCATCAGGTGGGTCAGGGAGTGGTCGTGCGAGACCTGCTTCAGGGTCGCCACCGGACGCGAGACACCGAGGTCGTTGCCCAGGTAGCGGTCCTCGACCATCGACAGGACCAGGGCCGTGGTGCCCACCTTGAGGTAGGTCGAGGTCTCCGCGAGGTTGGCGTCGCCGATGATCACGTGGAGCCGGCGGTACTTCTCAGGGTCGGCGTGCGGCTCGTCGCGGGTGTTGATGATGGGACGTTTCAAGGTGGTCTCGAGGCCCACCTCGACCTCGAAGAAGTCGGCGCGCTGGGTGATCTGGAACCCCTCGCCACGACCGTCCTGGCCGAGGCCCACGCGGCCGGCACCGCAGACCACCTGTCGGCTGACGAAGAACGGGGTGAGATGACGCACGATGTCGCCGAACGGGGTCGAGCGGCGGACGAGGTAGTTCTCGTGCGAGCCGTAGGAGGCACCCTTGTTGTCGGTGTTGTTCTTGTAGAGGATCAGGTCGCCCTCGTTGCCGTTGGCCGCGAACCGGCACGCGTCCAGGGCGATCTGCTCCCCCGCCTTGTCCCAGGTCACGACCGAGAGCGGGTCGGTGCACTCCGGGCTGGAGTACTCCGGGTGTGCGTGGTCGACGTAGAGCCTGGCGCCGTTGGTGAGGATCACGTTGGCCAGGCCCATGTCCTCGTCGGTGAGCTGGCTGGAGTCGGCCAGGTCGCGGGACATGGAGAACCCGCGGGCGTCGCGCAGCGGTGACTCCTCCTCGAAGTCCCAGCGCGCGCGCCGGGCGTTCAAGGTGGCGGTCGCGTAGGCGTTGACCAGCCGAGTGCTGGCCACCATGGGATTGGCGTGCGGGTGCCCCTGCACCGAGATCCCGAACTCGGTCTCGGTGCCCATCACCCGGCGAACGCTCATGCGGCGAGGGTACGGCGCCCGCCCGAGCGCCGACTTCGGGGGCTCACCGGGAGAACCGGGGAGGTCGGGGTGATCCCCCGGTCGACATCGGTTCCGCAGGAGCGTTATATCGGCACTGTGCGTGTTAGATTCTCGGCGCCGCGCATATCGGTGTTTCGGCTCTTTTACGCCTTGTTGGGGGATTCTCGTGCTGGATCGTCGTGCACCCGTCGTCGTGGCCCTGACCTTGACCCTGCTCACCGCGGGGCTCGTCGCCGGGACCACCAGCGCACTGGCGTCCTCGGGGGCCAGCGCTCGGATGATCGCTCCCGCCGAGGACATCCCGACGACGACGATCACCCCGACCCCCACCCCGACGATCACCCCGACGCCGACCCCCACCCCGAAGCCGACCCCGACCCCCACACCCACCCCGAAGCCGCCGGCCTCCAACGTGGGCAAGCCCCCGTCGAACTACGTGATGGCCCCGACGAGCTATTTCAGCTTCCCGAACCGGACGAAGGGCGAGCGCCTGGCCATCCGCAACCGGGTGCTCTCGACCATCAAGAGCGTGTGGGGTGGCCCCCGGTCCGCGCCCGGTGTGGCCAAGGCGGGCAACGGCACCATCCGGATCGCCACCTGGTCGTTCAAGGACATGACGATCGCCCGCGCACTGGTCGCCGCGCGCAAGCGCGGCGTGAGCGTGCAGGTGGTGGCCGCCAAGAGCGCGAACGCGGAGAATGCCCCCTGGCGCTGGCTGAAGAAGCAGCTGGGCAAGAAGCTCACCTACGCGGGCCGCTCCAACACGCGTGAGCTGGTCAGCTTCGCCCGTGAGTGCCGTGGGTCGTGCCGTGGCCGCGGGGGCACGGCGCACGCGAAGTACTTCCTGTTCGACAACGTCGGGCGCAAGCACGTGCGCAACGTGGTCGTGCAGACCTCGATGAACCTCACCCCCATGGGCTACCAGGGGCAGTGGAACCAGGCCTACGTGGCCTGGAACCCGACCATCTACAAGCAGTTCCTCGGCGTGCACCGCGAGGCCCGGGCCGGCACCAAGGTCTCCAGCCCCTACCGGAAGTACAACGCGGGAGCCGTGACCAGCTTCTTCTTCCCGCTGACTGGTCCCAGCGCCGCCAAGGACCCGGTGATGCAGATCCTGAACCGCACCCAGTGCCTGGGCTCCACCGCCAGCGGCACCTCGGGCGCGCGCACCCGGATCCGGATCATCCAGTACTCCATCTACGGCGAGCGCGGCACCTGGCTGGCCAAGAAGCTCAGGTCGCTGTGGGAGTCGGGTTGCGACATCTCGATCATCTACGCCGTGAGCAGCCGCCCGGTGGTGAACATCCTGGAGAGCACCAGCGGCCGCGGCCGGATCCCGCTGCGGCAGTCGGTGATCACCAACGAGGCACGCGAGATCGTGAAGTACAACCACAGCAAGTGGATGACGGTGGTCGGCAACTGGGGCGGCTCCACGGACGCGTACGTGACCTTCAGCGGCTCGGCCAACTGGAGCCCGTTCTCCTTCACCGGCGACGAGCAGATGCAGCAGATCATGAGCCGCACCCAGGCGCTGCGACACAACGCGACCTTCGACAAGACCTGGCGCCAGGAGTCCTCGCACTACCCGATGTACGGCACCAAGGCCCAGGAGGCGCGGATGATGTCGAACATCCCCAAGCAGCCGACCTGGGGCAAGGGCATCTACAAGTACCTCAGCCCGTACGGCGGGTGAGCTGACCCGGCTCCGCACCGACGAAGGGTACGGAGCCGGATCGGCTCAGAGGTACTGGCCGGTGTTGGCGACCGTGTCGATCGAGCGGCCGGGCTCGGTGCCCTGCTTGCCGGTGATCAGCGTGCGGATGAAGACGATCCGCTCGCCCTTCTTGCCCGAGATCCGGGCCCAGTCGTCGGGGTTCGTGGTGTTGGGGAGGTCCTCGTTCTCCTTGAACTCATCGACGCACGCCTGCAGCATGTGCTGAACCCGAAGGCCCGGCTGGTCGTGCTCGATGACCTCCTTGATGGCCATCTTCTTCGCCCGGTCCACGATGTTCTGGATCATCGCCCCGGAGTTGAAGTCCTTGAAGTACAGGACCTCCTTGTCGCCGTTGGCGTAGGTCACCTCGAGGAAGCGGTTGGCCTCGGACTCGGTGTACATCCGCTCGACGGTGGCCGTGATCATCCCGGCCACGGTCGCGTCCCTGTCGCCACCGAACTCCGCGAGGTCGTCGGCGTGCAGCGGCAGGTTGGCGGTGAGGTACTTGCTGAAGATGTCACGAGCCGACTCGGCGTCGGGGCGCTCGATCTTGATCTTCACGTCGAGACGGCCGGGCCGCAGGATCGCCGGGTCGATCATGTCCTCGCGGTTGGAGGCACCGATCACCAGCACGTTCTCCAGGCCCTCGACCCCGTCGATCTCCGAGAGCAGCTGCGGAACGATGGTGTTCTCCACGTCGGAGGAGACCCCCGACCCACGCGTGCGGAACAGCGAGTCCATCTCGTCGAAGAACACGATCACCGGGGTGCCCTCGCTGGCCTTCTCCCGGGCCCGCTGGAAGACCAGGCGGATGTGCCGCTCGGTCTCGCCGACGTACTTGTTCAGCAGCTCGGGACCTTTGATGTTGAGGAAGAACGAGCGTCCTTCCTGCCCGGTCCTCTCCGCCACCTTCTTGGCCAGCGAGTTGGCCACCGCCTTGGCGATCAGCGTCTTGCCGCAGCCGGGGGGACCGTAGAGCAGCACCCCCTTCGGGGGCTTGAGCTGGTAGTCCTTGAACAGGTCCGGGTGCAGGTAGGGCAGCTCCACGGCGTCGCGGATCTGCTCGATCTGGCCCGCGAGGCCACCGATCGACTCGTAGTCGATGTCCGGCACCTCTTCGAGGACGAGCTCCTCGACCTCGGACTTGGGCACCTTCTCGTAGACGTAGCCGGACCGGCCGTCGAGCAGCAGGGAGTCGCCGGCACGCAGGGTCTGGTCCCGCAGGGGCTCGGCGAGCCGGACCACCCGCTCCTCGTCGGCGTTGGCGATCACCAGGACCCGGTCGCCGTCGGCGAGCAGCTCCTTGAACATCACCACCTCGCCGATCTGCTCGAACTCCAGGGCGGCGACGACGTTGAGCGCCTCGTTGAGCATCACCTCCTGGCCGCGGGTGAGCGACTCGGCGTCCACCGCCGGGCTGACGTTGACCCGGAGCTTGCGCCCGCCGGTGAAGACGTCCACCGACTCGTCCTCGTTGCGGTGCAGGAAGGTGCCGAAGCCGGTCGGTGGCTGCGCCAGCCGGTCGACCTCCTCCTTGAGGGTGACGATCTGGTCGCGGGCCTCGCGCAGCGTCTGGGCCAGGCGCTCGTTCTGCGAGGTCACTGCTGACAGTGACCGTTGGGTGTCCAGCAGCCTCTGGTCGAGGGCGCGGGCACTGAATGGGGCGTCGGCGACGCGACGACGCAGCTCGGCGACCTCGGCCTCCAGGAACGAGACCTGGTTCAGCAGCTGGGCTGTGGTCGGTCCGGGTTCGGCACCAGTGTCGGGCACGTGAGCCACCTCCGTGGGCAGTGTCGGATTTCGACCCTACTCGCCGTTCGGTGGAAGCCAAGGGCGAATGGCGCGTGTCACCCCTCCGGTTGTGGATCTCCGAGCTGCGGCGGAAGGCCCGCGGGGCGCGGTCCGTCGTAGTCGACGCCGTAGGCACCGGGTGCGGGACGCCGCTTCTTCAGCGGCGCGGCGTTGCCGGGAGCCATCCTGCGCGCGGTCACCAGGAAGCCGGTGTGCCCGTTCATCTTGTGCCCGGGGCGCACGGCGAGCCCCTCGACGTGCCAGTCGCGCACCAGCGTCTCCCAGGGCTGGGGCTCGGTGAACTCACCGTGGGCGCGCAAGGTCTCCACCACCTTGCCGAGCTGGGTCGTGGTGGCGACGTACGCCACGACGATCCCCCCGGGCACCAGCGCCTGGGCGACGACCTCGACGCACTCCCAGGGCGCGAGCATGTCCAGCACGATCCGGTCGACGCTGCCGGCCTCCTCCCCCGTCGGGAGCGCCTGCGTGAGGTCGGCGACGGTGAGTCTCCAGGCCGGGTGCTCGCCACCGAAGAACTGGTTGACGTTGCGCCGCGCCACGTCGGCGAACTCCTCTCGACGCTCGTAGGAGGAGAGGTAGCCCTGCGGTCCGACCGCGCGCAGCAGCGAGCAGGTCAGTGCCCCGGAGCCGGCCCCGGCCTCGACCACCCGGGCACCGGGGAAGATGTCCGCCATCGCGACGATCTGCGCGGCGTCCTTGGGATAGACCACCGCGGCTCCCCGCGGCATCGAGACCACGAACTCGCTCAGCAGCGGCCGGAAGACGAGGTACTCCCCGCCCGACGTCGAGGAGATGGTGAACCCCTCGTCGCGACCGATGATGTCGTCGTGGGACAGGCCGCCCTTGTTGGTGTGGAAGCTCTTGCCCTCTTCCAGGCAGATGTTGTGGCGTCGGCCCTTGGCGTCGGTGAGCCGGACCCACTCGCCGGCACGCAGTGGCCCTCGGTGTACGCCGGACCAGTTGGCCGGGGACTCGGTCCCCAACCCGGTTGTCTCGCTCACTTGCGGGTGCCTTCCTCGAATGCTCGGTCGACGTCGGCCGCAGCCAGGACGCCGTAGATGCTGCCGTCGGTCTCGACCAGGACGTACTCCTCGGCCGGGGTGTGCGACATGGCGCGGACCAGGTCCTCACCGGTCAGGTCGGCTCCGATGACGAGTCCCTGCTCGAGGCTGCGCGCGACCGAGCTCACCGGCACCCAGGCCCGCCGGTCCTCGGGCGTGGCCAGCAGGGCCGCCTCGTTCACGATCCCGCTGACCCGGTGCTCGGAGTCGTGGGTCACGATCGCCCCGGCCCCCTCGGCCTGGGCCTGACGCACGGCCTCGGAGACCGGCAGGTCGGCTGCCACCGCGACCGCGCGACGGGCCAGCGGGCGGGCCTTGAGCGACGGGAGCCGGCGTCTGAGCCGGGCGCTGACCATCGAGGCGGTGGCCCCGGACCACAGGAACGAGGCGATCACCAGCGCCATCAGGTAGTCGACGAAGTCGGGCCGGAAGCCGGCGAACGACGCCGTGAGGGGCCAGGCGAGCACGAGCAGCCCGGCGACCCGACCTCCCCAGGCGGCCACGATGGTGCCCCGGTGGGGGTCGCCGGTGCCCTTCCAGACCGCCGCGCGCAGCACCCTGCCGCCGTCGAGCGGCAGACCGGGAACCAGGTTGAGCACTCCGACGATCAGGTTGGCGCCCGCCAGGCCGCCCACGGCGAGGCGGAGCAGCCCGTCGGGGGTGACGGTCAGCAGTGCCAGCGCCACGAGCCCGACCGCGATCGAGGTCAGCGGTCCCACCACGGCGATCTTGAACTCCTGGCCCGCCGTGCGGGCCTCGGAGTCGATCTCGGTGGCGCCGCCGAGGAAGTGCAGGGTGATCGAGCGCACGCCCAGCCCGTAGCGCTGGGCCATCACTGCGTGGGACATCTCGTGGAGCAGCACCGAGAGGTAGAGCAGCACGGCGAAGGCCAACCCGGCGACGTACTTCAGCGCCCCGAGGCCGGGCTGCACCTGCTCGACGCGCGGTGCCAGCAGGTAGGCGATGAGCAGGGCCACCAAGAGCCACGAGGAGCGCACCACGACGTCGACGCCGCGAAAGGCGCCGATGCGGATCGAGCCCGGAGGATAAGGGGGTCTCTGGCTCGGGCTCACGGACCAACGCTAGCGCCGACCCGAATCTGTCGGACCCCCGACCTAGGGTGAGCCCATGACCACAGCACCGGAGGGCACTGGGGCCCGGGTCCCGGTCGGCACGCAGGTCGACGGGGAGACGGTGGTGGCCTCGCTCTCCCCCAGCCGCGCCGCGGACTTCCGCTCCTGTGCGCTGAAGTACCGGCTGCGCACCATCGACCGGCTTCCCGAGCCGACCTCGCCCGAGGCGCTGCGCGGCACGCTGGTGCACAAGGTGCTCGAGGACCTCTTCGACCTGCCGGCCCCTCATCGCACGCCTGCCGAGGCGCAGGCACTGGTGCAGGCCGCCTGGCAGACCGTCCTGGAGGTGGAGCCGGAGGCCGCCGAGCTGTTCACCGGCTCCGGCCCGGAGCTCGAGGCCTGGCTGCAGGGTTGCCGCGAGACCCTGGCGGCCTACTTCTTCCTGGAGGACCCGCGGCGTCTGGAGCCGGCCGAGCGCGAGGTCTACGTCGAGACCCTGCTGGAGTCGCGGCTGCTCCTGCGGGGGTACGTCGACCGCATCGACGTGGCCCCCAGCGGTGCCGTGCGCGTGGTCGACTACAAGACCGGGCGCTCCCCCGGTGTGGGATTCGAGTCCGCTGCGCTGTTCCAGCTCCGGTTCTACGCCCTGGTGCTGTGGCGGACCCGGGGGGTGGTCCCCGCGCTGCTCCAGCTGATCTACCTCGGTGACGGCCAGGTGGTCAGCTACCAGCCCGACGAGCAGGACCTGCTCGCGACCCAGCGGGTGATCGAGGCGCTGGGCCGGGCCATCGAGACCGCCCGCGAGAGCGGCGAGTGGCAGCCCAACCAGGGGCCAGCCTGCCGGTGGTGCAGCTTCCAGGCCCACTGCCCGGCCTTCGGCAACCGGCCGCCCCCGTTGCCGGTGTCAGCGGCAGAAGGCGTGCAACCGGCCGGGGCGTCCCTCGAGCCAGATGTCGAAGCCGATCTGTGAGCGCACCAGTCGGGGTGCCTGTCCCGGCAGGGTGACGATCGCGTGGCCCGGCACCCCGACTCCTGGAGGTGATTGGCCGGTCCAGCAGCCGTGCTTCTGCACGAGCGTGGCCACCGGGTCGACGACGACGGGGCGGGGCGAGCGTTCGGCGGTGACCAGCGTCGAACGAGGCACCAGCAGCAGTCCCAGGGTCAGCACGACGACGAATCCCACCCCTACCCCGGCCACCCGGCCCACGGCTCCGAGCAGGACGGTGCGCAGGGTCGGGGTCTGAGCGTGCTGGGCAGGCATGCCGACCCAACGAGTGCCGCCACGTGGCGGTCACGGGTGGGTCTCTACTGGTCTACCAGGACGAGGTCGTGCGCCCGTACCCCGGCCAGGGTGTCGCGCCTGGTGCGACGCCCTCCCTCCGGAATCGCCACGTGGTTCGGCACCACCAGGACCTGGCACCCAGCCGCCTCGGCCGAGGCAGCACCCGTCGGGGAGTCCTCGATGGCCAGGCAGTGCGCCGGGTCGAGTCCGAGAAGCTCCGCTGCCCGCTGGTAGGGCTCTGCGTGCGGCTTGCCCCTGCTGACCTCGTCGCCGCAGACCAGCACGTCGAACGACGCCGGCGGCAAGGCGGCCACGACCGGCTCCACGAACCGGCGCCACGACATCGTCACCAGCGCGCACGGGACCCCGTGGGCACGCAGGTCGGCGAGCAGCTCGCGAGCACCCGGACGCCACGGGACCTCCTGCTCGACGAGCCGCACCACGCCGTCGAGCAGCTCCTCGACGATCTCCGGCGGCGTCAGGTCGATCCCCATGTGCTGGTGCATGTAGGTCGCGGAGTCGATCAGGTCTCCTCCCACCACGGCGAGGGCGTGCTCGTGCGACCAGGTGCCGCCGTACTTCTCGGCCAGCGCGAACTCGCACTCGATCCAGAAGGGCTCGGTGTCGACGAGAGTGCCGTCCATGTCCCACAGGACGGCCTTGGGAAGTGGCACTTCCCCATCCGGGCGCTGACCTGCAGGCTCACGAGAATTGACGGTGTTCAGAATGCCCTCCGAAGAGCTCCATGCGACGTGCCGTGCGACGACTCACCCTAGAGCGAAGCCGTGCGGCTCTCCCCATCACGGCGGCGGACCAGCCGCATCCAGACGCCGAGGGCCCCGTTCAGCGGCACCGCCCGTCCACCTCAACGACATGAGCAACCACACCATCGCCACCCCGATTCCCACCGGGGTCGAGCTCCGCGGCAGCGACCGCGAGGCCCTCCATGAGCGCGTTCGCCGCCGTGCGGTCCGATGACTGCGCGACTGATCGAGCTGATCAGGCTGATCAAGGTCACCACACCGGAAGCCGGGCCGGAAGCCGGACCGAAATCCGGGCCGGGTCCGGCCTGAGCCAAGGCCTTCTGCGTTCCCGGAGCCCGTGCCACGATGAAGGATCCGCACCTACGTGTGTGGCCAGGTGCTGGCAGGAGGGAACGGGTGTGAGAGTCATTCGCAGCGAGGTCGTCATCGACTCGTCCCGTTCGCGGGTGTGGCTTGAGCTGACCTCGTTCGCGCAGTATGGCGAGTGGAACCCCTTCCTTCCCGAGGTCGAGGCGGCTGCGCTCGTCGGGAGCCCGATGCGCGCGCTCAGTCGGCTGCCGATCGGGCTCAGGCTGAGGTTCACCGGGGAGATCATCTCGGTCGTGTCGGAGGAGACGCTCGCCTGGCGGGCGCACGCCCGCACGATGCCCACCGCGGCGTTCGACGTGATCCACACCCTGGAACTCAGCGAGGTCCAGGACGGCACCAGGCTGGTGCAGCGTGAAGAGGTGAGTGGTTTCGTCGTCCCTCTGAGCGGGTGGATCCTGCGTCAGGCCGAGCGGGGCCAGGCGCAGATGAATCAGGCGCTCCGCGAACGCCTCGAGCGCTGACCGCGCCCGACAGCGCGGCCCGAAACGTGTCTCCAGCCTCTCGAACGTCGTCAGGCCCGGGTTGGCACGACCTGGGTAGCCTCACGACATGACCGACCTCACTGTCGCAGTTCTCGGGACCGGCATCATGGGGGCCGGCATGGCCCGCAACATCGCCGCCGCCGGCATCAACCTCCGTGTGTGGAACCGCACCCGGGAGCGGGCGGAGTCGCTGGCCGACATCGCGACGGTCTCGGGGACGGTCGCCGAGGCAGTCACCGACGCGTCGGTCGTGCTGACCATGCTGTGGGACACCGACAGCACGGTCGCCGCGATGGAGCAGGCGCGGGCCCATCTGGCCGAGGACGCCGTCTGGCTGCAGCAGGGCACGGTCGGCGTCGACGGCGCCGACCGGCTGGCCACGCTGGCTGCGGAACTGGGCGTCGCGTACGTCGACGCACCCGTGCTCGGCACCCGGAAGCCGGCCGTCGACGGGGCCCTGGTGGTGCTCGCCTCCGGTCCCGAGGGGTCGCGCGAGCGGGTCCAGCCGGTGCTCGACGCGGTCGGCGGCCGCACGATGTGGCTGGGCGAGGCCGGGGCCGGGTCACGACTCAAGCTGGCCGCCAACGCGTGGACCGGAACGGTCCTCGAGGGCGTCGCGGACTCGCTCGCGCTGACCCGGGACCTCGGGCTGGACCCGGCGCTCTTCCTCGAGGCGGTCGGCGGCGGGCCCACAGACTCGCCCTACGTGCAGCTGAAGGGCGCGGCCATGCTGTCCGGGGACCTGGAGCCGCAGTTCTCGCTCGCCGGGGCGCTCAAGGACATGGACCTGATCCTGGCAGCGGCCGCCGCCGCGGGCACCGACCTGGGGCTGGTGCCCGGCGTCCGCGCCCACCTGGCACGAGCGGTCGAGGCCGGCCACGGTGACCTGGACATGGCCGCCAGCTGGCTCGAGCACTGACACCCGCGCGCGGAGCCGTTCGCGGGCGCGCTCAGCTCCTCGTCTCCCAGACCATCTGGCCCATCTGGTCGTGCTGGCCCGGTGGGTCTGGCTGGTAGCAGCAGCGCGTTCCGGTGCTGATGCTGCGCGAGAGGTGCTCGGCGAGGTCGGGGTGCTGCTGCTGGAGCCTGGAAAGGGCATAGCGCACGGACCTGGTGACGCTGGTCCGGGCACGCTCGGCGTCGCCGCCCTCAGTGCGGTGCCGTCCGCCCAGACCCGCGTCGCGCCGGAGCTCGGCCAGCAGGAACTCCCGGTCCCGCTCGGCCAGCTCCAACCGACCCAGGTCGCCCCAGGTCGCCGGCCTCCTCGATGTCGGCCTCGACCTCGGACAGCCGACGCCGGTAGGCCGAACGGGCCTGCTCATCGAGCATCGGCAGCCCCGGCTGCGCCGCCGGGCCCGGCTCCCCCCGCTCGCACGCCACCAGGTCGAGCACGCCGAGCTCCCGCCCGGGAGCCTCCAGCAGTCGCTCGAGGTAGCGCAGCCCGACCAGGTCGGGGACCACGACCCGCACCCCGGCGTACTCCACCAGACGGTCGCCGTCCACGCACCTGAACACCGCCCTGCCCGCAGGCGGACGCCCCAGGAGACGCGCGGTGTGCCTGACGCGGAGCACGGCACCGAAGGCCTCGAACGCGTGCAGTGCCGCCGTCCGCTCCAGGACGGCCTGCTCGTCGCGACCCGCACGTGCGTGCGCGTCGGCGAGCAGCAGGCGTGCCTCCGCCGCGTCGTACGGCGCACCGACCTGCGACCAGCACGCGACGCCGTCGGCGGCTCGAGCGGCGGCGGCGTCCAGGTCCCCCTCCAGCAACGAGGCACGGGCGGCTGCGACGGCCGCGCGCGCCGAGAGCCCGGGTGACGGGTAGCTCTGGGCGAGAAGGGTCAGCCGCTCGCTCGCTGTGCGGCAGGTCGCGGCGTCTCCCGCGGCCGTGGCGATCTGGGCCTGGGCCTCGAGCAACGACACCATCAACAGCTCCCCGGTGGGCGGCCGCTCCTTCCACGGCAGCGGGGCCGGGTGGGCGACGGCCTCGTCGATCAACGACTGCGCAGCGCCGACGTCGCCCTGGGCCAGCCGCAGCAGCGCCAGACCCGGTTCGGCGGGCCAGGCCAGCTCGTGGGCGGCCAGGAACGCGTCCTCGGCTCCGGCGAGGTCGCCCTTGAGGAGCCGGATGTTGCCCAGCTCGACCAGCGGCCAGCCGTACTCGCGCCTCATCCACGGTGCCAGCTCGGTGCACGCCTGGAGCGCTTCGCGCTCGGCCGCCTCGGCCGGCCCGGCCACGCGCAGCAGCTCGGCCCGGTGCACCCGGCACCGGCCGTTGATCCCGCCGATCGCGCGGCCCGCACCCCAGCGGTCCATCACGTCGGTCCACTCCTGGGCGAGGTCGTGGCGACCCAGGCTCTGGGCGGCGCAGATCACCTCGCACAGCATCATGCCGGTGCCCAGCGGATCGAGCTCGCCGGCCATCAACCGCGTCCCGACCTCGTCGAGCAGCGCCAGTCCGCCCTCGACGTCACCGTCCAGCAGGCGCAGACGGGCCGTCGCGGCACGCCCCATCACGGCTGCCAGGCCGACCCCGAACCGGTCCCCCTGCTCGGTCGCCTCGCGGGCGAGCGGCGCTGCGCCCCGGGGGTCACCGCAGAACAGGCGCTCGTAGCCCGCCACCGCAGCGACCAGCGCGTGCACCGGCCCTGGGTCCCTGCCGTGGAGGAGGGTTCTGGCCCGCTGGATCCAGCCGCGCACCGGCGCCATCAGGCCGGTGTCGATGAGCAGGAACATCGCGGCCATGGTGGCCGCCCGCGCCGCCTCCTCACGGTCACCGGCCTGGACGCTCACCTCGTGCAACGCCTCCCAGGCGCTGATCGCGCGCTCAGGGTCTCCGGCGCCGTAGGACGCCAGCGCGCGCAGCTCCCAGGACTCTGCGGACTGCTCCCCCTCGGCCAGGTCGAGCGCGCGCTGCCAGTCACCCTCGGTGAGCGCGCAGCGGGCTGCTTCCAGCAGTGTCACGCTCGCATTGTCACACCCTTGTCACGCCTATCTCAGTGACAGCACTTTCTCTGCGAAGGGACCACTGAGATGCGCATTTCCAAACTCGACATCCCCACCCGGGTGAACGCCCCCGGCGCCGTCGCCCGGCAGCTCCCGGACTTCGGCATCGCCGACGGTCCGCTCGGCGCGGAATACTTCACCCTGGCGGCCGGCACCGACATCGCTCCCCTGCTGCAGGGCCTGCACGACGACCTGTGCCAGGCCGCGCACTGGGGCTACGTGCTCTCCGGCACCGTGGTCGCGACGTACGCCGACGGCAGCGCTGAGCGCTGCTCGTCGGGCGACCTGTACTTCTGGCCCGGAGGCCACTCCGTCCGGGTCGAGCAGGACGCCGAGCTGATCATGTTCAGCCCCCAGGTCGACCACGGACCGGTGCTGGACCACATCGCCGGCAAGATCGCCGCGATGGTCTAGCGGGTGGTGGGGGGTTGGTCGGTCGGTTTCCCAGGTCAAGAGGTCGATCCGTCTCCTCACACACCGCGCGTGGTGGGTGAAGAGGCGAATCGGTTCCTCACCTGGGAAACCGACCACCACCCTCCGCGCTCAGTCCTCGG
>CAWAJE010000065.1:0-43978 GCA_963782215.1 uncultured Actinomycetota bacterium | reverse complement strand
CTCGTGGTCGCGATGACCGGGATCATCTTGATCCTGGCCGCCAACACGGCCTTCAACGGTTTCCCCGTGCTGGCCTCGATCCTGGCCAAGGACGGGTTCGCGCCCCGGCAGCTGGGCTCGCGCGGCGACCGGCTCGCCTACAGCAACGGCATCTTGATCCTGGCCGGTTTCGCGATCATCTTGATCTTCGCCTTCGACGCCGAGACCACCAAGCTGATCCAGCTCTACATCGTCGGGGTCTTCGTCTCCTTCAACCTCAGCCAGCTCGGGATGATCCGGCACTGGACCCGGCACCTGCGCACCGAGACCGACCCGGCGGTGCGCCGGCGGATGTACCGCTCCCGGGCGATCAACGCGATCGGGTTGGGGATGACGGCCTCGGTGCTGGTGGTCGTGCTGGTCACGAAGTTCCTGGCCGGCGCGTGGATCGCGATCTTGGCGATGATGGTCTTCTTCGTGATCCTGCGCGCGATCCGCCGCCACTACGACCGGGTCGAGCAGGAGCTGGTCGTCGGTGACGAGGACCAGGTGCTGCCGACGCGGGTGCACGCGATCGTGCTGGTCTCCAAGCTGCACAAGCCGACGATGCGGGCGCTGGCCTATGCGAAGGCCTCGCGTCCCAACGTGCTCGAGGCGGTCTCGGTGGACACCGACGGCGGCACCTCCAACCGTCTGGTCGACGAGTGGGACGCTCAGCGGATCGACGTACCCCTGAAGATGCTGTACTCGCCCTACCGCGAGGTGATCCGGCCGATCGTCCAGTACGCCGTGGAGATCCGCGAGGCCAACCCGCGCGGGGTGGTCGCGGTCTACATCCCGGAGTACGTCGTCGGCCACTGGTGGGAGCAGATCCTGCACAACCAGACCGCGCTGCGGCTCAAGGGCCGGCTGCTGTTCACGCCCGGCGTGATGGTGACCTCGGTGCCCTACCAGCTCCGGGGAGCCGAGGAGGCCCGCAACCGCGAGGACCGCGACCTGCAGCGGCTGCGTCCCGGCGACATCCGCCGAGGCCAGACGCGGTCGCGCAGGTGAGCGTCGAGGAGCCGGCCAAGGACCTGGCCCCGGATCTGATCGGCCGACGCGTCGACGTCGAGGTCGGACCGGTCGCGCACGGAGGCCACTTCGTGGCTCGCCACGAGGGCCAGGTGGTCTTCGTCCGACACGCCCTGCCCGGTGAGCACGTCGCCGTCGAGATCACCGACTCCAGCGGCAGCTTCCTGCGCGGCGATGCCGTGGAGATCGCCGCCCCGTCGCCCCACCGGGTCACGGCGCCGTGCCCGCTGGCGCACCCCGGCGGCTGCGGCGGCTGCGACTTCCAGCACGTCGCGCTGGACGAGCAGCGGCGGCTCAAGGCGGCCGTGGTCGCCGAGCAGCTCTCCCGGCTGGCCGGGGTCGACCTCGACGTCGAGGTCGAGTCAGTGCCGGGCGACCGCGACGGCCTGTTCTGGCGCACCCGGATGCAGTACCTCCACCTCGCCGACGGCCGCAAGGCGCTGCGCAAGCACCGATCGCACGACACGGTCGTGGTCGAGGAGTGCCTGATCGCCCACCCCGACGCGCGCGAGCCGGACCACACCGGCCCGGTGACCGAGCACGTCGCGGCCGCCGGGTCCGCCCACGACTTCACCGTCTCCGGTGACGGCTTCTGGCAGGTGCACCCCGGCGCTCCGCGGGTGCTGGTGGAGACCGTGCTCTCGATGCTCGCGCCGGTCCCGGGGGAGCGGGCGCTGGACCTGTACGCCGGCGTCGGGCTGTTCACGGCCTTCCTCGCCGACGCCGTCGGGCCCGCCGGGTCGGTGACCGCCATCGAGGGTGACAAGCGGGCCACCGAGCTCGCGACCGAGAACCTCGCCGCGCTTCCCCAGGCCGTCGTGGTCCGTGACCGGGTGGACCGGGCGCTGCACCGCGGCCTCCAGAACAGCGGGGGAGCCGACCTGGTCGTGCTCGACCCTCCTCGCGCCGGCGCCAAGCGGCAGGTCGTGCGCGCCATCGCCGAGCTGGCCCCGCGCGCCGTGGCCTACGTCGCCTGCGACCCCGCCGCCCTGGCCCGCGACGTCGCGTACTTCGCCGAGCAGGGCTACCGCCTCGCCGACCTACGCGCCTTCGACCTCTTCCCGATGACGCACCATGTCGAGTGCGTCGCATTGCTGACGCAAATCGGCTCTGACCTGCGGTGATGTGATTCCCTCGGAGCAGGTCGAATGCCGAAAATCGGCCTTAAGGCTCACTTTGAACCCCTTGTGGCTCGCTTTGGTAGCGCACAGGCGCGATTAACCTCCGGTCGCGCCGTATCTGCCGAGTGGCAGCGCGGCCGTGGGCGTACGGTCTTGCCCGTGTCAGATCTCTATGGGCAGGGCAGTTACCTGGTGCGACTTGACTGGGGTGCGGTCGGCGCGCAGGCGTGCTTGGCGGACGTCTGCGTGGTCGTCGATGTCCTGAGCTTCTCGACGTCGGTGACCATTGCCGTCGAGCGGGGGATGCAGGTGCTTCCCTTCCCGTGGAAGGATGCTCGGGCGGCTGACTTCGCTTGGGAGAATGACGCGGTGCTCGCGGTTGGTCGTCTCGAAGCGACCAAGGATGGAGCCGTTCCTGCGCCGTCGCTCTCGCCGGCCGGCCTGTTGGCGTGTGACCCAGTACCCAGGCTCGTGCTGCCATCGCCCAATGGCTCGACCATCGCCGCCGCACTGCGTGAGGTGGGTTCGGCGGTACTCATTGGCTGTCTTCGGAACGCGGCAGCGGTTGGAAGACACCTCGCCGTCGAGGCCGCTCGTGGCCACTCGGTGGCGGTCGTGGCCGCCGGTGAGCGATGGGGGAGCGACGATTCGCTGCGACCGGCTCTAGAAGATCACCTCGGGGCCGGCGCCATCATTTCGGTGCTGTTGGCACTCAGCCCCGGGTTGAGTGTCAGTCCGGAAGCGCAGGCCGCCGCGCGCCTATTCGATGCGAGCGAGCATTGCCTGGAGTCTTGGATGCGGGACAGCGTTGGGGGCCGGGAACTTTCGAGCCGGGGATTTGATGCTGACGTGGCCGTCGCGACCGACCTCAATTCGTCGGACGTGGTTCCGGCGATGGTCGGGGCAACCTTCACACTTCTGGAAATGGACGACTGACTGCGACGTCAGTCGAGCAGGGCGAGGTACTGCTGGCGTGCCTTCATGGCGTGGATGAGCATTTGATCCCCGCCGTCTCCGGTTAGCACGATCACCTCCAGGATGCGACCCGTGCGTGTCGAACCCGAGGCGGAGTTGGCGATGCGGGTCGTCACCGAGGTCACGCAGGAAGACCGGATGCTCGGCGGCCTGAATGGAGTCCGCGGGATCGATGCCGTGCTTCAGGGCTGAGTCGCGCACCTTCACGCCACGTAGGCACGGATCGCGGCGCGGATGATCTCCGAACGCGACAGGTGATCGTGTTCGGCCCGGCCGTCGAGTTGGGCCAGCAGCGTTGCGTCGAGACGGACCGGGACGACCCGGCCTGGCCCGTCGCCGACCGGCTTGCGGCCACCCTTGCGCAGCATCTCAACGTCGTAGCCGGCCTCAGCCTCCGCCACCCACTCGTCGATCTGGTCCCCAGAGACCTCGGAGCCGTTGATCTTCATGATGCAAGTGTAATACGAATGGTCCTCGCTACGAGGCCATGGTCGCCGCGAGCTCGAGCTTCGCCGAGGGCTCGGATTGGGCTCGCTTTGATTCGCCGCCACGCGCAAATCAGAGCTGACTTCGGCAGAGGCCAGAAGCGCCATCCTTGCAGGTCAGGGGCTACTTTCGGCTCACGCGTGCAGTTGACCGCAAAGGATCGCGGTCGTGCTCAGGGCCGTCTGTCTCCTCCCGATGACGCACCATGTCGAGTGCGTCGCATTGCTGACGCAAATCGGCTCTGACCTGCGCTGATGCGATCTGGGCTCTCGGGCGTGAGTCCCGAGAACGGGCCTTGAGGCTCACTTTGGGCTCACTTTGAGTTCTCGGGCTCGATTTGTGACGCCTCACTCGCCCAGGTCGGGACGGCCATCGTGAGGGGCTAACGGCGCGCAGAACGGCCGGTAGACGGCTCAGACGCGTCTACAGGCCCGGGAGCCCACCAGTGGCCGCCGACGGCCTCTCAGCGCCCGGGAGCCGGCCCACCGCTCGACTCGGGGCCGGGAGCAAGGCGGTCGCTGGCGGCCCGGTAGTCGGGCACGACGAGCCGTCGGTTGATGTAGTGCCGCTCCGTGACCGCCTTGGAGGTGTGGCCCAACTGGTTCATGGCGGCCTCGGCGTCGTAGACCTCGTCGATCTCGGTTGCCACGGTTCGGCGGAACGAGTGGGGTGAGACATCCTGGAGTGCGGCGAGGTCTGCGTAGTCGGCGAGGTGGCGGATATGCCACAGCCGGCCCTGGACGTTGGTGGGGAAGTGCCAGGTGCCGTTGCGGGTGATGAACACTGCGTCGAGGTCGTTGGGGGTCTGGGCAACCTTGTGTCGGCGTAGCAGCGCCGCAGCCCAGTCCGGGAGCGCGATGGGGCGGATCGCAGCGTGGGTCTTGCCGTAGTCGACCCGCTTGCCTTTCGAGGTGATCTGGCCGTTCACCATCAGCCACGGGACCAGCCGTCGTCGTCCCGCCGTTCGGGCGGCGGTGTCAGCTCGATGTCGGACCATCGAAGGGCGAGCAGCTCGCCGATCCGCATGCCGGTGGCGATGAGCACCTCGACGATGGCGGGGAGATCGACGCTCTTCGGTCCGTTGCGCTTCTCGGCGTTGGCCCATTCACGGATAGCGGCGCGAACAGCGTTCAGGTCCTCCACGGACACCGGCTTCTTCTTGTTTCGAGGCACCGGAACCGAAGGGACGGCGCTAGCGGGATTGCCGTTGATCGCCTCGTGGAACACCGCGAGGTTGAACGCGCGGATCAGGACGCTGCGAATCTTCTGACGATGTCTGCTGAGACGCCGGAGATCACGATGGCACCCCAGGCTTCACGGTGGACTGACAGCGGCATGAGCCCGCGCCGTTATCGTTGGGAGTCCCCCAGCATCCAGGAGGCCAGGTGTTCGCTCGAATCGCAGTCTGGGAACCGATGCCCGACGACGAGAGGCAGTGGGTCATTGACGCGGCGAAGTCAGTCGCAGGAGTTCGGGACGCCTACCACCTCGTAGACCCAGCCAGTGGCAACGGGCTGTCGATCGCCTTCTTCGACGACGAGGTAGATGTCGCCCAAGTCAAGGAAGCGATCGCGAGCAAGGCTGAAGAGATCGGTTGGCACGATGCGCCTCGCCCAGCCCCAAGGTCGGAGACGATCTACCGAGTGATCCGCAGCGGCTGAGCCGCGTACCCAGTGCCCGACGTTTGCTCATCGGCATGAGCGTGCACTTCGGCAGCGGGCCGGGGATGTGGAAGGTGTCTGCGGAAGTCGTCCTTGATCGACAGAATGCCTTTGCGGGACGTTGCGAATCAAACCGAGGCCAGTCATGGCGCAACAGCGGCATCGTCGCAGGTCAGCGGCCAGTTGGTCCGATGTGGGCAGCCCGTCGCCCCACGATCACACTCACGCTCAGCGCCATCGACGTGTTTCCGGTGACGCATCACGTGGAATGTGTGGCGCTGCTGGAGAAGACCGGCGCGGTGACGCGCTCTGCGGCGAAGTCGTCAATCTCCGCCGACCGACCGCACGCCGCGGCTGGGGAGAATTCCCAATCAGGCGCCCGCCAGAACTTCGAAAGGACACTCGTGAACCGTAAGGCGATCATCTTCCACGGGACCGCCGCCAGCCCCGACGTCGTATGGCTCCCTTGGCTGCGAAGGCGACTGATCGAACGCGACTACGCCGTCGAGGCGCCGCACTATCCCGAGCTCAACGTCGAATCCGTCACCACGTTCCTGCCGAAGGTCTTGGCCAACCACACGTTCGACGCGAACACCGTCCTTGTCGGACACTCAGGCGGTGCAGCGCTGTTGCTCGCGATCCTGGAGCAGATCGACACGAGGGTGGACCAGGCCATCCTGGTCGCGGGCTACTGCACCCAGCCCAACGCTGAGGATGAACCCGTCCTGCAGGACGCATACGACTGGGCGGCGATACGGGCCAATGTCCGCGACCTGTACTTCATCAACTCCCGCGCTGATCCGTACGGCTGCGACGACCAGCAGGGGCGCGCCATGTTCGAACGGCTCGGCGGCACCCAGATCATCCGCGACGACGGCCACTTCGGAGACATCGACCAGCCGTACGAGTCCTTCGAGCTCCTCGACAGGCTGATCGATTGACAGCAGTACGGGCGATGAGTCCCGCGTCCGCGACTGCACCCGCGTCAAGCCTATGAAACGCCCTCATCTCCACGAGCGTCTCAAGCGGCAAGGCAGCGGGTCGGCGGCTAGATTCCTCTCATGAACGCAGTCCTCGGCCCAGGATCACGCTCAGCATCCTGGGCGACTTCGCGATGACGCTCCACGTCGAGTACGTCGCCCTGCTGGTGCCACGGGTGGCAATGACGTGACCTCGGTGGCCGACGTCCTCGACCTCGTCAGCCAGCTCGACGAGGTCACGGTCAGCGAGCACGACCGCTACTCCAAGTGCCAGGTGGCCGGGAACACCTTCGGCTACGTCTGGCCGCGGACCAGCACGGTGGGACTCAAGCAGCTGCTCTCCGAGCAGCTGGCCCTGGTCGCGGAGCGGCCCGACGTCTTCGAGGTGCAGTTCACCGCAGGTGCCTTCGGGTGGGTGGTGGTCCACCTCGAGCACGTCGACCGCGCCGAGCTGTGCGAGCTGGTCTTCGAGGCCTGGCGCCTCGCGGCGCCGGCCGCCCTCGTCACCACCCGCGCCGACCGCCTCCCCCTGTAGCGCGCCGAGCGGGCAGTTACGTCTGTCCCTAGCGCGCCGACCGGGCAGTTGCGTCTGTCTGTGGGGCCTCGAGCGGGCAGTTGTGTCTGTCTGTGGAATGCCGAGGGGGCACTTGCGTCGTACGCCCGATCCTGCGGAGTCTGTGGCTGCTGCTGATTGCTTCCGTCGTGGCTGGCTGGCTGCGCTGCACCGCGGTGGAGAGGCCCGCGGCCGACTTCACGTCGGCGCCTCCGGAGACAGCATCGGGATGGTCTTCGGCCAACATCTGCATGCGCCCAGCCCGGTGGCCGGGCGCGGCAAGAAGATCCGCGGATCGCCCACCCGGATGCACGCGAGGACGCAGCGGATCGACGCCACCCTCGAGGGTTGAACCTGCTGCTGAGCAAGCGCCACACCCGTTGCCCCGGCGCTGGCGGGATGGTGGTGCTCCGAGTTCCGAGGTCACTGACCGGCCTCGATCTCGCCGAGATCGATGGGCCTGGTCAGCTGCCGTCGAGCTGGTCGGTGGTCCGGGGTGCGTCGGGCGACAAGCGCTTCACCGGGGGAGCGCTCGCGGCGGCGGAAGCCTCGCCCGGATAGGTGTCACCGCCCTGCACAACTGCCCGGTCGCCGCGCTGAGAGCAGACACAACTGCCCGGTCGGCGTACTCAGAGCGGACACGACTGCCCGCTCGGCGAGCTAGGAGGAGAGGTTGCGGCTGCGCTGGTCGAGGCCGAGGGGGCCGTAGGGGTAGTCGGTCGCGCGCAGGTCGCTGGCGGCGTCCAGGGCGGCGAGCTCCTCGTCCTCGAGGGCGAGCTCGACCGAGCCGAGATTGTCCTCCAGCTGCTCCATCGTGCGCGCCCCCAGGATCGTCGAGGTGACGCCCGGACGGTTGGTCACCCACGACAGCGCCACCTGTGCCATGGAGACACCCCGCTCCTCGGCGATGCCCTGCACCGCCTCGACGATGTCCCAGGTGCGGTCGGTGCCGCGACGCTCCCACGCCTCCATCCCGCGCCCGGGGTCCTCGCCCAACCGGGTGGCGCCGCTGGGCCGCTCGTCGCGCTGGTACTTGCCGGTCAGCCAGCCGCCGCCGAGCGGGCTCCACGGCAGCATCCCCATGCCGGCGTCGATCACGGCGGGCACGATCTCCCACTCGATCTCACGAACGATCAGGCTGTACTGCGGCTGCAACGTCACCGGCTCCGCCAGGCCCAGTGCCCGCGCGGTGTGCACGGCCTTGGTCAGCTGCCACCCGGTGAAGTTCGACATCCCGTAGTAGCGGATCTTGCCGGCGCGCACGAAGCCGTCGAGGGTGCGCAGGGTCTCGGCCAGCGGGGTCCAGGGGTCCCAGGCGTGCACCTGGTAGAGGTCCACGGCGTCCACCCCGAGTCTGCCCAACGACGCGTCCAGCGCGCGGGTCAGGTGGCGGGCGGAGAGCCCGCTGTCGTTGGGCCGGCTGCCTGTGGGGAACCGCCCCTTGGTGGCGAGTACGACGGACCCGACCACCTCACGCGAACGGGAGGAGAGCCACCGGCCGACGATCTCCTCCGACACCCCGGCCGAGTAGACGTCGGCGGTGTCGACGAGGTTGCCCCCGGCCTCGACGAAGCGGTCGAGCTGCGCGTGCGACCCGGCCTCGTCGGTCTCGTCGCCGAAAGTCATCGTGCCGAGGCAGAGCTCGGAGACGGCGCAGCCACTGTTGCCGAGGGTTCGATAGCGCATGCCGTCACCCTAGGGGCGGACACAACTGCCCGCTCGGCGTACCACGCACAGACACAACTGCCCGCTCGGCGGACTAGGCACAGACACAACTGCCCGCTCGGCGGACTACGGGCAGTCGCGTGGTATCTTGACGTCAAGATATATCGGGTAAGGGTTGCCTCTCTTCCCAGGCGACGACGCCGATGGGCAAGATGGGCGCACCACCCCGAACCACCCCCTGACTGAGGAGAACCATGGCGAGCGCCGACAGCTTTGGAGCCAAGGGCACATTGGACGTCAACGGCTCGTCCTACGAGATCTACCGGCTCTCGTCGGTCGAGGGCGAGGGGCTCGACGTCGACACGCTGCCGTTCAGCCTCAAGGTGCTGCTGGAGAACCTGCTGCGGACCGAGGACGGCGCCGACATCACGCCCGACGACATCCGCGCGCTCGCCGGCTGGGATGCCGACGCCGACCCCGACAAGGAGATCCAGTTCACGCCTGCCCGCGTGATCATGCAGGACTTCACCGGCGTCCCGTGCGTCGTCGACCTCGCCACGATGCGCGAGGCGATGGCCGACCTCGGCGGCGACCCGTCGCGGATCAACCCGCTGGCGCCGGCCGAGATGGTGATCGACCACTCCGTGATCGCCGACGTCTTCGGCACCCCCGAGGCGTTCGAGCGCAACGTCGAGATCGAGTACGAGCGCAACCGCGAGCGCTACCAGTTCCTGCGCTGGGGCCAGGGCGCCTTCGACGACTTCAAGGTGGTCCCGCCCGGCACCGGCATCGTGCACCAGGTCAACATCGAGCACCTCGCCCGCGTCGTGTTCACCCGCGAGGGCGAGGGCGAGAACCTGGTGGCCTACCCCGACACCTGCGTCGGCACCGACTCGCACACCACCATGGTCAACGGCATCGGCGTCGTCGGCTGGGGGGTCGGCGGCATCGAGGCCGAGGCCGCGATGCTCGGCCAGCCGGTCTCCATGCTGATCCCGCGCGTGGTCGGCTTCAAGCTCAACGGCGACCTGCCCGAGGGCGCCACCGCCACCGACCTGGTCCTCACGATCACCGAGATGCTGCGTCAGCACGGTGTCGTGGGCAAGTTCGTGGAGTTCTACGGCCCCGGGGTCTCCGCGCTGCCCCTGGCCAACCGCGCCACGATCGGCAACATGAGCCCGGAGTTCGGCTCCACGATCGCGGTCTTCCCGATCGACGAGGAGACCACCAAGTACCTCAAGCTCACCGGCCGTGACGACGAGCAGATCGCGCTCGTCGAGGCCTACGCCAAGGAGCAGGGCCTCTGGCACGACCCCGAGGCCGAGCCGCGCTTCTCCGAGCGGCTCGAGCTCGACCTCGCCACCGTGGTGCCCTCGCTGGCCGGACCCAAGCGACCGCAGGACCGGGTCTCGCTGTCGGAGGCCAAGGAGTCCTTCCGCACCGCGCTGGCCGACTACGCCGACGGCAACGACGACGACGGCGTGCGCTCCAAGGTCGACGAGGCCTCCGACGAGTCCTTCCCCTCCAGCGACGCCCCGGCGCACTCCGAGGGTGGCAACGGCGACGGCGCTCCGAAGAACTGGCGCAACCACCCGGCCGGCAGCGGCGAGGGACGTACGTCGAACCCGGCGAGCGTGAAGCTCAAGGACGGCACCGAGTTCGAGCTCGACCACGGTGCGGTCGCGATCGCGGCGATCACCTCGTGCACCAACACCTCCAACCCGTCGGTGATGATCGGTGCCGCACTGCTGGCCAAGAAGGCCGTCGAGAAGGGCCTGACCACCAAGCCGTGGGTCAAGACCACGCTGGCACCGGGCTCGAAGGTGGTCTCGGACTACTACGAGCGGGCCGAGCTCACGCCCTACCTCAACAAGCTGGGCTTCAACCTCGTCGGCTACGGCTGCACCACCTGCATCGGCAACTCCGGCCCGCTCATCCCCGAGGTCAGCGACGCCGTCAACGAGAACGACCTCGCGGTCGTCTCGGTGCTGTCGGGCAACCGCAACTTCGAGGGCCGGATCAACCCCGACGTGAAGATGAACTACCTGGCCTCCCCGCCGCTGGTGGTCGCCTACGCGCTGGCCGGCTCGATGGACGTCGACCTCTACAACGACCCGCTGGGCACCGACGAGGACGGCAACGACGTCTACATGAAGGACATCTGGCCGACCGCTGCCGAGGTCGAGGAGGTGATCGCCACAGCGATCACCTCGGAGATGTTCACCAACGACTACGCCGACGTCTTCGCCGGTGACGAGCAGTGGCGCTCGCTGTCCACGCCCGAGGGTGACACCTTCGAGTGGGACGCCGACTCCACCTACGTCCGCAAGCCTCCCTACTTCGACGGCATGCCTGACGAGCCGGAGGACGTCAAGGACATCAGCGGTGCACGGGTGCTGCTCAAGCTCGGCGACTCGGTGACCACCGACCACATCAGCCCGGCCGGAGCGATCAAGAAGGACAGCCCGGCCGGCAAGTACCTCGCCGAGCACGGCGTGGGCCAGCGCGACTTCAACTCCTACGGCTCTCGCCGCGGCAACCACGAGGTGATGATCCGCGGCACGTTCGCCAACATCCGGTTGCGCAACCAGCTCGCCGAGGGCACCGAGGGTGGCTTCACCCGTGACTTCTCCGGCGACGGCGAGGTCACCACGGTGTTCGAGGCCAGCGAGCGCTACCTCGAGAACGGCACCCCGCTGGTGGTGCTCGCGGGCAAGGAGTACGGCTCCGGGTCCTCGCGGGACTGGGCGGCCAAGGGCACCGCGCTCCTCGGCGTCCGGGCCGTGATCGCGGAGTCCTACGAGCGGATCCACCGCTCCAACCTGATCGGCATGGGCGTGCTGCCGCTCCAGTACCCCGAGGGTGAGACCGCCGAGTCGCTCGGCCTGACCGGCGAGGAGGAGTTCTCCATCACCGGTGTCACCGAGCTCAACGAGGGCAAGACGCCCAAGACCGTCAAGGTCAAGGCGGGCGACGTGGAGTTCGACGCCAAGGTGCGCATCGACACCCCGGGTGAGGCGAACTACTACCGCCACGGCGGGATCATGCACTACGTGCTGCGGAACCTGCGCAAGGCCTGAGCCGTACGACGCGTCGCCGGGGTGGTCCTTTCACGGGGCCACCCCGGTCGTGCGTTCAGACCACCCCGACCTCGCTGGCCCGAGCGTCTCCAGGTGGTCCCGGATCCGCAGCGAACAGCACCGTGACGGTGGTGCCCTGCCCGGGAGCGGACTCGACCGCCACGCTGCCACCGTGCTGGGCGACGATCGCGTGCACGATGCTCAGGCCGAGTCCGGTGCCCTGGATCGCCCTGTCCGAGGCCTCCGGAGCACGGAAGAACCGAGTGAACAGGTGCTGCTGGTCGGCCTCGGAGATGCCCAGGCCGGTGTCGCGGACGACGAACACCGGGCCCGCCTCGGTCACCTGGAGCGCGAACCAGACGCTGCCCCCGTCAGGGGTGAACTTGATCGCGTTGCCGAGCAGGTTCACCGCCACCCGCTCCAGAGCGTGGTGGTCGCCGCTCAGGCGGACCGGGTGGCTGGGCAGGTCGAGGCGCACCTCGAGGTCCCGGGAGCGGATGATCTCCTCCACCGCGATGTAGGCGTCCTCCACGACCGTGCGCAGGTCGAGGGTGACCTGCTCGAGCACCAGCTGTCCGGACCCGGCGCGCGACATCGTGAGCAGGTCCTCGACCAGCAAGCCGAGCCGCTGGCCGTTGCGCTCGATCCGCTCCAGCGCCTCGAGCTGAGCGGCGGTGATCTCCCCGAGAGCACCGTCGATGAGCAGCTCGGTGTACCCCGAGATGCTGGTGATCGGCGTGCGCAACTCGTGGCTGACGTTGGAGATCAGCTCCTCCTTGACCTGGTCGACCTCCTGGAGGCGCGAGACGGCCGCCTGCTCGTGCGAGAGCGCCTTGGCCAGCGCGTTCTCAGCCCGCAGGCGCTCGGTGATGTCCTCGCCCGAGGCGATGTGGCCGACCAGCTCACCCGACTCACCGGTGATCTGGCTGACGGCCAGCGAGGCGGTGCGCTCAGTGCCGTTGCGGTGCAGGAACGCCCAGTCGCGGCGCTCGCCAGTCGTCGCCTGCGCGAGCACCACGGACTCGTAGGTCGCGGGGACCCCGTAGTGACCCGCGTGCCGCGTGATCTCCGCAGCGCTGTGGAACATCGCCGGGCTGCGGCCGAGGACCTCCTCGGCCCGGTAGCCCAGGGTGCGCTCCGCGCCGGAGCTGTAGTGCGTGACCCGGCCGTGCTCGTCGGTCGCGACGAACAGCGTCTGGGTGGCCGAGTCGACCAGCCGCTGGACCGTGGTGGCGGCACGGGCAGCACGTGACGTGGCGGCGAAGAGCTGCTCGACGGTCAGTGTCAGCGGCACGATCAGGTAGCACGCTGCTCCGACGAAGAGGTAGATCAGCGCCGGGCTCGTCTGGTCGGTCCAGCCCCGGGAGGCCTCGGCGATCGGTCCCCGGTCGGCGAAGGTCAGGCCGTAGGCGAGGCCGCACACCAAGAACAGCTGGAAGTGTGACTCCCGCCGGGTGGCCCGGATCGCGGCCCACCCCAGGGGTGGGAACACCAAGAAGGTCATCGGCAGGGCGTGCGAGGGAACGAAGACCACCAGGGTGACCAGGAGCATCAGCACTCGCTGGACCACCAGCTCCGGCCGCTTCGCCGCTGCGGGACGACCCAGTGTGTCGATCACCAGGGGGAGCACCACCAGCTGGGCGGTGAGGGCGGCCAAGAAGGTGATGGCCACGGTCAGCAGCACCTTCTGCGGCCCCAGGATCGCCAGGACGGCCAGTCCTGCCAGCAGGGCGCTGACCAGGGCGGAGAGGGCGGTGACGACGTGGTACCTGATGGTGTCGACGAGGTTGACGTGCAGCCTGCTCGCCTGCCCGCGGGTCAGCGCCCACCAGGTGATCAGGGCCGGCACGGTGAGCGCCAGGCTGGACGGCGCGGTCGCAATCGGGCTCAGGTGGTAGCTGAACGTCAGGGCCGCGGTCAGCACCACGGTCTGCAGCAGGAACACCTGCCACACCCTCCGGGGGCCGGCGACGAGGAACAGCGCGATGGCGAAGCCGAGCGCGGGCCAGCCGCCGTACCGCGTGCTGTCGAGCCCGCGCAATGAGAGCGGCACGCACTCGAGGAGCAGGAGCGCGAGGAACTGCAGCCGCCGGGTGGAACTCAAGACGCCTTCTCCTCAAGTGGAACGATGAGTCTCGATTATGGTCGAGAACAGACACCCGGTTGGTGGTTTTAGCCGAGACTGCCACTCTTGGCCCCATGATCGTGGCCTTCAGCATCAGCCCTTCAGCTTCCGACTCCGGTGCCGCCGACGGTGGTGTGAGCGCCGCCGTAGCGGCCGCCGTACGTGTGGTCCGTGAGTCCGGGCTGCCCAACGAGACCAATGCGATGTTCACCAACATCGAGGGGGAGTGGGATGAGGTGATGGCGGTGGTGAAACAAGCCGTCGACGTGCTCGCGGCGGCCTCGCCGCGGGTCTCACTGGTCCTCAAGGCCGACATCCGCCCGGGTTACGAAGGACAGCTGGCGGCCAAGGTGCAGCGTGTCGAGGATCATCTTTCCGGGACCTGAACCGTGACCTGAGACTCGGTTGCTCGTTGGCCAGCCATCCCACGACAACCCTCAGGAGCACACCTATGCGTCTGCAATCTCGCAAGCTGCGCCTGCTCGCAGTCTCGGCGACCACCTCGCTGGCTCTCGCAGCTCTCCTGCCCAGCCTGGCCGCAGGACCGGCGCAGGCGCAGGACTCGGCCTTCGCGCCACAGCTGGTCACGGTGGACACCCCCACCCGGGCCGACAAGGAGCTGCTGCAGACCCTGGGGCTCGACCTGACCGAGCACGCCGGTCACGACTACGTCGAGGTGGTGCTGCACAACGCCGGCGACCTCTCCCGGCTCGTCGCGGCCGGGCTGAGCCACGACGTACGCATCTCCAACCTCAACCAGCGTGAGGCGCAGAACAACAAGGTCAACGCCGCCTACGCCGCCGCGACGCTGAAGTCGCCGCTTCCCTCGGGTCGCGACAGCTACCGCACCCTGGCCGACTACAACAACGACATCCGGTCACTGGCCGCGATCCGGCCCTCGATCGCCAAGCGCATCGAGATGCCGCACCCCTCCCTCGACGGCCGCACGGTCTACGGCATCGAGATCGGTCGCGACGTCCAGGCAGCCGAGGACGGCCGCCCGACCTTCGCCCTCTTCGGCGTCCACCACGCCCGTGAGTGGCCCTCCGGCGAGCTGGCGATGGAGTTCGCCTACGACCTGGTCAAGAGCTACGGCGCCGACGCGAGGATCACCCGGCTCCTGGACAAGGCCCGCGTGGTCGTCGTGCCGGTCGTCAACGTGGACGGCTTCAACGCCTCCCGCACCGACGGCGCGGCGGTGGACCTGCGCGAGGTCGACAACGGCGGCACCGTGTCGATCCTGGGCACGCCGGGCAACGCCTACAAGCGGAAGAACTGCCGTCTCGTGGACGGGCAGGACACCCCGGACGGCACCTGTGCCGCAGCGGTGACCAGCCCCGGCGGCTATGGCGCCGGCGTCGACCTGAACCGCAACTACGGCGGCTTCTGGGGCGGTCCCGGAGCCTCCGACCTGTTCGCCGACCCGACCTACCGCGGAGCCGAGGCGTTCTCGGAGCCGGAGATCCAGAACGTGCGCGAGCTGGTCAGCAGCCGCCAGGTGACCACGCTGATCTCCAACCACACCTTCTCCAACCTGGTGCTGCGCCCCAACGGTGTGCACCCCGACACCATCGGGCACGACGGTGAGCCGGTGGGCGACGCTCCCGACGAGGCCGGCTTGAAGGCACTGGGTGCCAAGATGACGGCCGCCAACGGCTACGCCAACATCCACGGCTGGGAGCTCTACGACACCACCGGCACCACCGAGGACTGGTCCTACAACGCCACCGGCGGTTACGGCTACACCTTCGAGATCGGCCCCGACGAGTTCCACCCGCCGTTTCCCCAGGTGGTCGACGAGTACGTCGGCTCCGGGCAGTACGCCGGCAAGGGCAACCGCGAGGCCTACCTCGCCGCCCTGGAGAACACCGTGGACACCACCAACCACGCCGTGATCACCGGCAAGGCACCCAAGGGCGCCACCCTGCGGCTGCGCAAGCAGTTCTCCACCCCGACGTGGGAGAGCTCCTTCACCGACACCCTGAACACCACGATGACGGTGCCCGCCAGCGGGAGGTACACCTGGGACGTCAACCAGTCCACGCGTCCGGTGGTGCAGCAGAAGCTGGTCGAGCTGACCGAGGACGCTGCCGTGCGCTCGCAGTCGTGGACCGGTGGGCCCACCACGGTCGGCCAGGCGGTCGACCACCCCTTCGTGGTGACCGAGTCCGGCATCGACCTGATGAAGATCGACCTCGACTGGAGCACCCCGGACGACCTCGACCTGGAGGTCTACCGCAAGCAGGCCGACGGGTCGCTGGCCCAGGTCGGCAGCTCGGGCAACGCACCCGGCGAGAAGGAGTCGGTCGAGATCGCGGCACCGGTGCCGGGCGACTACGTCCTGCGAGTGATCAACTTCGCCTCGGTCACGCCGACCTACGACCTGAAGGCGACGTTGTTCAACTCCAAGGTCGTGGACTCCCACACCGTGCCCGGCCTGATCGAGAACTGGACGCTGACCTGCGAGAAGGACGGCAGGGTCCTGCAGACCGAGTCGGTCGTGGTCGACCGTGGCGAGCAGGCCAAGGTCAACCTGACGGAGTGCTCCAAGAAGTTCTGATCGCACCATGGAGACGGCCATCGGTGGGTAGGACCCCATCGGTGGCCGTCTCGGCTCTCCTGACAAGGTGACCTGGGCGGTCCCGAGCGCGGGTCGGGACACAGCGAAGGAGAGGTTCGGATGAGGACGTCGACGAAGAGCTACACCACCGGGAGCTCCGAGGTGGTGCTCGACCTCACCCGCGACTGCGCCGAGTTCGTGGCCGGTGCCGGAGACGGGCTGCTCCAGGTGTTCGTGCCGCACGCGACCGCCGGGATCGCGGTCCTGGAGACCGGTGCCGGGTCCGACGACGACCTCCTCGCGGCGTTGCGGGACCTGCTCCCGGCCGACGACCGCTGGCAGCACCGCCACGGTTCGCCAGGGCACGGCCGCTCCCACGTGATGCCCGCGCTGGTGCCGCCGTACGCCACCGTGCCGGTGCTCGACGGCGAGCTCGCGCTCGGCACCTGGCAGAGCATCTGCCTGGTCGACCTCAACGTGGACAACCCCGACCGCCAGGTCCGGTTCTCCTTCCTGCCCGGATGATCCTGGGGACCCACCTCGACGTGGTGCTCGTGCTGGCGCTGGTGCTGGTGGTCGGAGCCGCTGTGCAGGGGCTGGTCGGGCTGGGACTGGGGCTGGTGGCCGCGCCCGTGGTGACGATCCTCGACCCGGCGCTGATGCCGGAGCTGCTGCTGGTCCTCGCCACCCTGCTGCCGCTGCTGACCCTGCTCCGTTCCCACCACGGCATCGACTGGCGCGGTCTTGCCTGGGTGATCCCGGCGCGGGTGCCCGGCACGGCCGTGGGGGTGGCCTTCCTGGCGCTGTTCTCCGAGCGCTACCTCGGTATCGCGGTGGGCTCGATGGTGCTGCTGGCCGTGGTGCTGACCGCGACCCGGGCCTCGGTCCCGCTGCGGCCGGCGACGCTGCTGGCCGCCGGGGTGCTCTCGGGTGCTGCCGGCACGGTCACCTCGATGGGCGGGCCCCCGGTGGCGCTGCTCTACCAGCACCGGCCCCCGGCTCAGATCCGCTCGACCCTGGCGGTGATGTTCACCCTGGGCTCGACGATCAGCCTGGTCGGACTGTGGCTCGGTGGTCGGTTCCAGGTGCGGGTGCTGCTGCTGGCGCTGCTGCTGACCCCGTGCCTGGCCGTCGGTACCCTTCTCGGCAGCTGGATGCACGGGGTGGTGCCCGATCGGGGGGTGCGCTACGGCGTCCTCGCGGTGTGCACCGCCTCCGCGACGCTGCTGCTGGCCCGCAACCTGGGCTGAGCCCCGACGGCACCTGCTTGCTCCCGCTGGGCACAGGCCGGTGGCAGGCTGGGTGGCATGACGACGCGCGAGCAGCCCTGGACCGACGGCGACGAGCAGCAGGGGCGGATCGTCCTGCTCACGCGCAACCCGATCTCGGAGGCCGCGGCGACGATCGCGACCGTGGTCGGGCGCGAGGTGGTGCTGGTCGAGCACGACGCCGACGGACACGGGGTGTCCGCGCTCGAGCGGATCGGTCTGGCTGTGGGTGACGCGGTCGTGCTCTGCGACCACGACGCGCCGGACGCTCCGGCCGTCCTGCGGAGCGCGCTGGCCTCCCCGGCGTCGTACGTCGCGATGATGGCCAGCCGCCGCCGGTCGCAGGGGCTGCTCGCGGAGCTGGAGCGCGAGGCGGTCGCGGGCCTGGAGAAGCTGCACGTGCCCGCCGGGCTGAACACCGGAGGGAAGTCTCCCGGCGAGATCGCGCTCTCGGTGGTGGCGGAGATCGTGGCGGAGTCGCACGGTCGCCCGGGCGGGCCGATGCGCCTCAGCTGAGGATCTGCTCCAGGGCGAGGTCCAGGTCGAGATGGTCGATCTCGGTGCCGAGCGGGACGGCGGCGAAGACTTCGGTGATGAAGTTGCGGACCGCGTGCGAGGAGGCCTGGAGCAACCCCCTGCCGGTGGGTGCGATCAGCTCGATCACGGCCACGGCCTCCCCGCGCACGTTGCGGCAGGGCCACACCTGCACGTCCCCGGTGCCGGAGGGGTGGTCCAGGCCGTCCGCGAGCAGCTCGCGGGAGAACACCCAGTCCACGGTGCGCAGGGGGGTCTGCACCCGCAGGGTCACGGCGAAGGGGTCGCGCGGGTCGTAGTGCAGCTCGCCGCCGAGACGGGCGGTCCCCGCCTCACCCGAGACCAGGGGGATGCACAGGCTGATCGTGGTGGCAGGGCTCTCGGGCTGGCGGTCGGTCATGAGGGGTCCTGTCGACGGGGGCGACGCCGGGGTGCGCCGGTCTCTGTGAAAGGAGACGCTCGGGGTTCGGACCCGTGACGCGATCGGCTCGACTGGTCTAGTTGCAGCGCGCACTGGTCTACTCGGATCGAACATGTGTTCGATCCGAGTTACGCTGGGACGGTGTCCACCTCGCCCCGCTCAGAGCCCTTCACCCGTCCGGTGGCTCCACCCGGCTGGCCCGCCGCCGTACGACCACCCGGCGCGCCGGACTGGGAGGGAACGGCAGCGGCGTGGCTGCTCGACCAGTGTCCCCCGGAGTACCGCGGCTACCCGGCGTTGCGCCGGCACGTGGTGGTCCTGGCCCGGTTCACGGTGCTGCACCTCGAGGCCTGCCAGGCGGCGGTGAACCGCGGCGTCAGTGAGGCGCGCGGCGACCTGCGCGAGGTGGCCGACGCCGACGTCGTGGAGGCGGCCGTGCAGACCTGGCACCGGGAGTCGGCGCGCCTTCTAGGCGTACGCCGAGCCGCGGGTCTGGTCGAGGAGGCCCTGCGCGGCCGGCGGTTCCGGGCACGCCTCTAGGGTGAGCGCCATGGACCGTCTCGCCGTCGTGCTGCTGGTCGATCGCCGCGGACAGGTGCTGCTCCAGCTCCGCGACGAGCACGCGCCTCGCGCCCCCAACCTGTGGGGGATGGTCGGCGGTCACGTGGAGCCCGACGAGGACTTCGACGCCGCGGCGCTGCGCGAGCTGTTCGAGGAGACCGGTGTGGTCGCCGCGCCGGGGGACCTGCAGGTCTGGGAGGACTGCGAGTTCCGCTACACCGACGGTCACGAGGGCCACTACCGGGTGTACGTCGGCTCGGTGGACCTGACCGACGACGACATCGTCGTGGGGGAGGGTCGCGCGATCGTGTTCGTCGACCCCGCCGACGTCCCCGCACTCGACAAGGCGGAGTCGTGCGCCTCCTTCGTGCCGCGCTTCCTGTCCTCCGAGCTCTACCGCAGCCTCACCGAGGAGACCTCACCATGAGCAAGCCCGCGCTCCGCCGCATCGAGCTGCCCGAGATGGGTGCGGAGGACGTCGTCGTCGACGCGGACGGCAACGTCTGGACCGGCACCGAGGACGGCAGCATCTTCAAGATCGGGCCCGACGACTCGGTCGCCCTCGTCGCTCGGACCGGAGGCCGTCCCCTCGGCCTCGAGCTGCTCGGCGAGGACCGGTTGCTGATCGCCGACGCGCACGCCGGGCTGCTGGCGATGGACACCGCCACCGGCAGGATCGAGCCGCTGGTCACCCAGGTCGACGGCCGCCCGATGGTCTTCTGCAACAACGCCGCCGTGGCCGCCGGAGGGGACATCTGGTTCTCCGACTCGAGCACGGTCTACTCGATCGAGCAGTGGAAGGCCGACTTCGTCGAGGACACCCGCACCGGCCGGCTGCTGTGCCGCCGGGCGGACGGCACCGTCGAGGTGCACCTCGAGCAGCTGGCCTTCGCCAACGGGGTCGCGCTCGCGGCCGACGAGTCGTTCGTCTGCGTCGCGGAGACAGCCGCCCGGACCGTCGTACGCCTGTGGCTGACGGGAGAGCGGGCCGGCACCCGCGACCACCTCGTCGAGGACCTGCCCGGCTACCCCGACAACATCGCGCTCGGCAGCGACGGACTGATCTGGGTCACCATCGCCTCACCGCTGGACCCGGTGGTGGAGATGCTGCGCGCCAGGGCGCCGATGTTCGTACGCCGGCTGGTGACCCGGATCCCCGAGGCGCTGCAGCCCAAGCCCAAGCAGACGGTGCGGGTGCAGGCCTTCCGCGACGACGGCAGCCTGGTCCACGACATCGATGCCGACGCCGCCAGCTACCACATGGTCACCGGGGTCCGGGAGCACGCGGGGCAGCTCTGGCTGGGCAGCCTGCAGGAGCCGGCGGTGGCCGTGCTCAGGGTGTCGGGGTCCGCCGACTAGACTTCGGGGTCGAGCATCCGGCCGCGCCGCGGCCGGCCACACCGAGCGAAGGAGTTGAGCGGGTCGATGGGGCATCTCGAGCAGATCACGGGTCCGCAGGACCTGCGCTCACTCGATGACCACGCCCTGACTGAGTTGGCCTCGGAGATCCGCGACGCGCTGGTGCGCACCTGCTCCCCGCGCGGCGGCCACCTCGGCCCCAACCTAGGCGTCGTCGAGCTCACCCTGGCGATCCACCGGGTCTTCGACTCCCCGCGCGACCGGGTCATCTTCGACACCGGTCACCAGGCCTACGTGCACAAGATGGTCACCGGACGCGCCGGCCGGTTCGACACGCTGCGCTCCGAGGGCGGCCTCTCCGGCTACCCCAGCCAGGCGGAGTCCGAGCACGACATCGTGGAGAACTCCCACGCCTCCACCTCGCTGTCCTACGCCGACGGTCTGGCCAAGGCCTACGCCATCCGCGGCGAGGACCGGCACGTGGTCGCAGTCATCGGTGACGGCGCCCTGACGGGCGGCATGGCCTGGGAGGCGCTGAACAACATCGCCGAGGGCAAGGACCGCCGGCTGGTGATGGTCGTGAACGACAACGGCCGCTCCTACATGCCCACGGTCGGCGGACTGGCCAACCACCTGACCGTGCTGCGCACCAGCCCCCGCTACGAGCAGGTCCTCGACCAGGTCAAGCGGCGGCTCAACGGTGTCCGTGGCGTCGGGCCGGCCGTCTACGACGCGCTGCACGCGATGAAGAAGGGCATGAAGGACGCGCTCGCGCCGCAGGGCCTCTTCGAGGACCTCGGCCTGAAGTACGTCGGACCGGTCGACGGGCACGACCGTCCCGCCGTGGAGCACGCGCTCGCGCAGGCCAAGAAGTTCGGCGGTCCGGTGATCGTGCACGTGATGACGCGCAAGGGATTCGGCTACGACCCGGCCGAGCGCAACGAGGCCGACCTGTTCCACCAGATCGGCCCCTTCGACGTGGAGACCGGCGTCGGCATCCCCAAGGGCCGCATCTGGACCGACTTCTTCTCCGAGGAGATGGTGGCGCTCGGTGCGGAGCGGCCCGACCTGGTCGCGATCACGGCGGCCATGCTCTACCCCGTGGGCCTCGACCGCTTCGCAGCGGCGTACCCCGAGCGCACCTTCGACGTCGGCATCGCCGAGCAGCACGCCGCCACCAGCGCGGCCGGGCTGGCCATGGGCGGCCTGCACCCCGTGGTGGCGATCTACGCGACCTTCCTCAACCGCGCCTTCGACCAGGTCCTGATGGACATCGCCCTGCACCGGTGCGGGGTCACCTTCGTCCTCGACCGGGCCGGCGTCACCGGGGAAGACGGCGCCAGCCACAACGGGATGTGGGACATGTCGATCCTGCAGGTAGTGCCCGGGCTGCGGATGTGCGCGCCGCGCGACGGTGCCCGGGTGGGCGAGCTGCTGCGCGAGGCCGTGGGCGTCGACGACGCCCCGACCGTCCTGCGACTGCCCAAGGGTCCGCCGCCCGCGGACATCGAGCGCGTCGACCGCGCCGGCACGATGGACGTGCTCGTCCGCGACGGCGCCCGCGACGTGCTGATCGTCGGGATCGGGTCGATGGCGGCGGTGAGCATGGACGTCGCCGCCCGCCTCGCCGACCAGGGGATCGGCGTGACCGTGGTCGACCCGCGGTGGGTCAAGCCCTGGGACCCGGCAATTGTCGCTCTGGCCCGTGACCATCGGCTGGTCGTCTGCGTTGAGGACAACGGCAGGGTCGGCGGATGCGGATCGACCTTGCTGCAGCTGCTCAACGACGAGCGGGTGCAGACCCCCTTCCGCCAGCACGGCATCCCCCAGGAGTTCCTCGACCATGCCAAGCGAGACGCGATCCTCGAGCGGATCGGCCTCACCGCGCAAGCTCTCGCACGGGGGATCGTCGAGGACGTCACCGCGCTGGACCGTGCCGGTGACGAGCCTCTGCGTCGGGCCGTCGAGCGCGCCGAGGGTCACGCGACCGACTGAGCGCCCGCTCTTCTCCCTGCGTCGTGGCGTGGCGCTGCTCGCCGTACTCCTGCTGGTGGCGCTCGCGGCCGGGTGCGCCACCGACGAGGCCGGTCCCGGCGCCGGGCCTTCCCCCACCGTCAGCGTCTCGCAGGCGCGGGCACTGGAGCAGCAGCTCCTCGACCGCCGTGCGCGCGCGATCCGGACCCGCAACCTGGCGATGTTCCTGCGGGGGCTCGACCGCTCGGACAAGAGCTTCGTGATCCAGCAGCGCCGCTACTTCCGCAACCTGGCGCAGCTGCCGCTGCAGCGGTTCGCCTACCGGGTGCTGCCGGTCCAGTGGGACAGGGACCTGCAACCCCTCTCCGACGGCGTGCGGTCCCGGGTCCCTGAGGTGGAGCTGACCTTCCAGCTGCGGGGGTACGACGTGCGCCCGGTACGGCGTACGGTCGGCTTCGTCTTCTCCTACCGTGGCGGCCGACCGATGATGACCGCCGACCGCGGCGCGGACGGTGCGCCGATGATCCGGGGCGGCGTCGCACCGTGGGACCTGACGGCGATCACCGTCCGGGAGGGCGACGGGGTGCTGGGGATCTTCGACCGCCGCACGCGCGCGTCGGCGCCGCGGGTCACGGGCGTGGTCGAGCGCGGGATCGCCCAGCTCCAGGAGGCCCTGCCCTTCGAGTGGGACGCGCACGTCGTCGTCTACCACGTCGAGGACCAGCGGGTGCTCTCGTCGTTCACCGACGTGCCGGGCGGGGTGATCGAGCACCTGGGAGCGATGGCCTTCCCCGAGTACGCGAGCTCCACCCACGACCGGATCGCCTCCACCCGGATGCTGCTGATGTCGAGCTCGGTCGCCGCCGGGGAGCCGTTCCTGGGCAGGATCGTGCGGCACGAGCTGAGCCACGTGGCCCTCGGCACCCGCGACGACGGAGTACCCACCTGGCTCGCCGAGGGGTTGGCGGAGTACCTCGGCGCCCGGGAGATCCCCCCGGCCCGGCGGATCATCGCCACCGCTGCGCTCTCGCGCGCGACCACCGCCCGGGCGGTGCTCCCCGTGTCCGCGAAGTTCAACGGCGAGGACCAGGAGTGGCACTACGCGTTGAGCTGGATGGCGTGCGACTACATCGCTGCGACCCGGGGCGAGTCGCGGCTGTGGGACCTGGTCGAGGCCATGCACGCCGCGTCCCGGGGGACGAGCGACGCCGACCAAGACGGCGTACTGCTGCGGGTCCTCGGCCTCGACGGCCGCGACCTCGCCCGCCACGCCCAGGACCGGATCCGCAGGATCTACGGCTGAGGGGGCGGGGGGTTGTTCTGGGTGCGGGCTGGGGCGGGGCCGAGCCGGTCGGGTGGCCGGTCGGTTTCCCAGGTTGAGAGGTCAAACTGGCCCGCCCGGTCGCACCTCACACAGGTTCTTGCCTCTTCACACACCGCGCGTGGTGTGTGAAGAGGCAATTCGGGTTCTCAACCTGGGAAACCGACCCCCCGACACCTGGGAAAACCCCCGGCCCCCACCCGCGACCCCCACCACAACTCGTCGGGCCGGGGTGGCTTGCACGGGGCGTGCCGGGGGTACGGGAGTCGTCATGAACGTCATGCGCACCAAGTCCGTCGAGCAGTCCATGAGCGACACCGAGGACCCGGACTTCAAGCTCAAGAGAAGCCTGACGGCGCTGGACCTGACCGTCTTCGGCATCGGCGTGATCATCGGCGCCGGCATCTTCACCCTCACCGGACAGGCAGCGAAGGACTACGCCGGGCCGTCGGTGGTGTTCTCGTTCGTGATCGCCGCGCTGGTGTGTGGCCTGGCTGCGATCTGCTACGCCGAGTTCGCCTCGACCGTGCCGGTCAGCGGCTCGGCGTACACCTTCTCCTACGCGACCCTCGGCGAGCTGGTCGCCTGGATCATCGGGTGGGACCTGATCCTGGAGCTGATGCTCGGGGCGTCGGTGGTCGCCCAGGGGTGGAGCGAGTACTTCGTGACGTTCCTCGAGGCGATCGGCCTGCCCTGGCCCGACACGCTCGGACCGGCCGCGAGTGCGGGCTGGGGGCACTTCAACCTCGCGGCGTTCCTGCTGGTGGCGGTCCTGACCTCCCTGATCGCCGTGGGCATCAAGGAGTCGATGCGGGTCAACCTGGTCCTGGTCGGTCTGAAGCTGTTCGTCGTGCTGTTCGTGATCGTCGCCGGGCTGTTCTTCATCAAGGGCTCGAACTACCAGCCGTTCGTGCCGCCCGCGGCCGAACCCCAGAGCGCCAGTGGGCTGAGCCAGCCGCTCTTCCAGTGGATCTTCGGTGTCCAGGCCCAGACGTACGGCGTCCTCGGTGTCGTCTCCGCGGCCTCGGTGGTCTTCTTCGCCTACATCGGCTTCGACGTCGTGGCCACCACCGCCGAGGAGGCGCGCAACCCGCAGAAGGACCTGCCGCGCGGCATCATCGGCTCGCTGGCGATCTGCACGGTGCTCTACGTCGCGGTCGCGCTGGTGATCACCGGGATGGTCCGCTACGACAAGATCGACCCGGAGGCGGCGCTGGCCACCGCCTTCCGTGACGTCGGGCACCCCACGTTCGCCACCCTGATCTCCGCCGGCGCCGTCGCGGGTCTCACGACCGTGGTGATGACCCTGATGATCGGCGCCGTGCGCGTGCTCTTCGCGATGTCGCGCGACGGCCTGCTCCCGCGCCCCTTCGCCCGCGTGAACGCCCGGACCGGCACGCCGATCCTGATCACGCTGACCATCGGCGCCCTGGTGGCCGTGGTCGCCTCGGTCACCCCGATCGGCAAGCTCGAGGAGATGGTCAACATCGGCACCCTGACCGCCTTCGCGCTGGTCTCCTTGGCCGTCCCGGTGCTGCGCCGCAACCGTCCCGACCTCGAGCGATCGTTCACCGTGCCGCTCAACCCGGTGCTGCCCACGGTCGCGGCCCTGTTCTGCATCTATCTCGCGCTCAACCTGAGCATCGAGACCTGGCTGCGGTTCCTGATCTGGATGGCGCTGGGCTTCGCGATCTACTTCACCTACGGCTACTCCCACAGCCGGGTCGGGCGTGGCGAGGGCGAGCCGGCCAAGGACTTCTCGCGGCACGAGTGAGCCGGGCTCGAGTCCGCGGTGTCAGGCTCGTCACCCCCGGCGCGGGCATAGCCGGGGTATCACTGGCGTTGAGACTCACTAGGGTGGATGAAGCCGCCCCATGAGTCTCAAGCCCCGAGGAGCCAGAAGTGACCGAGGCACGGTTCGTGCACATCGTCGACGACGTACCGGAGCTGACCGGGCGCAGTGACGGTCCGGTCCTGGTGGTGTCCCTCGACGGCTTCCTGGACGCCGGCAACGCCTCGGCGCTCGCCGCCGCGCACCTCGCCGGATCGGGGGCAGGTCGGGTGGTGGCCAGCTTCGAGGTCGACGAGTTCTACGACTACCGGGCGCGGCGCCCGCCGATGACGTTCCTCGAGGACCACTACGCCGACTACGTCGCGCCCCGGCTCGTCGTCCGCCTGATGGAGGACGAGCTCGGCTCGTCGTACCTCCTGCTGAGCGGGCCCGAACCCGACATCCGCTGGGAGGGATTCGCCCGGGCTGCGCGAGCGGTGATCGAGCACTTCGAGGTGCGTTTGGTGGTCTCGCTCGGCTCGGTACCGATGGCGGTGCCGCACACCCGCCCGGTGCAGCTGACCAACCACGCGACCGCGCAGCGGCTGCTGGTGCAGGAGAACGTGTGGAAGGGCGAGATCCGGGTCCCGGCCAGCGCCCAGTCACTGCTCGAGCTCCGGCTCGGGGAGTGGGGCCACGACGCGATGGGCTTCGTCGCCCACATCCCGCACTACGTCGCGCAGTTCGACTACCCGCAGGCCGCGCTGGCCCTGCTCGAAGGGCTCGAGGACGTCACCGGGCTGCAGTTCGAGCACGACGTCCTCAAGGAGGCCGGCGAGGCCCGGCAGGTCGAGATCGCCACGCAGATCGCCGACTCCGACGACGTCCGCGAGGTGGTCAACGGGTTGGAGCAGCAGTACGACGCCTTCCACCGCCAGGCCGCCAACCTGCTGGCCGACGACGAGCCGCTGCCCAGTGGCGAGGAGCTCGGCGCGCAGTTCGAACAGTTCCTGGCCCGGCTCGAGGAACCCGAGGAGCGGGACTGATGCCGTCCTCCGTGGAGGAGCTCGTGGAGCTCCTCGACCTCGAGGCGATCGAGGACAACCTCTTCCGGGGGCGTCAGCCGGAGACCATCATGCAGCGGGTCTTCGGCGGGCAGGTGCTGGCGCAGGCGCTGGTCGCTGCGATCCGCACGACCGACGAGCGCCTGGTCTGCCACTCGCTGCACTCCTACTTCCTGCGGCCGGGCGACACCGCGGTGCCGATCGTGTACGACGTCGAGGCGCTGCGCGACGGACGGTCCTTCGGCACCCGTCGGGTCGTGGCCCGTCAGCACGGCCGGCCGATCTTCTACCTGACCGCCAACTTCCAGGTCCCCGAGGACGGCCTCGAGCACCAGGACCGGATGCCGGAGGTGCCGTCCCCGGAGGAGTGCCGGCCGGCCATGGAACGCGGCCGCGCGCAGGCGAACCAGGCCTGGTTGCGCGAGTGGTCAGCGCTCGACGTACGCCCCGTCGCGGACTCGCGCGAGGGCGGGTCGCTGTCCGGCGACGACCACCCGGCCCGCTCCCAGTGGTGGATCCGGGCCAGTGGGCAGCTGCCTGACGACCCGGTGAACCAGCTGGCCGCGTTCACCTACGCCTCGGACATGACGTTGCTGCCGGCGACGCTGGTGCCCCACGGTCTGTTCATCCAGTCGCCCGGCATGCAGGCGGCCTCCCTGGACCACTCGATCTGGTTCCACCGGCCGTTCCGGGCCGACGAGTGGTGGCTCTACGACCAGGTGTCTCCGTCCGCATCAGGCGGTCGCGGGCTCGCGCTGGCGCGTGTGTTCTCGCAGGACGGCCTGCTGGTCGCGAGCGTGGCACAGGAGGGCCTGATCCGGGTGCACCCGCAGGACTGAGTCCCGCGGGTGCCCCGTGCGGGACCGTTGGAGCTAGCTGGTGCGCGCCCGACCGACCAGGTGGGGTGCGCCGTCGGCCGGGTTGGTCAGCGAGAAGTCCAGCCCACCGTCGACGACGCGGGAGCCGAAGGCCACCTTGCCCGGCAGGAAGATCGGCTTCTTGAACTCCACCTCGACGCTGGCGCTCTCGCCCAGGCGGTTGGCGAAGGACGCCACGCAGCGTGCCTTGCTCCACATGCCGTGCGCGATCTGGCGCGGGAAGCCCAGCGCCTTGGCGGTCAGCGGGTAGAGATGGATCGGGTTGTGGTCACCCGAGACCGACGCGTACTCGCGACCGAGGTCCGCGGGCAGCCGCCAGACCAGGCCGGTGCCGGGGACGACGTCGAACGGCTCACCCTCGGCGGGCAGGTCCTTCTCGCCCTTGCCCAGACGCAGGTAGGTCGAGGTCGACTCCCAGACCGTCTCGCCCCCCGCGGTCACGGTGGTGGCCAGGTCGAAGACCCGTCCCTTGGCGTGCGGGCGCAGGTTGACCGCGGTGGCGGCGACCGAGAGCCGCTCCTCGGGGCCCATCGAGCGGTGCTGGGTGATCGCGTTGCGCAGGTGCACCGTGCCGATCGCCGGGAACGGGAACGAGGAGTCGGTCATGATCCCCATGTGCAGCGCAAACGCGAGCATGTGCGGGTAGCTGAACGGCAGTCTCTGGCTGGGCTCGAACCCGCAGATGCCGGCGTACGCCGCGACGTGGGCGCGGTCGACCGCGACGTCCTCGCGGCGCAGGGTGAGGTCGGGCAGGGAGCTGCCCTTCTTGGCCACACCGGGCAGGAGGTTCACTCCCGGCAGCATCGGCAGCGCCGCCTTGAGCATGGTCGGCAGCGCACTCGGCTGCCCCTCGATGATCCGGTCGGTCATCAGGCGCCCAGCATCATCTGGCCGCAGACGCGGACGACGTTGCCGTTGACGGCGGTGGAGCCGGGGGAGAGGTACCAGGCGATCGCCTCGGCCACGTCGACCGGGAGACCGCCCTGCGCCATGGCGTTCATCCGCTGGCCCACCTCACGGGTGGCGAACGGGACGGCTGCGGTCATCTGGGTGATGATGAAACCGGGCGCGACGGCGTTGATCGTGATGCCGTTCTCGAGCTCCTCGGCCAGGCTGTCGACCAGCCCGATCACGCCGGCCTTGGAGGCGGCGTAGTTGGTCTGCCCGACGTTGCCGGCGATGCCGGCGATCGAGGAGACCCCCACGATGCGGCCGTTGTCCTCGATCAGGCCCTGGTCGAGCAGCTCGCGGCTGATCCGCTCCGGGGCGGTGAGGTTGACCGCGATCACCGACTTCCAGCGGTCCTCGGCCATGTTGGCCAGCTTCTTGTCCCGCGTGATGCCGGCGTTGTGGACCACCGCGTGCACCGCGCCGAACTTCTCCTTGACGTGCTGGGCGATCCGCTGCGGGGCGTCCTTGCCGGTGATGTCGAGGGTCAGGTAGTCGCCGTCGAGCTCCTTCATCAGCACCTGCAGCTCGCTGGCCGCCTGCGGTACGTCGATCCCGAGCACGGTCGCGCCGTCGCGGTGCAGCACCCGGGCGATCTGCTCGCCGATGCCGCGCGAGGCGCCGGTGACGATCGCCACCTTGCCGGTCAGCGGCTTCAGCGGGTCGGTGACCGGCTCGGCGTGCGTCGTACCCGTGGCGCCCAGGCGGGCGACCTGACCCGAGACGTAGGCGCTCTTGGGGGAGAGGAAGAAGGCCAGCGTCGAGTCGAGGGTGCTCTCGGCGTCGGGCGCGACGTAGACCAGGTTGACGGCGCTGCCCCTGCCGATCTCCTTGCCGAGCGAGCGGGTGAAGCCCTCGAGCGCGCGCTGGGCGATCCGCTCGGAGCCCTTGACCTGCTCAGGCACGGTGCCCAGCACGACCACGCGGGCGCAGCTGGTGAGGCTGCGCATCAGCGGGGTGAAGAACTCCTGCAGGGCGATCAGCCCGGCCGGCTCGGTGATGCCGGTGGCGTCGAAGACCAGACCCTTGTACTTCTCACCCTCGACGGCCACGCGCACGTTGGCCACGCCGAGGCTGTCCAGGGCCGCGGTCAGTGCCTTGTCCAGCCTGCCGGCTCCCCCCGTGACCACCGTTCCGTCGACGAGCGGAGCGCCTTCGCTCCACCGCTCGAGCGGGGTGGGGTCGGGCAGGCCGAGGTTCTTGACGAACATCTTGCCCAGCGGGCTGGCGGTGAAGGACTGGTAGCGATCTGACATCTGAAATCCTCTGGTCTACTCACGGGTACGTCACGAATGTAACGACGGGTGTAACTCAACGTCCAGATAAGGTGATGTGGCACTCATCCCGTTTATTTTCGCACTGGCAGGCGCGAGGATGAGACTCGCATCCCGACCTCTCAGGAGCTGATGACCCACATGCAGTCAAAGACTCGCCGCGTCGCCGTACTCGGTGGCAACCGGATCCCCTTCGCCCGTTCCAACACCGTCTACGCCACCGCCTCCAACCAGGAGATGCTGACCGCGGCACTGGACGGGCTCGTCACCCGCTTCGGGCTCGAGGGTGAGCGCCTCGGTGAGGTCGTCGCCGGCGCCGTGCTCAAGCACAGCCGCGACTTCAACCTGACCCGGGAGGCGGTGCTCGGCTCCAAGCTCGCTCCCGAGACCCCCGCGACCGACCTCCAGCAGGCGTGCGGCACCGGTCTGCAGGCCGCGATCTACGTCGCCAACAAGATCGCCCTGGGCCAGATCGAGGTCGGCGTCGCCGGTGGGTCCGACACCACCTCCGACGCTCCGATTGCAGTGGGCGAGAAGCTGCGCAAGATCCTGCTCGAGGTCAACCGCGCCAAGACCAACGGCCAGCGCCTCGCCGCGCTCGCCAAGATCCGCCCCGCCGACCTGGTGCCCTCGACCCCGCAGAACGGCGAGCCCCGCACCAAGCTCTCGATGGGCGAGCACGCCGCCCTGACCGCGCTGGAGTGGCAGATCACCCGGGAGGCGCAGGACGAGCTGGCCGTCGCCTCGCACCACAACCTGGCGGCGTCGTACGACCGTGGCTTCCAGGACAGCTTGATCTCACCCTTCAACGGCGTGGAGCGCGACCAGAACCTGCGCGCCGACTCCTCCCTGGAGAAGCTGGCCACCCTCAAGCCGGTCTTCGGCAAGGGCGAGGCGGCCACGATGACGGCCGCGAACTCCACCCCGCTGACCGACGGCGCCTCCACGGTGCTGCTGGCCTCCGAGGAGTGGGCCGAGGCGCACGGCATCCCGGTGCAGGCCTACTTCACCGAGTGCGAGACCGCGGCAGTCGACTTCGTGCACGGCGGCGAGGGCCTGCTGATGGCTCCGGCGTACGCCGTGCCGCGGATGCTCGAGCGGGCCGGGCTGACCCTGCAGGACTTCGACTACTACGAGATTCACGAGGCCTTCGCCTCGCAGGTGCTCTCCACCCTCAAGGCCTGGGAGGACCCGGTGTTCTGCAAGGAGCGCCTCGGCCTCGACGCCCCGCTGGGCTCGATCGACCGCTCCAAGCTGAACGTCAACGGCTCCTCCCTGGCAGCCGGTCACCCCTTCGCCGCGACCGGAGGCCGGATCGTGGCCAACCTCGCCAAGATCCTCGACGAGAAGGGCTCGGGCCGCGGCCTGATCTCCATCTGCGCCGCCGGTGGCCAGGGCGTCACCGCGATCCTGGAGAAGTAACCCGCCGAGACGTCGCAAACGAACAGCCAAACACCGCCGAGACGTCGCAAACGAACATCGTTTGCGACGTCTCGGCGAGTTCTGGGCGTTCATTTGCGACGTCTCGGCGGCTTGGGGGGTCAGCCGATCGCGAGGGCGCGCGCCGTGGCGACCACGTAGGCCCGGACGTCGTCGGGGGAGACCGGCGAAATCGCGGGGATCCCAGGGGCGGACTCCTTGACCAGCATGCCGACCCGGGCCAGCTGCAGGGCGCCGAGGCCGCTGGCGTACATGTGGTTGGCCAGCAGGGTCGGGTTCGGCACGTGGAAGACGCCCGCCGCGATCCCGTCGTCGAGGGTGGAGCTGAGCTGGACCAGGCAGGCCGAGATGCCGCGGCCGAGGCGGAACAGCGCGCTCTCGCTGATCTCCTCCAGCAGCTCGGGGCCGGGTCGGCGCATCAGGGTCTGGGCGCAGTCGACGAACGCGGGGAACTCCAGGCCGAAGTCGACGAACGCCTCGACCACCGCGGTGAGTCGGCTCATCGGGTCATGGTCGCGGCCCGCAGCCGCGGTGAGGCGGGTCTCGAGGTCCTCGAGATAGCTGACCAGGGTGAGCGCGAACAGCTCCTCCTTGCCGCTGAAGTGGCGGTAGATGATCGCGCGGTTCACGCCCACGGCGTTGGCGATGTCCTCGATCTGGGCGTCGCGGACGCCGGTCTCGTCGAAGAGCTCTCGCGTGGCCTGGAGGATCTCGCGCTCGCGCGCCCGGCGGCGCGCAGCCGCGGGCTGGCGGGGAGTCGACCGGGTGCTCGTCATGGACGTCAGATTAGTGCAACTCGGTGTTGCACACCATGTACTACGCCTGTGACACCTGTCGCCCGGGTCCGACCCGCTCAGTCCACGGGCTGAGTCACGGTCACCCGGTAGCGAATCACCATGGGCCTGCCGCCGTGGACCGTGAACCACAGGTAGGGCCACTGGCTGCCACTGCCCTTGCCGTCGTCGACCAGCTGGAGGTCGGCCTCGTCGACGCCGTAGGGGCCGGGCCTGGAGTAGTCGCCGGCGCTGACCTCGGTCATGGCGAGACTGGTCTCCGCCCACGCCGAGAGCTGGTAGCTGGGGCGGAACGGGCCGGCGTGAGGGACGTAGAAGCCGAATCGCACGGGTGGACGCCCCGCCGTCATCCGAGTCATGAAGCCCTCGTCCGGCTTGTCACCGATTCGGCACCGACCGGAGAACACCTGTGCAGCCAGGGGTTCACCCCCGGACCCGATCGATCGAAAGGCCAGAACGGGATCGCCGACGACATCGAGGATGACGAGAGTCATCCGGTGAGTCTGGCAGGCGTCACCGGCCCACCATCGGACGCTGCCGCGGCCGGTGCGGGCGACACCTCACTCTTCGCCTCCACCCGACAGCAGCGACTGCACGCTGGCGATCGTGTCGACCTCGTGGATGGGCTTGTCGTCGCGATAGCGCAGCACGCGGGCGAAGCGCAGAGCCACACCACCGGGATAGCGGGTCGAGCGTTGTACGCCGTCGAAGGCGATCTCGACGACCTGCTCGGGCCGCAGCCGTACGACGTGACCGGCGCGACCGGTCTCCAGGGCAAGAAAGCGCTCGGTCTGCCAGGCAAGCATCTCGTCGGTCATCCCCTTGAAGGTCTTGCCGAGCATCACGAAGCCACCGTCTGGACCCCGGGCGCCGAGGTGGATGTTGGAGAGCAGGCCTTGGCGGCGACCGCTGCCCCACTCGACGGCGAGCACCACGAGGTCGAGGGTGTGCCGTGGCTTGACCTTCACCCAGGCCGAACCACGCCGGCCGGCGTCGTAGGGAGCGTCGAGGCGCTTGAGGATCACGCCCTCCTGCCCGTCGGCGACCGCGGACTCGAAGAACGATCGGGCCTCCTCCACCGACTCGGTGACCAGCCGTGCGACCCGCATCGACTCGGGAACGACGGCATCGAGCCGGGCTAGGCGCTGGGCGGCCGGCACCTCGATCAGGGAGTCGTCGCCGTGGAGCAGCAGGTCGAAGAAGAACGGCACGATCCCCGAAGCGCCGCTGTGCGTCGCGGTGGTGGAGGCGGTGTCCTGGAACGGGCGGGGTCGGCCGGTCTCGTCGAGGGTCAGCGCCTCGCCGTCGAGGATCAGGTCGGCGGTCTGCAGCGAACGCACGGCGGCGACCACCTCGGGCAGCCGGGCGCCGATCTCCTCGAGGCTCCGGGTGAAGACACTGACCTCCTCACCTTGCTTGTGCACCTGGATCCGGATGCCGTCGAGCTTTGTGTCCACGGCGAACGGGCCGGCCACCTTCTCCACCCCCGCTGCGACGTCCGGCGCGGCGGCCGCGAGCATCGGGCGCACCGGACGCCCGACCAGCAGGCTGAAGGCGGCGAGCGCGTCGGTGCCCCCGGTCAGCGCCGCACGGGCGATCGGCCCGGTCGGCGCGCTGAACATCGCGGCTCGGCGTACTGCCGCGAGGTCGAGGTCAGCGGCCGCCGCGATGGCGTCGAGCATCACCGAGTCGAGCGCCCCCTGGCGCACGTTGCCGGTGATCAGGTCGCGCAGGAAACTCTGCTCGGCGGCGGTGAGCCGACCGAACAGGGCGGTGACCGCCTCACGCCGGGAGCCCATCGAACCGGATCCGGAGAGCTGCGAGATCTGCTCCAGGGCGGCATCGACCTCGACCAGGGTCAGTGAGGGGGAGTCAGCCGGCGCGGGGAGGTCGGTCAGGCCGCGCCAACCGAGGCCGGTGCGGCGTTGCCGCAGGGTGCCGGAGAGGTAGGAGGCGGCGATCTCCGTCGCCTCCCCACCGGCGCCCCCGCCGCCTTCCGGACCGCCACGAGCAGCCTCCTGCAGCAGCTCGGCGATCAGGGCGCGCTTGGTCAGTCGGGAACGGGTGCCGGCCACCTCGGTGGAGACGGCGACGAGTCGAGCGAGCAACATGTCGCCCATTGTGGCGGGGCCCCCTGACACATCCACCGAGGTGCCGCGCCGGCCCATCCTGGTGGTGCGCCGACATACCCTGCGGGCATGCCCGACCCGTCTGCTCCCGCGCTTTCCAGGGTGTGGCGTCCGGACTGGCCCTGCCCGGTGCGGCAGGTCCTCGCGACCCACCGCCGCGGCGGCGGCGACCCGACGTACCGCTCCACCCAGGACGGAGCGATCTGGCGCGGCATCCGAAGCCCGGAGGGGCCGGCGACGCTACGGATCACCACCGCCCCGGCTGACGGGACGGTCACCGGTGAGGCCTGGGGAGACGGGGCCGAATGGGTGCTCGACCACCTGCCGCGGATGCTGGGCGCAGACGACGACCCCTCTGGTTTCGTCCCGCTGCACAAGCCGATTGCGGACGCCTGGCGCCGGCACGGCAACTGGCGCCTCGGCGCCACCGGGTTGGTGATGGAGTCCCTCGTCCCGGCGATCATCGAGCAGAAGGTCACCGGGAAGGAGGCGTTCGCCGGGTTCCGGGCTCTGGTGCAGCGCTTCGGTGAGCGTGCCCCCGGGCCTCCCAGCGAGCCCGAGCCGGTGGTCAGGCTGTGGGTGCAGCCGACACCCCTCCAGCTGCGCGCGATCCCCTCCTGGGAGTGGCTGAGAATGCCGGTCGACGGCGCCCGCTCGCGACCGGTACAGCACGCGGCTCGGGTGGCCACCGCCCTGGAGCGGGCCGGGCAGGAGACCCCCCAGGAGTTCGACCGTCGACTCCGGACGTTGCCGGGCATCGGGGTGTGGACCAGCGCGGAGGTCAGGTCGCGCGCGCTCGGCGACGCCGACTCGGTGAGCTTCGGCGACTACCACGTCGCTGCCAACGTCGGCTGGGCTCTGACCGGTACGCCGGTGGACGACGAGGAGCTCGCGGTGCTGCTGGAGCCGTACGCCGGACACCGGCACCGGGTCCAGCGGCTGGTGGAGCTGGCCGGGATGAGCAGGCCCCGTCATGGACCCCGGATGGCGCCGCGCCGGCACCTGCCGCGCGGTGGGATCTGACCGGTCAGGGGCCGTCGGGCACCGAGAGCGGGATCTCTCCAGAGCCGCGCGGGATCAGCTCCGTCGGCACCACCTCGATGCGGGTGGGGGAGTCGTCACCGTCGAGGCGGGCGAGCAGCAGCTCGATCGCCCGGGTGCCGATCGTGTAGGCGTCCTGCCGGATCACGCTGATCCGGGGATCCACCAGCTCCGCCACCTGGACCTCGTCAAAGCTGATCAGGGCGACCTGCTTGGCCAGGTCCCTCCGCTGGAGCTCCATCAGGGCGCCCTCGGTCAGCACGTTGCGTGCGGCAAAGATCGCGGTCGGCGGATCAGCGAGGTCGAGCAGCTCGGCCGTCGCGCCCTGAGCTGCTGCCCGGGAGCGCAGGCCGGTCCGCTCCAACTCGGCATCGGGGGAGATAGCCGCAGCACGGAGCGCGGCCCGGTAGCCGTCACGCCGGTCGACGGCGGTCGAGATCGACATCAGGTCACCGAGGAAGCCGATCCGGCGGTGCCCGTGCGCCATCAGGTGACCCACCGCCTCGGCGGCGGCACCCTGGTTGTCGACGACGATGCCGTCGATCTCCGGGATCGTCGCAGTCCGGTCCACCGTGACCACCGCCACGCCGGAGGCGCGATCGACCGCCAGCCACGAGAGGTCCTTGTTGCACGGCATCAGGATCAGCCCGTCCACGTGGCGCGACGCCAGCTCCTGGATCAGGTCACGTTCGCGACCCTGGTCCTCGTCGACGCTGGAGGCCATCACGACCACGCCCCGCGCGCGGGCGCGGTCCTCCACGGCTCGCAGCACCTCGCTGCAGTACTCGTTCGAGAGGTCGTCGACCAGCACCCCGATGGAGGAGGTCCTGTGCCCGCGACGCAGATAGCTGGCCGCGAAGTTGTGTCGGTAGCCCAGCTCAAGGACTGCTTCCTGCACGGCGCGCTCCAGCCGGGGGGAGACCCCTGACTCGCCGTTGACCACGCGGGAGACCGACTTCAACGAGACCCCGGCGAGCGCTGCCACCTCCTGCATCGTGGCTCGGCCGGGACTCGCGCCGTTGGGGCGTCGCTCGCTCGGAAGTGGTGCGTTCATCGATCAACCTCACTTGTCGGAGCAATCATGACATCGCTGTCAATTTCGATGTGACGCTTGACACCTGGATTGGCAGCCGTCACGCTACCGGTTAATAGACAACGTTGTCATCCACCTCCGGAACACCGGACGGGCGACGTACCCGAAGGGACTTCACTGATGTTGAAAATCATGCGCACCCGCCGGGCGGCTGCTCTGGCCGCCGTGTGTGCCGCCTCCACGTTGCTCGCGGCGTGCGGCAGCAGCGACACCGGCGGCGCAGGCGGCGGCGACGACGTCGCGGTCACCCTGATCACCAAGAACGCCTCCAACCCGTTCTTCGTCACCATGCAGAAGGGCGCGAAGGCGGCCGGAGCCAAGAGTGGTGTCTCGGTGACCACCGCGGCGGGCAAGGAGGACGGTGACGAGCAGGGCCAGATCGCCGCCATCGAGGACGCGATCGCCAACGGCGACGCCGGCATCCTGATCACGCCCACCGGTCCGGGCGTCAACCCGGCGATCAAGAAGGCCAGGGACCAAGGTCTCTACGTGATCGCCCTGGACACCCCGCCCGACCCGCCGGACACGGTCGACATCACCTTCGCCACGGACAACTTCAAGGCCGGCAAGCTCGTGGGCGAGTGGACCAAGGCCCAGCTCAAGGGGAAGAAGGCGACCATCGCGATGCTCGACCTCTTCAACGACAAGGTCGTCTCGGTCGACTACGACCGTGATCAGGGCTTCCTCGAGGGCATGGGCATCGACACCGTGGACAAGAAGAAGAACGGTGACGAGGCCAAGACCGGCTCCTACGACGGTGGCCAGTACGAGATCGTCTGCAACGAGCCCACCCAGGGCGCCGAGGACGGCGGCCGTACGGCGATGGAGAACTGCCTGACCAAGAACCCGGACATCAACGTGGTCTACACGATCAACGAGCCCGCGGCGGTCGGTGCCTACGGCGCGCTGAAGCAGGCCGGCTCGCAGGACGGCGTGCTGATCGTCTCGATCGACGGTGGTTGCGACGGAGTCGAGCAGGTCAAGAAGGGCGTCATCGGCGCCACCTCGCAGCAGTACCCGCTGAAGATGGCCGAGCTCGGCGTCGAGGCGATCAAGACCATCGCCGACGGAGGCGAGAACCCCAAGCCCACCGACGGTCTGGACTTCTTCGACACCGGCACGGCGCTCGTCACCGACCAGCCGGTCGACGGCCTGGAGTCCATTGACACTGCCGAGGGAGCGAAGCTCTGCTGGGGCTGATCCTCACCAGCTGAGCTAGCACGCCGTCGCACCACCATCGTCACACCGCAGTCGTGGCCCGGGGACTCTCCGGACTCCCCGGGCCACCACTGCGCCACAGCAAGGAGGAAGTCGTGACACCAGCCACCACCACCGGTCCGGGCGCAGCCACGCCCACGCCGTCCCACACCGCCGCCGAGCAGTTCGCCGCGCGACGCCGATCCCCGATGCAACGTGTCCAGCACACGCTGCACGCGCACCCCGCCATCAGCCCCCTGCTGCTGCTGGTGATCTCGTTCTTCGTCTTCAGCTATCTCAACCCCAACTTCGGGACCCTGCGCACGCAGTCGCTGATCATGCAGCAGGTTGCCGTTGTCGGCGCGCTGGCCATCGGCCAGACCCTGATCATCCTCACCGCCGGCATCGACCTGTCGGTCGGTGCCATCTCGATCCTGGGCATGCTCGTCGGCGCGAAGCTGAGCGCTGACAGCGGGCTCCCGGGGCCGCTGGCCATCCTTGTCGGCATCATCGTCGGCATGGCCGCCGGTGCCGCCAACGGCCTGCTGGTCACCCGACTCAAGCTGCCGCCGTTCATCGTGACGTTGGGAACCCTGTCCATCTTCACCGCGATGGCGCTGCTCATCTCCGGTGGACAGAGCGTGCAGGCTCCCAACATGCCCGACCTGATGACGTGGACCGGCAAGATCGTCAACCTGGGTGGCTTCCGGGTCACCACGGGCGTGCTGATGGTCATCGTGATGTACATGGTCGTCGGGTTCGCGCTCAAGCAGACCGCCTGGGGCAGGCACGTCTACGCCGTTGGTAACGACGCCGACGCCGCGCGCCTGGTCGGCATCTCGGTCAACCGGGTGCTACTCAGCGTCTACACCCTGGCCGGAGTCATCTACGGGATCACGGCGTGGATCCTGATCGGACGCGCCGGTGCAGCCAGCCCCAATGCGGCGACCGACGCCAACCTGGAGTCGATCACCGCGGTCGTCATCGGTGGCACCAGCCTCTTCGGTGGCCGCGGGGCACTTCTGGGCACGCTGCTCGGAGCCCTGATCGTCGGCTACTTCCGAACAGGGCTCTCGCTCGCGGGCGTCGACGACCAGTGGCGGGTGCTGACCATCGGCCTGCTGGTCATCATCGCGGTCTCGGTTGACCAGTGGATCAGGAAGGTACGCGCATGAGCACCACAGCTGCACCCTCGACCTCGTCGGCTCGCACGGACGGGACTCCCGTGCTGTCGGCCAGAGGACTGGTCAAGACCTTCGGCCCGGTCGTCGGCCTCGACGGGGTGGACTTCGATCTCTATCCCGGCGAGGTGCTCGCGATCATCGGCGACAACGGTGCTGGGAAGTCCACCCTGATCAAGGCGGCCACCGGCGCCCTGGTGCCCGACGCCGGCGAGATCACGCTGGACGGCAAGAAGGTGGAGTTCCGTCGGCCCCAGGATGCTCGCGAGGCCGGCATCGAGACCGTCTACCAGACCCTGGCGGTGGCACCCGCGCTCGACATCGCCGCCAACATGTTCCTGGGACGTGAGCGTCGGCGTCCCGGTCCCCTCGGCTCGGTGCTGCGGATGCTCGACCACAAGGGCATGCGCGACAGCGCCGGGGAGTCGATGGCCGAGCTCGGCATCGGCACCCTGCAGAACATGGGTCAGGCGGTGGAGACGCTGTCGGGTGGTCAGCGTCAGGCCGTGGCGGTGGCTCGTGCCGCTGCCTTCGCCACGAAGCTGATCGTGCTCGACGAGCCGACAGCTGCGCTCGGGGTGAAGGAGACCAACCAGGTGCTCGCGATGATCAACCAGGTCCGCGAGAACGGTCTGCCGGTGATCCTGATCAGCCACAACATGCCAAACGTCTTCGAGGTGGCTGACCGGATCCACATCCAGCGGCTCGGTCGGTGCGCGGGGGTGGTCACCCCGCAGTCCCACACCCCGAACGAGGTGGTCGCCATCATGACCGGTGCCACCACGCTCGAGGAGACTCCGGGCAGGGCGTCCGACTGACGGCCTCAGGGTGGCTGCCCGAGGCCGCTTCCTCCCGGTTGCCCTGTCCGGCGAATCCACGCTCCGGTCCCGTCCGCCACACCCGTGTGGTGGACGGGACCGGAGCACGCGCATGACACCGCCCCGAGGACCTCACGGTGTGAGCATCCCGGTTAAAATTGGGTGAACCCACCGAAATGAGTGCCGTGTCTGCCGTGACCGACCGCTTCACCGCGATGCCCGCTGCCGAGCTCCACCACTTCTTCTTCCGGGCCGACGTCGTCGAGGTCACCGAGGCGATCCGGCAGGCCAGCGAGGCGGACCTGCGCGTCCTGTTCGAGCTCGACCGCTTCCGCGAGCAGGCTGTCGCCGCGGTCCTGGACCGGTTCGCTGAGTTCGCCGACCCAGAACGGCTCGCGGACATCGACGGGGTCGCCTGCTTCGAGCTCACCCACGGCAGGGCCCAGCGGGAACGGCACACGATCAGGTTCCGGGACGGGGCGGTGGCCCTCGCGGAGGACGCCACACCCGACGTGACCGTGACCACCGGCATCGTGTCGTTCGTGCGGCTGGTGACCGGGGAGGCCAACGCGGCACTGCTCTACCTCAGCGACGAGCTGCAGGTGGACGGCGAGGAGCTGCTGGCCCTCGCGGTCGGCTCGGTGTTCCGCGTCCCTGGCAGCGCCGCCGCCGCCGTTGACCCCACGGCCCTCGACCCGGTCGACGTGGCGACCGCGGTGGCCACGACCTCGGGCAAGCACATGCGCGGGGTGATGCAGGGCGGCTTCCGGCCGATCGTGCTCGGCGAGGTGTTCCGGCGCTTCCCCGACTTCATCGACACCGGCAAGGCGCGCGAGCTCTCCCTGAGCGTCGGCTTCCGGATCGGCGGGCGCAGCGACGGGGACGTCGACCGGTACGTCGTACACGTGCGCGAGGGGGTGTGCACCATCCAGACCGATCCGCCCGAGGGCCAGCGCCGCGACGCCACGATCACGATCGAGGGTGCCGACTTCCTCAAGCTGGTCACCGGTCAGCTGCATCCCGTCCGCGGGGTGCTGACCGGGACGATGAAGGTCAAGGGCGACCGCGCGAAGGCCCTGGCGCTCAACGCCGTGATGGTGCCACCGCAACCGCGGCGCTAGACACTGCGCTGCCCGATGGAGATCACGCCGTTCTCGTAGGCGTAGATCACCGCCTGCACCCGGTCGCGCAGCCCCAGCTTCATCAGCACCCGAGCGACGTGCGTCTTGACCGTCGTCTCGGAGACGACCAACCGTGCAGCGATCTCGGCGTTGGAGAGACCGGCACCGAGCAGCACGAGGATCTCGTGCTCGCGCGGTGTGAGAGCCGCCAACGCCACGGACGCGGTGCTCGACAGCGGCGGGCGGGAGAGGTAGGACTCGATCATCCGGCGAGTCACGGCCGGGGCGAGCAGCGAGGCGCCGGTGACCACGTCGCGGATGCCCTCGACGAGCTGTTCGGGTGGCACGTCCTTGAGCACGAAGCCGGCGGCGCCCGCGCGCAGCGCGTCATAGACGTACTCGTCCATGTCGAAGGTGGTCAGCATGATCACGGCGACCGCAGACTCCCGCGCCCCGTCGACGATGCGGCGGGTCGCCTCGATGCCGTCCATGCCCGGCATCCGCACGTCCATCAGGACTACGTCGGGCTGGTGGGTCGCGACTGCTCTTACCGCCTCGTGGCCGTCGGCGGCCTCCGCCACGACCACGAGGTCGTCCTCGGCCTCGAGGATCATCCGGAAACCGGCACGAACCAGTGCTTGGTCGTCCACGACCAGCACGCGGATGGGGGCAGGTCGCGATGTCATCGCAGCTCCAGCGGCAGGCGCGCGATCAGCTCGAAGCCACCACCCTCGGCGGTCCGCGTGTCGAGCGTTCCGCCGTACACCGCCACGCGTTCGCGCATCCCCAGCAGTCCCGTGCCCGGCTGTTCCGTCGCGGCCGGACCGCGCCCGTTGTCGCACACCGTGAGGTCGAGGGAGTCGGGGGAGTGGCGTACGACGACTCTGGCGCAGGTCGCTCCGGAGTGGCGCAGAGTGTTGGTCAAGGCCTCCTGCACCAACCGGTAGGCGGTCAGGTCGAGTCCCGGCGGAAGCGACTCCGGCTCGCCCAGCACCTCCACGGTGACCGCGAGCCCCGTCCGGCGGTAGTGCTCCGCCAGGGCCCCGAGCTGTCCCAAGGTCGGTGGGGGCGCCAGGTCGGCGGCGACGTCGGCCGAGCGCAGGACGCCCACCATCCGCCGCATCTCCGTCAACGCCTCCCGACCAGTCGCCTCCACGGTCTCGAGTGCCTCCCGCTCCTGGACCTGGTCGGGCCGCATCAACCGGCGTACGGCGGAGGCCTGGACGGTCATCACGGTGACGCTGTGCCCGATCACGTCGTGCAGCTCACGGGCGATGCGGGCGCGCTCGTCGGAAACGGCGGCGGAAGCCCGCTCCTCGCGCTCGCGCAGCAGTCCCTCGACGTAGAGCCGCCGGGTCCGCCGATAGGCACCGAGCAGCCATGCGACCACCCACGGCGAGAGCCACACCAGTCCCTGGGCCCGCTCCAGCCAGCCGACAGTGGCGGGGTCGACCGCCAGCCACACCAGTCCCGTCCCGAGCAGGGCCGCCAGCCCCCACAGGGCGCGGCGCCGTTCCTCCAGCGAGGCCACCGAGTAGGCCGAGACCAATGGCAGCGCGAACACGCCGAAGCCCTCGGGCGCCCCGAACACGACGAACTCCGCAGTCAGCGCGGCGCACAGCACCAGGGTGCTCGCCAGTGGAGCGAGCCTGCGACCCAGCAGCGCGAGTGCGGCGACCCCGTAGCCCACGGCCTGTGCCCAGTGCGGTCCTTGCCGGTGGGTCGAGAGCGCGCCCGTCCATACCTCCACCTGCACTGCCGCGAGCAGTGCGAGGGCGAGCAGCACGTCGAAGGCCAGCGAGCGCTTCCGCACCCGAGAGACGCTACCGCCGCGCGACCTCCGGTGGAGTCCTCCGCGAGGAGGACACCGCCCTCCTCCACCGGGACAGCTCGGTTCCTCAGCCCGCAGGACGACGCCGGCCGCCGCCGGATCCAACAATGGCAACGAGCACAGGCGCGGTGCCGGTGCCAGCAGGAGGTGGTCGAGGTGGACGCACGACGAGCGGCAGGACTGGGCCTGCTTGCCTACGGGGTGCTCACCCCGGTGGCCTTCATGACGATCGGAGCACCCGGGGGCGCCTACGAGGAGCATGCCGTCGCGACCTATCTCGCGAGCAGCCACTGGGCCCTGGCCTTCGGGCTCGCCTACCTCGGCGCCTTCGCCGGCCTCGGGCTGCTGGTCTTCGGCACTCGGATGGGCGAGCTGGTGGGTGCGGCGGGACCGGTCGTACGAGGCCTCGGCGTCGCGGGTGCCGCCGCGGGGGTGATCGGCTGGTTCCTGGTCGGCGGCATCTCGGTGGCCTTCGCCGAGGGCTCCCGGCCGGTGGTGGCGAACGTCCCGCACTCGGTGGTCTACCTGGTCAGCGAGATCAGCAACCTCGTCGCCGTCTGTGCCAGTGCCTTCTTCCTGGGCGCGACGGCGCTGGTGCTGGCGGGTGCCCTGCGCGAGACGTTGCCCCGCTGGTTGCGCATCCTCACCTACGTGGCCGGCCCGTGCGGCCTGTTCGCACCGGTGTTCTTCCCGCTGTTCCTGTTCTGGCTGTGGACGATCGCCTTCGCCGTCTGGCTGGTCCGCGTGCCTGGCGCCGCCGTCGAGCCGGTCATCGACCCACGGCGTAGCCCTGCATCCCGCGAGGGTTCGCCCCTGCGGTGAGTACGCCGGTTCGCGGATCCCGGGCCACGGCGCACATCCGGCCCAGGCTCCAGGGACCGGACCGCGTCACCCGGTGGCCGCGGGACTCGAGGTCGGCGAGCACGGCCGGGTCGACCCGGTCCTCGACCACCAGCTCACCGGGCGACATCGCGCGCGGGTGGAAGGAGCCCGGGAAGCTCTCGGTGTGGAACATCGGGGCGTCGATCGCCTCCTGCAGGCTGAGACCACCGACGAGGTGCCGCAGCAGGAACAGCGACTGCCACTGGTCCTGCTGGTCGCCACCGGGGGAGCCGCACGCCAGCACCGGCCTGCCGTCGCGCAGCACCAGTGTCGGGGTCAAGGTGCTCCGCGGTCGGGCGCCGGCCTCGAGCGAGGCGGGCAGCCCCTCGTCCAGCCAGAACATCTGCGACCGGCTGCCGAGACAGAAGCCGAGCTCGGGGATCGTCGGCGAGCTCTGCAGCCAGCCACCGCTGGGCGTCGCGGAGATCATGTTGCCCCAGCGGTCGACCACGTCGATGTGGCAGGTGTCGCCGCGGGTGCTGCCGTCGCGCTGCACGGTCGGCTCGCCGGTGGTGACGTCGGCGATGCGGCCGGTGTCCCTCCCGGCCAGCAGCCGCTGCACGTGGGCGGCGAGGCGGGGTTCGTGCCCGCCGGGGGGCCCCGGGCGGAGCCCGAGGTCGGCTCGGTCGCCCACCAGCGAGGCACGTGCTGCGAGGTAGTCGGGGTCGAGCAGCAGCGCACTCGTGACTGGGCTCCGGTCGCCGAACCACGCCTCGCGGTCGGCCATCGCCAGCTTCCAGGACTCCGCGATCGCGTGCATGCCGTTGGCCGTGGTGGGGTGAGCGCCTCGGGCCCCAGAAGGTCGAGCATCGCGAGCAC
>CAWAJE010000064.1:0-21252 GCA_963782215.1 uncultured Actinomycetota bacterium | reverse complement strand
GACCGCGGCGTCGAGACGTCCCGCGCCCACGTCCTTGAGGGCGGTGACGTCGGAGCTGAAGGTGCGGACCTTCCCGACCCAGGGCTTGTCCTTGAGGAAGTCGTTGTAGGTGGTGCCGGCGGCGACACCGAGCGTCGGCTTGTCCAGCTGGGAGACGTCGGTGCAGTCGCTGTCCTTGGCGACGAACGCCTGGGCGCCAGAGCTGTAGTAGCCGTCGGTGAAGTCGACCTGCTTCTTGCGGTCCTCGGTGGGGGTCATCGAGGCGACCAGCACGTCGTACCTGTTGGACTTCAGGCCACCGATCAGGGTGTCGAAGGCGCCGGTCTTGGTGTCGAGCTCCAACCCCATCTCCTTGGCCACGGCCGCCGCGATGTCGTAGTCGAAACCGGTCAGGGTGTTGCCGTCGCGGTAGCTGAACGGCTGGAACTCCCCACTCATCGCCACCACGAGCTGGTCCTTGTTCAGCAGCTCCGCGCCGCCGGGTCCCTCGGCTGTGCCGGTACCGCACCCGCTGAGGGCGGTGGCCGCGACGAAGGCGATCGAGATGAGGGTGAGGGACTTGAGGCGGTTCAGCGGGGTGCGGTTCACGGGTCTCCTAGGCGATGCGGAGCCCGCGATCCGGGTCCACGCACGGACTCCTGGCAAAGCAGTCGCCACCCGTTTGGTGCTGCCCGAGTGCGACGTGCGTGGGCATGTCAACGTACGGAACGAAGGGGAGCGTCGCAACTCTCCGTCAGGATCGCGACCGCTCCGGGCCGGACCGCGGTCAGCGGTGCCGGTCGGCGACCTCGAGCAGCTGCAGGGCGAAGTCGCGGGCGCGGGCGGCGGTCTCGAGCAGCTCCACGGCGCGGGTGTCGACGCGCTCGCGGACCTCGTCGAGACGAGCCGCCAGCTCGGCCGCGATGGGCGCGCTGGTGGACGGATCGGCGAGGACGTCGAGGTCGCCGAGCACCTCGACCATCTCCTCGAGGCTGAAGCCGAGCGGTTTCATCCCCTTGATCAGCAGCAGCCGGTCGACGGCGGTCTCGGCGTACAGGCGGAAGCCGCCGGTGCTGCGCGTCTCGGGCACGACGAGACCGGCCTCCTCGTAGAACCGGATGGTGCGCAGGCTGAGCCCGACCCGGTCGGAGACCTCCCCGATCTTGAGCAGGTCGCCCATCAGTGGCTCGACAGCCTGCCGGCCAGCCGCTGGTGCCGGTCGAGGCTGGCCTCGTTGAGACCGCGGATCTCCACGCGCTTGCCCTTGTTGGCGTACTTGGTCTCGATGGCGTCCAGGGTGGCGACCGTGGAGGCGTCCCACACGTGCGACTCGGACATGTCGATCACCACGTGGTCGGGGTCGCCGGCGTAGTCGAACTGGTAGACCAGGTCGTTGCTGGAGGCGAAGAACAGCTCGCCGATCACCTTGTAGACGCGGGTCTCGGCGTCGTGGGAGATGTCGACGACCTCGGTGAAGTGCGCGACGCGACGAGCGAACATCACCATCGCGACGACGACGCCGAGGACGACGCCGATCGCGAGGTTGTGCGTCAGCACCGTGATCGCCACGGTCGAGACCATCACCATGTTCTCGCTCTTCGGCATCCGCCTCAGCGTGGCCGGGTGGATGCTGTGCCAGTCGAAGGTGCCGACGGCGACCATGATCATCACTGCGACCAGGGCGGCCATCGGGATCACCGCGACGACGTCGCCGAGGCCGACCACGAGGATCAGCAGGAACACCCCGGCCAGGAAGGTCGAGATCCGCGACCGGGCACCGGAGGCCTTCACGTTGATCATCGTCTGGCCGATCATGGCGCAGCCACCCATGCCGCCGAAGAAGCCGGTGATGATGTTGGACGCACCCTGGCCCCAGGCCTCACGCGACTTGTTGGAGTGGGTGTCGGTGATGTCATCGACGAGCTTGGCCGTCATCAAGGACTCGAGCAGTCCGACCAGCGCCATCGCCAGGGCGTAGGGGGCGATGATCCGCAGCGTCTCCATGTCGAGCGGCACGTCGGGCATGAACAGCGACGGCAGGCTGTCGGGCAGCTCGCCCTCGTCGCCGACGTCGGGCACCCTGAACGCGACCAGGAGCGTGAAGGCGGTCAGCAGCACGATCGCCACCAGGGGCGGGGGTACGGCGTTGCTCAGCTTGGGCAGCCAGACCATCACCGCGATGCCGAAGGCCACCATCGGGTAGACCAGCCACGGCACCCCGAGCAGGTGCGGGATCTGGGCGCCGAAGATCAAGATCGCCAGGGCGTTGACGAACCCGACCATCACCGAGCGCGGGATGAAGCGCATCAGCTTCGCCACCCCGGTCAGCGCCAGGACCACCTGGATCACCCCGCCGAGCAGCACCGTCGCGATCAGGTAGTCGAAGCCGTAGTCACGCATCACCGGTGCGATCACCAGTGCAATGGCCCCGGTGGCGGCGGAGATCATCGCCGGCCGGCCGCCGAGGAACGAGATCGAGACCGCCATCGTGAACGACGCGAACAGGCCGACCCGCGGGTCCACGCCGGCGATGATCGAGAACGAGATCGCCTCGGGGATCAGCGCGAGCGCCACCACCAGGCCGGCCAGCACCTCGGTGCGGAGCAGGCGCGGCGAGCGCAGCGTCGCGCGCACGGTGTTCGTCTCCGAGGCCTCCGGCGGGTGCGGCGTACGCACGCGGGTGGGGGCGGCCGAAGAGGTCGGTGTGGGCTCGTCCGGCTGCGTCGGCGGCTCGGTGGATTCGGGCATGGGGGTCCGTTCGTGGGGAGCAGGAGTGCTGGGCGTGGCTCCGGGCGCGAGTGGGCAGGGCGCCGGGAGATGGGAGAAGACGCGGCGGGAGCGCGAACGGCAAACTCTACCCTTACGTGAGGGTCAGGCTGAAATCGGCGCTCGGGGTGCTCGCGCTCCTGGGGCGGTCGGTTTCCCAGGTGGCCGGTCGGTTTCCCAGGGGGGCCGGTCGGTTTCCCAGGTTAAGAGGCAAAAAGGGTTCTCAACCTGGGAAACCGACGACCGGATCAGGTGCCGGCGTACGGCGGACCAGCACCCGGGTCAGCGCCACCCCGGCGACCATCGCGACCACCACCACGAACGAGGACACGCTGAGCTGGGCGACGCCGGAGAGGCCGTGACCCAGGTTGCAGCCACCCGCGATCCAGCCACCGGCGCCGAGCAGCAGGCCGCCGGCAGCGAGCTGGGCGTAGCGGACCGGCTCCTCGCCGCGGACCCAGAAGCCGCCAGCGGTGCGGGCCGCGACAGTGGCCCCGGCGACGATCCCGAGCAGGAACGCGATCAACCAGTAGTTGGGCGAGCCGTTCGCGATGCTGTTCGCCGCGCCGACCGAGCTGGGCCCGAAAGTCGACCCGCCCAGCGCAGCCAAGGCCCAGCCGGCCGTCACCGCGACCCCAAGACCGAGACCGATCGGGCGCCACCCCCACTGCCAGCGCCTTTCGGGGTGCTCGTGGCGACCCGGGCTACGCCACAACCACACCAGGACGGCGACGAGCCCGAGCGCTGCAACCAGCAGCCGCGGCAGGCCGAGCACGCCGGGGACGGTCGCGTCCTCGCCGCCGGGAAGCAGCGTCGGGCCGGGCAGGGTGATCTGGCGTGCGATCAGCTCGCCACCCGCCCAGCCGACCAGGCCCACGAGCGCGCCGAGCATGCCGGAGCCCAGCTTGTAGAACAGTCCGGAGACGCAGGAGCGCGCCACCACCATCCCCGCGCCGATGACCAGGCCACCGACGACGTTGGCCACCGGCCGGAACGCCAGGCCGCGGTTGAGGGCGTCGGTGCCCGGCAGCAGGAACAGCACCGCGAGGCCGACAGAGCCGAGCGCGACGCCCAGCGCCCATCCGCGGGCGAGCAGCAGCCGGCGGTCGAGGGCGGTGCTGATCGCGGAGTGGAAGCAGAGCTGGCCGCGCTGCAGCACGTAGCCCAGCGCGACCCCGGCGACCGCACCCGTGACGACCGCGACGATCACGGGCGCTTCCCGCCGGTGTCGACCTCGATGCCGTTCCAGAAGGCCACCCGACCGCGCACTCGGCGCGCGATCGGCAGCGGATGCCGGTAGGTCCATGCGGCGTCGCGGATCACGAGGTCACCGGCGTGCACGTCGTAGTAGCTGGCGAGGCCCTTCCACCCACCAGGACGGCGATCCCGGCGCCGGCGCCAGCGAGCAGCAGCGCCTCCGTCACGACGCTGCCCGAGCCGGCGTACGTCGGACCCTGCAGTCGACCGGCCGCCGCAAGACCCAGCGTCACCGCCGTGGCGGCGAGGAGACCGCCAATCCCGGCCCGGGTCAGGGCGCCGCGGGCAGAACGGTCACCGGGCGCGAGGTCCTGCGCCACCACCCAGGCCCAGGCGGCGGCCAGGAGCAGCGGCGCCAGGTGCCAGGTCGTCGTGGGCTGCCAGCCCGCCAGCGCGAGCCAGGCCAGCCCCACGAGGGCCGTCCAGACCAGCCCGGTCCGGCGTACGGCCGACGTGGTGGCGGTGGTGCTCGGATCGGTTCGGGCGGGGGAGGACATGGGGGGCTCCTCGGAAGGGGGCACTCCCAACCTACTGACAACCGGGGAGCGACCGAGCGCGGTTCGTCGGTGACTAGGCCACGGTTCGTCTGCCCCGAGACGGTTGGTCGGTCTGCCTAGGGTTGGTTTCATGGAGAATCCGGACATCCGCTTCTACTTCGACCCGGTCTGCCCGTTCGCCTGGATGACCAGCAAGTGGGTGCGCCTGGTGCAGGAGCAGCGTGACTACACCGTCGACTGGCGGTTCATCTCGCTGCGCCTGATCAACGCCGACGTGGACTACGACGCGCACTTCCCTGCCGACTACGAGGCTGGGCACACCGCCGGTCTGCGCTTGCTGCGCGTGGCTGCACGGGTGCGTGCCGAGCACGGTCGCGAGGCGGTGGGCCGGCTGTACGCCGCCTACGGTGCCCGGATCTTCGACAGTGCCAGCGCGCCGGTGCCGCCCGGCGCCGACGGTGACGAGAAGACGTTGCGAGGCACCCGTGCCTTCGTGGAGCCGATCCTCGCCAGCGCGGGTCTGCCGCTGGACCTGGCCGACGCCCTCGACGACGACGCCTGGGACCTCGAGATCAGCGCCGAGACCGACGAGGCCCTCGGCCTGACCGGCAAGGACGTCGGCACCCCGATCATCCACTTCGAGCCGCCCGAGGGCGTGGCGTTCTTCGGCCCGGTGATCAGCCGGCTCCCGGACGAGGACTCCGCCGTCGAGCTCTGGGACCACGTGGTGGGCCTGGCGCGCTTCCCGGGTTTCGCCGAGCTCAAGCGAAGCATGCGTGAGCTCCCGCAGCTGGCGGGTCTCGGGGTGGACGCAGACACGGTCGGTGTCCAGGAGGACTGGCACGGCGGCAGCCGTAGGCTCAAGAAGTGAGCCTCCCCAGGACGCACCAGCAGTCCGTCGTCGTCGCCGCCTCGCCGGAGACGCTCTACGACATGGTCGCCGACATCGCCCGGACCGGCGAGTGGAGCCCGGTGACCGTCACCTGCTGGTGGGACGACGATGCCGAGGCCGGGCGACCCGGTGCCTGGTTCACCGGTCGCAACGTGCTCCCGGAGCGCACCTGGGAGACCCGTTCGCAGGTGGTCGCGGCCGATCGACCCTCCGAGTTCGCCTTCGTGGTCGGCGGGTCCTTCGTCCGTTGGGGCTACACCTTCGATGCGATGGATGACGGGAGCACCACCGTCACCGAGTCGTGGGAGTTCCTGCCCGGGGGGATCGCGATGTTCGAGGAGAAGTTCGGCGACGACGCTCCCGCCCAGATCGCCGACCGCACCGAGCAGGCGCTCGCCGGCATCCCGAAGACGCTCGCGGCGATCAAGCAGATCGCGGAGTCCGCTGCCCGGTGAACGACCTGGGGATGGTCGACTGTCCCCATGACAGCCCGTAGCCGCCTGCTCAGCGACACCGACCTCCCGGCCCCGGTCGGGGACCGGTACTTCGAGGACTACCTGCCCGGTCCGACGTACGAGTTCGGGACCCTCGGGGTCACCGCGGACGAGATCGTCGCCTTCGCCCAGCAGTGGGACCCGCAGACGATCCACACCGACCCGGCCTGGGCGGCGAACGGCCCGTTCGAGGGGCTGATCGCGAGCGGTCTGCACACGATGGCGCTGTGCATGCGGCTCTACGTCGAGCACTACATCTCCGCCGTCGCCAGCCTGGCCTCGCCCGGCCTAGGTGACGTGCGGTGGCCGGCCCCGGTGCGTCCCGGTGACGAGCTGCAGATCCGGGTCACCGTGGCCACGGCCCGGGCCTCACGCACCCGCCCAGACCGCGGCCTGGTGCACACCGAGGTCGAGGGGTTGAACCAGCGGGGTGTCGTTGTGCTCGCGTTCACGGCCGTGAACTTCTTCGCCCTGCGCCACCCCGGCTGACGCGGGCGGCCATGGAGCCGTTGAGGGGGCAAAGCCGGACAGATGTGAGCGGCACCACAGTATTTCGGGGCGAGTGCTTGACAGGGGGTGCGTCCGCACGGACTATTGCTGCATGTCCGATCAACAACGCATAGATATTCAGGAACCGCGGTACGGCGCCGGGATCTGGCACTTCGCCAGCTACGTCGACCGCTACGCGACCGAGGGGTACGCCGACCCGGTGACCACCCTCGAGGCCATCGCGCTGGCCGGTCAGGTCGGCTCACTTTCCGTGGTGGACCTGAACTGGCCGTTCGCCCCGAAGGACGTCGACACCGCCGACATCAAGGCCGCCCTGGACGAGGCCGGTGTGAGCGCCGTGGCCGTCACGCCGGAGATCTACAACCGGGAGTTCGTCAAGGGTGGCTTCACCAACCCCGACGCCGCGGTGCGCGCCCAGGCGATCGACCTGGTCTCGCGGGCCGCCGAGCTCGCGACCGATCTGGGGTGCGACTACGTGAAGCTCTGGCCGGGGCAGGACGGTGTCGACTACCCGTTCCAGGCCGACCACTCGCAGCTGTGGGACTACTCGGTCGGCGCGGTGCGTGAGCTGGCCACCAACTTCCCCGATATGAGGTTCTGCATCGAGTACAAGCCGCGCGAGCCCCGCAACCGGATGGTGTTCTCCTCCTGCGCTCGCACGCTCCTTGCGATCGAGGAGATGGGCTGCGACAACGTCGGGATCCTGCTCGACTTCGGACACTCGCTCTACGGGGGTGAATCGCCTGCGGAGGCGGCCAAGCTGGCGCTCTCGCGTGAGCGCCTCTTCGCGATCGACGTCAACGACAACTTCCGTGGTTGGGATGACGACATGGTCGTCGGATCGGTGCACCTCCTGGAGACCTTCGAGTTCTTCCACGCGCTGCACACCTCAGGGTGGGAGGGCGTGTGGCAGCTCGACCAGTTCCCGTTCCGCGAGGACTCGGTCCAGGCGGCCAGGGACGGCATCGAGACCATGCGCGGGTTCCACCGGGCGCTGCACCGTCTCGACCACGACGCGCTTCGTGCCGCTCAGGAGGCGCAGGACGCACTGCTGGCACAACGGATCGTGAAGCGGGCGCTGTACAGCGCGATGGCCGAGCTGCACGGGGAGCAGGCATGAGCGCCGCCGGATCCGGCGCCGTGACCGGCTCCGTGCTCAGCGTCGATGCACCCGCCGCAGCGGCGTACGCCGAGCAAGTGGCGCGCAACCGGAAGCTCTCCGGGGAGGCGCTGAGGAGCGAGCTGGCCACAGTGGCCGACGGTGTCCGACGCGACATCCTGACCACGATCGCCGGCGCCGGCCTGGGTCACGTCGGTGGGGACCTGTCGGTGACCGACATCCTCGTCACCGCCTACTGGTACGCCCTGAACCTGGACCCCACCAGACCTGACGACCCGCGACGCGACCGCTTCGTGCTCAGCAAGGGTCACTGTGCGGCAGCGCTCTACTCGACGCTGGCCTCGTGCGGCTACTTCCCTCGGGCCGAGCTGAGCACGTTCGCGCAACCGCTCTCCGCGCTCAACGGGCACCCCAACCGGGTCAAGGTCCCGGGGGTGGAGACCAACACCGGCCCGCTCGGGCACGGGTTCCCGGTGGCCACCGGGTGTGCGCTCGGCGCCCAGGTGCTGGGAGAGGACTACCGGACCATCGTGGTGATGGGCGACGGCGAGATGCAGGAGGGCAGCAACTGGGAGGCGGCGATGACGGCCGCTCACTACGGACTGCACAGCCTGACCGCGATCGTCGACCGCAACCGGTTGCAGCAGGGGGCACGCACCGAGGACACCAAGACGCTCGAGCCGCTGCACGACAAGTGGACCAGCTTCGGCTGGGAGACCCGTCGCATCGACGGTCACGACCATCTCGCCCTCGTCGAGGCCATGGGTCCGTCGACCACGGGGAAGCCGGTGGCGATCGTCGCCGACACGATCAAGGGCAAGGGCGTGTCCTTCATGGAGGACCGCGTCGAGTGGCACCACAAGGTGCCCACCGCCGAGCAGGTCACCGCCGCACTCGAGGAGCTCTCCGCATGACCGCCACACCCACCTCCCAGGTCGAGCACCAGCTGCCGCCCGACGCCACGACCTACGACTGCCGCGTCGACTTCGCCGAGGAGCTGGCGAAGCTGGCGCGCGAGGACGAGCGCATCGTCGCTGTGTGCAACGACTCCGTCGGCTCCAGCAACCTGACCGGCTTCCGCGACGAGTTCCCCGACCGTCTGATCAACGTCGGCATCGCCGAGCAGGATCTGGTCGGTGTCGGCGCAGGGCTGGCCAACTCGGGACTGATCCCGTTCGTGTGCGCGGCGGCACCCTTCCTCACCGGACGCGCCACCGAGCAGATCAAGGCTGACGTGGCCTACAGCCAGCGACATGTCGTGCTGTGCGGGCAGAGCCCCGGCATGGCGTACGGCGAGCTCGGCCCGACCCACCACTCGATCGAGGACATCTCGTGGATGCGAGCTGTCGCTGACCTGCCGGTGGTCGTACCCGCCGGGCCGAGGCAGACCCGCTCCGCCGTGCGCTGGGCCGCGGCGCTCGGGCGGGGCTCCTACCTGCGGATCCCACGGTTCAAGGTGCCCGAGGTCTCTGCTGACGACGAGCCGTTCGAGCCGGGCCGGGCCGTACAACTCCGCGCGGGTGACGACGTCACGATCGTGGCCATGGGCTCCATGGTCTCCCGGGCCCTCTGGGCCTCGGACGCCTTGGCCGCCGAAGGCATCGGGGCACGCGTCCTCAACCTCGCCTTCGTGGAGCCGCTCGACAGCGCAGCCCTGATCGCCGCCGCGAGCGAGACCGCCGGCATCGTCACCGTGGAGGAGGCGACGATCAGCGGCGGGCTCGGTGCCGCGGTCGCGTCCCTGGTCAGCCAGGAGCGACCCTGCCGGATGCGGATCCTCGGGATCGACAACGCCTTCGCGCCGACGGGGAGCGCGTCCTACCTGCTTGACCACTTCGGCCTCAACGTCGAGGGCATCGTCCGTGCAGCGCGTGAGGTGGCGGGGCGCGATGTCTGAGGACCTGATCCTCGCCGTCGACCAGGGGACGAGCTCCACGAAGTCGATGCTGGTGGACCCGGCCGGCCACGTGGTCGCCCAGGCCTCGGTCGCGCTCGGTCAGGACCACCCGGCGCCAGGCTGGGTCGAGCAGGACGCCGAGGCGATCTGGTCGAGCGTGCAGCAGAGCGTGCGCGACTGCGTCAACGAGCAGTACGCCGACCGCGTCGTCGGCGTGGCCTTCAGCGTGCAGCGTGAGACCGTCGTCCTGTGGGACCGGGCGACCGGTTCTGCCCTCGCCCCCGCGATCAGCTGGCAGGACCAGCGCACCGCAGACCGGGCGGCCGTCCTGGAGGAGGCCGGTCACGCCCCGCGCGTGCGGAGACGGACCGGCCTGCCGCTCGACCCGATGTTCTCTGCGCTGAAGGCCGCCTGGCTGCTCGACCAGCACGACCCGGACCGCAGCCGCTCCCGCAACGCTGAGATCTGCGTCGGCACCGTCGATGCCTGGCTGCTCTCCCACTTCGACGGCGAGGCGGTCACCGAGATCGGCAACGCCTCCCGGACCCAGCTGCTCGACATCGACACCGGCGACTGGAACGACGAGCTGCTCGACCTGTTCGGCGTACCTCGCCCCGTCCTGCCGCGCGTCTTGCCCTCGGTCGGCCCCTTCCCGAGCATCCGCGGCCTCGACCCCCTGCCCGACGGACTCCCGGTGCTCGCGGTGATGGCCGACTCGCACGCGGCCCTGTTCGCCCACGCCGGCTGGCGTCCTGGGGTCGTCAAGGCGACCTTCGGCACCGGCTCCTCGGTGATGGCCCTGGGCCCACGCGCGTCGGCCGCCTCGGGGGTGTGCGCGACGATTGCCTGGCAGTTCAAGGACGTGGAGCTGGCCCTCGAGGCCAACATCCGCTCCACCGGGCGCACCGTGACCTGGCTGGCCGACCTGCTCGACGTCGAGGCCGACGCGGTCTTTGCGTGGGCGGCGGCGACCAGCAGCGACGGCGTGACCGTGGTCCCGGCCTTCGGTGGCCTCGGCGCGCCGTACTGGGACAGGGATGCGGTGCCGCTGATCAGCGGGCTCTCGCTCGGAACCCGCCGTGAGCACCTGGCCCGCGCCGCTGTCGAGTCCATCGCCTTCCAGGTCGACGACGCGCTCTCCGCGTTTGCCGCCGTGACCGGCCCCCTTGCCGAGCTCGCCGCAGACGGCGGCATGACCAGGTCCGAGACCCTGATGCAGCTGCAGGCCGATGTGAGCGGACTGCCGGTCAGGGTCAGCCCGACCGCGAACCTCTCCGCCCTCGGCGTCGCCCACCTCGCCGGCCTGGTGCTCGGCTGGTGGACGTGGTCGGAGCTGGAGAGCGACTTCGCCGCCACGCCGCACGTGCCTGACTTCCTGCCCCGCCCCGACCCCACCGAACGCAGCCGCCTCCGCGCGACCTGGACCCGGGAGGTGGCGCGATCGCGCCAGGACTCGCAGCGCATCCGGACCAACGAGAGGGCGATCTCATGACCTCGGCTCGAGAGACCACACGGGCCCGACGCGGCATCCCTCCGCGGGTCGTCGCCGGCGCACTGCTGATCGCACTGCTGGTGGCGATGGGGGTCTCGACGACGTACGTCTCGGCCTCCGCGCCGGTACCAGGTGCCCAGAAGAAGTTCGACGCCGCGGCCTTCGGCAAGGACAACTACGCCTCGAAGATCAAGCCCGCCATCGAGAAGGACCCCGTGGACCTTGCGACCCTGGCCCCGCTCCTCGACAAGGATGCGGAAGCAGCCGGGAAGCAGTACGGGAAGCGTCAGGGCACCTCGCCGTACACCTATGCGGTCACCCTGACCGGGGTCGCCGGCAAGCCGAACGGCGGACTGATGCCGATCACGGTCCCGGGCATCCCCAAGTCCACCCGGGTCTCGGTCCAGATCGGTCCGGCCCTCAACGGCACCGTCCTGCGGGACGCCACCGGTCTGGTGAGCTTCAACGACTTCGTCAACCAGGTGGAGTACGCCAACGCCGCCACCGCCCTGAACAACGAGGTCAAGGCCGAGGTGCTGCAGGGGCTGGACGCCGCGTCGCTCGTGGGCAAGACCGTCACGGTGGTCGGCGCGACTGCGCCCCTCAACCCTGAGGTCATCACCGTGACCCCGGTCAGCATCGAGGCCGCACAGTGACCGCCGCGCCGGGCCGGAGCGCCCCGGCGGTGCCGGCTGACACCGTGCTGTCGGCCCGTGACGTCACCAAGACCTACGGCGGGACGCACGCGCTACGGGGGGTCGACCTCGGTGTGGCCCCCGGACGGGTGACCGCCCTGTTCGGAGAGAACGGTGCCGGGAAGTCGACGCTGATGAAGATCCTGGCCGGTATCGAGACCCCCACCACCGGGCACGTCGAGCTCGACGGCCAGGTCGTCGACTTCGCCTCGCCCAGGCAGGCTGCCGACCAGGGCGTGGTGATCATCCACCAGGAGCTGAGCCTGTGCCCGAACCTCTCGATCCAGGACAACCTGTTCCTGGCACGCGAGGAGCGTGGTCGCCTTGGCAGCGTCGACCGTGGCACGCAGCGCGACGCAACGGCCGTGGTGCTGCAGCGACTCGAGGAGAAGCTCGACCCGGACACCCTGGTCGGCGACCTGCGGATCGGGCAGCAGCAACTGGTCGAGATCGCCCGCGCACTGCTGCAGAACGCGCGCGTGCTGATCATGGACGAGCCCACCTCGGCGCTCAGCATGACCGAGGTCGACATCTTGTTCCGGGTCATCCGCGAGCTCACGGCCCACGGGGTCGCCGTCATCTACATCTCCCACCACCTCGAGGAGAGCCTGGAGATCGCCGATGACGTCGCGGTCCTGCGCGACGGCCGGCTGGTGGCGACGGGGTTCGCGGACGAGGTCGACCTCGCGTGGGTGGTTCACCACATGGTGGGTCGCGACCAGGGGTCGTTGTTCCCCAAGCGGCACGCCCGGCTGGGTGGGGTGGCCCTCTCGGTGCGACGCCTGCAGGTGGCTGACCCCTCCAACCCGCACCGGCTCGCGGTGGACGGGATAGACCTGGAGATCCACACCGGGGAGATCGTCGGCATCTACGGGTTGATGGCCTCGGGTCGCACCGAGCTGCTCGAGGCGATCGCTGGTCGGCTGCCGGTCGCGTCCGGGAGCGTCAGGTTCGACGGGGAGGATCTCGACCGCGAGTCGGTGCGCGAGCGGATCCGTCGCGGCATCGCGCTGGTCCCGGAGGACCGGCAACGTGACGGCCTGGTCCAGACGATGTCGGTGGGTCAGAACCTGTCCTTGAGCTCGTTGATGAGCTTCGTACGCCGCGGCATGATCACGCGAAACCGTGAACGCGACGCCGTCGCGGGGATGATCACCGACGTCACCGTGAAGACCTCGGCCCAGTCGGCCGCGATCGGCTCGCTCAGTGGCGGCAACCAGCAGAAGGTCGTGATCGGCAAGGCCCTGCTGACGCGGCCGCGGGTGCTCCTGCTCGACGAGCCGTCGCGGGGCGTGGACATCGGTGCGAAGGCGGACATCTTCGCCTTGATGACCGAACAGGCAGAGAGCGGCCTCGCCGTGGTCTTCACCACCTCCGAGGCGGAGGAGGCCCTGCACATCCCGGACCGACTCCTGGTCCTCGAGCGGGGCCGGCTGGTCGCCGACCTCGACCCGCACTCGATCGACCGTGGGCGCCTGATGCAGCTCGCGGACGGCACCTCCCGGAGCAGAACTGGAGAGACATCGTGACGCAGACCCTGGCCCCGACCCGGACCACCCACGGGGAGGACGGCCCCACCGAGAAGGATGTGAAGCGACTCCGGACGCTGAACATGATCTTCGAGCTGAGGGCGTTCATCGCCCTGGCCGTGCTGATCATCGTGTTCAGCTCGCTCTCGGACTCGTTCCTCACGGTGACGAACGTGATCACGATGACCAAGCACGTGGCGATCAACGCCGTGCTCGCGCTGGGGATGCTGCTCGTGATCCTCAAGGGCGGAATCGACCTGTCCGTCGGCTCGATCGTCGGTCTCTCAGGCGTCGTGTGTGGCGAGCTGCTGGGAGGCATCAGGATCCCGGGCACCGACACCCTCGCCTTTCCGCCCGTCTGGGTGGTGGTGATCCTGGCGATTCTCGTCGGCACCGGCGTGGGCCTGATCAACGGCATCCTGGTCACCCGCTTCAACGTGGCGCCCTTCATCGCCACGCTGGGCATGCTCTACGTCGCGCGGGGCACCGGACTGCTGATCTCCGGCGGGTCGACGTACCCCAACCTGGGCGGAAACCCCAGCCTCGGCAACACCGGCTTCTCCTACATCGGTGGGGGGCGCCCGCTCGGGCTGCCGTTCTCGATCTGGGTGATGATCGCCCTTGCCCTGGCCACGACGCTCCTGCTCACCAAGGCGCCCTTCGGTCGCTGGCTCTACGCGACCGGCGGGAACGAGCGCGCCTCGGAGCTCTCAGGGGTGCCGGTACGCCGGGTCAAGACCATCGTCTACATGCTCTCCGGCGCGTGCGCCGCGATCACCGGCATCATCATCGCCTCCGAGCTGACCTCGGCGGCGCCCCAGGCCGGGGAGAGCTTCGAGCTGAACGCGATCGCCGCGGTGGTCATCGGCGGTGCCGCGCTCTCGGGGGGACGCGGCAACGTCCGCGGGACGCTGGTGGGGGCGTTCGTGATCGGGTTCCTCGCCGACGGTCTGGTGATCCTTGGTGTCTCCACGTTCTGGCAGATCTTCATCAAGGGTGCAGTGATCATCCTCGCGGTGGTGCTCGACCAGGGGCAGCAGCGATTCCAGCGCAAGGGTGCAGCAGTGGCGGCGACCGTCCAGGCCGAGCACGCCAAGCAGCCTGCACCCGCCGACGGCGCAACACAGACTTCCCGATCCGGGTCTTCGACCCGGTCAGAAGACAGCAACACCACAACACACGGGTGAGACACCCACTCCAGGAGGTAGCAATCATGTTCGGAAAGTTCACGCGCGGCAGCGGCTTGCGGTTTGCGGCGGTCGCCGCGGCGGGAGTCCTGGTGCTGAGTGGCTGCGGCAGCAGCTCGGACGCGAAGTCATCCTCGGGCTCCGGCTCGAGCGACTCGGCCAAGAAGGGCAGCAACTACATCGCCATCATCACGCCCTCACCCGACAACCCCTTCTTCAAAGCGGAGGGTGATGCGGCCAAGGCGAAGGCCGAGTCGCTCGGCTACACCGCTTCGGTCGCCTCGCACGACGACGACCCCAACAAGCAGAGCGAGCTGATCGACGCTGCGATCTCGCGCAAGGCGGCGGCGATCATCCTCGACAACGCCGGTGCCGATGCCTCCATCGGCCCGGTCCAGAAGGCCAAGGACGCCGGCATCCCGGTGTTCCTGATCGACCGCGAGATCAACAAGGTCGGTGTGGCCGCGGCCCAGATCGTCTCCAACAACGCCCAGGGGGCACAGCTGTCCGGCCAGGCGTTCGTCGAGGCGATGAAGGAGAAGGGCAACTACGTCGAGCTGGTGGGCAAGGAGTCCGACACCAACGCCGGTGTCCGCTCCGACGGCTACAACGCAGTGATCTCGCAGTACCCGAACCTCAAGCTGGTGCAGAAGGAGACTGCCAACTGGGACCAGCAGGAGGCGTTCACCAAGATGGAGACGATCCTCCAGCGCAACCCCGACGTGCAAGGCGTGATCGCCGGCAACGACACGATGGCCCTCGGTGCTGTTGCCGCGATCAAGGCGGCCAAGCTCAAGAACGTCGTGGTGGTCGGCTTCGACGGCAGCCCCGACGCGATCGCCGCGATCAAGGCCGGTGACATGTACGCCACCGCCCTCCAGCCCGCCGCTCTGGGTGCAGAGACCGCAGTGGAGCAGGCGGACAAGATGGTGAACAGCGGCAGCACCGGTGCGGACGAGAAGCAGTCGATCGACTGCGAGCTGATCACGGCCAAGAACGCGGACGAGTACGGCGTGTTCGCCAAGAAGTGATCGCACGGTGACGCGGGTGGGTTCGCTTTGCCGACCGGCCGGGCGATACCCACCCGCGGCACCTGTCCGCGGACCCTGTGCATGCAGCCGCCGTTTCCGGGAGACCATGAGCCATGCCCACCCGCACCACACCCGACCGTGACCGGTTGCGCCTGCTCACCAAAGTGGCGCGGCTCTACCACGAGCAGGGCGTCCGGCAACCGGAGATCGCAGCGCAGCTCCATGTTTCGCAGGCGCGCGTCTCACGGCTGCTGAAGGAGGCAGCCGAGCGAGGGATCATCCGGACCGTCGTGGTGCCGCCGCCCGGTCTGCACACGGATCTCGAGGAGCTGCTCGCGGAGAAGTACGCGCTGAGAGACGTCGTGGTGGTCGACGTCGAGGGCAGTGCGGGCGAGGTATCGAGTGCGCTCGGCTCTGGGGCTGCGGCGTACCTCGACAGCACGCTGATCAGCGACGCCGTCATCGGGGTCTCCTCCTGGAGCGCCTCGTTGCTGGCTGCCGTGGAAGTGATGCGGCCCAAGCGGACCCAGGTGGCCGAACGGGTGGTGCAGGTGGTCGGGGGGGTCGGGAGCCCGGAGGTGCAGATGCAGGCAACCCGGCTCACCGGTCGCCTGGCGGAGCTCACCGGTGCCGCTCCGGTGTTCATCCCCTCACCGGGGTTGGTCGGTTCACGGGCCCTGCAGCAGGCGCTGATGGCAGACCCGGGTGTCGCGGTGGTGCGCGAGCTGTGGTCGGAGCTCACGGTGCTGCTCGTCGGCATCGGCACGCTTGAGCCGTCCCCGCTGCTGCGTCGCAGCGGCAACAGCCTGGCCGAGACCGAGCAGGAGGAGCTGCGTCAGGCCGGCGCGGTGGGCGACGTGTGTCTGCGCTACTTCGACCAGCAGGGCCGTGCCGTGGAGTCCTCCTTCGACCAGCGCGTGATCGGCATCGACCGCGATGACATCCTCCGCGTGCCTCGCCGGATCGGGGTGGCGGGCGGACTGGAGAAGGTCGACGCCATCCAGGCCGCCGTACGCGGCGGGTGGGTCAACATCTTGATCACCGACCTGCTCGTGGCGAGCGAGCTGGCCAGCCGTTGACCGTCCCTGGCCGAGAGGTCGTGGATCCAGTCCCTGCGCGCGGGGGTCGGGATTCGGGGGGGCGAAGGGCCTGTGGGCCCGGGCCGCTCGCCCCTGTGCCGTCGATCGGACCTGGCGAAGACTGGGTCCACGGGCCCACGGTGGGCGTGCCGCGGACGATGAGGTGACGGTTGTGTGGAACTGGGGCAACGGGCACATGGACAACGGCTGGGGCTTCATGATGGTGCTCGGCATGGTCGGGGTGTGGGCTGTGATCGGAGTCCTGATCTTCTGGGTGGTCAGCACCATCAGGAACACCCACTCCGCGAACGGACTCCCTCCGCTTGCGCAGCCCTCCCCGCCGAGCGCAAGTGCGACATCCGGTGCGGAGCAGATCCTCGCGGAGCGACTCGCACGCGGTGACATCGACGCTGAGGAGTACGCCGCCAGGCTCGAGGCACTGACCTCGCAGCGCCGAAGCTAGTCGGGCCGGCGTCGGTGCACGAGTACGGCGACCACGATCGCGACCATGACGCCGGCGGCGAGGATCTCGCTGCCCAGACCGAGGCGCTGCTCGAGCACCGCGACCGAGGCGCCGGCCAGGTAGCCGCCGTACGCCACCGCGACCGCCCACACGGTGCCGCCCACGACGTTCGCGACGGTGAACCGCAGTCGCGGCATCCCGCTCACACCCGCCATGCCGGGGACGATCGACCGCAACGAGGCCACCCAGCGCCCGGCCAGGATCGCGACTGCCCCGCGTCGTCTGATCAGCGACACGGTGCGGGCGATCGTGGGACGCTGCCGTTGCGGGACGCGGCCGAGCAGCGCTTCGCCGTACCTGCGGCCCAGAAGGTAGCCGACCTGGTCGCCCAGCACCGCTCCCAGCACGGCGGCCGCGATCACCAGCGCGAGGGAGGCCCGGCCCGAGTGCGCGAACACGCCGCCGACGAGCACGGCGGTCTCGCCGGGGACCACGAGCCCGAGGAAGGTCGATGCCTCCAGCGCGGGCAGCAGGAAGACCAGGGCCAGCACCAGGGACGGTGGGACCCGGAGCAGCATGTCGAGGATCGAACCCATGCTCACCCCCCTTCCGCCCTGATCGTCGCGCGGATGCCTGTGAGCCTGCTGTGCGCCTGCTGGGACGGCCCCTCGATCGGGGAAGAGTGGGTCGGTTTCCCTTAGAGCAGACTGCCTCTTCAACAGCGCGCACGTGTGTGAAGAGCCAAGTGGTCTCAACTAAACCGACCCCCCTGAACCACCGCCCTCGTGAAGGAGCACTGCCGATGAGCCCACGGTCCGGACCCCGGTCCTTCGACCCGGTGCTGCTGGGGAACCGCGAGACCGATGCGTGGGCGGCGTACTACCGCCGGCAGTGGGGGCGCTTCCTGGTGGCGGCGGTCGGCATGGTGCGGACCGGGTTCGGGATGGGGCCGGTCAAGACGCTGGTCGGGGCGTTCCACGTCCTGCGTGCCAACCAGCTCTGGGCGCCGCACCCCGACAACGATCCCGATGGTGCGCGGGCCTCGATGCGACGCTTCTACGCGCTGGTCGCCACCGAGCTCGACCTGACGATCGACCCGGAGCACGCCGCGCGGCTCGAGGTCGAGTGGTGGCGTCTGCACCGCGGGCACCAGCACGACACCGGTGTCGGTCGCGAGGCGCTGGTCTCGGCGCTGACGGAGCTCTACGCCTACGTCTACGGCACCAGCCAGGAGGTGATGCGAGACGCCGCGCGCCTGCGGGTCGAGGCGATGGATCTCTCCGACAGGTGGGTCGCTGCCGGATGCGCGGCGCCGAGCCCGGTGCTCGCGGCCGAGCGGCGCGCGCTCGTCGGCTCCCACGCTGCCCTGCTCGAGGCGGTCCGAGGGGGGTGAGTGCGGCCGAGGACGATTCGGCGGCAACACCGGAAACTGGTCGGCACCAGGTGCCGACGATGCTCCGGTGATCCGCACGCGTTCGGTGGACGTGCGCCGCACTCCGTCGAGCCCATCTCTTTCGCGACGTCGGGGCGGAGGGTTCGGGACGGTGCCGCAATACTGAGCAGGTGAACCTCGATCGGCACGCCCGGCGCTCGCTCCTGCTGCTGGGCGCCTGGATGACGGGCTACGCCTTCGTGTTCTGGCTGGTCTACCAGGTGACGGTGCGTACGACGTACGGGCGACTGTTCGCCGACGCGTCCCTGCGGGGTGCGGTGCTGACGCAGACCCGCACCGAGGGGCTGGTCGACCACGCGCTGGGGATCATCACGCTGGCCTCGCTGGCCGCCGCGGTGGCGGTGATCGCCACGATCGCCCTCCTGCGGCTGCTGCGTGGGCCGGGGATCGCCGCGATCGGTGTGCTGATCGCGGCCAACCTCACCGCCCAGGTGCTCAAGCAGCTGCTGGACCGGCCCGACCTGGGGTTGCGCGAGTCGGCACCGGCGACGTTGAACAGCCTGCCGAGCGGCCACAGCACGGCGGCCTTCTCCGTGGGGGTCGCCCTGATGCTGGTGGTGCCGCGACGGACGCGCGGAGCGGTGGCTGCGGCTGCCGGTGTCTACGCGTGCGTGGTCGCGCTGGCGACGATGGCCGCGGGATGGCACCGCCCTGCCGACTCGGTGACCGCCTTCCTGGTCGTGGGGTTCTGGGCGGGGGTCGCAGTCGTGGCGCTGGCGGTCTTCGACCGGGGCGAGCTCGAGGACCGGGGGCCGGAGGGTCCGCCGCGGTGGTTCCTGCGCCCGCAGCTCAAGGCGCCGTTCGCGCTCGCGCTGCTGGCGCTGATGCTGGTGGTCCCGCTGGTGGTCGCGACGCCGGTGAGGGACAGCGGCATCGGGCAGGGCATCGCCTTCGCCACCGGCGCCGTCGCGATGGTCGGTACGGCGCTCCTGGTGCTGATGTTGCTGCTCGAGCTGATCGACCGGGTCGCCCCACGGGAGGAGGAGTCGGAGGCCGCGAAGCGCGCCGACCGCCCTCAGTAGGCCGCGAGCAGGGCGCCCTCGTCCAGCCGGTAGAGCCGCTCGAGCCGCTCGCGGGACCGAGGTCCGGGGCGGAGCCGACCCTGCTCCCAACCACGCACCGAGGAGGTGCTGCACTCGCAGAGCTGGGCCAGCTGCTCCTGGGTGAGCTGGCTCCAGCGGCGCAGCACCAGCAGCACCCGGGGCAGCTCGCCGGGACGCCAGGCCGCGGGCCGCAGCTCCGGGGGCAGGCTCAGCCCGGTCGCCCGCGCGACGGTCTCGGTCGGCAGCTCGAGCGCCCGGGCCAGGCCGCGCAGACCCTGGAGCGAGGGCGGTCGCCCCTTCTCCCAGGACTTCAGGCTGGTCAGCCCGATGCCGGCGGCCCGGGCCAGCTGGACCTGGGTGAGCCCGGCACGTCGACGCAGCCTCCGCAGTGGCGTGATCTGCGGGGTGGTCTCGGGGGACTGCCAGCTCGCCCAGCGCTGCAGCAGGTCCTCCAGCGTGAGGGCGTCGACGGCGAAGGCGTCGGCGAGGGCTCGCAGGTGGTGCTCCGGCACGCGCGCCCTGCCGGCCTCCCAGTTGTAGACCGTGTGCGTCGGGACCCCGACGATCTCGGCGAGGTGTGCCGCGCGCAGCTGGCGCATCCGGCGCAGACGACGCAGCCCGCGGCCGGGGGCGCCGTCCATCCTGCCGGCAGGGGTGCGCGCACCGTCGAAGAACGCGGCCACCTCAGGGACGGGCAGCTCGTAGGTCTTGGCGAGGTCACGCAGGTGCACCGGTCCGGGCAGCCGCTCGCGGCGTTCCCATCGCAGCACCGTGGTCGGGTGCACCGCGACGGCACCGCCGACCTCACGCACGGAGAGGCCTGCACCGAGACGGACCGCACGCAGGTCGAGCGCACCCGCCTCCGCCTGGACGGTCATGGGCGCAGCGCGGCCGTCTGGTTGGCCAGCTCGATGATCCGGCCCCAGTCGCGGTCGGCCAGGGCGTCGGCCGGGGTCAGCCAGCTGCCGCCGACACAACCCACGTTGGGTAAGGAGAGGTACGCCGCGGCGTTCGCCGGAGTGATCCCGCCGGTGGGGCAGAACCGGGCCTGGGGGACCGGTCCGCCGAGGGCCTTGAGGAAGGGAGCGCCACCTGCCACCTCGGCCGGGAAGAACTTCATCTCCGCGTAGCCGAGCTCGAGCAGCCGCAGCACCTCCGAGACCGAGGCGGCACCGGGCAGGTGCGGCAGGCCGGTGTCCTGCATCGCGGTGGCGAGCGTGTCGGTGGTGCCGGGAGAGACCAGGAACCGGGCGCCCGCCGAGGCCGCGTCCTTGGCGTGGGCCGGCTCGAGCACGGTGCCCGCACCGATCAGGATGTCGGGGACGTGGGTCGCGATCTCCTCGATGCAGGCCAGCGCGGCCGGCGTACGCAGGGTCAGCTCGATCACCGGCACGCCGCCGGCGACCAGGGCCTCGGCCACGGGCACCGCGTGGGCGACGTCGTCGAGGACGACGACCGGGATCACCGGCACGAGGTCGAGGAGGGACAAGGCGGTCTCAGTCATCGGTGTTCTCCGTGGGGTGGGGGGCCGAGGCAGGGGGCTGCGGGAAGACGCTGGCGCCCTGGTCGGCCGGGCCGACGCTGGTGCGGAAGGCGTGGAAGAGCTCGCGCCCGGTGCCGAAGACCCGCGAGTCGTCGGCCTGGGCGCGGTCGCGGCCCTCGAGCTCGTAGGGCGCCACGTGCAGCTCGAGGAGGCCGCTGTCGGCGTCGAGGGTGATCAGGTCGCCGTCCTGCACCTTCGCGAGGGGTCCGCCGACGGAGGCCTCGGGGGTCAGGTGGATCGCGGCGGGCACCTTGCCCGACGCGCCGGACATCCGGCCGTCGGTGATCAGAGCGACCCGCTGGCCACGGTCCTGCATCACTCCGAG
>CAWAJE010000063.1:0-88737 GCA_963782215.1 uncultured Actinomycetota bacterium | reverse complement strand
GAGCTCCATCAGGGCGCCCTCGGTCAGCACGTTGCGTGCGGCAAAGATCGCGGTCGGCGGATCGGCGAGGTCGAGCAGCTCGGCCGTCGCGCCCTGAGCTGCTGCCCGGGAGCGCAGGCCGGTCCGCTCCAACTCGGCGTCGGGGGAGATAGCCGCAGCACGGAGCGCGGCCCGGTAGCCGTCACGCCGGTCGACGGCGGTCGAGATCGACATCAGGTCACCGAGGAAGCCGATCCGGCGGTGCCCGTGCGCCATCAGGTGACCCACCGCCTCGGCGGCGGCACCCTGGTTGTCGACGACGATGCCGTCGATCTCCGGGATCGTCGCAGTCCGGTCCACCGTGACCACCGCCACGCCGGAGGCGCGATCGACCGCCAGCCACGAGAGGTCCTTGTTGCACGGCATCAGGATCAGCCCGTCCACGTGGCGCGACGCCAGCTCCTGGATCAGGTCACGTTCGCGACCCTGGTCCTCGTCGACGCTGGAGGCCATCACGACCACGCCCCGCGCGCGGGCGCGGTCCTCCACGGCTCGCAGCACCTCGCTGCAGTACTCGTTCGAGAGGTCGTCGACCAGCACCCCGATGGAGGAGGTCCTGTGCCCGCGACGCAGATAGCTGGCCGCGAAGTTGTGTCGGTAGCCCAGCTCACGGACTGCTTCCTGCACGGCGCGCTCCAGCCGGGGGGAGACCCCTGACTCGCCGTTGACCACGCGGGAGACCGACTTCAACGAGACCCCGGCGAGCGCTGCCACCTCCTGCATCGTGGCTCGGCCGGGACTCGCGCCGTTGGGGCGTCGCTCGCTCGGAAGTGGTGCGTTCATCGATCAACCTCACTTGTCGGAGCAATCATGACATCGCTGTCAATTTCGATGTGACGCTTGACACCTGGATTGGCAGCCGTCACGCTACCGGTTAATAGACAACGTTGTCATCCACCTCCGGAACACCGGACGGGCGACGTACCCGAAGGGACTTCACTGATGTTGAAAATCATGCGCACCCGCCGGGCGGCTGCTCTGGCCGCCGTGTGTGCCGCCTCCACGTTGCTCGCGGCGTGCGGCAGCAGCGACACCGGCGGCGCAGGCGGCGGCGACGACGTCGCGGTCACCCTGATCACCAAGAACGCCTCCAACCCGTTCTTCGTCACCATGCAGAAGGGCGCGAAGGCGGCCGGAGCCAAGAGTGGTGTCTCGGTGACCACCGCGGCGGGCAAGGAGGACGGTGACGAGCAGGGCCAGATCGCCGCCATCGAGGACGCGATCGCCAACGGCGACGCCGGCATCCTGATCACGCCCACCGGTCCGGGCGTCAACCCGGCGATCAAGAAGGCCAGGGACCAAGGTCTCTACGTGATCGCCCTGGACACCCCGCCCGACCCGCCGGACACGGTCGACATCACCTTCGCCACGGACAACTTCAAGGCCGGCAAGCTCGTGGGCGAGTGGACCAAGGCCCAGCTCAAGGGGAAGAAGGCGACCATCGCGATGCTCGACCTCTTCAACGACAAGGTCGTCTCGGTCGACTACGACCGTGATCAGGGCTTCCTCGAGGGCATGGGCATCGACACCGTGGACAAGAAGAAGAACGGTGACGAGGCCAAGACCGGCTCCTACGACGGCGGCCAGTACGAGATCGTCTGCAACGAGCCCACCCAGGGCGCCGAGGACGGCGGCCGTACGGCGATGGAGAACTGCCTGACCAAGAACCCGGACATCAACGTGGTCTACACGATCAACGAGCCCGCGGCGGTCGGTGCCTACGGCGCGCTGAAGCAGGCCGGCTCGCAGGACGGCGTGCTGATCGTCTCGATCGACGGTGGTTGCGACGGAGTCGAGCAGGTCAAGAAGGGCATCATCGGCGCCACCTCGCAGCAGTACCCGCTGAAGATGGCCGAGCTCGGCGTCGAGGCGATCAAGACCATCGCCGACGGAGGCGAGAACCCCAAGCCCACCGACGGTCTGGACTTCTTCGACACCGGCACGGCGCTCGTCACCGACCAGCCGGTCGACGGCCTGGAGTCCATCGACACTGCCGAGGGAGCGAAGCTCTGCTGGGGCTGATCCTCACCAGCTGAGCTAGCACGCCGTCGCACCACCATCGTCACACCGCAGTCGTGGCCCGGGGACTCTCCGGACTCCCCGGGCCACCACTGCGCCACAGCAAGGAGGAAGTCGTGACACCAGCCACCACCACCGGTCCGGGCGCAGCCACGCCCACGCCGTCCCACACCGCCGCCGAGCAGTTCGCCGCGCGACGCCGATCCCCGATGCAACGTGTCCAGCACACGCTGCACGCGCACCCCGCCATCAGCCCCCTGCTGCTGCTGGTGATCTCGTTCTTCGTCTTCAGCTATCTCAACCCCAACTTCGGGACCCTGCGCACGCAGTCGCTGATCATGCAGCAGGTTGCCGTTGTCGGCGCGCTGGCCATCGGCCAGACCCTGATCATCCTCACCGCCGGCATCGACCTGTCGGTCGGTGCCATCTCGATCCTGGGCATGCTCGTCGGCGCGAAGCTGAGCGCTGACAGCGGGCTCCCGGGGCCGCTGGCCATCCTTGTCGGCATCATCGTCGGCATGGCCGCCGGTGCCGCCAACGGCCTGCTGGTCACCCGACTCAAGCTGCCGCCGTTCATCGTGACGTTGGGAACCCTGTCCATCTTCACCGCGATGGCGCTGCTCATCTCCGGTGGACAGAGCGTGCAGGCTCCCAACATGCCCGACCTGATGACGTGGACCGGCAAGATCGTCAACCTGGGTGGCTTCCGGGTCACCACGGGCGTGCTGATGGTCATCGTGATGTACATGGTCGTCGGGTTCGCGCTCAAGCAGACCGCCTGGGGCAGGCACGTCTACGCCGTTGGTAACGACGCCGACGCCGCGCGCCTGGTCGGCATCTCGGTCAACCGGGTGCTACTCAGCGTCTACACCCTGGCCGGAGTCATCTACGGGATCACGGCGTGGATCCTGATCGGACGCGCCGGTGCAGCCAGCCCCAATGCGGCGACCGACGCCAACCTGGAGTCGATCACCGCGGTCGTCATCGGTGGCACCAGCCTCTTCGGTGGCCGCGGGGCACTTCTGGGCACGCTGCTCGGAGCCCTGATCGTCGGCTACTTCCGAACAGGGCTCTCGCTCGCGGGCGTCGACGACCAGTGGCGGGTGCTGACCATCGGCCTGCTGGTCATCATCGCGGTCTCGGTTGACCAGTGGATCAGGAAGGTACGCGCATGAGCACCACAGCTGCACCCTCGACCTCGTCGGCTCGCACGGACGGGACTCCCGTGCTGTCGGCCAGAGGACTGGTCAAGACCTTCGGCCCGGTCGTCGGCCTCGACGGGGTGGACTTCGATCTCTATCCCGGCGAGGTGCTCGCGATCATCGGCGACAACGGTGCTGGGAAGTCCACCCTGATCAAGGCGGCCACCGGCGCCCTGGTGCCCGACGCCGGCGAGATCACGCTGGACGGCAAGAAGGTGGAGTTCCGTCGGCCCCAGGATGCTCGCGAGGCCGGCATCGAGACCGTCTACCAGACCCTGGCGGTGGCACCCGCGCTCGACATCGCCGCCAACATGTTCCTGGGACGTGAGCGTCGGCGTCCCGGTCCCCTCGGCTCGGTGCTGCGGATGCTCGACCACAAGGGCATGCGCGACAGCGCCGGGGAGTCGATGGCCGAGCTCGGCATCGGCACCCTGCAGAACATGGGTCAGGCGGTGGAGACGCTGTCGGGTGGTCAGCGTCAGGCCGTGGCGGTGGCTCGTGCCGCTGCCTTCGCCACGAAGCTGATCGTGCTCGACGAGCCGACAGCTGCGCTCGGGGTGAAGGAGACCAACCAGGTGCTCGCGATGATCAACCAGGTCCGCGAGAACGGTCTGCCGGTGATCCTGATCAGCCACAACATGCCAAACGTCTTCGAGGTGGCTGACCGGATCCACATCCAGCGGCTCGGTCGGTGCGCGGGGGTGGTCACCCCGCAGTCCCACACCCCGAACGAGGTGGTCGCCATCATGACCGGTGCCACCACGCTCGAGGAGACTCCGGGCAGGGCGTCCGACTGACGGCCTCAGGGTGGCTGCCCGAGGCCGCTTCCTCCCGGTTGCCCTGTCCGGCGAATCCACGCTCCGGTCCCGTCCGCCACACCCGTGTGGTGGACGGGACCGGAGCACGCGCATGACACCGCCCCGAGGACCTCACGGTGTGAGCATCCCGGTTAAAATTGGGTGAACCCACCGAAATGAGTGCCGTGTCTGCCGTGACCGACCGCTTCACCGCGATGCCCGCTGCCGAGCTCCACCACTTCTTCTTCCGGGCCGACGTCGTCGAGGTCACCGAGGCGATCCGGCAGGCCAGCGAGGCGGACCTGCGCGTCCTGTTCGAGCTCGACCGCTTCCGCGAGCAGGCTGTCGCCGCGGTCCTGGACCGGTTCGCTGAGTTCGCCGACCCAGAACGGCTCGCGGACATCGACGGGGTCGCCTGCTTCGAGCTCACCCACGGCAGGGCCCAGCGGGAACGGCACACGATCAGGTTCCGGGACGGGGCGGTGGCCCTCGCGGAGGACGCCACACCCGACGTGACCGTGACCACCGGCATCGTGTCGTTCGTGCGGCTGGTGACCGGGGAGGCCAACGCGGCACTGCTCTACCTCAGCGACGAGCTGCAGGTGGACGGCGAGGAGCTGCTGGCCCTCGCGGTCGGCTCGGTGTTCCGCGTCCCTGGCAGCGCCGCCGCCGCCGTTGACCCCACGGCCCTCGACCCGGTCGACGTGGCGACCGCGGTGGCCACGACCTCGGGCAAGCACATGCGCGGGGTGATGCAGGGCGGCTTCCGGCCGATCGTGCTCGGCGAGGTGTTCCGGCGCTTCCCCGACTTCATCGACACCGGCAAGGCGCGCGAGCTCTCCCTGAGCGTCGGCTTCCGGATCGGCGGGCGCAGCGACGGGGACGTCGACCGGTACGTCGTACACGTGCGCGAGGGGGTGTGCACCATCCAGACCGATCCGCCCGAGGGCCAGCGCCGCGACGCCACGATCACGATCGAGGGTGCCGACTTCCTCAAGCTGGTCACCGGTCAGCTGCATCCCGTCCGCGGGGTGCTGACCGGGACGATGAAGGTCAAGGGCGACCGCGCGAAGGCCCTGGCGCTCAACGCCGTGATGGTGCCACCGCAACCGCGGCGCTAGACACTGCGCTGCCCGATGGAGATCACGCCGTTCTCGTAGGCGTAGATCACCGCCTGCACCCGGTCGCGCAGCCCCAGCTTCATCAGCACCCGAGCGACGTGCGTCTTGACCGTCGTCTCGGAGACGACCAACCGTGCAGCGATCTCGGCGTTGGAGAGACCGGCACCGAGCAGCACGAGGATCTCGTGCTCGCGCGGTGTGAGAGCCGCCAACGCCACGGACGCGGTGCTCGACAGCGGCGGGCGGGAGAGGTAGGACTCGATCATCCGGCGAGTCACGGCCGGGGCGAGCAGCGAGGCGCCGGTGACCACGTCGCGGATGCCCTCGACGAGCTGTTCGGGTGGCACGTCCTTGAGCACGAAGCCGGCGGCGCCCGCGCGCAGCGCGTCATAGACGTACTCGTCCATGTCGAAGGTGGTCAGCATGATCACGGCGACCGCAGACTCCCGCGCCCCGTCGACGATGCGGCGGGTCGCCTCGATGCCGTCCATGCCCGGCATCCGCACGTCCATCAGGACTACGTCGGGCTGGTGGGTCGCGACTGCTCCCACCGCCTCGTGGCCGTCGGCGGCCTCCGCCACGACCACGAGGTCGTCCTCGGCCTCGAGGATCATCCGGAAACCGGCACGAACCAGTGCTTGGTCGTCCACGACCAGCACGCGGATGGGGGCAGGTCGCGATGTCATCGCAGCTCCAGCGGCAGGCGCGCGATCAGCTCGAAGCCACCACCCTCGGCGGTCCGCGTGTCGAGCGTTCCGCCGTACACCGCCACGCGTTCGCGCATCCCCAGCAGTCCCGTGCCCGGCTGCTCCGTCGCGGCCGGACCGCGCCCGTTGTCGCACACCGTGAGGTCGAGGGAGTCGGGGGAGTGGCGTACGACGACTCTGGCGCAGGTCGCTCCGGAGTGGCGCAGAGTGTTGGTCAAGGCCTCCTGCACCAACCGGTAGGCGGTCAGGTCGAGTCCCGGCGGAAGCGGCTCCGGCTCGCCCAGCACCTCCACGGTGACCGCGAGCCCCGTCCGGCGGTAGTGCTCCACCAGGGCCCCGAGCTGTCCCAAGGTCGGCGGGGGCGCCAGGTCGGCGGCGACGTCGGCCGAGCGCAGGACGCCCACCATCCGCCGCATCTCCGTCAACGCCTCCCGACCGGTCGCCTCCACGGTCTCGAGTGCCTCCCGCTCCTGGACCTGGTCGGGCCGCATCAGCCGGCGTACGGCGGAGGCCTGGACCGTCATCACGCTGACGCTGTGCCCGATCACGTCGTGCAGCTCCCGGGCGATGCGGGCGCGCTCGTCGGAGACGGCGGCAGCGGCACGCTCCTCGCGCTCGCGCAGCAACCCCTGCACGTAGAGCCGCCGCGTGCGCCGGTAGGCACCGAGCAACCAGGCGACCAGCCACGGCGTGAGCCACACCAGTCCCTGGAGCCCGCCCAGCCAGCCGACGGTGGCCGGGTCGAGCGCCACCCACGCCAGCCCCATCGCGAGGATCGCGGTCAGTCCCCACAGGGCCCGGCGTCGTTCCTCCAGCGAGGCCACCGAGTAGGCCGAGACCAATGGCAGCGCGAACACGCCGAAGCCCTCGGGCGCCCCGAACACGACGAACTCCGCAGTCAGCGCGGCGCACAGCACCAGGGTGCTCGCCAGTGGAGCGAGCCTGCGACCCAGCAGCGCGAGTGCGGCGACCCCGTAGCCCACGGCCTGTGCCCAGTGCGGTCCTTGCCGGTGGGTCGAGAGCGCGCCCGTCCATACCTCCACCTGCACTGCCGCGAGCAGTGCGAGGGCGAGCAGCACGTCGAAGGCCAGCGAGCGCTTCCGCACCCGAGAGACGCTACCGCCGCGCGACCTCCGGTGGAGTCCTCCGCGAGGAGGACACCGCCCTCCTCCACCGGGACAGCTCGGTTCCTCAGCCCGCAGGACGACGCCGGCCGCCGCCGGATCCAACAATGGCAACGAGCACAGGCGCGGTGCCGGTGCCAGCAGGAGGTGGTCGAGGTGGACGCACGACGAGCGGCAGGACTGGGCCTGCTTGCCTACGGGGTGCTCACCCCGGTGGCCTTCATGACGATCGGAGCACCCGGGGGCGCCTACGAGGAGCATGCCGTCGCGACCTATCTCGCGAGCAGCCACTGGGCCCTGGCCTTCGGGCTCGCCTACCTCGGCGCCTTCGCCGGCCTCGGGCTGCTGGTCTTCGGCACTCGGATGGGCGAGCTGGTGGGTGCGGCGGGACCGGTCGTACGAGGCCTCGGCGTCGCGGGTGCCGCCGCGGGGGTGATCGGCTGGTTCCTGGTCGGCGGCATCTCGGTGGCCTTCGCCGAGGGCTCCCGGCCGGTGGTGGCGAACGTCCCGCACTCGGTGGTCTACCTGGTCAGCGAGATCAGCAACCTCGTCGCCGTCTGTGCCAGTGCCTTCTTCCTGGGCGCGACGGCGCTGGTGCTGGCGGGTGCCCTGCGCGAGACGTTGCCCCGCTGGTTGCGCATCCTCACCTACGTGGCCGGCCCGTGCGGCCTGTTCGCACCGGTGTTCTTCCCGCTGTTCCTGTTCTGGCTGTGGACGATCGCCTTCGCCGTCTGGCTGGTCCGCGTGCCTGGCGCCGCCGTCGAGCCGGTCATCGACCCACGGCGTAGCCCTGCATCCCGCGAGGGTTCGCCCCTGCGGTGAGTACGCCGGTTCGCGGATCCCGGGCCACGGCGCACATCCGGCCCAGGCTCCAGGGACCGGACCGCGTCACCCGGTGGCCGCGGGACTCGAGGTCGGCGAGCACGGCCGGGTCGACCCGGTCCTCGACCACCAGCTCACCGGGCGACATCGCGCGCGGGTGGAAGGAGCCCGGGAAGCTCTCGGTGTGGAACATCGGGGCGTCGATCGCCTCCTGCAGGCTGAGACCACCGACGAGGTGCCGCAGCAGGAACAGCGACTGCCACTGGTCCTGCTGGTCGCCACCGGGGGAGCCGCACGCCAGCACCGGCCGGCCGTCGCGCAGCACCAGTGTCGGGGTCAAGGTGCTCCGCGGTCGGGCGCCGGCCTCGAGCGAGGCGGGCAGCCCCTCGTCCAGCCAGAACATCTGCGACCGGCTGCCGAGACAGAAGCCGAGCTCGGGGATCGTCGGCGAGCTCTGCAGCCAGCCACCGCTGGGCGTCGCGGAGATCATGTTGCCCCAGCGGTCGACCACGTCGATGTGGCAGGTGTCGCCGCGGGTGCTGCCGTCGCGCTGCACGGTCGGCTCGCCGGTGGTGACGTCGGCGATGCGGCCGGTGTCCTCCCCGGCCAGCAGCCGCTGCACGTGGGCGGCGAGGCGGGGTTCGTGCCCGCCGGGGGACCCCGGGCGGAGCCCGAGGTCGGCTCGGTCGCCCACCAGCGAGGCACGTGCTGCGAGGTAGTCGGGGTCGAGCAGCAGCGCACTCGTGACTGGGCTCCGGTCGCCGAACCACGCCTCGCGGTCGGCCATCGCCAGCTTCCAGGACTCCGCGATCGCGTGCATGCCGTTGGCCGTGGTGGGGTCGAGCGCCTCGGGCCCCAGAAGGTCGAGCATCGCGAGCACCTGCAGCAGCGCGGGACCCTGGCCCCAGAGGTCGGTCTTGGCGACCTCGACACCGTGCCACTCGGTGACGACAGGTGCTTCCCAGGTCGCCGAGAACGCGGCCAGGTCGGCGCCGGTGACCAGACCCGGCAGCACCTCGCCACCGGAGTGCCGCCAGGCCGAGGGGGCGAAACGGTCCACCGCCTCGGCCACGAACCCCCGGCCCCACTCCTCGCGCGCTGCCTGGGCCTGGGCGCCCACGTCGGAGCCAGCGGCCTCGGCCGCTGCGACGAGCCGCTCCAGCACCCCGGCGTACGACGGGTTGGCGAACAGCTCGCCGGCCACGGGCGGCCGACCACCGGGCAGCCACAGGTCCGCGGAGGTGCTCCAGTGGTCGGCGAAGAGCTCGCGCACGCGGGACACGGTCGTGGTCACCGCCGGCAGCAGCGGGTGCCCGTGCCGCGCGTAGCCGATGGCCGGACCGAGCACCGTCGACAGCGGCAAGGTGCCGTGGTCGCGGAGCAGCAGCAGCCACGCGTCCACCGCTCCGGGAACAGCGGCGGCCAGCGGACCGGACCCGGGGACGTGGTCGAGGCCCATGGCCGCGAACGCCTCCCGGGTGGCTCCGGCGGGAGCAGGTCCCTGCCCGCACAGCACCCGAGGGGTGGGGTCGGCAGCGGTCGCCACGATGGCCGGCAGGTCACCGCCCGGACCGTTGAGGTGCGGCTCCACGACGTGCAGCACGAAGCCTCCGGCGGCCGCCGCGTCGAAGGCGTTTCCGCCGAGCTCGAGCATCCGCTGCGCCGACTGCGAGGCGATCCAGTGCGTCGAGGACACCATCGCGAAGCTGCCGCTGAGGGTGGGGCGGGAGGTGAAGGCAGGTCGTCCGCTCGCATGCATCGGGCCATCGTGCCAGCCCGGAAAAGCGGTGCGGATCCGGTCGGGGTCTGGATATCCCTTGCCCGGTACGCAAGGCTCAAGGCAGCCCAACTCTGGAGGACATCACCATGCTCAGCACCATGCAGGACGCACCCCTCACCATCGGATCGCTGATGAAGCACGGCACCACCGTGCACGCCGACTCCGAGGTCGTGACGGCCACTGCCGACGGCAGCCGCACGATCACCTTCGCCGAGCTCGGCCGACGCGCGGGCCGGCTGGCCAATGCCCTGAGGTCGTTGGGCATCGAGGGGGATCAGCGCGTCGCGACCTTCCAGTGGAACAACGCCGAGCACCTCGAGGCCTACCTCGCGGTGCCCTCGATGGGCGCAGTGCTGCACACGCTGAACATCCGGCTCTTCCCCGAGCAGCTGGTCTACATCGCGAACCACGCCGAGGACCAGGTCGTGATCGTCGACGACTCGCTGGTCGGGCTGCTGGCCCCGCACCTGGGGGAGATGACGACGGTCCACCACGTCCTGGTCGCCGGGCCCGACGCCGCGTCCGCGGACCTCGAGTCGCTGCGTGCCAGCGGCAAGGAGGTGCTGGTCTACGACGACCTGCTCGCCGAGCAGTCCGAGGAGTTCGACTGGCCCGAGCTGGACGAGTCCTCCGCAGCGGCGATGTGCTACACCAGCGGCACCACCGGCCACCCCAAGGGCGTGGTCTACAGCCACCGGTCCGCGTGGCTGCACTCGCAGGCCGTGAGCACCGGCAACGTCGGTGGGCTCAGCTTCCACGACCGGGTGCTGCCGATCGTGCCGATGTTCCACGCCAACGCGTGGGGGCTGCCCTACGCCGCGCTGATGAGCGGCGCCTCGATGTGCATGCCCGACCGCTGGCTGCAGGCCGAGCCGCTGGTGCGCTTCGTGCAGGAGTCGCGGCCCACGGTCTCCGGTGCGGTGCCGACGGTGTGGAACGACGTGCTCGGTCATCTCGACAGGCACGAGGACGTGAAGCTGGACTCGCTGCGGCTGATCCTGTGCGGAGGCTCCGCCGTACCCGTCTCGCTGCAGAAGGCGCTCCAGGAGCGGCACGGCCTCGTGGTCCGGCAGGCGTGGGGGATGACCGAGACCTCGCCGGTCGCCTCGGTGGGCCTGCCGCCTGCTGGTGTCTCCGACGAGGACGTCTGGAGCTACCGGGGGACGCAGGGCCGGGCGCTGTGCGGTGTGGAGAGCAGGATCGTCGCCGACGACGGCAGCGACCAGCCGTGGGACGGCAAGGCAGTCGGCGAGCTCCAGGTGCGTGGTCCCTGGGTCACCGCCAGCTACTACAACTCCGACGACCCCGACGCGAGCAACCGCTTCGACGACGGCTGGCTGCGCACCGGTGACGTGGGCTCGATCGACGAGCTCGGCTACATCCGGCTCTCGGACCGCGCCAAGGACGTGATCAAGTCCGGCGGTGAGTGGATCTCCTCGGTCGACCTCGAGAACGCCCTGATGGCGCACGACGACATCGTCGAGGCGGCCGTGATCGGCATCCCCGACGCCAAGTGGGACGAGCGCCCGCTGGCCTCGGTGGTGGTGCGCGAGGGTGCCTCGGTGACCCCGGCCGAGCTGCGCGAGTTCCTCAGCAAGGACTTCGCGAAGTGGCAGCTGCCCGAGTCCTGGGCGTTCATCGACCAGGTGCCGCGGACCAGCGTCGGCAAGTTCGACAAGAAGGTGATCCGCAAGTGGTACGCCGAGGAAGAGATCGAGATCGAGCAGGCCTGAGCCGCGCGACCGACCCGACCGCACCCACGACCTGACCGGTCTGGTGGTGTGAACCACCCCGGATCAGCTGCTTGGCAGGACGGGCGCGCCGGGTGTCCAGTGGGCCCATGAGAAGACTCCTGGCTCTCGGCATTCTCGCGCTCGCCCTGCTGCTGGCCGCCCCCGCGGCCCCCGCGCAGGCCCACGCCGGCAGGCACCACCGCAACCCGGTCACCCCGTTCGTCCAGATCAGGACCAGCACGGCCGTGGCGGTGGGGGACTACTACTACGACGACCTCTTCGAGCACTGGGTCCTGTTCCGACCCTTCTACCCGGTCGCTGCCCGGGTCCGCTGCCCGGCCGGCGCCTCGGCATTACTGGAGTACCTGCCGATCTGGGCGATGACCAATCCGGGTGTGAGCTTCACCTGCACGGGCAGGCGGCAGCGGGTCACCTACCGCAGCGTGGCCGCCATGCCCAACGAGCTCGGCTGGTCGCTGCAGCACCCCGTCGCCACGCTGTCCGTCGATGGCGGAGCGACTGACACCGACACCAAGGAGATCTCGGTGGAGAGCGTGGCCAGGGTGGTGCCCTGAGCCCCGGGACCGACCTGAGCAAGACCTGACCAAGACCTGGCCAAGACCTGGCCAAGGACTGACCGAGGACTGACCGGTGTGGTGGTGTGGACCACCCCGGACCAGCTGCTTGGCAGGTCGGGCACGGCGGGTGTCAATTGACTCCATGAGAAGACTCCCGGCCCTCGGCATCCTCGGGCTTGCCCTGGTGCTGGCCGCTCCTGCTGCCCCGGCTCAGGCCCACGGACAGCGGCACCACCGGCATCCGGTCACTCCGTCCGTCCAGATCAGGACCAGCACGGCCGTGGCCGTGGGGGACTACTACTACGACGAGTTCGCCCAGCGGTGGGTGCTGTTCCGGCCGGCCTACCCCGTGGCCGCCCGGGTGCGCTGTCCCGCCGGCAAACCGGCACGGCTGGCCTACTCCCCGGTGTGGGCGATGACCAACCCCGGCGTTGATTTCACCTGCAAGGGCAAGCGGCAGCGGGTCACCTATCGCAGCGCAGGCGCGATGACCGAGTTCCTCGGCCGGTCGCTCCAGCACCCCGTCGTCACCCTCTACGTCAACGGCCGGGCGGTCGACACCCACACCAAGGAGATCTCGGTGGAGAGCGTGGCCAGGGTGGTGCCCTGAGCCACTCGGTGCGGCGGCCTACTCCTCGTGGACGCCCCAGGCGTAGGTCTGCTTCTGCAGCTCGAGGTAGAGCAGGGTCTGGATCGACCTGACTCCCGGGATCGCGCGCATCCGGCCCGAGATCAGCTCCAGCAGGTGCGCGTCGCTGCGTCCGACCACCTCGGCGAGGATGTCGAACCCACCCGAGGTCAGCACGACGTAGTCGACCTCCTCGATCCGGGCCAGCTCCTGGGCGATGGGCTTGGCCGGCCCGTCGACGGTGAACGCCACCATGGCCTGGCGCCCGAAGCCCAGCTGGAGCGGATCGGTGACCGCCACGATCTGGATCACCTCGGCGTCGAGGAGCCTGGTGACCCGGTGCTCGACGATCTCCACCGGCAGACCGAGCTCGTCGGCGATCTCGGCGTAGGGACGTCGCCCGTCGGCCTGGAGCCTCTCGATGATCGCCGCGGTGATCGGATCGAGGTTCATCTGCGGCGAGGCAGGGCGGGGCAGCGCGAACTCCCGCGGTCGGCTCGTGCCGAACTCACCCTTGATCACTGACTCACCTCCCCGTGGTCGGCACCCTAGACGAGCGTGGCCCCGGAGAAGGCCGAATCCCGAGGATCAGCCGACGCCCCACGAGTAGATCTGCTTGGCGAGCTTGAGATACATGAAGGTCTCGGTGCTGCGTACGCCGTCGACCCCGCGGATGCGGCGCGAGACCAGGTCGAGAAGCTCCTCGTCCCCGGTGGCGATCACCTCGCACAGGATGTCGTAGGCACCGGTGGTCATCACGACGTACACCACCTCGTCCATGGCCGCGAGCTCGTCGGCGACCCCCTCCACCGGGCCGTCCACGTGCACGCCGACCATCGCCTGGCGTCCGAAGCCGAGCTGCAACGGGTCGGTGACGGCGACGATCTGCATCACTCCGGTCTCGGTGAGACGCTGCACCCGCTGCCGGACGGCAGCCTCGGAGAGCCCCACGACCTTGCCGATCGCCGCGTAGGAGCGCCGTCCGTCCTGCTGCAGCTGATCGATGATCTGCTTGGACACCTCGTCCAGGACCTGATGGCCGCGCGCGCTCAACGTGGGCTTCTCGCTCATCTGCCCATCGTGTCGGTTGTCGAAGTCGGTGACAAGCGACCCAGCCGCACTGACGGAGCAAATCGTGGTTCTGCTTCGTCATGTCTGACGTTTTTCGCGGCTATCACCAGCGAATGCTACGGAATCCCTTGTCGGGTCCGGTCCCCGCGTGCGAAGGTGACCCGACGTCGGAGGAGGTCTGGTGGCAAGTGGAACGGCAGGTCGCGACTCGGGTGCGGTCCCCCCGGGTCCTCCCGGCCCGTCGCGGCGGACCCTGCTCAAGGGCGCGGGCTTCGCGGCCTTCGGCCTGGGCAGCGCCGCGGTGCTGCCGCTGTTCGGGACACCGTCGGCCGAGCAGGACCCGCGCAGCTGCTACGCCAAGGACCTCTCGGCCGAGTCCAAGCGCCTGATCGTCTCCAACTGGCCCGGCTACCTCGACCCGCCCAGCAAGAAGGACACCAACACGCGGCAGGACTTCGAGAAGGCCACCGGAATCCGGGTCGCCTACAGCGAGGACGTCAGCGACAACGCCGAGTTCTTCGCCAAGGTGCGCAACCAGCTCGGCGACTGCCAGCCGGTCGACCGCGACATGATGATCCTGACCGACTGGATGGCCGCGAAGATGGTCCAGCTCGGCTGGACCCAGCCGCTGGACCCCGCGAAGGTGCCCAACCTGCACAACAACCTGCTCGAGCCGCTGCGCGGCGCCCAGTGGGACCCCGATCGCACCTACTCCGCACCGTGGCAGAGCGGGCTGACCGGCATCGCCTACAACGCCAAGCTGACCACGAAGGTCGGCAGCTTCTCGGAGCTGATGACCCGCAAGGACCTCTCCGGCAAGATCACCCTGCTCTCGGAGATGCGCGACACGATGGCCTTCATGCTCCGCATCGAGGGCGCCGACCCGGCGGACTTCACCGAAGACGAGTGGGCCGACGCCATCGACAAGCTGCGCGGCTTCGTGAGGGCCGGCCAGGTGCGGTCCTTCACCGGGAACGAGTACATCCAGGACCTGACCGCCGGCAACATCGTGGCCTGCGAGGCCTGGTCCGGCGACGTCATCCAGGCGCAGTACGACAACCCCAACATCAAGTTCGTCGTACCCGAGGAGGGGCTGGCGCTGTGGAGCGACAACATGCTCGTGCCCAACAAGGCCGAGCACCGCGCCAACGCCGAGAAGTGGATCGACTACTACTACCAGCCCGAGGTCGCCGCGAAGCTGGCCGCGTGGGTCAACTACATCTGCCCGGTCGAAGGTGCGCGTGAGGCGATGGTCTCCATCGACGACTCCCTGGTCGACAACGAGCTGATCTTCCCCAGCGACGAGACGCTGAAGCAGACGTTCGCGTTCATGCCCCTCGACGAGGTGCAGAACCAGCAGTACGAAGGAGAGTGGTCCGATGTCACAGGCGGCTGAGGCGTCGACGCGGTTCGTGCCCGACCAGTACGACGGGCTGCGGTTGCGCGGCCTGACCAAGGAGTTCTCCTCGTTCACGGCCGTGCGGTCGCTCGACCTCGACGTGCCCGCCGGGTCGTTCTTCGCGCTGCTCGGGCCCTCGGGCTGCGGCAAGACCACCACGTTGCGCATGGTCGCCGGGCTGGAGACGCCCACCTCGGGCTCCATCGAGCTCGGTGGCAACGACATCACCTGGGACAAGCCCTACCGGCGGCCGGTGAACACCGTGTTCCAGAACTACGCGCTCTTCCCGCACCTCGACATCTTCGAGAACGTCGCCTTCGGGTTGCGCCGGCGTCGCAGCAAGGAGGTCGACCAGCAGGTCCGGGACATGCTGGCGCTCGTCGAGCTCGAGTCCCAGGCACGCAAGCGCCCTGCGCAGCTCTCCGGCGGGCAGCAGCAGCGGGTGGCGTTGGCGCGGGCCCTGATCAACGAGCCGGAGGTGCTGCTGCTCGACGAGCCGCTGGGAGCCCTGGACCTCAAGCTGCGTCGGTCGATGCAGCTGGAGCTCAAGCGGATCCAGACCGAGGTCGGGCTCACCTTCGTGCACGTCACGCACGACCAGGAGGAGGCCATGACCATGGCCGACACGATCGCGGTGATGAATCACGGCGTGATCGAGCAGATGGGCGCCCCGACCGACCTCTACGACAACCCGCGCACCACCTTCGTGGCCAACTTCCTCGGTCAGTCCAACCTGATCGAGGTCGAGGTGCGCGGACGCGAGGGCGACGTGGTCACCGTGGACATGCAGGGCACGCTCGCCTCGATCCCCTCGGAGAGGGCGCACGTGGACGGCCTCGCGGGCGAGAAGGGCTGGGTCGGCATCCGTCCGGAGAAGGTGCTGATAGCCGAGGTCGGCAACGACATCGACGCCCCCGGCAACAGCATCCCCGGCGGGACCGTGGTCGACGTCAGCTTCGTCGGCGTCAGCACTCAGTACCTCGTCCGGATGCCGTGGGGACAGGAGCTCCAGGTCTTCGAGCAGAACACCGGTCGCAACCGACTCTTCCGCAAGGGGGAGCGGGTGGACATCTCCTGGCGCCCGGAGTTCGCCTTCCTGCTCGACCATGCCCAGGACGCGAACGCCGGCCTCGACCGGGTGGGCGCGGGGTCGTGACCGCGTCGTTCGTCACCCTCGACCACCTGGAGGCCAGCGAGCCGCCTCCGGAGAAGCGGCGTACGACGGCGTACTGGCTGCTCCTGCCAGGTGCCCTGTGGCTGCTGGTGTTCTTCGTGGTGCCGCTCTACTCCCTGGTGGCGACCAGCCTGTACGACGGCAACGGCACCGTCCTCCAGGGCTACGAGATGACCTGGTCGTTCGGCAACTACTCCCAGGCCCTGCAGGACTACTGGCGCCCGTTGCTGCGCTCGCTGGTCTACGGGGCGATCGCGACGGCGATCTGCCTGGTGCTCGGCTACGTGCTCGCCTATGCGATCGCGTTCAAGTCCGGGCGGTGGAAGAACCTCATGCTCGTCCTCGTGATCGCGCCGTTCTTCACCAGCTTCCTGGTGCGGACGCTGTCGTGGAAGCTGCTGCTGCGCGACGACGGCTTCCTGGTCAACTCACTGCAGTTCCTGCACCTGATGAGCAGCGACGGTCGGCTGCTGGCCACCCCGGTGGCCGTGGTGATGGGGCTGGTCTACAACTTCCTGCCCTTCATGGTGCTGCCGCTGTTCGCCAGCATCGACAAGATCGACCACCGGTTGATCGAGGCTGCAGGCGACCTCTACTCGCGACCGATCGTCGGGTTCTTCAAGGTCACCTGGCCACTCTCGCTGCCGGGCGTGGTGTCGGGCACCCTGCTGACCTTCATCCCCGCGGTCGGTGACTACATCAACGCCGAGCTGCTGGGCAGCCCCAAGCAGCGGATGATCGGCAACATCATCCAGAACCTGTTCACCGACGCCAACGACTACCCGGCCGCGGGAGCACTCTCGATGATGCTGATGCTGCTCATCTTGGCGATGGTGCTGGTCTACGTCCGTCGCGCCGGGACCGAGGAGCTGCTGTGATCGGCATGCTGCAGCAACTCGGCCGCTGGGTCGCCCGCCACCTGGTGCTGATCGGAGGACTGCTGGTCCTGGTCTACACGTTCGTGCCGATCGCGGTCGTGGTCCTGATGAGCTTCAACAAGCCGAAGAGCCGGCTGGTCTACCGCTTCGACTCCTTCACCCTCGACAACTGGCTGCACCCCTGCCAGGGGTTGACGATGTGCTCGGCGCTGGGCCGCAGCATCCAGATCGGGTTGCTGGCCACCGTGGTCGCGACCGTCCTGGGCACCCTGATGGCCTTCGCGCTCGTGCGGCACCGGTTCGCGGGACGGTCCGCGGCGAACGTGATGATCTTCATGCCGATGGCCTCACCAGAGATCGTGATGGGCTCCTCGTTGCTGGCGCTGTTCGTGGCGACCGGGTTCGGCGGTCAGCTGGGGTTCTGGACGATCCTGATCGCGCACATCATGTTCTGCCTGTCGTTCGTGGTGGTGACCGTGCGCGCGCGACTGGCCGGGATGGACAACAACCTGGAGCAGGCGGCGATGGATCTCTACGCCACCGAGTTCCAGGCCTTCCGGCGGGTGACGCTCCCGCTGGTCTTTCCGGGCATCCTCGGGGCAGCGCTGCTGTCGTTCTCGCTGTCCTTCGACGACTTCATCATCACCAACCTCAATGCCGGCAACACCACGACCTTCCCGATGTACGTCTGGGGCGCAGCGCAGCGCGGCGTGCCGATGCAGGTCAACGTGGTCGGGACGATGATGTTCGTGCTCTCGGTCGTGATCGTGGTCGGGGTCGAGCTCAACCGGAGGCGGCAGGCGAAGGCGCTGGTCTGATGGGTGCCGCCCTGGCCGGTACCCGGTTCGCGACCTACTGGCTCGATGATCCCGAGCGCCCGGTCGCCCTGCCCGGTCTGGACGGTCCGGACCGGACCGACCTGGCCGTGGTCGGGGGTGGCTACCTGGGGCTGTGGACGGCCCTGCTCGCCAAGGAGCGCGATCCCGACCGAGAGGTGCTGCTGCTCGAGGCCGAGACCTGCGGGCACGCCGCCAGTGGGCGCAACGGCGGCTTCTGCGAGGCCAGCCTGACCCACGGCTTCGGCAACGGGCTGGCGCGGTGGCCCGAGGAGCTGGACCTGCTGATCAATCTCGGGCGCGAGAACCTCGACGCGATCGAGCGCGCGGTCGAGGAGCACGCGATCGACTGCGACTTCCTCCGGTCCGGCTCGCTGGCGGTGGCCACCCGCGCCCACCAGGTGGGGCCGCTGCGCGAGGAGTTCGCCCAGACCCGGTCCCGGGGGCTGGGCACCACCTGGCTGGAGGCCGACCGGCTCCGCGCACGCGTCGACTCACCGACCTTCCTGGCCGGGGTGCACGACCCGGACTCCGCGATCCTGGAACCCGCCCGGCTCGCGTGGGGCCTGCGCGAGGCGTGCCTGCGGCTCGGCGTACGCATCGCGGAGCAGACGCCCGTCACCGGCCTGCGAGCGCGGGCGGGGCCGGCCGGTGACCAGCGGGGATCGGGCTGACGACCGCCGCCGGCACCGTGCAGGCGCGCCAGGTGGTGCTGGCGACCAACGCCTACCCACCGCTGCTGCGTCGGCTACGACTGATGACGGTGCCGGTCTACGACTACGCGCTGATGACCGAGCCGCTGTCGGTGGCGCAGCGCGCGGCGATCGGCTGGCACGGGCGCGAGGGGATCTCGGATGCCGGCAACCAGTTCCACTACTTCCGCACCACGCGGGACGGCCGGGTGCTGTGGGGCGGGTACGACGCGATCTACCACTACGGCAGCCAGATCAAGGAGGAGTACGACGCGCGGCCGGAGACCTTCGAGGTGCTCGCGCAGAACTTCCTCGCCACCTTCCCGCAGCTCGAGGGGGTGCGGTTCAGCCACGCGTGGGGCGGGGTGATCGACACCTGCACCAGGTTCACCGCCTTCCACGGCACCGCGATGGGCGGCCGGGTCGGCTACGCGCTGGGCTTCACCGGCCTCGGCGTGGCCGCCACCCGGTTCGCCGCCGACGTGGTCCTGGACCTGCTCTCCGGTGCCGACACGGTCCGGACCAGGCTGGAGATGGTCAGGCGCCAGCCGCTGCCGTTCCCACCCGAGCCGGTGCGATGGGCTGGCATCGAGGCCACGCGACGGTCGCTGGCCCGCGCCGACGCCGACGGCCGGGAGAACCTGTGGCTGCGCACTCTCGACCGGCTGGGACTGGGTTTCGACTCCTGACCCGGTCCTCTGGACACGCCGGCCCACGTGCGCCAGCGTGGCGGCATGGAGTCTCGGAGGAACGGCATGTGGTGGGGTACGGCGATCGAGGCACCCGATCCAGCGGCGCTGGCGAGGTTCTACTCAGAGCTGGTGGGCTGGCCGATCGGCCACGAGGAGCCGGGCACCTCGATCCTGGCCGCTCCCGAGGGATCGATCTACGTGGTCTTCCAGCAGGCCACCGACTACCAGGCGCCGGTCTGGCCGACGGTCCAGGGGAGCCAGCGGCCGATGATGCACTTTGACTTCCAGGTGGGGGACCTGGACTCAGCCGTGGCCGAGGCGGTCGAGCTCGGCGCCACGCTGGCCTCGGAGCAGCCGCAGGAGAACGTGCGGGTGATGCTCGACCCTGCGGGTCATCCCGTTCTGCCTCTGCCGCGATGACTGAGACGAGGTGACGAGCCCGTGACTCCTGGGCTCGAGGTGCAGGGGCTCCGCGTGCTGCCCGCCGACCAGGCGACCTGGTCAGACCTCCGCACGGTCTTCGGCACGCGGGGTTCGGCTTCCCGGTGCTGGTGCCAGCGCTACAAGCTTCCGCGCGGCGAGTCGTTCGGCTCGGTGCCGGACGAGGTCCGCGCCGACAGGTTGCGCGAGCAGACCGGCTGCCGGGATCTGGCCGAGGACCTCGATCCGGAGACGCAGACCAGCGGACTGGTCGCCTATCTCGACGATCAACCGGTGGGCTGGTGCGCGGTCGAGCCCCGCCCGGCGTACTTCGGGCTGCTCGCGAACTTCCGCGTCCCTTGGGAGGGCCGGGCCGAGGACAAGGGTGACGACAGCGTCTGGGCGGTCACGTGCCTGTTGGTTCGCGCGGGGTTCCGCCGCCGCGGGATCAGCCGCGAGCTGGTATCGGCCGCGGTGCACTTCGCTCGCGAGTCGGGTGCCGGGGTGATCGAGGGCTATCCGATGACCACGAACAACGCCATCTCTGAGGAGCTGCACGTCGGCAGCCGCGCCAGCTTCCTCGCCGCGGGGTTCGCTGAGGTCAGCAGGCCGACGCTGCGGCGCGCCGTCATGCGAATCGAGCTTCGGTCCTGACGGCGTGGCCGGACAGTCGGCCGCTGGTGTCAGGAGCGGTCGCCCACCTGCTGCAGCGCCCAGGAGTTGCCGTCGGGGTCGCTGAAGTAGACGTAACGGATGCCGCCACCCATGTCCATCACGTCGGAGACCTCGACGCCGTTGCCCGAGAGCAGCTCCCGGGCGGCGTCGACGTCGTCGACCACCAGGTGCAGGCCCTGGACCGGTGGTCCGTCGGGGTCACCGATGCCGATCCCGAACACCACCGAGCAGGAGGACCCGGGAGGCGTCAGCTGTACGACGCGCATGCCGTTGCCCGGCTCGACGTCGTGGTCGAGGCCGAAACCCACCTGGTCGACGTAGAAGGCCAAGCTCCGGTCCACGTCGGTCGATCGCAACGGCACCAGCTCGAGTCGCATGTCCACGTCGTCGTTCCTCTTCGTCGTCGTTGCGGGCGCACGGGCGGGCACCCTCCCCGCACGAGGCTCAGCATCGCACTGCCGAGTCGTGCCTGTGCAGAGGCGCTGAGCATTTCGTCCGTCGGGGCCGGCAGATCTCCAGGGGTCGGCCTACTCCCGTCGGTGGAAGCTGACCTTGCCGGCGGGGGCTCCGGGGCTGGCGGGGTGGTGGGTGGCTTGGTAGGTGGGGTCGTGGATGCGGCGGTGGTGGTGTCCGCAGAACAGGCGTCCGTTGGTCAGGCTGGTGTTGCCGCCTTCTGACCAGGGTGTGTCGTGGTGGGCGTGGCACATGGCCGGTGGCCGGTCACATCCGGTGGCGGTGCAGCCCTGGTCGCGGACGGTCAGCGCGATCCGCTGGGCGCCGGTGTGGAACCGGCGGCGCCGCCCGACGTCGAGGACCTGCCCGGCGCCGCCCAGCACGACCGGGATGATCCCGGCGGTGCAGGCCAGCCGGCGGGCCTCGGTGGCGGAGATCTGGCCACCGGTGTCGAGCCCGGCGGCACCCAGACCGGTGAGGAGCTGTTCGAGGGTCATCGTGACCACCACCGTGGCCGAACCACCACCACTGCGCGGTAGCGCCTCGGTGGGGATGCGTTCGAGCAGGTCGCAGAACGCCTGCCCGTGCTCGACCGGGACCGGGAGCCGCTGGCCGGGGTCGGTGGTGGGTGCGTGCAGGGACTGGATCATCTTGCGCAGCATCTGTCCGTGCAGGCTCGGGATCCGGAACCGGCCGTGGCAGGTCCCCGCGTCGTCCTCGCGCATCATCAGCACCGTCCGACGGGCGGCCGCGGCTTCCTGGGCTTCGAGGACCCGGCCCTCGAAGGCCTCGGCCAGCTCGGGGGCGATCACCTCGAAGAGGTGGCGGCCCAGCACCGCGAACGCCTTCGCATCGTGCGCAGCGCGCCAGGCCGACCAGGTGGGTCCTCGGCGGCGGTGCGCTGCGAGCGGTGACCGCGAACTCACCGCTCGAGGGCAACCGGTCCAACGCGGTCACGATCACCCGCGCCTGCGCGGGGTTCACCTCCCCACGTGCGAGCGCCTCCGCCAGCACCGGGTGTCCCTCCAACGCCCTCGCCAGCTTGAGGTCGGAACGCGCGGCGATCCGGGTCTGACAGGTGGTGACCGCGGCCCAGTCCGCCGCGGAGGCCGCAGCGGTGACGTCCCCGGCCCCGGCGCGTTCGGCCTCGGCCAGCACCCGCAGCCGCAACGCCTCCAGCTGTCCCTGGGCCCGGGCAAGATCGACCAGGGTCGCGCGCTGGTCCTCGGGGCTCATCGACCACGACGGCACCTCAACCAGCTCGCTGAGCCGGGCACACACGGCCCCGGCGAACTCCGCGACCGGGTGCGTCCGGGTCTCCAGCTGGCTGCTCATGAAAACCACGCTAGCCACGACCACCGACAAGATCGAACAGGTGTTCTATACCAATAGAGCACGCCAGTAGACCACCGCGAACGAGCTCTCGCGGGCTGCGTTCCATCTCAGGCAGGACGCCGGGCGGGAGAACGCGCACCCCGATCAACGCAGTCCCTCCCGGCCCCGATCCGGCCCTCACCGGCGCAGGGTGGCGCCCCAGATCACCTGGTGGTACGGCGAGGACGATGACCGCGGCGGCTTGGAGGACACCGGCCAGACCACGTAGAGCAGGTTCCGGGAGATGGCTGTCCCGATGTAGTCGCCCGGGAAGGCCGCACCGGCTTGTGCGGCGTACTTCAGGGCCGACACCGGTCCGATCCTCCTGGGCTTCGCGAAGTGGCGGCCGCGATCGGTCGAGACCGCGAGCTGCTGGCGGACGTAACCCCCGTGCTGCGCTGCTTGCGTGCGCCGGCCATAGCTCACGTAGACCTTGCCGCCCCACGCAGAGACGTCCACGTTGACGTTCTGGGCGCCGGAGACGTCGCCGCGGGACACCCGGACGGGGGAGGACCACCGCACGCCGTCGTTGGAGAACGACTGGTAGACGGGGTCGGTGTCGCCCACTCCGCCGAGCCAGGCCACGTGCATCCGTCCGGTGACCGCGTCGATGTCGGCACTGAACAGGCAGCAGCGCACGTCCTCGGCGTACCCACCACCGAGGTTGGTGATCTCGCTCGCCTCGGACCAGGTCTGGCCGCCGTCGGTCGAGGTCACGGCCACGATCGTGCCGAAGGCGTCGACGGGGGCGGAGGCCGCGGCTGCGCGTCGGCGCTGGGCCTGCAGCCGTGTGGAGGCTTCGGGGGCGGCCTGCGGCGCGAGCTCGGCCGGTCGGCCTTCGGTCGGGAAGTCGTAGAACGTGTCCACGATCGAGCCGTCGGGCCTGATCATCGGTTGGGAGTTGAGGGTCTCGGTGCCGGGCGGAGAGACGTGGGACGTGGCGCTCCAGGTCGCGCCGCGGTCGTCGGACCACCGGACGACCTGTGGCTCGCCAAGGAACTGGGTCCCCTCGTCGTCGGCGAACTCCACCGAACCCCAGAACTGGTAGAGCCGACCCCGGTGCGGGCTGTGCGCGCCCTTGTCCACGACCAGCCAGTTCTTGTCGTCGAACACCTTGCAGGTGGGGTTCGCGTGCACGGTGACCGGCGGACTCCAGTGCACGCCACCGTCGCGGGAGCGCATGACCAGCACGGCCGACTCGCACTCATTGAACGCGATCAGGGAGAGGTACGCCGTACCGTCCGGGCCGAAGGCGACCACCGGGTCCGAAGCGCGCTCGTAGGTCCCACCCGTCGCGGTGGTGACTCCGGGTGCGGGCCGGTGGTGCCAGTGCCGGCCGGCGTCCTTGGTCCAGGAGACGCTGATCGCCACTGCGCCGCCGTCGGGGTAGCGCGAGTCCTGCGCGGCGGCGACCGCATTGCGCTTCCTCCTGGGATTGACGGCGACGTCCGGCTCCGCGACCGTGTCGGGCTCGGAGCCCGGCTGCGAGGCCACGTCCTGGCTGGTGACCAGGCCCTCGTGCCACACCGAGGGTCTCGAGCGGGCGGCAGAGGCCGGCCCCGTGGTGGCCAGCAGCCCGAGGACGATGGCACCGGCGGCACCGACGATCAGACGACTTCGCATGTCCCTCACCCCGCGAGTGGTAGGTCCCGTCGGTCGCATCGGCGGGTGAGGACATTCGAGCACCGTCCGGGCGCGCCGGACAGAGAGCGATCCCGGATCTCCTCGATCGGGCTAGTCCAGAGGTCGGCGTGGTCCTGAAGTCGGGGCCATACCGGGGTGCGGCGACACCCGAGTCAGAGCTGGTCCCAGGCCCGGGTGAGCACGTCGCGCAGGATCGTCTCGATCTCGTCGAAGACCGCCTGGTCGGCGACCAGCGGCGGGGCCAGCTGGATGACGGGGTCGCCGCGGTCGTCGGCACGGCAGTAGAGGCCGGCCTCGAACAGGGCGCTGGAGAGGAAGCCCCGCAGCAGGCGCTCGGACTCGGGGCCGTCGAAGGTCTCCTTGGTGGCCTTGTCCTTGACCAGCTCGATGCCGTAGAAGTACCCGGCGCCGCGGACGTCGCCGACGATCGGCAGGTCCTCGAGCTTGGCCAGCGTCGCCCGGAAGTCACCCTCGGTCTCGCGCACGTGCTCGTTGAGCTGCTCGCGCTCGAAGATGTCGAGGTTGGCCATCGCCACCGCGGTGGAGACCGGGTGCCCGCCGAAGGTGTAGCCGTGGGCGAACGAGGTGTCGCCCTTGGCGAACGGCTCGAAGAGCCGGTCGGTGGCCACCATGGCGCCGAGCGGGGAGTAGCCGGAGGTCAGCCCCTTGGCGCAGGTGATGATGTCGGGCTGGTAGCCGTAGCGCTCTGCGGCGAACATGTGGCCCAGCCGCCCGAAGGCGCAGATCACCTCGTCGGAGACCAGCAGCACGTCGTACTCGTCGCAGATCTCGCGCACCCGCTCGAAGTATCCGGGCGGGGGCGGGAAGCAGCCGCCGGAGTTCTGCACCGGCTCGAGGAACACTGCCGCGACGGTGTCCGGGCCCTCGAACTCGATCGCCTCGGCGATGCGGTTCGCGGCCCACTGACCGAAGGCGTACTCGTCGTCGGGGCCGAGGTAGGAGGTCTCGGCGGACCGGTAGAAGTTCGTGTTCGGCACCCGGAACGTCGAGGGCACCAGCGGCTCGAAGGGCGCCTTCATGCCGGGAAGGCCGGTGATCGAGAGCGCCCCCTGCGGTGTGCCGTGGTAGGCGATCGCCCGGCTGATCACCTTGTGCTTGGTGGGCTTGCCGGTGAGCTTGAAGTACTGCTTGGCCAGCTTCCAAGCCGACTCCACGGCCTCGCCGCCACCGGTGGTGAAGAAGACCCGGTTGAGGTCGCCGGGGGCGTAGCCCGCCACCCGCTCCGCAAGGTCGATCGCGCTGGGGTGGGCGTAGGACCAGAGCGGGAAGAAGGCGAGCTCGGCGGCCTGCTTGGCAGCGGCCTCCGCGAGCTCGGTGCGCCCGTGACCCGCCTGTACGACGAACAGGCCGGCGAGCCCGTCGATGTAGCGGTTGCCGTGCGTGTCGTAGATGTGCACGCCGTCGCCGCGCACGATCGTCGGCACGTCGTGGGTGTCGTAGGTGGAGTGCCGGGTGAAGTGCATCCAGAGGTGGTCCTTGGCGGCGCGCTGGCGGGACTCGTCGTTGCGGGGCTCGGTCATGGCAGCAGGCACCTCGGTGTGCTCGAGAACGGTCTGGAGAACTGTGCCCAGTCTGCCTTCACGAATCACTCGGTGGCAAACGATTAGGAGGGCATGTTGCGAGAATTCATGATGGAATCCGCAGTTGGCTCGCGATAGACCTACCGATTTCGTTGTCCGATGACTAACCTCGGGCCATGGCTGAACCTCTCCGGACCTTTCGCAACGTGATCAACGCCGAGCTCGTCGACGCCGCCTCGGGTGAGACCTACGAGGTGCTCGACCCGACCACCGCGGAGGTCTACGCGACCGCCCCGAAGTCGGGGGCCGAGGACGTCGACCGGGCCTACCGTGCGGCGGAGACCGCCTTCGAGACCTGGCGCGACGCCACGCCCTCGGACCGGCAACGTGCGCTGCTGCGGATCGCCGACGCGCTGGAGTCCCGCGCGCAGGAGTTCGTCGAGGTCGAGTCCCGCGACACCGGCAAGCCGATCGGGTTCACGGTCGACGAGGAGCTGCCCCCTGCGATCGACCAGCTCCGGTTCTTCGCCGGTGCGGCGCGGGTGCTGGAGGGCAAGTCGGCGGGGGAGTACCTCAAGGACCACACCTCCTGGGTACGCCGGGAGCCGATCGGCGTGGTCGGCCAGGTGACGCCGTGGAACTACCCGCTGATGATGATGGTCTGGAAGATCGCCCCGGCCCTGGCGGCGGGCAACTGCATCGTGCTCAAGCCCAGCGACACGACTCCCGCCTCCACCAGCCTGTTCGCCGAGATGGCGCAGGAGTTCCTGCCGCCGGGTGTCTTCAACGTGGTCACCGGTGACCGCGACACCGGCCGTGCCCTGGTCGAGCACCCCACCCCGCAGCTGGTCGCGATCACCGGATCGGTGCGCGCGGGCATGGAGGTCGCCGGGTCCGCGGCCAGGCAGCTCAAGCGAGTCCACCTCGAGCTCGGTGGCAAGGCACCGGTGATCGTCTTCGACGACGCCGACGTGGAGGCCGCCGCCGAGGGGATCGCCGCTGCGGGCTACTTCAACGCCGGACAGGACTGCACCGCCGCGACCCGGGTGCTGGCCGGACCCGGCGTGCACGACGACTTCTTGGCCGCGCTCACCGAGCAGGCCCGCAACACCCGCACCGGCATGCCCGACGACGCCGACATCCTCTACGGGCCGCTGAACAACGCCGACCAGCTCGAGCGGGTCAGCGGCATGGTCGACCGGCTACCCGACCACGCGCAGGTCTCGGCGGGTGGCCGCCGGCAGGGGGACCGCGGCTACTTCTACGAGCCCACGGTGCTCTCCGGCCTGCGTCAGGACGACGAGCAGATCCAGAACGAGATCTTCGGACCGGTGATCACCGTGCAGCGGTTCACCGAGGAGGCCGAGGCCCTCGCCTGGGCCAACGGGGTCGAGTACGGCCTGGCCTCGAGCGTGTGGACCAAGGACCACGGTCGAGCCATGCGGATGTCGCGCAAGCTCGACTTCGGCTGCGTGTGGATCAACACCCACATCCCGATCGTCGCGGAGATGCCGCACGGCGGCTTCAAGCACTCCGGCTACGGCAAGGACCTCTCGATGTACGGCCTGGAGGACTACACCCGGGTCAAGCACGTGATGTCCTACTTCGGGAGTGAGTGATGCGGATCCTGCTCATCGGCGCCGGTGGTGTCGGATCGGCGTTCACCGCCATCGCCGCGCGGCGTGACTTCTTCGAGCTCTGCGTGGTCGCGGACCACGACGAGGGCCGGGCGCTGAAGGCGGTCGCGGCGCTGGCGGACGACCGCTTCCTCGCGGCGCAGGTCGATGCCTCGGACGAGGCCTCCGTCGAGGCGCTGGCCCGCGAGCACCGCGCCACCCACGTGATGAACGCCGTCGACCCACGGTTCGTGATGCCGATCTTCCGGGGCGCGTACGCCGCCGACGCCGACTACCTCGACATGGCGATGAGCCTGTCGCAACCGCACCCGGAGGCGCCGTACGCCGAGTGCGGGATCAAGCTCGGTGACGAGCAGTTCGCCGTCGCGGGGGAGTGGGAGGCCGCCGGCCGGCTCGCCCTGGTCGGGATCGGCGTCGAGCCCGGTCTCTCCGACGTGTTCGCGCGCTACGCGGCCGACCACCTCTTCTCCGAGATCGACGAGCTCGGGGTGCGCGACGGGGCCAACCTCGTGGTCGCCGGTCACGACTTCGCGCCGTCGTTCTCGATCTGGACCACGATCGAGGAGTGCCTGAACCCACCGGTGATCTGGGAGAGGACCCCCGCGGACCCGGACGGCGGCTGGTCCACCACCGAGCCGTTCAGCGAGCCCGAGGTCTTCGACTTCCCCGAGGGGATCGGCCCGGTCGAGTGCGTCAACGTCGAGCACGAGGAGGTGCTGCTGATGCCGCGGTGGGTGGACTGCCGCCGCGCCACCTTCAAGTACGGCCTGGGCAACGAGTTCATCGAGGTGCTCAAGACCCTGCACAAGCTCGGTCTGGACCGCACCGAGAAGATCCGCGTCGCCGGCGGCGAGGTCAGCCCGCGCGACGTCGTGGCAGCCTGCCTCCCCGACCCGGCCACGCTGGGTGAGGCCATGACCGGGAAGACCTGCGCCGGGCTGTTCGTGACCGGTACGGGAAAGGACGGGCAGCCGCGGGCGACCTACCTCTACCACGTGGTCGACAACGAGTGGTCGATGCGCGAGTACGGCCACCAGTGCGTGGTCTGGCAGACCGCGGTGAACCCGGTGGTGGCCCTGGAGCTGCTGGCGAACGGCACCTGGTCGGGCAGCGGCGTGCTGGGTCCCGAGGCCTTCGACGCCGTGCCGTTCCTGGACCTGCTCACCGACTACGGCAGCCCGTGGGGCCAGCGCGAGGACGAGGCGGTCACGCCAGCTCGGTGACTGCCTGCTCGAGCACGTCGAGCGCCTCGTCGAGCAGGTGGTCGGGCATCACCAGCGGCGGCAGGAAGCGCAGCACGTTGCCGTAGGTGCCGCAGGTCAGCGTGAGCACGCCGGCCTGGTGACAGGCCGCGCTGATCCTCCCGGCGAGTGCGGCGTCCGGCTCGACGGTGCCTGGTCGGACCAGCTCGATGGCGAGCATGGCTCCACGGCCACGCACCTCGCCGATCGCAGGGAACCGCTCCGCCAGGGAGCGCAGCCGTGCGGTCATCACGTCCTCGATGTGCCGTGCGGCGGCGTTGAGGTCGAGCCGCTCCATCGTGGCGATCGCCCCCAGCGCCGCGGCGCAGGCGACCGGGTTGCCGCCGTACGTCCCGCCCAGACCGCCCGCGTGGGGTGCGTCCATGATCTCGGCGCGACCCACGACGCCGGCTAGCGGGAGTCCGCCGGCCAGGCCCTTGGCCACGGTGACGAGGTCGGGGACCACGCCCTCGTGCTCGCAGGCGAACCATGCCCCGGTGCGACACATCCCGGACTGGATCTCGTCGGCGACGAAGACCACGTCGTTCGCGGTGCACCAGTCCGCGATCGCCGGGAGGAACCCTGCGGCGGGGACCACGAAGCCGCCCTCGCCCAGCACAGGCTCGATCACCACGCAGGCCAGGTTGGTGGCGCCCACCTGCTTCTCGATCACCTCGATCGCGCGCGCGGCCGCCGCGGCGCCCGTCGTCTCGGTGGGTTCGCGGAACGGGTAGGAGACCGGCGCCCGGTAGACCTCGCCTGCGAACGGGCCGAAGCCGTCCTTGTAGGGCATGTTCTTGGCGGTCATCGCCATCGTCAGGTTGGTGCGCCCGTGGTAGGCGTGGTCGAAGACGACCACCGCGTCGCGACCGGTGTGGGCGCGTGCGATCTTGACGGCGTTCTCGACCGCCTCCGCCCCGGAGTTGAACAGCGCGGCCTTCTTCGCGTGGTCGCCCGGGGTCAGCCGGGCGAGCTGCTCGCACACCTCGAGGTAGCCCTCGTAGGGCGCCACCATGAAGCAGGTGTGGGTGAAGGCGGCGACCTGGTCGGTGACCCGCCGCACCACCTCCGGGGCACTGCTGCCGACGCTGGTGACCGCGATCCCGCTGGCCAGGTCGATCAGCGAGTTGCCGTCGACGTCGACCACGACACCGCCCCCGGCTGCGGCGACGTAGACCGGGAGCACGCTGCCGACGCCGGAGGCCACCACGGAGAGCCGGCGCTTGTGCAGCTCACGCGAGCGGGGACCGGGGATCTCGGTCACGACGCGGCGCTCCTGGGGCAGGTCGGGACCTCCGACCGATGGGACGGAGACGGCGGTTTCGGTGGTCATGAGGCTCTCCAGCGACGGGATCAGTGGTTGTGATGACGTTCAGCGATCAGTATCGAACCCCGGAGAGCGATCGACAAGGGCCGGGAGCTCACCGCCCCAGGAGGCGACGCAGCGAGGTGCTCAGACCGTCGGGGAGCAGCTCGGCATCGAGCGCCGCAGCGCACAGGGGCGCGAGGAGTTCGGCGAGCCGCTCGGCGTCCTCGCGGCCGACGGCGCGCCAGCCCTCGAGCGCAGCGAGGTCGGTGCGGCTCTCGACCTCCTCGCGGACGGCACGGCCCTCGTCGGTGAGGTGGCCGTCCCCGTCGAGCCAACCGCGCTCGGTCAGCCGGTCGGCGGCCGCGCCCAGCTCGTCCTCGGTCCAGCCGCGGGTCTGGTGCAGGAACGCCGAGCGGCCCGACCAGATGCCGTCGAGGACGGTGGCCTCCACCGGGTCGAGTCCGGCCGCGGTCAGCACGGCCACGTGCCCGTCGCCGCGGTGCTCGCGCACCAGGGTCGCGGCGTGCCAGAGGTCGAGCAGGTCGGTCCCCGGCCAGGGCAGTGCGGCGTGGGCGGCGTACAGCGGGCGTCCGGGGAGGGTGAGACCCTCGGTCACCCGGCGGGCGATAGCGAGCGCCTCGCTGACGTCCGGCTCGCCGACCAGACGACGCAGCACCAGCGCCATCCCGTCGCGCCGGGCCTGCACCAGCCGCTCGGGGGTGACGATCCCCCACGCGGCAGGCAGGGCCTTGCGGTGCAACCAGGGAGCGAAGACGTAGAAGGTCGCCGCGCTCAGCTCCGGGCCCACCGGACCCAGCGCGGCGGACCGGGTCGCGAAGTAGGACAGCCGCGGGTGCAGCCCCAGGGCGACGTACTGCTCGGTGACCTCGGGTGCGAAGTAGCCGACGACGTGCAGCGTCTCCAGTGCTGCCCAGGCCCGGCGCGCGGCGGGGACCAGGTCGCGATCGGTCGGGCTCGACGTCACAGCAGCGGTCGCAGGGGAGTCAGGATCAGCTCGGTGAACCGGCTGTAGACGTCACGCGCCTCCCACTCCGCCAGGGTCAGCGGCAGCGTGTTGGTCAGGTCGGTCTCGAAGATCCGCTCCATCTCCTGGGCGAGGTCGGTGTCGATGACCTCCAGGTTGATCTCGTAGTTGCCGCTCATGCTGAGCCGGTCCACGTTGGCGGTCCCGATCGTCGACCAGCTGCCGTCGATGGTCGCGGTCTTGGCGTGCACCATCGCGTCGCGGAAGCGGTGGATGGTCACCCCGGCGGCGAGCATCCTGCGGAAGTAGCCGCGCGAGATCCAGTCGGCCACGATGTGGTTGGACTTGGCGGGCAGCAGCAGGCGCACGTCGACGTCGCGACGGGCTGCGTCGACCAGGGCGTCGACGAAGTTCTCGTCGGGGATGAAGTAGGCGTGCGTCATCCAGATGTTGCGCTGGGCGCGGTTGATCGCCTCGAGGTACATCGAGCGGATCGGGAACATCCACAGCCGAGGGATGTTGCGGTGCACCCGGATCTTCGGCTCCCACGTGGAGGAGGCCGCCATCAGCATCGGCTGCTCGCTGCGACCGAAGAGGTGTCGGCGGCGCTTGTCGCGGTGCAGGTTCCAGAAGTCGGCGAACGCGCGAGCGAGGTCGGCCACGGCCGGGCCGGTGATCCGGGCGTGGGTGTCGCGCCACTCGGTGGCGTACGCCGAGCCGAGGTTGTAGCCGCCGACGAAGGCCTCGCGGTCGTCGACCACGAGGATCTTGCGGTGGTCGCGGCCGTAGCGCCGCAGGTCGAAGAACCGCCAGCCGGCCGCGTAGACGGGGTAGGCGAGCACCTTGACCTGGGGCGGGAAGTGCTTGAAGGGCGGCCGCACGACCAGGTTGGCGAACGCGTCGTAGATGATCCGGACCTCGACGCCGCGGTCGGCCGCGTCGATCAGGGCGCGCTTGAACTGCTGGCCGATCGTGTCGGCCTTCCAGATGTAGGTCTCGAGCAGGATCTGGCTCTGCGCCCCCTTGATGGCAGCCAGCATGTCGTCGTACAGGTCCTGGCCGAAGGTGTAGGTGGTCACGGTGCCGCTGCCGACGGTGATCTCCTGCGCGGTCCGCGTGGGGAACGGCTTCGACTTCTTGCCACGTCGTCGGTAGGAGTCCACGGCGCTCATCGCCAGCGCGACCACCATCGGGATCCCGAAGACCGTCAGCAGCACCCGCTTGAGCACCCGGGCGAAAGGGTGGTCCATGTTGATCAGCGGGGAGCGGTGGAGCAGAGGGGAGCGGGGGGCCACGCGCCTATCCAAGCAGAGCGCCGGACCCCGGGGTGCCGAGTGCGCGGACCCGGGTTGTCGGTGGTCCCCCGTAGGCTCCTCGCATGCGTCCAGTGACCGATCTCGAGCGCCGCGTGGCGCCCTTCGACGTGCAGTCCGACTACACCCCGTCGGGCGACCAGCCGACCGCGATCGCGGAGATCACCAAGCGGGTCCAGGGCGGCGAGAAGGACATCGTCCTGCTCGGCGCGACCGGCACCGGCAAGACCGCCACGGTCGCCTGGGTGGCCGAGCAGCTGCAGCGACCGATCCTGGTGATGCAGCCCAACAAGACCCTTGCGGCGCAGTTCGCCAACGAGCTGCGGATGCTCTTCCCCGACAACGCGGTGGAGTACTTCGTCTCCTACTACGACTACTACCAGCCCGAGGCCTACGTCCCCCAGACCGACACCTACATCGAGAAGGACTCCTCGATCAACGAGGAGGTGGAGCGGCTGCGGCACTCCGCGACCAACTCGCTGCTCACCCGGCGCGACGTGATCGTGGTCTCGACCGTGTCGTGCATCTACGGCCTCGGCACCCCCCAGGAGTACGTCGACCGGATGCTGCGGCTCAAGGTCGGTGAGGAGCTCGACCGCGACTCGGTGCTCCGCCGGCTCGTCGAGATCCAGTACACCCGCAACGACCTCGCCTTCACCCGCGGCACCTTCCGCGTCCGCGGCGACACCTTGGAGATCTTCCCGGTCTACGAGGAGCACGCCGTGCGTGTGGAGTTCTTCGGCGATGAGATCGAGCGACTGATGACGCTGCACCCCGTCACCGGCGAGGTGATCACCGACGACAACGAGCTCTACGTCTTCCCGGCCACCCACTACGTCGCCGGACCGGCCCGGATGGAGCGGGCGATCGCCGGGATCGAGGCCGAGCTCGAGGAGCAGCTCGCCGCCTTCGAGAAGCAGGGCAAGCTGCTCGAGGCCCAGCGGCTGCGGATGCGCACCACCTACGACATCGAGATGATGCGCCAGGTCGGGTCGTGCTCGGGCATCGAGAACTACTCGATGCACATCGACGGCCGCCACCGCGGCAGCGCCCCCAACTGCCTGCTCGACTACTTCCCCGAGGACTTCGTGCTCGTCGTGGACGAGTCCCACGTCGCGATCCCGCAGATCGGCGGGATGTACGAAGGCGACATGTCCCGCAAGCGCAACCTGGTCGACCACGGCTTCCGCCTGCCCAGCGCGATGGACAACCGCCCGTTGAAGTGGGAGGAGTTCGTCGATCGGATCGGCCAGACCATCTACCTCTCCGCGACCCCGGGCAACTACGAGATCAGCAGGGGCGGCGGCATCGACAACGTCGTCGAGCAGATCATCCGGCCGACCGGCCTGATCGACCCCGAGGTGGTGGTCCGTCCGACCAAGGGGCAGATCGACGACCTGATGCACGAGATCGGCCTCCGGGTGGAGCGCAACGAGCGGGTGCTGGTCACCACGCTGACCAAGAAGATGTCCGAGGACCTCACCGACTACCTGCTCGAGAACGGCGTCCGCACCCGCTACCTGCACTCCGAGGTGGACACCCTCAAGCGGATCGAGCTGCTGCGCGACCTGCGGCTGGGGGACTACGACGTGCTCGTCGGCATCAACCTGCTGCGGGAGGGCCTCGACCTGCCCGAGGTCTCGCTGGTGGCGATCCTCGACGCCGACAAGGAGGGCTTCCTGCGCTCCGACAAGTCCCTGATCCAGACCATCGGCCGTGCGGCTCGCAACGTCTCGGGCCAGGTGGTGATGTACGCCGACCGGGTCACCCCGTCGATGGAGAAGGCGATCGAGGAGACCAACCGGCGCCGGGAGAAGCAGGTCGCCTACAACACCCTGCACGGGGTCGACCCGCAGCCGCTGCGCAAGAAGATCGCGGACATCACCGAGATGCTGGCGCGAGAGGACGAGAACACCAAGGAGCTGCTCGAGACCTGGCAGGGCACCGGCGCTCGCGGCGACAAGAGCAAGAAGGCACCGGTCCCAGGCCTGTCGAAGATGCACGACCGGCTGCCCGACACCGCAGGCATCCCCACCAGCGACCTCGCCCAGCTGGTGCAGCAGCTCACCGAGCAGATGCACAACTCGGCCGCCGAGCTGCAGTTCGAGGTGGCCGCCCGGTTGCGCGACGAGATCCGGGACCTCAAGAAGGAGCTACGTCAGATGATGGAGGCGACCAAGTAGCAGCTGGTCCGCGCGGGTCGGCTGCCCGACGAAGGAGATCGACATGCTCGACCATCTCGGCGTCCAGTGTGACGACGTACCTGCCAGCAAGGCGTTCTACGCCCGGCTGCTGGCCCCCCTCGGGGTGCGCGCGACGATGGACCACGGCGTCGCGGTCGGCTTCGCCGGCCCCGACGGCAACCCGCGGTTCTGGGTGGGCCAGACCCAGGGCGGTACCCAGCGCGAGGTGCACATCGCGTTCACCGCCCCGGACCGGGCGGCCGTGCACGCCGTGCACGAGGCAGCCGTCGAGCTCGGCGCCGAGATCCTGCACGAGCCCCGGGAGTGGCCGGAGTACCACGAGGGCTACTACGGCGTCTTCCTGCGCGACCTCGACGGCAACAACGTGGAGGCGGTCTGCCACCGTGAGCCCTGAGAAGCTCGCCGAGATCTGCCTGGCCAAACCGGGGGCGTGGGCCGACTCCCCGTGGGAGGGCGACCGGGTGGCCAAGGTGCACGACAAGATCTTCGCCTTCCTCGGCGCCGCCACTGTCGGCCTGAAGTCCGGCCACAGCCGCGAGGAGGCGGACGAGTGGCTGCTGCGCTATCCCGAGGACGCATCGGTGATGGCCTACATCGGTCGCTCCGGCTGGAACACCCTGCGGCTCTCGGGTGCCATTCCCGACGAGGAGCTGCTCGAGGCGATCGATCGCTCCTACGAGCTCGTCGTGTCCAGAATTGCCAAGAAGCACCGACCCGAGGGATGGGACCACCATGACTGAGAGCACCGCAAGCCGGCAGATCCAGGTCACCTTCGACTGCGCCGACCCCGGGGGGCTGTGCCAGTTCTGGGCGCAGGCCCTGCACTACCAGGTGCAACCGCCGCCACCGGGGTTCGAGACCTGGGAGGAGTTCCTCGACAGCGTCGGGGTGCCGGCCGAGGAGCGCAACTCCCGCTCCGCGGCAGTCCCTCTCCAGGGTGAGGGTGCCCGGTTGTTCTTCCAGCGGGTGCCCGAGGGCAAGTCGGCCAAGAACCGGGTGCACCTCGACGTGCGAGCCGCACCCGGGCTCGAGGGCGAGGAGCGGATGACGGCCCTGGAGGCCGAGGCCGAGCGGCTGGTCGCGCTGGGCGCCACCCGGGTCCGGCGCTTCGAGCCGGGTGAGGAGATGAGCGCCGGCTTCGTGGTGATGGCCGACCCGGAGGGCAACGAGTTCTGCCTCGACTGAGAGCGCCAGCAGCCGCCGCCTAGACTCTCCGGGTGTCCCGGACCCCTCCGTCGCGTAGCCCCTGGGTCGTCTGGGCGGTCGCGACGCTGGTCTACGTCCTGGCGGTCTTCCACCGGTCCTCGCTCGGGGTCGCCGGCCTGGTCGCCGCGGAGCGCTTCGACATCTCCGCGACCCAGCTGGCGACGTTCACGATGCTGCAGCTGGTCGTCTACGCCGGCATGCAGATCCCGGTGGGGCTGCTCGTCGACCGGTTCGGCTCGCGCAGCGTGCTGACCGTCGGCCTGAGCCTGATGACCGTTGCCCAGACCGGGTTCGCCCTGGCGGAGAGCTACCCCGCGGCACTCCTCGCCCGCGGCGTGGTGGGGGTGGGGGACGCGATGACGTTCATCTGCGTGCTGCGCCTGGTCAGCACCTGGTTCCCACTGCGCCGGATCCCGCTGATCACCCAGCTCACCGGGACCCTCGGGCAGCTGGGCGCCGTCGTCGCGGCGGTGCCGATGACCTGGGCGCTGTCTGGACTCGGCTGGACCCGGGCCTACCTCCTCGCAGCCTCGGTCGGCGTGCTCCTGGGCGTGGCGATGCTGGTGCTGCTCCACGACGGTCCCGACGGCCGCAACCTGCGGGGTCCGCGGCTTTCGCTGACCGCGGTGCGGGAGAGCCTGGCGCTGTCCTGGGCCCAGCCGGGCACCCGCCTGGGGTTCTGGATGCACTTCACCGCGCAGTTCAGTGCCACCACCCTGGGCCTGCTGTGGGGCTACCCGTTCCTGGTGCGCGGCGAGGGCAGGTCGCCGGCGACGGCCGGCCTGCTGCTCACCGTGATCGTCGTGGCGGTGATGGCCGCCGGGCCGGTGCTGGGGTGGCTGGTCGGCGCTCACCCGTGGCACCGCTCCACGATGGTGCTGACCGTCGTCGGGGCCATCGTCACCGTCTGGAGCGTCGTGCTGGTCTGGCCGGGTCAGGCGCCGCTGCCGCTGCTGGTGCTGCTGATGCTGGTCGTGGGGGTCGGGGGACCGGCGTCGGTGATCGGGTTCGACGTGGGACGCACCTCCAACCCCACCCACCGCCTGGCCAGCGCGACCGGGATCATCAACCAGGCGGGGTTCGGGGCCAGCCTGTTCCTGGTGGTGGCGATCGGCCTCGTCCTGGACGCGGGTACGCCGGGAAACAGCACCGACTACTCACCGGCCGCCTTCCGGTGGGCGATGAGCCTGCAGTACCTGCTGTGGACCGGCGGCGTCATCCAGATCGTGCGCTACCGCCGCCGCACCCGTGAGCTTCTGCGCAGCCAGGGGCTCGGTCCCCTCGACCAGGTCCCCGGGCCGGCTTCCCCCGGCGCCCTCAGCTGAGACCGAGGGTGGCGCCGCCTCAGTGACCAGGCGGCTTGTCCGGCACAACGGGCAACAACCTGTGCGTCTCGCCGTACGATGCGGGCACGGGAGGTGGACGTCGGGGACGGCGGACCATCGTCATGGGTGACCAGGGAGGTTTGCGCACGGTGTTCGGTGACGACGCGTGGAAGTGGATGCTGAGCGGCCCGGTGTCGTCGAGTGAGTGACGCCTGTGAGTGAACCTGCCACCGGGTCAGGGGTGCAGGGCACGTCGCGACGCACCGCCAATCTCGCGCTGGTGCTCATCGCCGTGGCGCTGGTCGCCACCACCGTGCTGCTCCTCACCGGGGGTGCTCTCGCCGCGCCCGGCGACAGCGAGGCCGAGACCCTCTCGCAGCAGTACGACGCCGTCACCGACGCGGCGCGCGCGGAGACCCTGGCCTTCCTGACCGTCGACCACCAAGACATGGACCCGCTGATCGAGAAGGTGCTCGCCGGGGCGACGGGCACGTTCAAGGAGCAGTACGACCGCGCCCAGGCGACCTTGAAGTCCTCGGCCAAGGAGTCGCAGGCGGTCTCCACGGGCAAGGTGGTCGCGGTCGGCATCGGCGACATCGACGACGGCCGAGCGGTCGTCCTCGTCGCGGCCGACTCCCAGGTGCAGAACAAGTCCACCCAGGGCGAGGCGCAGCCGCGCTACTACCGGCTCAAGCTCACCATGGTGCGCCAGGGCGAGCGCTGGCTCACCTCCAACCTGCAGTTCGTGGGCTGAGATGAGCGAGCTCCAGCAAGAGACTGCGACGCCCGCTCGTGGAGCGCTGCTGGCGAGTGCGCGGCTGACGAAGATCCTGGTGACCCTGTGCCTGGTGCTCGTCGTCGCCACCGGCCTGGCGTGGTGGCGTGCCGCCGACCTGGCGCAGACGGCAGCTCCCGAGGGGGTGATCACCTCCACCGGCGCCCGCGACAGCGGGATGCCGGCGGCCGCACGGCTGACGCAGCAGGTGCTCTCCTACGACTGGAGGACCCTGGACGAGGACGTCATGGCCTCCGAGGCGGTGCTGGCGCCCAGCTTCCGCGCGGAGTTCGCCGAGACGATGGCCGGGGTGAGGGCGCAGGCGGCCAAGAACCAGGTGAAGCTGACCGCGTCGGTGGTGGCCACCTCGATCGTCTCGGCCACGGAGAAGAAGGTAGTGGCGCTGGTCTTCGTCGACCAGCTGACCACCGCCAAGGGCACCGAGAACCAGCGACTGGACCAGAACCGGGTACTGGTCACGCTGGACCGCAATGATGGAGAGTGGCGCGTGTCCAACATGGACTCGTTCTGATAGTCCTAGAACCAGTTCTAGGTTCGTGGCGCAAGGAGGCTGGTCGATGGAGTCGTCCGAGGGGTCGAACCACGCACGCGACATCGAGACCGATCTGCTGATCATCGGGGCAGGCCCGGCCGGACTCTTCGGTGCCTACTACGCAGGCTTCCGCGGGATGAGCGTCACCGTGGTGGACTCCCTGCCCGAGCTGGGCGGCCAGGTCTCGGCGCTCTACCCGGAGAAGTCGATCCTCGACGTGGCCGGGTTCCCCAACATCAAGGGCCGCGAGCTGGTCGAGCAGCTGGTCGAGCAGGCCGCCAGCGCGAAGCCGACGTACCTCCTGGGCCGCACGGCGACCTCGCTGAAGACCGATGACGACGGCGCCCGGATGGAGCTCGAGGACGGCACCGTGATCTCGGCCAAGATCGTGATCATCACCGCAGGCATCGGCAAGTTCACGCCGCGTCCGCTGCCGGCCGGCGACGGCTGGGAGGACCGCGGGCTGGTGTTCTTCGTGCCGTCGTTCGCGGAGTACGCCGGTCGCGACGTCGTGATCGTCGGCGGGGGAGACAGCGCCTTCGACTGGGCACACCACCTCGAGCCGATCGCGGCCTCGGTGACGCTGGTGCACCGACGCGACCAGTTCCGCGCCCACCAGGCGACCGTCGACGCCGTGCTCGCCGGAAGGACCGAGGTGATCACCAAGGCGCAGGTGACCGCGCTGCAGGGGGAGCACCACGTCGAGAGCGTCGAGATCACCCTCGCCGACGGCGAGGTGCTGACCCGGCCGGCGCAGTCCGTGGTGGCGGCTCTGGGCTTCGTGGCGGACCTGAGCGCGATGCACGAGTGGGGCCTGGAGTTCGACAAGCGCCACCTCAAGGTCGACACCGGCATGCACACCAACCTGCCGCGGGTCTTCGCCGCGGGCGACATCACCGAGTACCCCGGCAAGGTGCGCCTGATCGCCGTCGGGTTCGGCGAGGTCGCGACCGCGGTCAACAACGGTGCCGTCCTGGTCTTCCCCGAGCAGTCGCTCTTTCCCGGCCACTCCAGCGACGGGTCGTGACCTGACGTGGCACCGGGATCATCTGGCCGGGGCGCCGTACGCATGGACGAGGCCGAGGTGGAGGCCTTCCTCGCCGCCAACCTGAAGGTGCAGATCGCCACGATCGGGCCCGACGGGGCACCGCACCTGACCACGTTGTTCTACGTCATCGAGGACGGTCGGCTGGCGTTCTGGACCTACGGCCGCTCGCAGAAGGTGGTCAATCTGCGGCGTGACTCCCGGATCACCTGCCTGGTCGAGGGAGGGGAGGACTACTTCGAGCTGCAGGGCGTCAGCATCAGCGGTCGTGCCCGGCTGGTCGAGGAGTACGACGAGATCCGCGCGCTCGGCGCCAAGGTGGCCGACCGGATGGCCGGCGGTGCGGACCTCGGTGAGTTCGGTGCGCAGATCGTCGCCCAGCAGGCACACAAGCGGGTGGGCATCGTGGTCGAGCCCGAGAAGGTCACCAGCTGGGACCACCGCAAGATGGCGGGCCCGCCGGGTGGGGCCGCCGACACGAATCCCACCGATACCGAGGAGAGAACATGAAGAAGATCAAGGTCGACTTCGACGCCTGTGAGTCCAACGCCATGTGCGAGGCACTCGCCCCCGACGTCTTCGAGGTCGACGACGACGACTTCCTCCAGGTGCACACCTACGAGGTGACCGAGGAGAACCAGGAGCGGATCGAGCAGGCCGTGGCCTCCTGCCCCAAGTCCGCGCTGAGCATCGTCGAGGAGTAGTCCGGCCCCACCCCCGCCGAGACGTCGCAAACGAACGCCCCAACCCCGCCGAGACGTCGCAAACGAACGCTCGAGAGCCGCCGAGACGTCGCAAACGGACGCTCAGACCGGGTGCCGGTCAGCGCAGGAGCAGGCGCACCGCGGTGTCGAGGTGGTCGGTGACCTCCTGCGCGCTCAACCGGCCGGTGACCCAGCCGACCAGGGCAGCGAGCCAGACGTCGCTGATCACGCGGGTGACGGCGATCTCCTCCTCGGTGGGCTCGGTGTCCTCGACGTACGCATCGCCCTTGAGGGCTCTGCTGATCATCGCGGTGAGGTGCAGCCCGACGACGTGGATCTCGCCCGCGACCGAGGAGTCGGCGAACATGAAGGCTCGGGTCAGCGCCTCGGTCGTGTTCGGTTCCTTCTGCAGCCCGCGGGTCGCGCGGGAGAGCACGAAGACGACCCGGTCGGCGGGGGTGTCGCCGGGGATCGGCCTGCGACCCAGGGCCGCCTGCGACTCCGCGAACTGGCGCGCGAGTGCGGAGACCAGCAGGTGGATCTTCGAGGGGAAGTAGCGGTAGAGCGTGCCCAGTGCGACATCGGCCCGCTCGGCCACGGCGCGCATCTGCACGGCGTCGAAGCCCCCGTGCGAGGCCAGGGCCATCGTCGCGTCGAGGATGCGACGGCGGCGTTCACGCTGCGCGGCCGAACCGAGATCCTCCGAGGTCAGCGAGCGCGTGGTGGCCAAGATCTCAACCTCCTGGCAAGAAATGTCGGGATCACCCTGCACAATTGCCGAGAGACCCTGCACGCTCAGGCTAGCAGCCAGATCGGGCATAATAGAAACACGTTGCAGTTCCATTCGGGCGCTCCCTCGCGGATGTCGACCCAGGGAGGCCCACCCTTGCGTATCGCACTGCTGTCCTACCGAAGCAAGCCCCATTGCGGCGGTCAGGGCGTCTACATCCGCCACCTGAGTCGGGAGCTCGTGGCCCTCGGACACTCGGTCGAGGTCTTCTCCGGGCAGCCCTACCCCGAGCTCGACCCCGGCGTCGGGCTCACCAAGGTGCCCAGCCTCGACCTCTACCGCGAGCCCGACCCGTTCCGTACGCCGAAGCCCAGCGAGATCCGCGACCTGATCGACGTCGAGGAGGTCCTGACCATGTGGACCGCCGGCTTCCCCGAGCCGAAGACGTTCAGCAAGCGGGTCGCGCGACTGCTCAAGGACCGCCTCGCCGACTTCGACGTCGTCCATGACAACCAGGTGCTCGGCTACGGCATGCTCGACCTGGCCGCGATGGGCTTCCCGGTGATCACCAGCATCCACCACCCGATCACCTTCGATCGCCGCATCGACATCGAGGCGGCGACCACCCGCCGCAAGAAGCTCACGCTGCGCCGTTGGTACGGCTTCTTGCGGATGCAGGGCAAGGTCGCGCGCAGCATCGGCAAGATCCTCACCGTCTCGGAGTCGAGCCGGCGCGACATCATCACCGACTTCGGTGTCGACCCCGCCAACCTCCAGGTGATCCCGCTCGGCGTCGACGAGGTCTTCGTGCCTCCGACCGAGCCGCGAGTCCCTGGCCGGATCGTGGCGATGGCCAGTGCGGACGCACCGATGAAGGGCATCGCCACCCTGCTCGAGGCCTTCGCCAAGCTGCGGACCGAGCGCGAGATCGAGCTGCTGCTGGTCACCAAGCCCACCCCGGGCGGCCGCACCGAGACGCTGATCGACCAGCTCGGGATCGCCGAGCACGTCACCTTCGTCAACGGGATCAGCGACGCCGAGCTGGTCGAGGTGATGGGTTCGGCCGAGCTGGCCTGCGTCCCGTCGCTCTACGAGGGGTTCTCCCTGCCGACAGCCGAGCTGATGGCCTGCGAGACGCCGCTCGTGGTCAGTCGCGCCGGCGCCATCCCCGAGGTCGTGGGCGAGGACGGCTTGTGCGCCGACCTGGTCACCCCCGGAGACGTGGGCGAGCTCGAGCACGCCATCGCCGCGCTGCTCGACGATCCCGAGCGCCGCGCCCGGATGGGGCGCGCTGGCCGTGAGCGGGTGCTCGAGACGTTCAGCTGGCGCGCAGTGGCCGCGGCCACCGCGGCGGCGTACGAAGAAGTGATCGCCACCTCTGCCGACAACAAGGAGCTGCTCAGTGCTGACCGTTGACTTCGACCGTCTGGGCCTGCGGCCCGGTGACCGGGTCATCGACATGGGGTGTGGCGCCGGCCGCCACGCCTTCGAGATGTACCGTCGCGGCGCCGACGTGATCGCCTTCGACCAGGACGCCGACGAGCTGTCCGCGGTCTCCGACCTCTTCGCCGCCATGCGCGACGCCGGTGAGATCCCGGCCGGTGCCGAGGCCGACGTCAAGGAGGGCGACGCGCTGTCGCTGCCCTTCGCCGACGGCGAGTTCGACCGCGTCGTGGCCTCCGAGGTGCTCGAGCACATCCCCGCCGACGAGGCCGCGATCGCCGAGCTGGTCCGGGTGCTGCGGCCCGGCGGCACGATGGCGATCACGGTGCCGCGCTGGCTTCCGGAGAGGATCTGCTGGGCGCTGAGCGACGCCTACCACGAGGTCGAGGGCGGGCACGTCCGGATCTACACCGGCGACGAGCTGGTCGGCAAGCTGCGCGCGGCAGGCATGGAGTACGACGGCAAGGACCACGCGCACGGCCTGCACTCGCCGTACTGGTGGCTCAAGTGCGCTGTCGGCGTCACCAACGACGACAACCCGCTGGTGAAGGCCTACCACCAGGTCCTGGTCTGGGACATCATGAAGACCCCGCGCTGGAGCACGCTGACGCGGGCAGCCGAGAAGGCGCTGAACCCGCTGATCGGCAAGAGCATGGTGCTCTACCTGCACAAACCGGACTCGGTGATCGGGTGACCCGCTCGCACGACATCCCGGCCGTCCCCGGCGTGCTCACCAGCGCGCAGGTCGCGGCCACGGCAGCCTCGATCGTCTCCATGCAGGAGCCGGACGGCGCGATCCCGTGGACCGTGGGCGCGCACGTCGACGTGTGGAACCACGTGGAGGCAGCGATGGGGCTGCTGGTCGCGGGGGAGACCGCCGCAGCGGAGGCGGCGTACGCGTGGTGTGCTCGCACGCAGCGTGGCGACGGCTCCTGGCCGATGAAGTTCGTGGCCGGCGAGGTCGAGGACACCAGCAGCGAGACCAACATGTGCGCCTACCTCGCGGTCGGGGTGTGGCACCACTGGCTGCTGCGGCGCGACCTGGCGTTCGTGGAGCAGCTGTGGCCGGTCGTACGGCGAGGGCTGGACTACGTCGTCGGGATGCAGCTGCCCTTCGGTGGCATCGCCTGGTCGCAGGAGTGGGACGACCACGGACCTGCGGCGGTCAACCGGGACGCGCTGCTCGCCGGCTCCTCGAGCATCTACCAGTCCCTGCGGGCCGGTGTCGTGCTCGCGGAGCTGATGGACGACCCGCAGCCCGATTGGGAGCTGGCCGGTGGTCGGCTCAGGCACGCGGTCCGCGAGCACCGCGACCTGTTCCTGGACAAGGCGACGTTCTCGATGGACTGGTACTACCCGGTGCTCGGTAGCGCCGTGCGCGGTCAGGCCGGCCGCGACCTGATCGCCGGTCGGTGGGACGACTTCGTGGTCCCCGGCCTGGGTGCCCGCTGCGTCGACACCAACCCGTGGGTCACCGGCGCGGAGACCTGCGAGCTGGTGATGGCCCTGGACTCCGTCGACGACCACGAGCGCGCGGTGAGACTGTTCGCCGACATGCAGCACCTGCGCCACGAGAATGGCTCCTACTGGACCGGCTTCGTCTTCGGCGACGACGTGTTCTGGCCCGGCGAGCAGACGACCTACACCGCCGCTGCGGTGATCCTGGCGGCCGACGCGCTCGGTCGGACCTCGCCTGCGTCGGGGATCATGCGCGGTGACACGCTCGCTACCCACTTCCGAGAGATCGGTCTGGAGTGCGGGTGCCGTGACGAAGCGAGCACCTCAACCGACGTCTTCTCCCGCCGTCCCTGAGGTCCGGATCAGCACCCGCATCGACCCGACCACGCCCGCAGGGGTGAACGCTCCGCCGGCGACGGCGCGCTGCCAGACGTGGTACGGCGCCTGACCTCCGTCCGCGGGCCGCTCGAAGACGTCATGGATCACGAGCACTCCGCCGGGGGAGACCCACCGGGCGAAGCCGGTGTAGTCGTCCTGGGCGGGCTCCTCAGCATGTCCGCCGTCGATGAACAGCAGCGCGAGCGGCGTACGCCAGTAGCGGGCCAGCGTGGTCGAGCGGCCGACGACGGCGACGACCACGTCCTCGAGCCCGGCCAGCGCGATGGTGCGCCGGAAGACCGGGAGGGTGTCCATCACGCCGAGCTCGTCGTCGACCAGCGAGGTGTCGTGGTGCTCCCAGCCAGCCTGGTTCTCCTCCGAGCCGCGGTGGTGGTCGAGGGTGAAGACCGTGCTGCCGCACGCGCGGGCCGCGGCCCCGAGGTAGACGGCCGACTTCCCGCAGTAGCTGCCGATCTCCAGCGCCGGGCCCGCCGCGAGGTGCTCGGCCGCGGTGGTGTGCAGGAAGGCACCCTCGTCCTCGGGCATGAACCCCTTGGCCGCGCGGGCGTGGCCGAGCAGGTCGGGCGGCATGGCGGGCACGGGGCGGGCGTCCTCGGCGGGGGTCACGCCGCGCAGCCTACGAGGCGGTGGTGGATCGAGATCGTGGTCGGGGTCGGTGGGGCGGGGGGTCGGTCTCCCAGGTCAAGAAGTGAATTCGCCTCTGCACGAGACTGACGCGCCGGTGAGCCTCGAGGCTCAGGCGCTCTGGGCCGCGTCCCGCCTCTGCTCGGCCACGAACAGCGCCCGGTGGTGCTGCAACCAGCGCTGCACGGCACGGATCACGTGGTGGCTGCGAATCGACCCGAACACCTCGAACGCGTGCTGGGCTCCCGGGAACTCCGCATAGGTCACGGTGGCCTCCGACTCGCCCTTGAGCGCCTCCACGAAGGACCGCGCCTGGCTGATCTGCACCAGCGAGTCGAGGGTGCCGTGCAGCACGAAGAAGTCCGGTGCGTCGGGACCGATGTGGGCCAGTGGCGAGGCGTCGATGAAGTCCTGCAGGTGCGTGCGTGGGCTCTTGCGGAAGACCCGCGGCCCGAGGAAGTAGTCGCGCATCGCCAGGGCGGCACGTTCGCCGGTGATCCCCGCCATGTCGTAGACGCCATAGAACGGCACGCACGCGGCCACGCTGGTGTCGGCGTCCTCGAAGCCCGGCTGGAACTCGCGCACCCCCGGTGTCAGGGCAGCGAGCGCGGCGAGGTGCCCGCCTGCGGAGCCACCGGTGACGACGAGGTACGACGGGTCGCCGCCGTAGGAGGCGATGTGCTCACGGGTCCAGGCGATCGCCTTCTTGACGTCGACGATCTGCGCGGGCCAGGGGTGCTTGGGGGCGAGCCGGTAGTTGAGGGCGACACAGACCCAGCCGCGCTCGGCCATCCGGTTCATCAGCAGCAAGCCCTGCTGCTCCTTGTTGCCGATCGTCCAACCACCGCCGTGGATCTGCACCAGGACCGGGGCGTTCTCCAGAGCGACTCCCTCAGGACGGTAGATGTCCAGACGGGCGCGCCTGCCGCCGACGGTGTAGTTGATGTCGCGGATCACCTCGACCCCAGGCCGGTTGAGCTTGAAGGGCCGCGCGAGCTCCCTGAGCGAGAGCTTCAGGTCCTCGGCGCCGGGCGGGTCCTCGAGAGCCTCGAGGTAGTCCTCCCCGAGGCCGTCGCGCAGCGTGGTCTCGACGTGTGAGGCCGACCGGTGGGCGTTCACGATCACGTGCCCCAGACCCAGGGCCCCGACGGCGGCGATCGCCAGTCCGGCCCGGCTGGGCCGGCCATCGGGACCGCCGTGACGGCGTACGGCGACCTCGGCGACCGCGTCGCCCACGGCTGCGACCAGCAGCTGCGGGGCGAGCTCGCTGGTCAGCCACCCCGCGAAGAACGCCGGCATCGAGGTGAGGCGGCCGCTCAGCGGTCTGATCGCGTTGGCGGTCAGGGCGGCGAGTGCCAACTGGCGGCTCAGGTAGTTCATGCCCGCAGGGTAGTGGCGCGTTCGCGGCGTCCTGGGCCGGGTCGGTTTGCCAGGTGAGGAACCCGGTTTGCCTCTTCACACACCACGCGGGGTGTTCCCCGAACCGGCGGGTCCGGTCAAGCCTGTCGCAGCCGCTAGACTCGTTGGCTGTGCCCGCGGCGAGTGTCGGGGCCTCCTCATCCACCGAAGCGAAGGCGCGAGAGAAACAGCATGGCAACCACGAACGACCTGAAGAACGGCATGGTGCTCAACCTCGACGGCCAGCTCTGGCAGGTCATCTGGTTCCAGCACCACAAGCCCGGCAAGGGCGGGGCGGTGGTGCGCACCAAGCTGAAGAGCATCAGCTCGGGCAAGACCGTCGACAAGACCTTCAACGCCGACGTCAAGGTCGAGGTGGCCAGCGTCGACAAGCGCACGATGCAGTACCTCTACAACGACGGCGTCTCGTTCGTGTTCATGGACACCGGCACCTACGAGCAGCTCGAGGTCCCACCGGAGGTCGTCGGCGACGCCACGAACTTCATGCTCGAGAACCAGGAGGCGATCGTCGCCACCAACGAGGGCACCGTGCTCTACATCGAGCTCCCGGCCTCGGTCGAGCTCGAGGTGCAGTACACCGAGCCCGGCCTGCAGGGTGACCGCTCCACCGGCGGCACCAAGCCCGCCACGCTGGAGACCGGCCACCAGGTCAGCGTTCCGCTGTTCATCACCACCGGTGAGCGGATCAAGGTCGACACCCGCGACTCGTCCTACCTCGGCCGCGTCAGCAGCTGATGTCGGCTCGTGGGAAGGCGCGCAAGCGGGCGCTCGACGTCCTCTACGCCTCGGAGATGCGCAGCCGCCCGACCGACGAGACCCTGGCGCAGCAGGCGGAGGCCGGGCCGATCAACGACTACACGGTCACGCTCGTCCGTGGCGTGACCGAGCACAAGGCCCGGCTCGACGAGGTGCTGACGACGTACGCCGAGGGCTGGAGCCTGCAGCGCATGCCCGCCGTGGACCGCAACGTGCTGCGGCTCGCGATCTACGAGGTGCTCTATGTCGACGACGTCCCGGCGGCGGTGGCGGTCTCCGAGGCGCTGAACCTGGTCCGCGACCTGTCCACCGACGAGTCCCCGTCCTTCGTCAACGGCGTCCTGGGCAACATCGTCCGCGACCGGGACCTGCTGGTCCGCTGAGGCCATCCGGCAGGATGACCCCCGTGACTCCCGACGTCGAGCAGCAGCCCGCAGTCCCTCTTCCGTCCCTGCCCACCGGCTGGACGGCCCGCGTCCCGCAGCTCAGCGACCTCGAGGCGCTGGTCCGGCTGCGCGGCGCCGACCGGCAGGCCTTCACCGGCTCCGCCTCGGTCGACGCAGAGGCGATCGAGTCCGAGATCGCCGGCCCGGCCTCGTGGACGAGGCGGCAGCTGCTGGCGATCGACCCCGACGGCGAGCCGCGTGCCTGGGTGGTCGCGCACGACCGCGCCGCCGGCCGGACGATGGTGATGGTCTACGTCGACCGCTCCCACGAGGACGCCGCGCCGGTCGCGGGCGCGCTCTACGGCTGGGCGGAGGAGCAGGCCAGGGAGATCTGCGGGCTCCGTGAGGTCACCGCCACCCGGCTCGACGCGAGTCCCTTCGCCGAGGACAAGGTGCAGCAGGAGTGGCTGGCGGCTGCCGGCTACACCAAGCGTCGTACCTGGCCACAGATGACCCGGCCGGTCACGCCGGAGGAGGCCACCTCGCTGCCCGCACCCCGCGAGGGCGTGACGATCCGGCGGGTGGCCAGCCACGACAACGGACTGCCCGTCGCCGGCGACCTGCACCTCGTGCACGAGATGCTCGAGTCCTCCTTCGAGGACCACTTCAACTCCTACCGCGAGAGCTTCCCCGAGTTCGTCCAGCGCCTGCGCGAGGACCCCGGACACCGGTGGGACCACTGGTGGCTCGCCTTCGTCGACGGTGAGGACGGGCAGCCGTTGGCCGCCGGGGCGCTCGTCGGGACCGTGCTCGGGGCCAACGACGCCGGCCACGAGGGCAGCTACATCGAGTACATCGGGGTACACCGGCACGCTCGTGGTCGCGGCGTCGCCAAGGCACTGCTGCACACCGTCATCGCCGACGCCGCCGAGCGTGGACGCGACCGGGTCGGGTTGGAGGTCGACGCCGACTCTCCGACCGGCGCCGATGGTCTCTACCGCTCGATGGGTTGGACCACCACGTATGTTCTCGAGTCGTGGTTCAACGACCTCGAGGTCGAGCCCACGCCAGCCCGCGACGAGGAGGACAAGTGAACGACGCCGAGCAGGCCGGGCGTGCCGCCGAGGACAGCAAGTGGCTCGACCACGCCGTGCGCGCCGGGCTGGTCGCCTACGGCGTGGTCCACCTCCTGATCGCCTGGGTGGCAGTGCAGCTCGCCCTGGGGGACCACAGCGAGCAGGCGAGCGCCACCGGCGCCCTGCACGAGCTCGCCAGCAAGCCCTTCGGCCGCACGATGGTCTGGGCCGTCGCGGTCGGCATGCTGCTGCTCGTCGTCTGGCGCCTCCTCGAGGCCGCCTTCGGTCACCGCGAGGAGACCAAGGACTCCGACCGACGCCGCAAGCAGGCCGCCTCGATCCTCAAGGCCGTGCTGTACGGCGCACTCGGCGTCACCGCGGTCCGCGTGGCGATCGGGTCGGGCGGCTCCGGTAGCGGAAGCGGCACCACCGCCAAGCTGATGGACCTGCCTGCCGGTCAGTGGATCGTGGCCGCGGTGGGACTCGGCGTGATCGGCTACGCCGCCAACAACATCCGTCGCGGCTGGACCGGCAAGTTCAAGGAGCACCTCGAGGCCGAGGGCAAGTCCGGCGATCTCGGCTCGACGTACGTCGGCCTGGGCCGGGTGGGCTACATCGCCAAGGGCGTCGCGATCGCGCTGGTGGGAGCGCTGTTCGTCTACGCCGGAGTGACCCACGACTCGAGCCAGTCGACCGGCCTCGACGTCGCTCTGCAGAAGGTGCTGCAGCAGCCGTTCGGTCCCTACCTGCTGATCGCGATCGCGCTCGGGCTGGCCAGCTACGGGCTGTTCTGCTTCGTTCGCGCCCGCCACCTCGACCGCTGAGTTCTGGAGCCTCCGCCACGCCCGTCACGGGGTCGTGAGACCGCGGGTACCGGCGACCACACCGACGGCGAGCACCCACACCAGGAACAGCAGGAAGAGCGGGAACATCACGAACTCGGTGGTGGCGCTCAGGGCCCCCGCCATCGCCACGGGGGCCAACAGTCCGAGGGCGATGCCGGGCCACGCCAGGGCTGCCGGCAGCACCCGTGCACGACGGAGCACCAGGCAGGCCGGGACGAGGGCGACCGGCAGCAGGTAGAGCGACTTGAAGTGCTCCCACCAGCCGAGGGTGTACATCCACGACTGGACGCCGCCGTCGACACCACCGGTGAGGCTGATGCTGCCGGCGACCAGGGCCATCGTGGCCAGCATGATCGAGGCGATCCCGGCCCCACCCGCGACGGTCAGGTTGGCCGTCGAGCGTGCTGAGGGTGCGGCACGACGTACCTGTGCCGCAAGCGCGGTGAAGAAGACGAGCAGCACCACCGCGGCGAGCGAGTGCATCAGCGCCTGGTACTGCTGGAGTGCGTAGTGCTCCTCGAAGAACGCCACGACGGCAGCCGGGTCCTTCGGTGGACTCGTGGGATCGACGTCCAGGCTCGCGTGCGGGACCAGCACGACCGGAAGCAGCAGCGCCGCGAAGCCGACGCCACTCAGCGCCAGCACCCGGTCGCGGGTCCGTCCGGTCCGCGCGGTCGTCGGCGCGGCAACATCTGGGGTGGGGCGGGTCTGCGAGGTGGCGGTCATGTGGGGTCCTTTCCGGAGAGGCGACTGGCTACCTCCGACGCTAGGAACCTGCGAAGGCGCCCGACAGCCTGCCGTCCGCAGACCTGAGCGGTGGCAGGTCCCGCGTACCGGGGGGCCAGCCGTAGCGGGAGGTATGGCCAGCACCCGTGACCTGCGCCGCCGCCCGGTCCACAATGAGCCGCATGGCCAGCGTCGCGGTGCCCGCCGGGGGAGCGCACCTGCTGCCGCGCGTGTCGGTTGCCGTCGTCGTGGCGGGCTACGTCGCGGCGGTCGTGGCCCTCGCGGAGGTGGTCGGTGCAGGTGCCCCGACGCTGGCACCTCCGGTGCTGCTTCCCCTCGTCTGGCTGGTCGCGGCGTCGATGGCGGTGCGGGCCCGTCCCGGGCATCCTGGGGCGCTGCTGTTCGCAGGACTGGGGACCGGCCATCTCGTCGGGTTCGCGCTGGGGGTGCCGCTGTCCGTGGACCCGTCCTTGGACGGTTGGGGCACCTTCGGTCTCGACGCGGCCGGCCTGCTCGCCTACGGCCTGGGCTTCGCGTCCCTGGGGGCCTTCTTGGCGACCTATCCCAGCGGGAGCCCACGCTCGGTGGCCGAGCGCTGGTTCCTGCGCCTGTCGGTCCCGGTGGTGCTGCTGGCGGTGGCTTTGGAGACGACCACCCATGACCGGGTGGCCCTCGTGGTCGAGGCCGGTCGCAGCACGATGCCGGCGCCGGAGGGCCTGCCACTGATCGCGCTGGCGGTCCCCGCCTTCGGGGCGGTCCCACTACTGGCGGTGGTCGGGGCCGTCCTCCTGGTCGCTCGCGGTCGCCGTGCCGTGGGTGAGGAACGCCGGCAGCTCAGCTGGGCGGCGGGTGCAGGGGGCCTGCTGGCGCTGATGCTGCTGCTGAGCCCGCTGCTGGGTCTGCTGACTCCGGAGCCGGTCAACGCAGTGCTGTTCCTCGTGGTGGTCTCGGTGATCCCGTTCGTGCTGCTCGCGGGCCTGGTGCGCTACCGGTTGATGGACGTCGACCTCTACGTGACCCGGACGCTCGCCAGCGGCCTCGTCGTGCTGATCGTGCTGACGGCGTACGCCGTGACCGCCGCGCTGACGGCCGACAGCCGTGCCGCCACGGCGGTCGTCGTGGTGGTGGCGGCCCTCACCGGCGTCCCGCTGATGCGGCTGGTGTCCCGAGGGGTCGACCGGTGGTTCTCGGGTGGACGGGTCCGGGGGCAGGAGCTGCTGCGCAGGCTCGCCGACTCCTTCGATGCCGCGCCCGGCAACGAGATCGCGTACCGCACGGCTGCCGCCGTCGCCGACGGACTCGAGGTGGCCTGGGTCCGACTGGTCGCCGGTGACCTCGTCGCCACGGCGGGCACCCCCACTGCCCGCGAGCCGGAGCTCACCGTGCCCCTGGAGGCCGGCGCCGATCTCGTCGGCCGCCTCGAGTGCGGTCCCCGGCACGGCGGATGGTCCTCCGACGAGGTGCGCGAGGTCGAGCTCGTGTGCCACCACGCCGCACTGGCCCTGCACAACGCCGATCTCAGCGGCCGGCTCGCCGCCCAGGTCGAGGAGCTGCGGGCCTCGCGCCTGCGGATCGTGCGTGCCGAGCTCGAGGTGCGACGCCGTCTCGAGCGCGACCTCCATGACGGCGTCCAGCAGCAGGTCGTCGCCCTGATCGCGCACCTGGGCGCCTTGCGGGTGATGGTCTCCGCCGACGACCCGGCGGCGCCGGTGGTCGCGCAGGCGCACGCCCAGGCCGGCCTGTGCCTGCGCGACCTCCGGGCCGTGGTCCAGGGGGTGCACCCAGCGGTGCTCATGGACCAGGGGGTGGTCGAGGCGGTGGAGTCACGGGCGGGGCTGCTGCCGGTGCCGGTCGAGGTGGTCTCGGAGCTCGAGGGTCGCTACCGACCCGAGACGGAGGCGGCCGCCTACTACGTGGTCTCCGAAGCACTCACCAACGTGGTCAAGCACGCCGCCGCCGGGCAGGCCGAGGTGCGCTTCACCGCGACCGAGACCGGGGACCTGCTGATCAGCGTGAGCGACGACGGGATCGGGATGGCACCGAACCAGGTTCGCCGGGGGCTGGACAACCTGCGCGACCGGGTGGAGGCACTGGAGGGCTGGTTGTCGGTCGAGTCCGGCCCGCAGGGCACCACCGTGCGCGCGCTGCTTCCCAGCGAGGCGGTGGACGCCGGTGTCTGACCGCGAACGACCCCTGCGAGTGGTGCTCGCCGAGGACCACTACCTGGTGCGCGAGGGGACGCGTCAGCTGCTGGAGCTCGGGGGTCGCCTCGAGGTGGTCGCTGCGGTCGGCACCGCGGATGAGCTGCTCGAGCAGGTACGCCGAGAGCCCCCGGACGTGGTCGTCACCGACATCCGGATGCCTCCGACGCACGGCATGGAGGGGATCGAGGCCGCCCTGCAGATCCGCTCGGAGCACCCCGGCATCGGGGTGGTCGTGCTCTCGAACCATGCCGACGAGACCTACGCGCTGGCCCTGTTCTCCGAGGGCACCGCCGGCCTCGCCTACCTGCTCAAGGAGCGGGTGGGTGACCTCGACGAGCTCACCCGGGCGATCACCGAGACCCACGCGGGCCGCAGCGTCGTCGACCCGGTCGTGGTCGAGGCACTCGTGCGCCGGCGCACTCGACAGGACCGACGAGGACTCTCGGAACTGACCGGCCGCGAGCGCGAGGTGCTCGCCCACATGGCGGCCGGCCGGAGCAACTCCGCGATCGCGGACGCCGTGCACGTCAGCCGGTCAGCGGTGGAGAAGAACGTCAACGCCATCTTCGCCAAGCTCGGTCTGGTGGACGAACCCAGCACCCATCGACGGGTCGCGGCCGTCGTGGCGTTTCTCGCCGATCGCTAGCATCGCGGCAGCCGGCCGGAGCCGGGTCCGAACAGGTCCGGAGGAACGGCGTGCGACAGCGCTTCATCGGCCAGATCGCGGGAGTCGGCTCGACGAGCGGGGTGCGGGTGGTGGTCGGCCACTGGGTCGACTCGCCGCTGGGCACCTTCACCGACGTGATGCTCGCGGAGCGGGACGGTCGCCGGCTGCTGCTGGCGCCGAACGCCGACGTCGCCGACTTCGTCTCGGCGACCTACACCTTCGACGAGGTCGTCACCGGTCCGGTGGCCGCCGAGGTCACGAGCGACAGCTGGACTGTGCACGCCCCCGGCCTCGAGCTGACCTTCGGCGTGGGGACGCGGACCGTGGTGGGGCACCTGCTGCGCGCGGTGCCGACCCGGCTCGCCACGTCGCCGGCCTGGACCCGGGTCACCGACCCGGTCGCCCGACGGGTGCTGCGCGGCGTACGCACCCGGGGGACCGCTGGTGGGGGCCGGCAGGAGTACTACGGGGCCACCGACCTGCACCGGATCGCGGCGCTGAGTGGGAGTTGGCGCGAGCTAGACCTCGGGGGGCTGGCGCCGGTCAGCCCCGAGCCGCGCTTCGGCTTCGGTTCGACGCCGGAGCTCCCGGCGGTGACCTCGATCGTCACCACCATCGACCTCGCCTGAACGACCCGCCTGAACGACCCGCCAGAACGACCCGCCTGAGCGACCCGCCAGGGCGACCCGCCTGAGCGGCACGCTCGCGTGAGGTCTGGAGGCCGCTGTCACACTGAGCGCCATGACGACTTCTTGCGACGTGGTGGTGATCGGGCTGGGTCCCGGCGGCGAGGCGACGGCGACCGAGCTGGCCAAGGCCGGTCTCTCGGTGGTGGGGGTGGACGAGCGCCTGGTGGGAGGTGAGTGCCCCTACTTCGGCTGCGTGCCCAGCAAGATGATGATCCGTGCGAGCGACGCTCTGGGCGAGGCCGCGAGGGTCGGCGGCCTCGCGGGCTCGGTCGAGGTCAGCCCCGACTGGGGACCGCTGGCCACCCGGATCCGTGACGAGGCCACCGACGACTGGGACGACCAGGTCGCCGTCGAACGGCTCGAGGACGCCGGGGTGCGGTTCGTGCGCGGACACGCCCGGCTCACCGGCCCACGCACCGTCGAGGTGGACGGGGAGACCTTCGAGGCCACCCGCGGGGTGGTGCTGAACCCCGGGACCTCCCCGGCCGTCCCGCCGATCGACGGGCTCGCCGACACGCCGTTTTGGACCAACCGTGACGTCGTCCGGGTCGAGACCCTCCCGGGCTCGATGGCAGTGATCGGCGGCGGCGCGATCGGCGCCGAGATCGCCCAGGCGTTCGCGCGCTTCGGGGTGCGGGTGACCGTGCTGGAGGTCGCTGACCGGATCCTCTCGCCCGAGGAGCCCGAGGCCAGCCGCCTGCTCGCCGACGTCTTCGCCCACGAGGGCATCCAGGTGCTGACCGGCGTCACGATCGGGTCGATCGCCTACGAGGACGGGCGCTTCCGGATCAGCGTGGACGGCCAGGACCTCGACGTCGAGAAGCTGCTCGTGGCCGCGGGACGCCGGCCCAACCTCACCGACCTCGGCCTCGAGTCGGTCGGTCTGGACCCGCAGGCGCGGGTGGTCGAGGTCGACGAGCGGATGCGCGCCGGTGAGGGCCTCTGGGCGATCGGGGACGTCGTCGGCAAGGGCGCGTTCACGCACATGTCGATGTACCAGTCCGCGATCTGCGTCCGGGACCTGCTCGACCAGGACGGGCCGACCGCCGACTACCGCGCCGTTCCGCGCGTGACCTTCACCGACCCGGAGGTGGGCTCGGTCGGTCTGAGCGAGGCACAGGCGCGTGAGGCCGGCCTCACCGTGCGCGTCGGCCAGACCGACCTGGCCACCTCCTCCCGCGGCTGGATCGCCAAGGCCCAGGGGCTGGTCAAGCTGGTGGAGGACGCCGATCGTGGCGTGCTCGTGGGTGCGACCGCCGTCGGTCCGTCAGGCGGGGAGATGCTCTCGATGCTGACCACCGCGATCCACGCAGAGGTGCCCGTGTCGACGCTGCGCACGATGATCTACGCCTACCCGACGTTCCACCGCGCCGTCGAGACCGCCCTGGCCGACCTGGGGGAGTGAGGGCTCCTCGCCGGTCACGCGTCGACCTCGTCCCTTCGGACTATCAGTTCGCGTCGCGCAGGTCCCGCGCAGGCGGGAGCGATGCGACCACGGCCGCGAACTGATAGTCGTTCGGGATCACGACCGGTCACGACCGGTCACGACCGGTCACGACCGGGCGCTGTGGCGGCCGGTCAGACGCTCAGAGCAGCAGTCGGCGCGCGTGCAGGAGGTCGTACGCCGGCCGGCAGGCCTGCGCGACGCCGGCGTCGTGGGCGTCGAGGTCCACCGCACGCGGCCGCCACTGCTCGAAGCCGGTGGAGCGCTCCACCGCGGCGTACCAGTGCGGCGCCCACACGCCGTCGGACTCCCGGGGACCGGCAGGCCAGTGCAGCATCCGCTCGCTGAAGTCGATCCCCAGCCAGTCGCACAGCCAGCGCAGGTAGCCCTCGGGGTCGCGCAGGAAGTCCCCGGCGTCGATGATCGGCGGACCCCCGGAAATGGTCCCGTCGGTGGCCCCGTGAGCGGCCCCGTCGAGCACCTCGAGCAACCGGACCTGCTGCAGCAGACCGATGTCCTCGGGCTCGCAGGACTCCCGGGAGCGCACGTAGGAGGCCACCACCTCGGCGGGGTCGCGGATCAGCAGCACGTTGCGGAAGCCGGTGACCCAGTCGAGCGACAGGTCCTCGGTGAGGTGGTGCGTCATGTGCTTGGCGTAGTGCACCGGTGCGGAGTCGTCGGTCGCGAGCGCCCGCACGACCTCGTCGGGGTCGGTGGGCTGGGAGGCGATCACCTGCTCGCGCGCCGGGTGGTCGATGCCGGTGCTGTGCAGGTAGGCGGCGTAGAGCGGCTCGTCGACGACGACCGTGTCGGGACGGTTCTCCCAGGCCCGCATCATCGCCGTGGAGATGTTGCGGGGTCCGGACCACATCGCGACCCGGATGGTCACCGTCGTCGCCTCACGACCGGCTCCTGCGGGCGACGTCGGCGGCGACGTGGGCCTGGTAGAGCTGCTGGAGGCGCTCGACCACGGGCCCCCGAGCGCCGGTGCCGATCGTGCGCCCGTCGACGGTGCGCACCGGGACCACGCCGGCGAAGGTGCCGGTGACGAAGGCCTCGGCGGCGTTGTAGACGTCGGTGAGGCTGAAGGTGGTCTCCCGGGCCGGGATCGCGTTGGCGCGGCAGACCTCCAGGACGTTGCCGCGGGTGATCCCGCCGAGGCAGAACCGGCCGTCGGAGGTCCACACCTCACCGGCACGAGTGACGAGGAAGAAGTGCGTGCTGTTGCACGTGGCCACGAAGCCGTGCGGGTCGAGCATCAGGGCCTCGTCCGCTCCGGCGGTGTAGGCCTGGATGCAGGCCTGGATGTCGTTGAGCTTGCTGTGGGCGTTCAGCTTCGGGTCCAGGGTGTCCGGCGTGGCCCTGCGGACGTGGGTGGTGAACAGCGTGATCCCGTCGGTCACGGTCGAGGGCATCGCCTCCTTGTGCTCTGCGATGATCACCACGGTCGCCGGCCCGATCGTCATTCTCGGGTCCTGGTAGGGCGTGGACTTCACGCCCCGGGTGACCATCAACCGGATGTGCACGCCCTCGGTCATCGAGTTGGCGTCCAACGTCGCGTAGATCGCCTCCGTGAGCTCCTCGCGGCTGCGCCCCAGGTCGAGCACCAGCGCCCGCGCGCCCTCCTCGAGCCGGTCGAGGTGCTGCTCCAGGAAGGCGGGGTGGCCACCGGAGACCCGCAACCCCTCCCAGACCCCGTCTCCGAGCACGAAGCCGGAGTCGAAGACCGAGACCACCGCACGCTCACGGGGGAGCAGCTCGCCGTTGACCCAGACCAGGATCTCGGCGTTGCGCGGATCGTCGACGTGGTCATGGGTCCCGGTAGCCATGCGGCTCACCCTAGGAGATCCGCCCGATAGGATGGGACACGGTGCGCCGGGAAGTCTGGTCGGCAGACGACGTCGACGACCCTGAAAGGTCCCCACCACATGCCCAGCTCTGACACACCTGATCCAGACATGCCTGGAAACGACGAGGAGTCCGGCCGGTCGGCCCTCGGCACCCTGTTCAGCAGGGGGTCGGCAGAGGAGAACACCCGCGTCGCCGACATCCTCCGCAAGGAGACCGTCGGCGGGGCGCTGCTGCTGATCGCGGCCGTCGTCGCGATGGTCTGGGCCAACTCCCCGGCCTCCGACTCCTACCAGGCCCTGCGCGAGTTCGAGGTCGGCCCGGAGTGGCTGCACCTGAACCTCTCGTTGGGCACGTGGGCCGCCGACGGCCTCCTGGCGATCTTCTTCTTCGCCGTCGGCCTCGAGCTCAAGCGTGAGTTCGTGGCCGGCGACCTGCGCGACCCCAAGCGGGCCGCGCTGCCGATCCTCGCGGCAGTCGGCGGGATGCTCGTCCCTGCCCTGGTCTACGTGCTGATCAACCTCGGCAACGGCGACGGGGCCCTGAACGGCTGGGCGATCCCCACCGCCACCGACATCGCCTTCGCGCTGGCCGTGCTCGCCATCGTCGGCACCCACCTGCCGACGGCGCTGCGGACCTTCCTGCTGACGCTGGCAGTGGTCGACGACCTGTTCGCGATCACGATCATCGCGGTCTTCTACACCAAGGACCTCGACCTGCTCTACCTGCTGGCGGCGCTGGTGCCGCTCGCGCTGTTCACCCTGCTCGTGCAACGTCGGGTGCGCTCCTGGTACCTGCTGCTGCCCCTCGCCGGCGCCACCTGGGTCCTCGTGCACGAGTCCGGTGTGCATGCCACGGTCGCGGGCGTGCTGCTGGGCTTCGCGGTCCCGGTGATCCGCAGCCAGGCCGCCGGCGGCCCGGAGGCCGGTCCGGGGCTGGCCGAGCACTTCGAGCACCTGGTCCGTCCGATCAGTGCGGGTGTCGCGGTGCCGGTGTTCGCGTTCTTCGCCTCCGGAGTGACGATCGGTGGATTCTCCGGCCTGGCCGACTCGCTCAGCGACCGAGTCGCGATCGGGGTGATCGCCGGGCTGGTGATCGGCAAGATCGTCGGGGTCTTCGGGACCACCTGGGTGGTGGCGAGGATGACCCACGCGAATCTCGACCCGAACCTGCGCTGGCTGGACATCCTCGGAGTCGCGATCCTGGGCGGTATCGGCTTCACGGTCTCCCTGCTGATCGGCGACCTTGCCTTCGGTCCGGGCAGCGAGCGCGACGAGCACGTGAAGGTGGCCATCCTCGCGGGCTCGCTGATCGCCTCGGTGCTCGCTGCATCGGTGTTGCACTCCCGCAACCGGGTCTACCGGCGGATCGAGCGCGAGGAGCTCGAAGAGGCCGGTCGCTGAGCCGGCGCGCTGAGACCGGACGCCGAGAACAGCCGCGCGGGCTGCTATCGTCTGCACCGATCGACATCCTTTAACGAGCCGTCCTGAGAGGCGGAGAAGGAGGTCCGGTGCTGATGGCTCCTGCCCAGTCCGCATCTGTTCCGACCACCCCGCCAGGGGTCCCCTCCACCGAGGGACGCACCGTCCTCGACGCCCGTGACATCGCCCGGGCCCTCACTCGCATCTCCCACGAGATCCTCGAGCGCAACAAGGGCTCGGAGAACCTCGTCCTGCTCGGCATCCCGACCCGCGGGGTGCACCTCGCGCAGCGCGTCGCCGAGCGGATCGCCAAGGTCGAGGGGGCCGAGGTGCCGGTGGGGACGCTGGACATCACGATGTACCGCGACGACCTGCGCAATCACCCGACCCGGATGCCGGCGCACACCACGATGCCGCCCGGCGGGGTCGACGGGAAGGTGGTCGTCCTCGTCGACGACGTGCTCTTCTCCGGTCGCACGGTGCGCGCCGCGCTGGACGCGATGAACGACCTCGGCAGGCCTGCGACGGTGCGGCTCGCCGTACTCGTCGACCGCGGGCACCGCGAGCTGCCGATCCGGGCCGACCACGTCGGCAAGAACCTGCCCAGCGCCCGGACCGAACGGGTGATGGTCCGGCTCGAGGAGTCCGACGGGTACGACGAGGTGCGGATCGCGACCGACGTGCTGGACGCCCAGGACCAGGCGGAGGCCCGATGAACAAGCACCTGCTCTCGATCGACGACCTCGACCTCGACGCGGTGGCGACGTTGTTCGACACGGCCAGCGAGATGCACGACGTGCAGAACCGGTCGGTGAAGAAGCTGCCGGCACTGCGCGGCCGCACCGTGGTCAACCTCTTCTTCGAGGACTCCACCCGCACTCGGTCCTCCTTCGAGATCGCCGGCAAGTGGCTCTCCGCCGACGTCATCAACGTCTCGGCCAAGGGCTCGAGCGTGAGCAAGGGCGAGAGCCTGCGCGACACGGTGCTCACCGTCGCGGCGATGGGCGTCGACGGCCTGGTGATCCGGCACATGGCCAGCGGCGCCGCGCAGCAGGTCAGCCAGTGGACGGACGCCGTCGTGATCAATGCGGGGGACGGCACCCACGAGCACCCCACCCAGGCACTCCTCGACGCCTACACGCTCCAGCGCCGGCTCGGCACGCTGGAGGACAGGCACGTGGTGATCGTCGGCGACGTCACCCACAGCCGGGTCTTCCGCAGCAACGTCCTGCTGCTGACCAAGCTCGGCGCCCGGGTGACCGTGGTCGCACCGCCGACGCTGATGCCGGCGGGGGTCACCGCGTGGTCCAAGGACGCCGGCTTCGAGACCAGCTACGACCTCGACGAGGTGCTGCCGCAGGCCGACGCGGTGATGATGCTGCGGGTGCAGCGCGAGCGGATGAGCGGTGCCTACTTCCCGAGCGCGCGGGAGTACACCGTCGGCTACGGCCTGACCCGTGACCGGCTCGCCGTACTCAAGCCCGACGCCCCGATCTGCCACCCCGGTCCGATGAACCGCGGTCTGGAGATCGCCGCCGACGCGGCCGACGCGGCACAGTCCGCGGTGCTCGACCAGGTCTCCGCCGGAGTCGCGATCCGGATGTCGGTGCTCTACCACCTGCTCGCCGGAGAAGGGAGCGTCCAGTGAGCTCACTGGTGATCAAGGGGGCGTCGGTCCTCGGCGCCACCGCTACCGACCTCTACGTCGACGGCGGTGTGCTCGTCGCCGAGGCACCGTCGGGGGCCAGGGTGGTCGAGGCCGACGGGCTGGTCGCGCTGCCCGGCCTGGTCGACCTGCACACCCACCTGCGCGAGCCCGGTCGTGAGGACGCCGAGACCGTGCTCACCGGCTCCCGCGCGGCTGCGCTTGGCGGCTTCACCGCCGTGCTGGCGATGGCCAACACCTCGCCGGTCACCGACACCGCCGAGGCGGCCGAGCGCGTGCTCGATCTGGGACGCGCGGCCGGGCTGGTCGACGTACAGCCGGTCGGCGCGGTGACGCGCGGGCTCGGTGGCGAGGAGCTCGCCGAGCTCGGGCTGATGGCGCGATCGCGCGCCCGGGTGCGGGTGTTCTCCGACGACGGCCGGTGCGTCCACGACCCGCGGGTGATGCGTCGGGCGCTGGAGTACGTCCGGGCCTTCGGCGGGGTGATCTCCCAGCACTCCCAGGACCCCGACCTCGCCGGACCCGCCGCCTGCTGCCACGAGGGCGAGCTCTCCGGACGCCTCGGGCTGCCGGGCTGGCCCGGGGTCGCGGAGGAGGTGATCGTGGCTCGCGACGTGATGCTGGCGCGGCACACCAACAGCCGCCTGCACGTGGCCCACGTCTCCACGGCAGGGTCGGTCGAGGTGCTGCGGTGGGCGAAGGCGCTCGGCATCGACGTCACCGCCGAGGTCACCCCGCACCACCTGCTGCTGACCACCGACCTGCTCTCCGGCTACGACCCGGTCTTCAAGGTGAACCCGCCGCTGCGCCCCGACGAGGACGTCGCCGCCCTGCGAGACGCCCTGGCCGACGGGACCATCGACGCCGTCGCCACCGACCACGCCCCCCACGCCCGGCACGACAAGGAGCACGCTTTCGCCGACGCCGCCTTCGGCATGCTCGGCCTGGAGACGGCGCTGTCGGTGGTCAGCGAGGTGATGGTCCGCTCGGGCGCCATGGACTGGAGCGACGTCGCGCGGGTGATGTCGCAGGCGCCGGCCCGGATCGCCGGCCTCGCCGGGCACGGGGGGACCCTGGCCGTCGGCCAGGCGGCCAACCTGACGCTGGTCGACCCGGAGGCGGCGGTGGTCGTCGACCGCGCCAGCTCCGCCTCGCTGTCGCGCAACAACCCGTGGCACGAGCGCAAGCTCACCGGCGCGGTCGTCGCCACCGTGCTGCGCGGCGTGCCGACCGTGCTCGACGGGACCCTGGCTTGAGATGGGGGGCTGACGTGGGGCTGCTCGAAAGGCTCACGGGCAGGGGCAGGCCGGCGGGGGACGCGGGCGACCAGGGGATCGCGGCACTGCCGCGGGTGCCGGCGATGTCTGAGCTGCCCACGGCCAAGCTGCAGTCCCCGGCTCGCTACCTCGGCACCGTGGACGCGGCCGGCGAGAGGGTGACCGTCCACAGCCTGGCGGTGAAGAGCGCCTCGCGGCTGCACCTGTCGGCCGAGGGCATCGACGTGGTCCGGATGGCGGGCTCGTTCCGGGTCCCGGCCGCAGCGCTGCTCGGGGCGAGGACGGGAACGGACTTCGCCGACCGGCCGGTCCAGGACCTGCTCGTGGTCCGGTGGGAGCACGACGGCCAGCAGCTGAGCACCGGCTTCCGCATGGAGCCGAGCAAGAACATCCAGAAGGCATCCAGCGCACCCGATCTCGACCAGTGGGTGCGGACGATCTCGAAGATGGCCCGCAAGCGGGCCGAAGGTGGGCAGCAGTGACGACAACTCAGGGTGAGGCGATCCTCGTGCTCGAGGACGGCCGGGTCTTCCGCGGTGAGTCCTACGGCGCGGTCGGCGAGACCTTCGGCGAGGCGGTGTTCTCCACCGGCATGACCGGCTACCAGGAGACGCTCACCGACCCGTCGTACCACCGCCAGGTCGTGGTGATGACCAGCCCGCACGTGGGCAACACGGGCATCAACGACGAGGACCCGGAGTCCCGCCGGATCTGGGTCAGCGGGTACGTCGTGCGCGACCCCGCGCGGGTCACCTCGAGCTGGCGCTCGGTGCGCTCGCTGGACGAGGAGCTGCGCGAGCAGGGCGTGGTCGGGATCAGCGGCATCGACACCCGGGCGCTGACCCGACACCTGCGCGAGCGCGGTGCGATGCGCGTGGGGATCTCCTCGACCGCCACCGACGCCGATGCGCTGCTCGCCCGGGTCCGCGAGACCGCCGAGATGGCCGGCTCCGAGCTCGCCGGGGAGGTGTCCACCACCGAGGCCTACGTCGTTCCCGCCGTGGGCGAGAAGCGGTTCACGGTCGCGGCCGTCGACCTCGGGATCAAGGCCAACACCCCGCGGATGATGGCCGAGCGCGGCATCGAGGTGCACGTCCTCCCGGCGACCGTCTCGCTCGAGGACGTCCTGGCCACCGGTGCCGACGGCCTGTTCTTCTCCAACGGTCCCGGAGACCCGGCCGCGACCACCGGCCAGGTCGAGCTGCTGCAGGGGGCGCTGGACGCCGGGCTGCCCTACTTCGGGATCTGCTTCGGCAACCAGCTCTTCGGCCGCGCACTCGGCTTCGGCACCTTCAAGCTCAAGTACGGCCACCGGGGGATCAACCAGCCGGTGATGGACCGGACCACCGGCAAGGTCGAGGTCACGGCGCACAACCACGGCTTCGCGGTCGACGCACCGCTCGACGGCGCGACCGAGACCAGGTGGGGGTCGGCCACGGTCAGCCACGTCTGCCTCAACGACGACGTCGTCGAGGGGCTCGAGCTGCGTGCGCCCGACGGGACCCTGAGGGCCTTCTCGGTGCAGTACCACCCCGAGGCGGCCGCCGGACCGCACGACGCGGCGTACCTCTTCGACCGCTTCTCCGACCTGATGGAAGGCAACAGCTGATGCCGAAGCGCACCGACATCAAGAGCGTCCTGGTGATCGGCTCGGGGCCGATCATCATCGGTCAGGCCTGCGAGTTCGACTACTCCGGCACCCAGGCCTGCCGGGTGCTGATGGCTGAGGGGATCCGGGTGATCCTGGTCAACTCCAACCCGGCCACGATCATGACCGACCCGGAGTTCGCCGACGCCACCTACGTCGAGCCGATCACCGCGGAGTTCGTCGAGAAGGTGATCGACAAGGAGCGTCCCGATGCGCTGCTGGCCACGCTGGGCGGGCAGACCGCGCTCAACTGCGCGATGGCGCTCGACTCCGCCGGCGTCCTGGACAAGTACGGCGTGGAGCTGATCGGCGCCTCCATCGAGGCGATCAACCGGGGCGAGAACCGCGAGTCGTTCAAGCAGATCGTCGAGGAGCTCGGAGGCGAGGTCGCCCGCAGCGTGGTCTGCAACGCCGAGGGTGCGCCCGCCGGTGCCACCGCCGCGCAGCGCGTGGACTTCGCTTTCGACCGTGCGCTGGCCGCCACCGCCGAGCTCGGCTTCCCGGTCGTGGTGCGCCCGAGCTTCACCATGGGCGGCACCGGCTCGGGCATCGCCTACAACGCCGAGGACCTGCGCCGCATCGCCGGTGCCGGGCTCTCCGCCAGCCCGACCACCGAGGTCCTCCTCGAGGAGTCGATCATCGGCTGGAAGGAGTACGAGCTCGAGGTGATGCGCGACACCGCCGACAACGTGGTGATCATCTGCTCGATCGAGAACCTCGACCCGATGGGCGTGCACACCGGTGACTCGATCACCGTCGCGCCCGCGATGACGCTCACCGACCGGGAGTACCAGCACCTGCGCGACCTCTCGATCGGGATCATCCGCTCGGTCGGTGTCGACACCGGCGGCTGCAACATCCAGTTCGCGGTCAACCCGGCCGACGGCCGCGTCGTGGTGATCGAGATGAACCCGCGGGTCTCGCGCTCCAGCGCGCTGGCCTCGAAGGCGACCGGCTTCCCGATCGCCAAGATCGCCGCCAAGGTCGCGATCGGCTACACCCTCGACGAGATCCCCAACGACATCACCATCCGGGCCAACGGGCAGAGCACCCCGGCGGCCTTCGAGCCGGCGCTGGACTACGTCGTGGTCAAGGTGCCGCGGTTCGCCTTCGAGAAGTTCCCGGCCGCCGACCCCACGCTGACCACGCACATGAAGTCCGTCGGCGAGGCGATGGCGATCGGGCGCAACTTCACCGAGGCGCTGCAGAAGGCGCTGCGCTCGCTGGAGGACAAGAAGGCGATCTTCGACTGGAGCCACCGCCACGTCGAGCTCGACAAGGCCGACCTGCTGAGCCAGATCAGCACCCCGCACGACGGCCGCCTGCGCAAGGTGATGGACGCGCTGCGTGCCGGAGCCACTGCCGAGGAGGTCTTCGAAGCCACGGGGATCGACCCCTGGTTCGTCGACCAGCTGTGCCTGATCAACGAGGTGGCCCAGAAGGTCATCGACGCCGCCGAGCTCACCCCGCCGCTGCTGCGGCTGGCCAAGCGGCACGGCTTCTCCGACGCGCAGCTGGGCCGGATCCGTGACATGAAGGAGCCCGTCGTGCGCGGGGTGCGGCACGCCCTCGGCGTACGCCCCGTCTTCAAGACCGTGGACACCTGCGCCGCTGAGTTCCAGGCCAGCACGCCCTACCACTACAGCTCCTACGACGAGGAGACCGAGGTGGCGCCGCGCGAGAAGGAGGCAGTGATCATCCTGGGCTCCGGGCCCAACCGGATCGGGCAGGGCATCGAGTTCGACTACTCCTGCGTGCACGCGAGCATGGCGCTGCACGAGGCCGGCTACGAGACCGTGATGGTCAACTGCAACCCCGAGACGGTCTCCACCGACTACGACACCTCCGACCGGCTCTACTTCGAGCCGCTGACCCTCGAGGACGTGCTCGAGATCGTGCACGCCGAGCGCCAGGCCGGCCCGCTGGCCGGTGTGATCTGCCAGCTCGGCGGTCAGACTCCGCTGGGTCTCGCGCAGGGCCTCGAGGACGCCGGCGTCCCGATCGTCGGTACGTCGCCCTCGGCGATCCACCTCGCCGAGGAGCGCGGTGCCTTCGGTCGCGTGCTCGCCGAGGCCGGCCTGCCCGCGCCCAAGCACGGCATGGCGACCTCGTTCTCCGAGGCCCAGGCGATCGCCGCGACGATCGGCTTCCCGGTGCTGGTGCGTCCCTCCTACGTCCTCGGCGGCCGCGGCATGGAGATCGTCTACGACGACGAGTCCTTGCGCGGCTACATCGAGCGCGCGACGGAGATCAGCCCCGAGCACCCGGTGCTGGTCGACCGCTTCATCGACGACGCGGTGGAGATCGACGTGGACGCGATCTACGACGGCACCGACCTCTACCTCGGTGGCGTGATGGAGCACATCGAGGAGGCCGGCATCCACTCCGGCGACTCCTCGTGCGCGCTGCCCCCGATCACGCTGGGCAAGGAGGAGATCGACCGGATCCGCACGGCGACCGAGGCGATCGCCAAGGGGGTCGGCGTACGCGGCCTGATCAACATCCAGTTCGCGCTCGGCTCCGACGTGCTCTACGTCCTGGAGGCCAACCCGCGCGCCAGCCGCACGGTGCCGTTCGTCTCCAAGGCCACCAACACCCCGCTCGCCAAGGCAGCGGCCCGGGTGATGCTGGGGGAGACCCTGGCCGAGCTGCGCGCGCAGGGCCTGCTCCCGGCCACCGGTGACGGTGGCGACCTGCCTGGTGACGCACCGATCGCGGTCAAGGAGGCGGTGATGCCCTTCAACCGGTTCAAGACCCTCGACGGCAAGACCGTCGATGCCATCCTCGGGCCGGAGATGCGCTCGACCGGTGAGGTGATGGGCTTCGACGCCGACTTCGGCAAGGCCTTCGCCAAGGCGCAGACGGCCGCCTACGGCTCGCTGCCGTTGACCGGTCGGGTCTTCGTCTCGATGGCCAACCGGGACAAGCGCACGATGGTGTTCCCGGTGAAGCGGCTGGCCGACCTCGGCTACGAGATCCTGGCCACCAAGGGAACCGCCGAGGTGCTGCGCCGCAACGGGGTCTCGGCCACCGTGGTGCGCAAGCACAGCGAAGGCGACGCCGCCGACGGGGAGAAGACCATCGTCGGCAAGATCCTCGACGGCGAGGTCCAGCTCGTGGTGAACACCCCGCACGGCACCAGCTCCGGTGGCGGCTCCCCACGCCTGGACGGCTACGAGATCCGGACCGCCGCGATCCTCACCAACATCCCCTGCATCACCACGGTGCAGGGACTCGGTGCCGCCGTGCAGGGCATCGAGGCGATGCGCGCCTCCGACATCGGCGTGCGCTCGCTGCAGGACTGGGCCCGGCGTGCCCAGCGGACCGCGGACGAGGCGTCGGCGGAGGCGCTCGCGGAGACCGGAGCCTGATGACCCTCTACGGCCAGCTCTTCGACAAGGTGCTCAGCCGGACCGATCCCGAGGTCGCGCACCACGCGGCCTTCCGGGCGATCCGTGCCGCGGCGCCGCTCACCGGTGCCGTGGGCGGTCGCCTGCCGGCGCACGGTCCCGGCGCGACCACGGTGATGGGCCTGGACTTCCCGGGCCGGATGGGCCTTGCGGCGGGCTTCGACAAGAACGCCGTCGGCATCGACGCCCTGGCCAACATGGGCTTCGCCTTCATCGAGATCGGCACCGTCACCGGTGAGGCCCAGCCCGGCAACCCGAAGCCTCGCCTCGCGCGGCTCGCCGCCGACCGCGCTGTGGTCAACCGGATGGGCTTCAACAACGACGGCGCGGAAGCGGTCGCTCGCCGGCTCGCCGAGCGCGCCGCTCGGCCCGAACGGCTCTCGGGCGTGCCGCTGGGCGTCAACATCGGCAAGACCAAGGTGGTCCCCGAAGACGCGGCGATCGCGGACTACGAGAAGTCCACGACGCTGCTCACCCCCTACGCCGACTACCTGGTCGTCAACGTCTCCTCGCCGAACACCCCCGGCCTGCGCGACCTGCAGGCGGTCGGCCGGCTCGAGCCGCTGCTGCGCGCCGTACGCCGCCGCGCGGACGACGTCGCCACCCGACGCGTGCCCTTGCTCGTCAAGATCGCGCCCGACCTGAGCGACGAGGACGTGCTGGAGGTCGCCGACCTCGCGCTCGACCTCGGCCTCGACGGCATCGTGGCGACCAACACCACGGTCTCGCGCGCCGGGCTGCGCAGCAGCGAGGCCGAGATCGCGGCCGCCGGCGCCGGAGGGCTGTCCGGTCCGCCGCTGCGCGACCGGGCCAACGAGGTGATGCGCCTGCTGCGCTTCCGGGTCGGGGAGAACCTCGTCCTGATCGGGGTGGGCGGCCTGACCACGGTGCCCGACGCGCTGGAGCGCCTCGAGGCCGGCGCGGACCTGCTCCAGGCCTACACCGCGTTCGCCTACGAGGGGCCGCTGTGGCCGGGACGGACCAACCGCCGGCTCGGCGCCGACCTGGCCGGGAGCGGGCACTCGCAGCCCTCGGGGCGGCGCTCGTGAGCCGAGGCCTGAACCAGCCCGACTTCGGGGTCCGGCTGTGGCACGCCATGGCCGAGCGCGGCCCGCTGTGCGCCGGGATCGATCCGCACGTCGGGCTGATGGAGGCCTGGGGCCTGCCGGACTCGGTCGCTGGGCTGGAGAGCTTCGCGCTGGGTGCCACCGAGGCCCTGGCGCCGCACGTCGCGGCGATCAAGCCGCAGTCGGCGTTCTTCGAGCGCTTCGGCTCGCGCGGCATCGCCGTGCTGGAGCGGGTCGTGGCCACGGCGCGCGAGGCCGGGGCGCTGGTGGTGCTCGACGTGAAGCGCGGCGACATCGGCTCCACCGCGCAGGCCTACGCCGACGCCTACCTCGACCCGACCGCCCCGATGGCCGTCGACGCGATCACCGCGACGCCGTACCTCGGCTTCGGCAGCCTCGACCCGATGTTCGAGACCGCCCGGGCCCACGGCAAGGGCGTCTTCGTGCTTGCACTCACCTCGAACCCTGAGGGTCCGCAGTTCCAGCACGCGCGCACCGACGCGGGCGCGACCGTGGCCGGCACCGTCCTGGGTCGCCTCGCCGAGCTGAACTCCGACGTGACCCCGATGGGCTCCTTCGGGGCGGTGGTGGGCGCCACCATCGCCGGCACCGAGGAGGACCTGGCCGTCAACGGCCCGCTGCTGGTGCCGGGGATCGGCGCCCAGGGCGGTACTGCCGACGACGTACGCCGGATCTTCGGAGACGTCCTCGACCTGGTGGTGCCGTCGAGCTCACGGGAGATCCTGGGGGCGGGGCCGCGTCCGGCGGACCTGGTGGCCGCGGTCGGTCGCTCCCTGGACAGCTTCGCCGAGCTCCGCCGGGCCTCGCGATGAGCCGCACCGGGAAGGTCCGCAGAACGGGCCTGGCGCTGACGGGCCTGCTGCTCGCCCTCAGCGCCTGTGGCGACCCGGTGGAGAACTACTGCTCGGCCGTGGAGGGGCACCGTGAGCAGCTCGCCGACATGGTCGCCTCCGACGCGGGCAGCTCGGCACTGTTGGAGAACCTGCCGATGCTGCGTGACCTGGCCGAGCAGTCACCGCCCGACCTCAAGGACGAGTGGCAGGTCTTCCTCAACGCGGTCGAGAACCTCGACCGCGCGCTGCAGCAGGCCGAGGTGGATCCCACCGACTTCAGCAACGGCAAGGCACCCGCGGGCACCGACGCGGAGGACGCCAAGGCGATCCAGGACGCGGCCGGAGAGCTGGGCACCCCCGAGGTCGCCGAGGCCGCCGGACAGATCGAGGGGCAGGCGCGCGACGTCTGCAAGGTCAACTTCGGGCTCTGAACCCGCACATGTGAGATGAGGCATGCTCACTCGCGTTGCAGGTCCCGCGCCGCCGTGACTAGATTGCTCCGAGTCCGACAGAACTCTCCTCTCGGGCAGGAAGCAGAGGAACTTCTCGTGGCTTTGCCGCCGCTCACCCCCGAACAGCGCCATGCGGCGCTGGACAAGGCTGCTGCGTCCCGACGTGAACGCGCCGAGATCAAGAACCGCCTCAAGCACTCCGGTGCCTCCCTGGCCGACGTGGTCGCCGAGGGGCAGGTCAACGAGGTGGTCGGCAAGATGCGGGTCAGCGAGCTTCTGCAGTCGATGCCCGGCATCGGCAAGGTCCGTGCCCGCGCCGTCATGGAGAAGCTGAAGATCTCCGAGACCCGCCGCGTCCGGGGCCTGGGCACCAAGCAGGTCGCCGCCCTGGTCGAGGAGTTCAGCGCGTCTTGACCTCGCAGCCCGAGCCGGAGGCCCCCGTGCCGTCCCGGCTCACCGTGCTTGCCGGGCCCACCGCCGTCGGCAAGGGCTCGGTGACGGCCTGGGTGCGCGAGCACCACCCCGAGATCTGGATCTCGGTCTCCGCCACCACCCGTCGCCGGCGCCCCGGTGAGGAGGACGGCGTGCACTACCACTTCGTCTCCGAGGAGGAGTTCGACCGGCTGATCGCGGACGACGAGCTGCTGGAGTGGGCCGTCGTGCACCGTGGGGCCCGTTACGGGACCCCTCGCGGGCCTGTCCTGGAGGCGCTGGCCGCCGGCCGCCCGGCGTTGCTGGAGATCGACCTGCAGGGCGCCCGTCAGGTGCGGCCGCGGATGCCGGAGGCCCGATTCGTCTTCCTGGCGCCGCCGTCGTGGGAGGAGCTGGTCCGCCGGCTCGTGGGGCGCGGGACCGAGGACGAGGCCGAACGCGCCCGCCGGCTGGCCAGCGCGCGCGAGGAGATGGCGGCCGAGCCGGAGTTCGACGCCACCGTCGTCAACCGGCAGATTCACGCTGCGGGTGCGGAGTTGGTAGAGTTGATGCGGTCCGGGACCACCTCGTCGTCCTGAGACACCTTGCAACACCCAATCCTTTGTTAAGTGAGGCTCCATGAGCGTGTCCGGTGTCCAGCCCGTTGCCCTGGGGATCACCAACCCCCCGATCGACGACCTGCTGACCAAGACCGACTCCAAGTACAAGCTGGTCCTCTACAGCGCCCAGCGCGCTCGCCAGATCAACGCCTACTACTCCCAGCTGGGCGAGGGCCTGCTGGAGTACGTCGGCCCGCTCGTGGACACCCACGTGCAGGAGAAGCCGCTCTCGATCGCGCTCCGCGAGATCAACGCGGACATGCTGACCTGCGAGGACATCGACCCCGACGCGATCGCTGCCGAGGCTGCTGCCGCGGCCGCCAAGCCCGCGACCCCCGCCGTCGAGCCCACCGTCGAGTGACCAGGTAGCTCCCGGTGGACCAGCATGCGTCCGCGCCGGTCCCGGAGGGGGTTGTCCCGCAACCTCCTCGCAGGGTCGTTCTCGGGGTGAGCGGCGGGATCGCGGCCTACAAGGCCTGCGAGCTGCTGCGCCGCTTCACCGAGTCCGGGCACGACGTGACCGTCGTACCCACCCGCAGTGCCCTGGAGTTCGTCGGTGCCCCCACCTGGGCCGCGCTGTCCGGCAAGCCGGTCAGCGCCGAGGTGTGGAACGACGTCCACCTGGTGCCGCACGTGCGGATCGGCCAGGAGGCCGACCTGGTGGTGGTGGCGCCCGCCACCGCGGACCTGCTCGCCAAGGCGGCCCACGGCCTGGCCGACGACCTGCTCACCAACACCCTGCTGACCGCGCGGTGCCCGCTGGTGTTCGCCCCCGCGATGCACACCGAGATGTGGGAGCACCCGGCCACCCAGGCCAACGTCGCCACCCTGCGTGAGCGCGGAGCGGTCGTGATCGAGCCCGCCGAGGGCCGGCTCACCGGGGCCGACACCGGCAAGGGCCGACTGCCCGAGCCGGGGGAGATCTTCACGCTCGCGGTCGACGTCCTCGACCGCTCCCGGGCACACCGGAGCCGACAGGACCTCGCCGGTCTGCACGTGGTGGTCTCCGCGGGCGGCACCCGCGAGTACCTCGACCCGGTCCGGTTCCTGGGCAACAGCTCCTCGGGACGACAGGGGTACGCCCTGGCCCGCACCGCCGCCGCCCGAGGCGCCGAGGTCACGCTGGTCGCCGCCAACGTCATGCTGCCCGACCCCGCCGGCGTCAAGGTCGTCCGGGTGGAGACCACTGCCGAGCTCCAGGAACGAGTGCTCGAGGCCTGCGCGTCCGCCGATGCCGTGGTGATGGCCGCGGCGCCTGCCGACTTCCGCCCCGCCTCGGTCGCCGGGACGAAGATCAAGAAGCGCGAGGACGGCACCACCCCCGACATCGCGCTGGTGCAGAACCCCGACATCCTGGCCGGCCTGGCCGTCGACCGGCCCAACGACCACATCGTCGTGGTGGGCTTCGCCGCCGAGACCGGGGACCCGGCCGGCTCGGTGATGGAGCACGCCCGCGCCAAGCTGGCTCGCAAGCGGTGCGACCTGCTGGTCGTCAACGACGTCAGCGGTGGTGCGGTCTTCGGAGCCGAGGACAACGAGGCCGTGGTGCTGGACGCCGACGGCGGCGCCGTACCTGTGGCCCTGGGCTCCAAGGCCGCCCTGGCGCACGTGGTCTGGGACCGTGTCGCGGACCTGCGCAGGCGCTGACGCGCCGGTGAGACGGTGGTCCGTTCCATGGACGAACCGGCTAGGCTCGTCGCGGCCGAGATCCGGCCGCGCAATCTGGGCGCTTGCGCCCCCACCCACCTGTGCAGGAGCAACGAAGTGACCGGACGACTGTTCACCTCCGAGTCCGTGACCGAGGGTCACCCCGACAAGATCGCGGACGCCATCAGCGACACGGTCCTGGACTACCTGATCGGCCACGACTCCGACCGCAAGAACCTGCGGGTCGCCGTCGAGACCCTCCTGACGACCGGCGTGGTGGTGGTGGCCGGCGAGGTCCGCACCAACGCCTACGCCCCGGTCGCCGAGCTGGTCCGCGCCAAGATCCTCGACATCGGCTACGACTCCTCGGACAAGGGCTTCGACGGCAAGTCCTGCGGTGTCCAGGTCGCGATCGGCGGCCAGTCCGCCGACATCGCCCAGGGCGTCGACCAGGGCCACGAGGCCCGGGTGGGCTCCTCCGAGGACGAGCTCGACAAGCAGGGTGCCGGCGACCAGGGACTGATGTTCGGCTACGCCTGCGACGACACCCCCGAGCTGATGCCGCTGCCGATCACGATCGCGCACCGGCTCGCCGAGCGGCTGACCGCGGTCCGCAAGGACGGCACGCTGCCCTACCTGCGTCCCGACGGCAAGACCCAGGTCACCATCGAGTACGACGAGCAGGACCGCCCGGTCCGCGTCGACACCGTGGTGCTCTCCACCCAGCACGCCGAGGAGACCACCCTCGAGACGCTCGAGGCCGACATCAAGCAGCACGTGATCGAGCCCGTGCTCGCGAGCTTCGACATCCCCTCGGAGGACTACCGCCTGCTGGTCAACCCGACCGGCAAGTTCGTCGTCGGCGGGCCGATGGGCGACGCGGGCCTGACCGGACGCAAGATCATCGTCGACACCTACGGCGGCATGGCCCGTCACGGTGGTGGCGCGTTCTCCGGCAAGGACCCCTCCAAGGTGGACCGCTCCGCGGCGTACGCGATGCGCTGGGTGGCCAAGAACATCGTCGCCGCCGGCCTGGCCCGACGCGCCGAGGTGCAGGTGGCCTACGCGATCGGCAAGGCCCAGCCCGTGGGCGTGTTCGTGCAGACCTTCGGCACCGGCGTCGTCTCCGACGAGGTCATCCAGAAGGCCGTGCTCGAGGTCTTCGACCTGCGCCCCGCCGCGATCATCCGCGACCTCGACCTGCTGCGCCCGATCTACGCCCAGACCGCGGCGTACGGCCACTTCGGCCGCGAGCTCGACGACTTCACCTGGGAGAGGACCGACCGCGCCGACGCGCTGAAGAAGGTCGCCGGGGTCTGAGCCCCGGGTCGTCGGGTCGAGCGGCCGGGTCGGTTTGTGGTTGAGCGGCCGACCCCCCCACCACCCCTCTCGACCCCACCCCACCCCGGCCCGCGCTGTCACTGCCGGGTGAAAGCATGCGCGTGTGAGCAGCGGTGAGGACGAGCAGGCGGCGTTGCTGCCTGCGCCGGAGCGGGTGCGCGTGGAGGCGCGCAAGGCCCGGCCGCCCAAGGTCCGCAAGCCGGTGCCCCGCGCCGAGGTCGACCCGATCGCCCGGGTGCTCGTCGACGTGGCGCTGGCGCACCTCGACCGGCCCTTCGACTACGCCGTGCCCGAGACGATGGCCGACGCGGCCCAGCCCGGCGTCAGGGTCAAGGTCCGGTTCGCCGGCCAGGACGTCGACGGCTTCGTGATCGAGCGGACCGACAGCACCGACCACACCGGCACGCTGCAGCCCCTGCGCCGCGTGGTCAGTCCTGAGCGTGTCCTCACCGAGGAGGTGGCGGCGCTCACCGGAGCGGTCGCCGGGAGGTACGCCGGAACCCGCTCCGACGTGCTGCGGCTCGCCGTACCCCCACGGCACGCGACCACCGAGAAGGCGCCCTCCGAACCCGCGCCGGCCGTGACCGCCCAACGCGATCCCGCGGTGACCACCGACTACACCGGTGGTCGTGAAGCCCTCAAGGCGCTGGCAGCGGGGGAGAGTCCCCGTGTGGTCTGGTCGGTGCTGCCCGGCGACGACTGGACCGCGCTGCTGGCCGAGGCGGTCGCGGCCACCGCGTCCACCGGGCGCGGGGCCTTGGTCTGCCTGCCCGACCACCGCGACGTCACCCGGCTCGACGCGGCCCTGACCGGCCGGTTGGGAGAGGGTCGGCACGTCGTCCTCGCCGCCGACGCCGGTCCGGCGCGTCGCTACGCCGCGTTCCTGGCCGTCAGCCGCGGGGCCGTGAAGGTGGTGATCGGCACCCGGGCCGCGGCGTTCGCGCCGGTGCGCGACCTGGGGCTGGTGGCGATCTGGGACGACGGCGACGACCTCTTCGACGAGCCGCGGGCGCCCTACCCGCACGCCCGGGAGGTGCTGCTGATGCGGGCCCAGGAGACCGGGTCGGCGGCTGTGCTGGCCGCCCACGGACGCAGCGTCGAGGCGGAGTACCTCCTGCGGACCGGCTGGGCCACCGAGGTCGCCGCGCCCCGGGCGACGGTCCGGGCACGGATCGCGGTCGGCGTCACCGGCGACACCGAGCACGACCTGATCCGGGACCCGGCAGCGCGCACCGCGCGCCTGCCCAGCGAGGCGATCGTGCTGCTGCGTGAGGCGGCCGCGCGCGGTCCCGTGCTGGTCCAGACGCCCCGCGCGGGCTACGCGACCAGGCTGGCGTGCAACCGCTGCCGGACGCCGGCCGTCTGCCAGGTCTGCCACGGACCCTTGCGCCTGCGGGGGGCCGACCATCCGCCGGAGTGCGCCTGGTGTGCGACCCGGGCGCCGGGATGGCACTGCGAGGAGTGCGGCGGGCGGGGGCTGCGCGCGCCGGTCCTCGGCGACGTCCGCACGGCCGAGGAGATCGGTCGCGCCCTGCCCGGCGTACGCGTGACCACCTCGTCGGGCGACCGGGTGCTCGCAGAGGTCGACGACCGCCCGGCGATCGTGGTGGCCACGCCGGGTGCCGAACCGCTGGCGCTCGGGGGGTACGCCGCGGTGCTGCTCCTCGATGCGTGGCTGATGCTGGCCCGCTCCGACCTCCGGGCCAACGAGGAGGCGTTCCGGCGCTGGGCCAACGCCGCGGCGCTGGTGCGTCCGGCCTCCGCCGGGGGAAGGGTCCTGGTCGTCGGCGAAGGGGCCCGCCCGGCCGTTCAGGCGCTGGTGCGCTGGGACGCCGGTGGCCTGGCCCGTCGCGAGATCGAGGAGCGCCAGTCGGCGCACCTGCCACCGGCCTCCCGGGTCGCGACGATCACCGGCGAACCCGACGACCTGGAGGGCTCGCTGGCCGCGCTCCAGCTCCCTGCCGGCGCCGAGGTCCTGGGCCCGGTCCCGGTCGAGGGGACCTGGGAGACCCGCGAGGAGACGGTGCTGCGCTACGTCGTCCGCGTCCCGCGCGCGAAGGGCCCGGAGCTCTCCGCCGCCCTGCAGGCGATGCAGGCACACCGCTCGACGCGCAAGCTCCCGCACCTGCGGGTGGAGGTGGACCCCGCGGCGCTCGGATGACCTCCCTAGACTGGTCCGTCGGACCCGTCCACCACCCCCCGAGGAGACCACCTTGTCCATCAGGCCGATCAGGCTCTTCGGCGACCCGGTGCTGCGGACCCCCGCCGTCCCCGTGGTCGACTTCGACAAGGAGCTGCGGACCCTGGTCTCCGACCTGACCGACACGATGCTCGACGCGCCCGGCGCCGGACTGGCTGCGCCGCAGCTCGGGGTCGGCCTGCGGGTGTTCACCTGGCACGTCGACGGGGAGCTCGGGCACCTGGTGAACCCCTCGCTCACCCTCTCGGAGGACACCCAGGAGGGACCCGAGGGCTGCCTGTCGATCCCGGAGCTGCGGATCAACTGCAAGCGGGCGTTCTCGGTGCTCGCCCACGGCTTCGACATGTACGGCGAGCCGGTCACCGTCGAGGGCACCGAGATGCTCTCCCGGGCGATCCAGCACGAGACCGACCACCTCGACGGCATCCTCTTCCTGGACCGTCTCGACCGTGAGGCCCGCAAGGAGGCGATGCGCTACATCCGCGAGGCGGAGTGGTTCGGCCAGCAGGCGCCGCAGGTGAAGATCTCCCCGCACGCGACCCGCGGGCTGGGGATCTGATGACGGACCGGACGGGGCGCGAGCGCTGATGCGGGTGGTCTTCGCGGGCACTCCCGCGGTCGCCCTGCCCGCTCTCGAGGCGGTGGCTGCCAGCCGCCACGAGCTGGTCGGGGTGATCACCCGTCCCGACGCTCCGTCCGGCCGGGGCCGCAAGCTGGTGGCCTCGCCGGTGGGGGAGCGGGCCGAGCAGCTCGGCGTACCCGTGCTCAAGCCGGTCCACCCGCGCGACCCCGACTTCCAGCAACAGCTCAAGGCGCTGCGTCCCGCCTGCTGCCCGGTGGTCGCCTACGGCGCCCTGCTGCCGCAGTCGGCGCTGGACATCCCCGAGCACGGCTGGGTCAACCTGCACTTCTCGGTGCTGCCGGTCTGGCGTGGGGCGGCGCCCGTGCAGCACGCGATCTGGGCCGGGGACGAGGTCACCGGGGCGACCACCTTCCGGATCGTCAGGGAGCTCGACGCCGGGCCCACCTTCGGCCTGATGACCCAGACGATCCGTCCCGGCGACACCGCCGGTGACCTGCTCGACCGGCTGGCCGAAGGCGGTGCCGGGCTGCTGGTGCAGACCCTCGACGGCATCGAGGACGGCACCGTCGATGCGCGCGAGCAGTCGACCGAGGGACTCAGCTTCGCTCCCAAGATCCAGGTCGAGGACGCCCAGGTCGACTGGCGGCGCTCGGCAGTGGCCTTGGACCACCAGGTCCGCGCGTGCACTCCCGAGCCCGGGGCCTGGTCCACCCATGAGGGGGAGCGGATCAAGCTCGGCCCGGTGCAGCCGGTGGATCGTGAACCTCTCCCACCCGGTCTGCTCGAGGTCACCAAGAGCGAGGTGCTCGTCGGCACCGGCACCGCTCCGGTGCGGCTGAGCCGGGTCAAGGCGGCCGGCAAGAAGGAGATGGACGCCGCGGACTGGGCGCGGGGAGCCCGGCTCGAGAGCGGCGCCCGGTTCGGCCCGGAGACGCAGAGTGAGTCGCCCGGATGAGTGACCGGCCCTCCCGCAAGGCCCGTCCCGCCGACGTCGACGAGATCTGCGGGGCCCTGCCCGAGACGGTGCTCGGCACCTCCTGGGGCGATGTCCCCACGTGGCTGGTGCCCCGGGAGAAGGGGCATGGCTTCGTGCTCTACCGCAAGCCGCACAAGTCGGCGATCGACCCGGCCACGGGCCAGGAGTACGACGACCTGCTCGTGATCCGGACCGCCGACGCGGCCGACAAGCAGGCGCTCGTCGAGGGTGACGGTCCCTTCTTCACCATCGACCATTTCCGTTCGTCCAACGCGGTGCTCGTGCAGCAGTCGCGGCTGGGCGAGATCGGGCGCGAGGAGCTGGTCGAGGTGATCACCGACGCCTGGCGTGCGGTCGCACCCGCCAAGCTGGTCCGCGAGCACGGCGCGTGAGCGGGCCGTCGCGCCCGAAGGGCCGCATCGATGATGCCCGGCTGGCCGCCTACGACGTGCTGGAGGCGGTGCGCGTCGACGACGCCTACGCGAACCTCGTGCTGCCGCGACTCCTGCGCGAGCGCGACATCGAGGGGCGCGACGCAGCGTTCGTCACCGAGCTCGTCGGGGGCACCCTGCGCGGGCTCGGGTCCTACGACGCGGTGATCGACCACCTCGCCGGCCGCGGTCCGGACGCCGGCGTCCGTGACGCCCTGCGGCTCGGCGCCCACCAGCTCCTGGCCATGCGCGTACCCGACCACGCGGCCGTCACCAGCACGGTCGAGCTGGTCCGCACCCGGATCGGCCACAAGCCGGCCGGGTTCACCAACGCGATCATGCGCCGCATCGCCGCCCGGGACCTCGACGGCTGGATGGACGAGCTCAGTGCCTCGCTCGCCGTACGGCACTCGCACCCGGAGTGGATCGTGGAGGCGTTCTCGTGCGCGTTGGACCGCCCCGAGGAGCTCACCGCCCTGCTCGCTGCCGACAACGACCGGCCGGCGGTCACCCTGGTCGCCCGTCCGGGGCACTCGACGGTGGCCGAGCTCGGGCAGCCGTTGCCGATCTCGCCGCTGGCGGCCGTCCTCGAGAGCGGCGATCCCGGTGCCGTGCCCGCAGTCAGGGACGGTCGCGCCGGCGTCCAGGACGCCGGTTCCCAGCTGGTCGCGCTGGCGCTGAGCCGGGTGGTCCTCGACGGGGCCGACGAGCGCTGGCTGGACCTGTGCGCCGGACCGGGGGGGAAGGCCGCCCTGCTCGCGGCGCTGGCCACGGAGTCGGGCGCCGAGCTGCTGGCCAACGAGCGCGCCCCCCACCGGTCGAAGCTGGTGGCCCAGGCCCTGCGCCGCACCGGTGGGAGCGTCGTCACCGGCGACGGCACCCGCCCGCCCTGGCTCGACGGCACCTTCGACCGGGCGCTGGTCGATGCCCCGTGCTCGGGACTCGGCGCCCTGCGACGCCGGCCGGAGAGCCGCTGGCGGCGTACACCGGCGGACGTGCGCGACCTCGTGCCGCTCCAGCGGGCGCTCCTGAACAGTGCGCTGGACTCGGTGCGCCCCGGGGGCGTCGTGCTCTACGCGACCTGCTCGCCCGTCGTGGAGGAGACCGCCGGCGTGGTCGGTGCCGTGGTGGGGTCCCGGTCCGACGTCAGGCTGGGCGAGGCGCTGTCGTTGGTGCCCGAGGCGACCGACGCCGAGTCGGCGCACCTCTCCGGCGCGGTCCAGCTGTGGCCGCACCGCCACGGCACCGACGCGATGTTCATGGCGCTCCTGCACCGGACCTAGGATCGAGCCACCATGGGTATTCAGATCACGCCGAGCATCCTCAACGCCGACCTGTCCCGTCTCGCCGACGAGGTGGCCAGGATCCCCAGTGCCGACTGGGTGCATGTGGACGTGATGGACAACCACTTCGTGCCCAACCTGACCCTGGGCCTGCCGGTCCTCGAGAGTCTCGCCAAGGCCACCGACCTGCCGCTGGACGTCCACCTGATGATCGAGGACCCCGACCGGTGGGCGCCGGCGTACGCCGAGGCCGGGGCCGGCTCGGTCACCTTTCACGCGGAGGCCGCGGCCGCGCCGATCCGGCTCGCGCGCGAGCTGCGGGCCAAGGGGGCACGCGCCTCGATGGCGCTCAAGCCGGCGACCCCGATCGAACCATTCGCCGACATGCTCGGCGAGCTCGACATGCTGCTCCTGATGACGGTCGAGCCCGGATTCGGTGGCCAGAAGTTCCTCGACCTGTGCCTGCCCAAGATCCGCAGCGCCCGCGAGCTGATCTCGGCCGCCGGGCTCGAGGTGTGGCTCCAGGTCGACGGCGGGGTCTCCCTGGAGACCATCGAGCGCTGCGCCGATGCCGGCGCCGACGTGTTCGTGGCCGGCTCGGCCGTCTACGCGGCCGACGACCCGGACCAGATGGTGCACGAGCTGCGCAAGCGTGCGGAATCCGCCGCTCCTGGCGCACCGGTCGCGACCTGAGCCCACCGCCTGAGCTCACCACGGCTCCCTGACCCGGAGCCGGGTCCCCTCACCCGGCGATGGCGGCGGGACGCCGAGGTGTCGGGCCAGCAGCTCGCGGGCCTGCCGCCGCGGCAACGGTCGCGTGGGCAGGCACACGCCCACCGTGAGACCGTCGATCACAGCCCTTGCCAAGTGGAGGTCATCACGGGTCAGTTGGTACTCCAGCGTGTGTGCGAGCAGGCCGAGCTCATCCTCACGAGCCTGGGTCACCCTGCGATGGATGGACTCCTCGCAGCGACCGACTTCCTGCCACGCCAGCCAGGCGCGGGCGTCGACAACGTCGAGGTCGTCGTAAGGCACGAACGCGAGTGCTCCCTCCGTGAGCACCCGACCGCGCAGCTCCCTGAGCCGGGCGGCACCGGTCCGGTACGCGGCAACGCGCAGGAGATGTTCCTTGCTGCCCAGGTGGTGCAGGATCGAGGAGGTGCTCACCCCGCTGAGCCGGGCGATCCGGCGCATGGTCAGCCCTGCAGGCCCGTGCAGGGCGAGTGCCTCGTTGACAGCATCGGTGAGGACATCGGCCCGGGAGTCGGTCTCGATCAATCGTGGCATGCCACCAGCCCAGCACCGCCCGGTGACAACTGGGCGTGACGATCCACAGGTGAGGGGTCGGGTCGGGTCGGGTCGCGAGCTTGACCCGGGCGTCGTCCCCGTTGCTGGCACGTTCGATCAACGCGCGCCTTGAACGAACGTGCCAGCAACGCAGCAGACCGGTCCCGCACGACCCAGCCAGGGGTGAGCGCGAGCCAGCCAGGGTCCCCGGCTCAGACGGCGCCGAGCTTCTCGGGGTTGCGGATGATGTGCACCGCGGTGATCAGGCCGTCCTCGACCGCCAGGACCACGTCCTCGGCATCGACCCGGCTGCCGAGGATCCGGTACGCCGCGCCGCTCAGGAGCTGGCGGTGCTGCTCGAACATGCGGGTGGCGTCGCGGTCATCGCCTCGGCGTGCTCGAGCACTGCGCGCTCGAGAGGGGTGTAGGCCGTGCTGTGCCTCCAGGCCGACAAGCCCTCGAGCTTGGCGACGTCCATGCCCGAGCTGCGGGAGAGGTAGTAGCCGAAGTCGATGCACCAGCTGCAGCCGATCTGCGCTGCCACTGCCGCACAGGCGAGCTGCTTGAGCCCGGGGTCGAGCTTGGACCACTTCTCGATGCCCATCTCGAACCGGGCCACCGACGTGAGCACCCGGCGATGGGGGACCAGGGCCAGCAACGGTTCCATCTCGGCACCGAAACGACGGCGGCTGACCTGGTTGAGGATTCGGGCCACCCAGCTTCCGGGGTGCTCCAGGGGGACTCGGGCGGTGCGCGTGACGCTCATGCTGGCTCCTTGTCGTGACGGGTCCGTGGTGGACCTTTGTCGAGAGGACCCGTGCGAGCCGCCAGGTGTGACATCCGGTCCGGCGCGTCGCCAGGTCGGGCTTCGGGTCGCTGCTGCCGCGCCCGCGGTGATCCAGACCACTGCGGCGCCCGGGCTGACACAGTCCGGCGGATGACTGAGACTGGCGTTCTCGGGCCGCACCCGGGGCGGGGGTGATGACAGGTCATGGGACGCAATCGATTGTTCAAGCGCGCGAGTCACCGCTCGCACCGAGCGCCGTGGCGCGAGGTGCTCGTCGTCGTCGGGGTCATGCTGGTGCTGGCGGCGGGACAGGGGATCGTCATCACCACGCACATGGGTGAGGACGCGGGCCCGCCCTCCGAGTCGAGCTCCACGATCGACACCCGCCCGGCCTGCCGGGTGCTGGTCGCCGGGGCGGAGCTCGTCGTGGCGGAGGCTCGTCGAGCCATGGACGACCTCGCCCCACTCCTCGGCGCCTACGAGGCGTGGGGCGAGGGCCGGATCAGCGACCGTCGGATGGCCGCCGTCTCCGAAGCCAGTCAGGAGGTCGGGCCGGACGAGGTCAGGAGCTACGTGGACGCGCAGACGCGGTACTCGAACGTGGAGACCGACGCCTGCGCCGGCCAGAGCGAGGAGTGCGTGACCCGCGTGGAGGCGCTGAAGGCGTCCCTGCAGGTGGCCCAGGAGGGGATGGACCTGTGGGATCAGCACCTCACGCACATGGCCGACCTCGCGGCAGACGGGAGCGCCGCGCTCGCGAGGTGGGACCGGACCCGGACCGAGGCTGACACCGTGCTGTCGGCATGGGAGCAGACCGAACAGGCACTCGCCCAGGCGCCCGGCTGCGGCTCGTGAGTCTGGGGCCGTCATACTTGGCCGGTGAACGAGGACGAGCTCGAAGTGGCGTTGCGCGTCCTGCGTGAGGCGGCCGAGCTGGACCAGACCGACCCCGCGTTCGTGGCGCTCCGCCGCGCGTCGGCAGGCTTCTTCAAGGCCGCCAAGGTCGAGCGCCGCCGTACCCGCCGTCGTACCGTCGGAGCCACCGACCGCGCGGTCGTCGCGCTCACCGCGACCGGCTCGGCCTCCCGGATCGACGACGAGACCGCAGGCCTCCCGCTCACCTCGACCGCCAGGGGGGCCACGGCCGGCCGTCTGCTGGTGGCGCGGTCCTGCTACATCTGCAAGCAGAAGTACGTCGACGTCGACGTGTTCTACCACCAGCTCTGCCCGGAGTGCGCGGCCACCGGCCACGCCAAGCGCGACGCCCGCACCGACCTGAACGGGCGGCGCGCGCTGCTCACGGGCGGACGGGCCAAGATCGGCATGTACATCGCCCTGCGCCTGCTCCGCGACGGTGCCGACCTGACCATCACCACCAGGTTCCCCCACGACGCCGTACGCCGTTTCGCCGGCATGCCCGACAGCGCCGAGTGGCTGCACCGCCTTCGCGTGGTCGGCATCGACCTGCGCGATCCCGCCCAGGTGATCGCCCTGGCCGACGACGTCCGGGGGCGCGGGTCGCTCGACATCTTGATCAACAACGCGGCACAGACCGTGCGACGTACCCCCGGCGCCTACGCCCCGCTCGCCCGGGCGGAGAGCGAGCCCCTGCCCCTGGCGCTGCGGCACGACCACGGCGGACCGGAGCTCGCCACGTTCGGCCACGCCAGCGACCTGCACCCGGCGGCTCTGGTGGGCTCGATCGACGCCCACCCGGTGCTCGAGACCGAGGGTGCGACCGCTGAGGAGCTGACCGCCATGGCCCTGAGCGCTGGGTCAGCCGACCTCAGCCGGATCGACGCGGGCGGCCTGGTGCCCGACGTGGTCGACACCAACAGCTGGGTCCAGGGGATCGGGGAGGTCAGCGAGCTGGAGCTGCTCGAGGTGCAGCTGTGCAACCAGACGGCCCCGTTCATCCTGATCAGCCGCCTGCGACCCGCCCTGGCGGCAGCTGCGGCACGCCGCACCTACGTCGTGAACGTCTCGGCGATGGAGGGCCAGTTCGCCAGGCGCTACAAGGGACCGGGCCACCCGCACACCAACATGTCCAAGGCCGCGCTGAACATGCTCACCCGAACCAGCGCCGGCGAGATGCTCGAGTCCGACGGCATCTTGATGACGGCGGTCGACACCGGCTGGATCACCGACGAGCGGCCTCACGAGACCAAGGTGCGGCTGGCCGCAGAGGGATTCAAGGCGCCGCTGGACCTGGTGGACGGGGCCGCGCGGGTCTACGACCCGATCGTCCGCGGGGAGGCCGGCGAGGACCTGCACGGCGTGTTCCTCAAGGACTATGCGCCCTCGCCCTGGTGAGGGCGACCGCCCCGGTCCATCCCACTCTCCACAGCCTCGAGCCGTGTCCTTCACACCCCTTGTCAGATGGTGACGCAGGGGTGAGTAGTCAAAGTGGACCGTCAAGGACGTGGTCGGCCACGTCACGATGACCCCCGACGGTGAACCGCGACCCTGGCAGGCGGCGAAGGCCATGGTCTCGGCGCGAGGGCGGATGTGGACCGCAGCCCGGGAGGTCGCGGTGGACTACGCCAGGCGTCCCCGCGAGGAGCTGGTGGAGACGCTGCGCCGGCTCGCGGGCTCGCGGCGCAAACCTCAGCTGTTGAAGCGCTTGTCGCGTTCCTCGGCGTTGTGGTCGGCCTGGTTCTGGTAGTGCATCACCACGTCGGAGAACACCTTCCAGTCCACGTCCCTGGCCCGGACGACCACCCAGTGGTTCATGTACTGGGCGAAGGCGATCTCGCCGTCCTTGACCAGGATGTCCACGCCGGGATCCTCGAGGTCGAAGCGGTGCACGTTGCCGTCGCGCCGGATCTCGATCACCGATCCGCGCACCGTGACCCGCTGTGGGATGTTGGCCTGGAGGCCCGCCCAGCACGCCACGAACACCACGGCGCTGCCGGCGGCGAGCGTGACCGCGAACGTGGTCCGCGCAGAGATCAGCATCACGAGCCCGGCACAGGTCCCCGCGGCAGCCAGGAGCAGCATCAGTCGCAGGATCCGGCCGCCCCAGGGGTTGGCGACGAAGTCCAGGTGGACCTGGTCCGGCGTACGTGCGTCGTTGGGCCTCATCACACCTCCGCATCACCAGGTCGGGCAGGCGAGCTCGTCGTGTGACGTCCGCCAACCGCATCGTAGTCGCAGGGCACCCATATCGGGGCCAACACGTGGGTTTCGCCCAGGCGGCGTACGGCAGCGTGTCGCATGTGACTCGCCCGTAACCCCGTCGGCATGGCACCTTAGGCGAAAAGCACGAGACTAGCCTCGTGTTTTCCCCACGGAGGTCTGCATGTCTTTCGCCCGCGTCGCGATCGTCAACCGCGGTGAGGCCGCCATGCGCTTGATCCATGCTGTTCGTGAGATCAACGCCGCCGGTGCCGGTCCGATCCAGACGGTGGCCCTGCACACCTCGGGGGAGGCCGGCGCGATGTTCGTGCGCGAGGCCGATCTGTCCTACGACCTCGGGCCTGCCTCGGCACGGCCCTACCTCGACCTCGGCGTGCTGGAGCAGGCCCTGCTCGACACCGGCGCCGACGCAGCCTGGCCCGGCTGGGGCTTCGTCGCCGAGGACCCCGGCTTCGTCGACCTGTGCGACAAGCTCGGCGTGACCTTCATCGGCCCCAGCGGCGAGGCCATGCGCCGTCTGGGCGACAAGATCGGCTCGAAGCTGATCGCCGAGGAGGTGGGCGTGCCCGTCGCCCCGTGGAGCCGTGGCGCGGTCGACACCCTCGAGGGTGCGCTCGCCGCGGCCGAGCACATCGGCTACCCGCTGATGCTCAAGGCCACCGCCGGAGGTGGCGGACGCGGCATCCGGATGGTGGCCTCGGCAGCAGACCTCGAGGACGCCTACCAGCGCACGAGCGATGAGGCCCTGCGTGCCTTCGGCAACGGCACCGTCTTCCTCGAGCAGCTGGTGACCGGCGCACGCCACGTCGAGGTCCAGCTGATCGCGGACTCCCACGGCACCGCATGGGCGCTCGGCGTTCGCGACTGCACGGTCCAGCGCCGCAACCAGAAGGTGATCGAGGAATCCTCCTCGCCGCTGCTCAGCGAGGCCCAGAACCAGGAGCTCAAGGACGCCGCCGAGCGGCTGGCCCTGGCCGTCGGGTACGTCGGCGCCGGGACCGTGGAGTTCCTCTACCACCCAGGTGAGCAGACCTTCGCCTTCCTCGAGGTCAACACCCGGCTCCAGGTGGAGCACTCCATCACCGAGCTGACCACCGACATCGACCTGGTCAAGGCCCAGATCCTGGTGGCCCAGGGAGGCCACCTCGAGGGTGAGAAGCCCGCCGAGTCCGGCCACGCCGTCGAGGCCCGGCTCAACGCCGAGGACCCCGACCGAGACTTCGCCCCCTCGCCAGGCCGGATCGCCGTGCTCGACCTGCCTTCCGGCCCCGGAATCCGGGTCGACACCGGAGTGGCCGAGGGCGACACCATCCCTCCCGACTTCGACTCCATGATCGCCAAGGTGATCGCCTACGGCCGCACCCGGGACGAGGCCCTGGCCCGGCTCCGGCGCGCGATGCGCTCGACCACCGTGGTGATCGAGGGCGGCGCCTGCAACAAGAGCTTCGTGCTGGACCTGCTGGCCCAGTCCGAGGTCGTGGACGGTCGTGACGGCTGGGCCGACACCGGCTGGATCGACCGGGTCCGCGCCGAGGGCCGCCTGGTCCCGCACGCCCACGCCGGGATCGCGGTCGTGGCCGCGGCCATCGAGGCCTACGTCGACGGCATCCGGCTCGAGACCGCACACCTGCTGGAGACCGCCCGCGGCGGACGCCCGAGCGCGTCGCACCAGGTCGGCCGCCCGGTCGAGCTCAAGCTGCGCGGGACCTCCTACCAGGTCTCCACCGTCAACACCGGCCCCGGCTGCTACCGCGTGAACGTCGCCTGCGGCGGCGCCGAGCAGACCGTGGACGTTGAGCTGGAGATGGTGGACGCCGTACGCCGGCGACTGGTCGTGGGCGGCCAGAGGTTCAACCTGGTCACCGCGATCCACGGCCCGACCACGCTGGTCGAGGTCGACGGGGTGGCCCACCGGGTCAGCCGCGACGAGGGTGGCGTGCTGCGCTCCCCGGCCCCCGCCCTGGTCGTCGCCACCCCGGTGGCGGTCGGCGCCGAGGTCGAGCAGGGTGCCGCTGTCATCGTGCTCGAGTCGATGAAGATGGAGACGGTGATCCACGCTCCCTTCCCCGCACGGGTCAAGGAGCTGCACGTGATCACCGGCAGCCAGGTCGAGACCGGCAGCGCCCTGATCAAGCTGGAGGCGCTCGACCAGGAGGTGGAGGAGACCGTCGCAGACTCAGGCCCCGCCCTCGAGCTGCCCTCGGCCGCGGAGGGTGAGGCCCCGGCCGTCCGTGGGCAGCGCGCCCTGTCGGCGCTGACCGCAGTCGTGCTCGGCTACGACGTACCCCCGGAGGACCAGGACGCTGCGCTCCTGCAGTACCTCTCCCTGCGCGATGACGTGCTCGGCAAGGGCGAGTCCGTGGTGGCGGGAGAGCTCTCGCTGCTCTCGATCTTCGCCGATCTCGCCGAGCTCAGCCGCAACCGGCCGGTCGACGAGGACCGGCACACCGAGCTGCGCGTGCACAGCTCCCGCGAGCACTTCCACACCTTCCTGCAGAGCCTCGACGCCGACCGTGGAGGGCTGCCCGAGCAGTTCCGCGAGCGGTTGTGCCGCGTCCTGGCGCACTACGGCGTGGACGACCTGGAGCGCACGCCGGCGATGGAGGAGGCGGTCTTCCGGATCTTCCTCGCCCAGCAGCGCTCGACCCCCGAGGTCGCGCTCGTCTCCGCCATCCTGGGGTGCTGGATCGATGAGACCCCGCCCTCGGGTGCGCTGGTCGGTCCCGCGCGCGTGCTTCTGGAGCGTCTGGGACGCGTCACGCAGCTGCGGTTCCCGGTGATCGGTGACCTGGCGCGCAGCGTGCGGTTCCGTTGGTTCGACCAGCCGGCCGTGGACGCTGAGCGCTCCGACGTCCTCACCGGTGTGCGCGGCGAGCTCGCTGCGCTCTCCGCCGTGGGCGAGCTCCCCGACCGCGCCGAGCGGATCGAGGCACTGGCGGCCATCCCCGAGCAGATCGTGCGCTTCCTGGCCGAGCGGCTCGCGGGCGGCGTACCCGCTCGTGAGCCGATGCTCGAGGTGCTCGTACGCCGCCACTACCGCGAGTACGACCTGCACGGGCTGCAGACCCTCGAGTCGGGCGAGCGGCCCACCGTGGTCGCCGGCTACACCCTCGACGACCGGCCCACCCGGTTGGTCTCCTCGGTCGGCTCCGTCGCAGAGCTCTCCGACGCGACCAGCGACCTGGTCTCCACGGTGACCGCGCACGTCGCGGGCAGGGCCGAGGGCGAGGAGGCGGTGGTCGATCTCTACCTCGACTGGCGCGACGCGCCCGAGGACCCCCACGCCACCAGCGAGCAGCTGCGCGGCCTGCTGGCCGCGCTCCCCGAGATGCACGACGCGCGCCGGGTCTCGGTGGCTGTCTGCCAGGGGGCAGAGCGTCCGGTCGGCTACTACACCTTCCGTCCCACCGAGGACGGCGACGTGGCCGAGGACGACCTCGTCCGCGGGGTGCACCCGATGGTGGGGCGCCGGCTGAACCTGTGGCGCCTGCGCAACTTCTCGGTCACCCGGGTGCCCGCCCCTGAGGACGTGCTGCTCTACGAGTGCGTCGCCCCGGGCAACCCGGCGGACCGTCGGCTGGTGGCGCTCGCCCAGGTGCGCCAGATGTCGGTCGTGCGCGACGAGGACGGCACCGTCACGGCCCTGCCGCACGCGGAGCGCGCCGTGGAGAACTGCCTGGAGGCGATCCGTCGTGCCCGCGTGGCTCGCGGCGCGGCCGGAGCCAAGCTGGACATGAACCACGTCTGGGTGCACGTCTGGCCCGTGGTCGACGTCGACGAGGCCGGTCTCACCGCTCTGGGCACCAAGATCAGTCCGTTGACCGACGGTGCCGGGGTCGAGGAGGTCGTCGCGCAGGGGCGCGTCGCCGTCGCGGGCGCCGAACCGGTCGCCGTGGCCGTGCGCTTCAGCTCCCAGCCCGGAGCGGGAGTGGCCTCGGCCGTCGAGGAGCCGCCGACCGAGCTGTTGCAGCCGCTCGACGACTACGCCTCCAAGGTGGTCCGCTCGCGGCGTCGCGGCCTGGTCTACCCCTACGAGCTGACCTCGGTGCTCACCGGCCCCGCAGGGTCATTGGTCGAGTACGACCTCGACGAGACCGGCACCCTGGTCGCCGTCGACCGCCCCCGCGGCCTGAACAAGGCAGGCATCCTCGTGGCCGTGGTGACCACACCGACCGCGGCGCACCCCGAGGGCGTGACCCGGGTGGTGCTGTGCGGCGACCCGACGAAGTCGCTGGGATCGGTCGCCGAACCCGAGTGCCTGCGGGTGATCGCGGCGATCGACCTCGCCGAGCGGATGCAGGTGCCCGTGGAGTGGTTCGCGATCTCCGCCGGTGCCAGGATCTCGATGGACTCGGGCACCGAGAACATGGACTGGGTGGCCAAGGCGCTGCGCAGGATCGTGGAGTTCACCCAGGACGGTGGCGAGATCAACGTCGTCGTCGCGGGGATCAACGTCGGCGCCCAGCCCTACTGGAACGCCGAGGCGACGATGCTGATGCACACCAAGGGGATCCTGGTGATGACCCCGGACAGTGCCATGGTGCTGACCGGGAAGCAGTCGCTGGACTTCTCCGGCGGGGTCTCCGCCGAGGACAACTACGGCATCGGCGGCTACGACCGCGTGATGGGCCCCAACGGGCAGGCGCAGTACTGGGCGCCCAACCTGGCCGGCGCCGTCGACGTGCTGATGGCCCACTACGAGCACACCTACGTCGTGCCCGGTGAGGACGGTCCGCGTCGCATCGCGACCACGGACGCGAACGACCGCGACATCTCCTCCTACCCCCACACCGCGGAGGGCAGCGACTTCGCCACCGTCGGGGAGATCTTCTCCGCGACCTCGAACCCCGATCGCAAGAAGGCCTTCGACATCCGCACCGTGATGCGGGCCGTCGCCGATCAGGACCACGCCACCCTCGAGCGCTGGGCGGGCATGGCCGACGCGGACACCGCGGTGGTCCAGGACGCCCACGTCGGTGGCTACCCGGTGACCCTGCTGGGTATCGAGTCCAGGTCGGTACGCCGCAGCGGCTACCCGCCCACCGACGGACCCGACACCTACACCGCCGGCACGCTGTTCCCGCGGTCCTCGAAGAAGGCGGCACGCGCGATCAACGCCGCGAGCGGCAACCGGCCACTGGTCGTGCTCGCCAACCTCTCGGGCTTCGACGGGTCACCGGAGTCGATGCGCAACCTGCAGCTGGAGTACGGCGCAGAGATCGGCCGCGCGATCGTCAACTTCCGCGGCCCGATCGTGTTCACGGTGATCTCCCGCTACCACGGCGGCGCGTTCGTGGTGTTCTCCAAGCAGCTCAACCCCGACATGACCGTGCTGGCGCTCGAGGGCTCCTTCGCCTCGGTCATCGGTGGCGCCCCGGCGGCTGCGGTGGTGTTCACCGGCGAGGTCGACAAGCGTACGGCGGCCAGCCCGGCCATGCGCGACCTCGACGAGCGGATCGCCGAGGCGACCGGCTCGGAGCGGATCAGCCTGGTGGTCGAGCAGTCCGAGCTCAGGGCCGCGACGCGCGCGGAGAAGATCAGCGAGGTCGCTGCGGAGTTCGACGGCGTCCACGACATCCACCGGGCTGTGAAGGTCGGGTCGGTCGACGCCGTCATCCCCGCCTCGCGACTGCGGCCCGAGATCATCGACGCGATCGAGAGGCACCTGGCGCGCTGAGCCCCTCGGCGCTGCCGCGCCATGCGCGTCCCCGGGGACGACACCTAGGCTGACGCGGTGAGCGCAACTCTCGTGGCGAAGGACCTCTCCGGCGGTCACGCCCACCGCACGCTGTTCGAGGGTCTGGACCTGACGGTCGCGGCCGGTGACG
>CAWAJE010000062.1:0-33043 GCA_963782215.1 uncultured Actinomycetota bacterium | reverse complement strand
GTTTCCCTCGTGGAATCGGGGGTTGTGACTCGGCTCACGGCCTTCTGGTTTGCTTTTGCTAGCAGGAGTTAGCACTATGGGGGACATGGCCAAGATCAGGGTCGGGAAGACCGTCGAGTCGCTCGGGGACTATCTCCGCGAGCAGCGCGTCGCTGCGGAGCTGTCGCTCCGGCAGCTGGCGGAGCAGGCAGGCGTGTCCAACCCGTACCTGAGTCAGATCGAACGAGGTCTGCGGCGGCCATCTGCAGAAGTGCTGCAGCAGATCGCGAAAGCACTACGGATCTCGGCCGAACAGCTTTACGTGCAGGCCGGAATCCTCAGTCCCGACGACGGGCAGGTCCGCTCCGTGGAGCTGGCCATCCTGGGTGACCCGGTGCTGAGCGAGCGGCAGAAGCAGTCCCTGTTGGACGTCTACCAGTCCTTCCGGACGGTCGCCGAGAACGCCCTACCAATCCAAGCCGTCGAGCCCACCCCGGATCAGGAGATCCCCGGGCTCGCCGCACCAGAGCAAGGAGAATGACATGGCAAAGACCCAGTTCAACGTCGAGTCCATCAAGACCGAGGCCGTGAAGCCCCTGTACGCCGTCGCCGGCGCCACCGAGGTCGCCTACGAGCTGGCCCGTGGCTACGCCGCCGAGGCCCAGAAGACCGCTGCCGACCGCTTCAACGACGTGCAGACCGCCGTCTCCAAGGTCGACCGCGACCCCAAGGCCCTGCAGAACCAGGCCCTGAGCGTCGTCAACGCCCGCGTCGAGGAGATCACCAAGGACGCCAAGGACGCGCAGGCCAAGTTCGAGGCCCGTGTCGCCGAGCTGCAGAAGGACGCCAAGGCGTTCCCCACCAAGGTGCAGGCCCAGATCGACGAGGCCGTTGCCGAGCTGACCAAGGCCTACGCCGACCTCGCCAAGCGCGGTGAGAAGCTCGTCGCCGCGATCCGCAAGGACGGCGTCAAGGCTGTCACCGCCGTGCGCACCGCCCCGAACAAGTCCTCGGTCGCGCGTCGCCAGGCCGCCAAGAAGGGTGCTGCGAAGAAGGCCCCCGCCTCCAACGCTGCTGCCGTCAAGGCGCCGGGCAAGGCCTCCAAGCCGGCCGCCAAGAAGGCCGCCTCCACCGGCACCCCGGTGAAGAAGAACGCCGCGAAGAAGACCACCGCCAAGAAGGCGCCGGCCACCTCTTCGACCGCGACCTCGACCGACGCCTCCACCGCGGCGTCGGCCTGAACAGAACCCTCGCTGCCGACGGGCAGTGAGCAGCTCGGGCTCTGGTGACCTCCACGTCACCGGCATGTCGGGCCAGCAGGCCCCCGGACCTCGGTCCGGGGGCCTGCTGCTGTTTTCCGCCGGCGTGCAGGCGCCGGATATCCTCTGCTCGTGCAGGTATTCGCCTTTGAGTCCATGGTCATGTCCGTCGTCTTCCTGGCCTTGCTCACCGTCAAGGTCTGGGCGTTCGTGGACGCCCTCACCCGGACGAGCCAGGCCTACGTCGCCGCCGGCAAGCTCACCAAGCAGGCCTGGCTGCTGATCCTCGGCATCACCTTGGCCGGCGCGCTGGTGTTCCGTTCGCCGTTCGGGTTGCTGTCGATCGCCGGCACCGTGGCGGCGTTCGTCTACCTGCTCGACGTACGTCCCGCGTTGGCGTCGATCACCCGCCGCCGGTGAGCCTGTCCCGCTGTGGGTTCGGCTCGCTGACGGTCTCCTACAACGACGCCGTGCTGGTGCCGCGCGAGTGGACGGCCGCGCAGTCGCTGTGGGCCCGTGAGCTGCTCGCCGCTGGTCCCGCCGGTCCCGTCCTGGAGCTGTGCGCGGGGGTCGGCCACATCGGCCTGCTCGCCCTGGCCGAGGAGCCCGACCGCGAGCTGGTGCTCGTCGACCTGAACCCGGTGGCGTGCGAGCTCGCTGGCGTCAACGCTGCTGCTGCGGGGCGCGCGGGCACGACCGAGATCCGGCACGGTCGGCTCGAGGAGGTCGTGGCGCCCGGCGAGAGCTTCGTCGGCGTGATCGCCGACCCGCCGTGGGTGCCCAGCCAGGAGACCGGCCGGTTCCCCGAGGATCCGCTGATCGCCATCGACGGCGGCAGCGACGGACTCGACCTCGCCTGGGCGTGCGTGCAGGTGGCGCAGGCGCACGTCGTGGACGGCGGCTGGGTGCTGCTGCAGCTCGGCTCGGTCGAGCAGGTGACGGCGCTGGAGAAGCGGCTCGCCTCATGTGGGTCGTCGCTGCGGGTGCTGGAGACGCGGACGTTCGAGCGGGGCGTGGTCTCGCTGCTGCGCCCGGTTCTGGGCTAGGTCGTCGGCTGGGTCGTCGGCTGAGGTCGTCGGCTGGCGCGACGCGCCTTGCTGGCCGCTCGGTCAGCGCAACGCGCCCTTCTGCAGGGCCTTGTGGGTGCCGTCGCACCACGGCATCCGGGCGGACTTCTCGCACGCGCAGACCGCGACGACCGGACGGGTGACCGCGTGGTCGACGCCGTCCGCGTCACGCACCGTGTCGGCGCCGCGCACCAGCAGCGGGCCGCCAGGGCAGACCTGCACGACCACCTCGGTGCCGCTGGCGGTCATGCGGCGCTGTCCTGGGGCTTGGTCGCCTGGTCGGCTCGCTCACGGTCGGCCTGCCAGCCCGACATCAGCTCCTCGGCGGCCACCGCGTCCATCAGCACGCACGCCGCGGCGCCGAAGACCACGTCCTCGCGCAGGCCGGGCTCGTCGGCGACCAGGCCGCCGCACAGGTCGCGCACGGCCACCTGCTCGTGGGCGGCGTCGGCCTCGATGTGCTCCTCGAAGTACGCCGCGACGACGGGTGCGAATCCCAGGCGCTCCAGCCCGCCGGCGATCTTGCGGCACGGCACCGACGAGGTCGACTCGAAGGCCGCGAGATGGCCCATGGCCGCGCCGCGGAGCCGGCGGCGCAGGCCGAAGAGCGACATCAGGTTGTTCACCGCGAGGGTGGCGCCGCCGGTCTGCTCGACGTACGCCCCGTAGGTGCGGTCGAGACCGGCGCCCTCGAGCGCGTCGCCGAAGAGACGGGAGTGCAGGCGGTGCGGTCGGCCGGCGCCGTACTCGTCGTACTGGATCTCGGCCAGGGCGACCTTGGCGCGGCCGTCGATGCGGGCCAGCACCAGGGAGTGCGGGTCGGACTCCTTGAGGTGGTAGAGGCTGCGCTGGCGCAGGAAGTCGAGCATCTCCTCGCGGGTGGCGTGGCGGTGCAGGTGAGCCGCCAGCTTGGGGCCGTCGATCGAGTCGATCACACCGAAGACCTGCGTCGGCACGTCGTCGGCGAGGTCGAGCGCGGCACGGACGTGCTCGTCGGTGCGGGCGCGCAGCTCGTCCTCGAAGGGCCGCTCCCACTCGTTGCGCAGGGCGATGAGCGCGGGGTCCCACTCCCGGTCGGCGTCGACGTCCTCGAAGCCGCGGTAGTGCAGCTCGTAGAGGCACCACAGCGCGAGGTGGAGGTCTGCGTCCGCCAGGGGGTCGAGGTCCGCCGGCAGCGCGGGGGCGTCGTGCGTGTCCGCTGCGTCGGTGAGAACGCGGAGGACGTGCTCGCTGAGGGGTCCGCGGGGCGTGGGAAGGCGCAAGGTCGGGCTCCTTGGGTCGGTGCGAGGGATGTACCCGCTTTTGCTGGGGTCCATGCTGCAGACTCCCGGTATGCCTGTCGACTCCGAGATCGCCGGCCTCCTGCAGCTGATCGAGGCCGGGACGCCGATGCACACCCAGACCCCCGAGCAGGCGCGCGAGTCGTTTCGCACGCTGACCGTGACCTTCCGCAACCCCGAGCACGTGGTGCCGGTCGGCTCGGTCTCCGACTTCACCGTGCCTGGCGCCGAGGGGCCGTTGGCGGCGCGGGTCTACCGACCGGACGGGGAGGGGCCGTTCCCGACCGTGGCGCTCTTCCACGGCGGCGGGTTCGTGATCGGTGACCTCGACACCCACGACAACATGGCCCGCGCGATCTGCCGAGGGGCGTCCGCGGTCGTGGTGTCAGTCGACTACCGGCTCGCTCCCGAGCACCCGTTCCCCGCCGGCGTGGAGGACTGCGTGGCGGTGTCGCGGTGGCTGCTCGAGCGGCTCGATGAGTTCGGCGGCGACGGCCGGCTCGCCGTCGCCGGGGACAGCGCCGGGGGCAACCTCTCGGCCGTCGTGGCCCAGCAGGTGCCCGGGATCGCGGCCCAGTTCCTGATGTATCCCACGGTCGACGCGGCCGGCGACTATCCCTCGCGGCAGGAGAACGCGTCGGGCTACTTCCTGGACCTGCCGACCATGGGCTGGTTCGCCGGGCACTACGCGTCTGCGGCGGCCGTCGAGGATCACCCGATGCTCTCGCCGATGCGGGCGGCCTCGCTCAGTGGACTCCCACCGGCGGTGATCGTGACGGCCGGGTTCGACCCGCTGCGCGATGAGGGTGAGGCCTACGCGAAGGCGCTCGCCGAGTCCGGCGTACGGGTGGAGGTGCGGCGGTTCGACTCGATGATCCACGGCTTCATGGACATGGGCGGCTTCTCGCAGGGCGCCCAGGCCGCGATCGAGGAGTCCGTGCGGCTGTTCGCCGACCTGCTCGCCGAGGGGTAGGCCGGTCTGTAGTTCCGCCGACCGGGCAGTTGCGTCTGTCTGTAGGGCGCCGACCGGGCAGTTGTGTCTGTCTGTAGGGCGCCGACCGGGCAGTTGTGTCGGGCCCGGGTCTGCGGGAGTGCCCGCTCGGCGTCCTTCGGACGGACGGACGTGACCGTGCCCGCTCGGCGGGGTCACAGGGGTTGTGGGCGCGCGGGCCGAGGGGAGAGGTTGGGCGCCATGAGGTGCCAATTCATCCCGCCGTACCTGATCGACCGCCTGGCTGCGCAGGAGACCGCCATGCCGGACCCGGTCGTCGAGGCCTGCCGCCGCACCTCCGTGATCGACGCCGAGGTGCGACTGCGACGGCACGGCGCCAGGCCTGAGCCCGTGTCCGGGAGCTGGGAGGTCCATGACGCGGAGAACGGCTCGGCGCTGCCCGGCCGATTGGTCCGCTCGGCCGGTGGACCGGAGGCCGGTGACGTCGCGGTGGACGAGGCGGCCACCGGGATCACCGAGTCGCTAGCGCTCTTCGCTGACCTCGGCCGCGACTCCTACGACGACCACGGCGCGCGGGTGGTGGCGAGCGTGCACTACGAACGCGACTACAACAACGCGTTCTGGGACGGCACCCAGCTGGTCTTCGGCGACGGGGACGGAACGATCTTCGAGCGGTTCACCAAGCCCATCGACGTGCTCGGGCACGAGCTGAGCCACGCCGTCACCGAGTTCACCGCCAACCTCACCTACGCCGACCAGTCCGGCGCGCTGAACGAGTCGATGTCGGACGTCTTCGGCGCCTGCATCAAGCAGCGTCACCTCGGCCAGGACGCCGCGAGCGCCGACTGGCTGATCGGCGAGGGGATATTCAAGCCCGAGATCAAGGGCCGGGCGCTGCGGTCGATGACTGAGCCGGGCACGGCGTACGACGACCCGAAGCTGGGCAAGGACCCGCAGGTCGGCTCCATGGCCGACTACGTCACGACCACCGACGACAACGGTGGCGTGCACCTCAACAGCGGCATCCCCAACCGGGCGTTCGCGCTGGCTGCCCAAGGGATCGGCGGTTCGTCGTGGGAGGGCGCCGGCCGGATCTGGTACGCCGCTCTGACCTCGGGCCTGGCTGCCGACACCGAGTTCGTGGCCTTCGCGGAGGCCACGATGGCGGCTGCGGGGGAGCACGCCGCAGTCGTGGAGGACGCGTGGACCGAGGTCGGCGTGCTCGGGGCCAACACGCCCGCGCCTCAGCCAGCCCCGTCGACGGGCGAGGACACCGCGGTCAGAGTGGCGCGGTCGGGAGGGTTCGCCGGTCTGACCAAGGAGGGTGTGGTCGACCTCGCCTCGGACGACCCCCGGGTGCCCGAGGTGCGCGGGCTGGTGCAGCGCATCGACTTCGGTGCCGTGGAGCCCGGGGCACCGAGCCCGGACCGCTACGTCTACCGCTTCCGCTACGCCCGGGTGGAGTGCCAGGTCTTCGAACCGGCGCTGACCCCGGAGCTCGAGCGGCTGGCGAGATTGGTGCTGGAGGGGGAGTAGGCCACTTGGCCGACCCGGCGGACTATCAGTTCGCTTGCAGCCGTGGGCGTCTGAGCCTCGTCGGGCCGGTGACAAGCCGAACTGATAGTCCGAATGGCGCTGCGGGAGGTCGGACCGCCTGTGGACACCCGTTTGCGGCATCGAGCCGGGTCGGGTGGTGTGCAGGGGTGGAGGTCGAGCAGGTGTTGCTGGAGGCGGGCGGGAGCGCTCGCACCTCAACGCTGGCTCGGAGCTGCACCCGAAGCCAGCTGCGCTCGGCCCTGAGGGCGGGGCGGGTGGTGCGTGCGACGCGAGGGATCTATGTGCTGCCCGGGCTCGAGGAGCACGAGGCGGCAGCGGCCCGGCTCAACGGTGTCCTGACACTGGTCTCTGCGGCTCGGGCACACGGCTGGCCGGTCCGGCTCCCACCCTCGAGTCCGCAGATCCTCGTTCCCCGCGGGCGCAAGGTGTCGGCACGCAGGCGGGCGGGTCTGCAGGTGTGCTGGGGGGAGGTCACGCGGGCCGAGATCGATGACCGAAGGACCGGGGCCGTGCGCACCGTGCTCGACTGTGCGCGGTTCCTGCCCCTCGAGGACTCCCTCGCAGTCGCGGACTCGGCCCTACGGGCCGGCGTCACGAAGACCGAGCTGCTCCTGCACTGCGCGCGACTGCCTCGCACCGGCCGGAGCCGGGCCTATCGCGTGGTCGAGCTCGCGACTGCGAAGGCGGCCAATCCGTTCGAATCGGCACTGCGCGCGACCGTCCACGACATCCCGGGCAGCCACTTCGTACCGCAGGTGTGGATCGGCAACGCGGGTCGAGCTGACCTGGTCGACCGGGTGAACAAGCTGGCCCTCGAGGCGGACTCGTTCGAGTTCCACTCCGACTCGGCATCGCTGAACCACGACATGGAGCGCTACAACGCCTTCGTCTGTGAGGGCTACCGGCTGCTGCGCTTCGGTTGGCGGCACGTGATGTTCGAGCAGGCCTACGTCAAGGCGACGGTGGCGGCGATGATCGCGCCCGATGGACTATCAGTTCAGGCCTGCGGCTGCCGGCGCGCCGCCTGAAACGGCCGAACGCCCGACGAACTGATAGTCCGTCGGGCGTTCAGGAGGTCGATCGATCTGGTCGCGGCCTGCGCAACTGCCCGGTCGGCGGGCTACGGGCGGACGCAACTGCCCGGTCGGCGGGCTAGAGGCGGACGCAACTGCCCGGTCGGCGGGCTACGGGCGGACGCAACTGCCCGGTCGGCGGGCTACGGGCGGACTCAGCCCTTGCGGGCGCGGGCGGCGGTGCGGTTGCGGGCGCTGGCGTCGAGGACGACCTTGCGGATCCGCACGGAGTCCGGGGTCACCTCGACGCACTCGTCGTCACGGCAGAACTCCAGGCTCTGCTCGAGGGAGAGCTTCTTCGGCGGGATCAGCTTCTCGAAGTTGTCCGAGCTGGAGGCCCGGACGTTGGTCTGCTGCTTCTCCTTGGTGATGTTCACGTCCATGTCGTCGGAGCGTGAGTTCTCACCGATGATCATGCCCTCGTAGACCTCGGTGGTCGGGTCGACGAACATGATCCCGCGCTCCTGCAGGTTGGTCATGGCGTACGCCGTGGCGGCACCCGCGCGGTCGGCGACGAGCGACCCCTGCGACCGGGACTTGATCTCGCCGGCCCACGGCTCGTAGCCCTCGGAGATGTGGTGGGCGATGCCGGTGCCACGGGTCTGGGTGAGGAACTCGGTGCGGAAGCCGATCAGGCCGCGCGAGGGCACCAGGAACTCCATCCGCACCCAGCCGGTGCCGTGGTTGACCATCTGCTCCATCCGGCCCTTGCGCACGGCCAGCAGCTGGGTGATCGCGCCGAGGTGCTCCTCCGGCGCGTCGATGGTCAGCCGCTCGGTGGGCTCGTGCAGCTTGCCGTTGATCTCCTTGGTGACGACCTGCGGCTTGCCGACGGTGAGCTCGAAGCCCTCACGACGCATCTGCTCCACCAGGATGGCCAGCGCCAGCTCGCCGCGGCCCTGGACCTCCCAGGCGTCGGGACGCTCGGTCGGCAGGATCCGCAGGGACACGTTGCCGACCAGCTCGCTGTCGAGCCGGTCCTTGACCAGGCGGGCGGTGACCTTGGTGTTCTTGGTCGGGCCACGTCCCGCGAGCGGCGAGGTGTTGATACCCATGGTCATCGAGATGGCCGGCTCGTCGACGTGGATCAGGGGCAGGGCGACCGGGTTCTCCGGGTCGGCGAGGGTCTCGCCGATGGTGATGTCGGGGATGCCGGCGATGGCGACGATGTCCCCGGGGCCGGCGGACTCGCCGGGCTTGCGCTCGAGGCCCTCGGTCACCAGCAGCTCGGTGATCTTGACGGTCTTGGTGCTGCCGTCGCGCTTCATCCAGGCGACGTTCTGCCCCTTCTTCAGGGTGCCCTCGTGGACCCGGACCAGCGCGAGCCGGCCGAGGAACGGGCTGGCGTCGAGGTTGGTGACGTGGGCCTGGAGCGGGGCGCCCTCGGTGTAGACGGGGGCCGGGATGGTCTCCAGGATCGTCTTGAACAGCGGCTCGAGGTTGTTGCCGTCGGGCATGGTGCCGTTCTCCGGCGCGGTCAGGCTGGCGATGCCGGCGCGGCCGGAGGCGTAGACGACCGGGAAGTCGAGGGCGTCCTGGCTGTGCGACTCGTCGAGCAGGTCCATGAACAGCTCGTAGGTCTCGTCGACGACCTCGGCGATCCGGGCGTCACCTCGGTCGGTCTTGTTGACCACCAGGATCACCGGCATGTCGGCGTTGAGCGCCTTGCGCAGCACGAACCGGGTCTGGGGGAGCGGTCCCTCGCTCGCGTCGACCAGCAGCACGATCCCGTCGACCATCGACAGTCCGCGCTCGACCTCGCCACCGAAGTCGGCGTGGCCGGGGGTGTCGATGATGTTGATCGTCATCGGCTTGCCCTCGGCGGCCGGGCCCGCGTAGTGCACGGCGGTGTTCTTCGCGAGGATGGTGATGCCCTTCTCGCGCTCGAGCTCGCCGGAGTCCATCGCCCGCTCGGAGACGCCCTCGGCCTGGTGGGCGGTGAAGGCGCCGGCCTGGAGGAGCATGGCGTCGACGAGCGTGGTCTTGCCGTGGTCGACGTGCGCGACGATCGCGACGTTGCGGAGGTCGGAACGGATGCTGGTGCTGGTCATGTGGGCCTTACGTCGTTCACCGCAGCGGCCCGGACATCAGACACGGGCAGGCAGCAACAGACAGGTCGAGGGGATCATGGGATGGGCGCGAGGATCGTGGACGCCGAGCGGAGTCTATCGTGGAACTCGTGTCTGAATTTCGGGTCCTGTTCGTGTGCATCGGCAACGTCTGCCGATCCCCCCTCGGTGAGCGTCTCCTGGCCCATCGCCTGACCGGCAGCGACATCGAGGTCGGCAGCGCCGGGGTCGGGGCGATGGTGGGCTCACCGATGAACCCCGACGCCGCCGTCCACCTGGAGCCGTACGGCGCGACGGCCGACGGCTTCGCGGCCCGTCAGCTCACCGACCGGATGGTCAAGGACAGCGACCTGATCCTGACGGCGACCAGGGCGATCCGCTCCCGCGTGCTCGAGGACTCCCCGGGGGCGCTGCGGCGTACCTTCACCGTCCTGGAGTTCGCGGCCCTGCTCGACGTGGTCGAACCCGGGCTCGAGCCCGGTGAGCTCGTCCGGGTCGCCGCGCAGGAGCGCTCCCGCGCCGCCCTGGAGGAGTACGACATCCCCGACCCCTACGGCCGCGGCGAGGAGCTTCACGCCGCAGCCGCGCAGGCGATGGCGACCGCGGTGGAGCGGATCGCCAAGGCACTGGCGCCCTGAGCGAGGCGCGGCCGTGCTGGACCGGTCTGCGACCCTAGGGCCATGCCCACGCTCCGCCGCCTTGCCCTGGCGTCCCCGTTGGTCGCGATCTCGATGCTGGTCCTCACCGCTTGCGGGGGCCAGGACGCACCGCAGACCCGCGCCCCCGACGCGTCCGCCAGTGCCGACGCGCCTGCCCCCGAGCTCGTCAAGGGCACCTGCTGGGACGACCAGCAGCTGCCGGCCGTGCTCGGTGAGGACGGGTTCGACGAGTGGGTGCAGAAGTACGCCGCCGGCGACACCAAGCTGGCCGAGTCGATGCGCGACGACGCCGCCTTCAGCGAGAACATCGACTGCGCGGAGCCGCACTCGCTCGAGGTCTACAACCTGGTCGAGCTGAGCCCGGCACTCACCGCCGAGATCAAGACCTACGCCGACCTGCTGGACCAGGACTCAGACCTCTACCGCAAGGTCCGCGACGAGGTGAACGACCGCTGCGCTGCCGGTTCGGCGTACGGCCGCGCGATGGCGAAGGCGAAGCTGCCCGTCCAGCTCGGACCGAGCCTGAACCCCGACGCCGGCCTGCACGTCGCGTGGGACCCGGTGCCGGCGGACCTGTGGGAGAAGGGCCAGAAGGCGTTCGTGTGCACCTTCGAGCAGGACCAGCCGGGGACGCTGCGCTACGCCGACCTGGTCACCAAGAAGGTGCCCATCGAGGCGCGCGTGTGCCTGAACACCCCGGGCAAGAAGGTGCCGTGCACCGAGAAGCACCAGGCCGAGGACATCGGCGGGATGATCCTGAACACCGCGATCGAGCGCAAGCAGGTCAACGGGGCCAAGGCGGTCCGCAAGGGTGAGGACGGCCGCTACGTCGCGCTCAGCGACGAGGAGTACGCCAAGCTCGACAAGGTCTGCTCGAACCTGCTCCGACAGGTCTCCCAGGCCAAGGACGGCGTCGAGGCGCGGGCCTACCCCGGGTCGGTCTCGCAGTGGCCGACCGACGACGGGGTCTACGTCGCGACCTGTTTCGCGCTCAAGCCCTTCGAGCCGCCGCCGCCGGTGAAGGGCACGGTCTTCGACAAGGCCTGAGATCGGGGCGTGCGTCAGCCCTCGCGGTGCACCTTGTGCTGCGCGGCCTGCGCCCGGGGACGTACGACGAGCTCGTCGATGTTCACGTGGGCCGGCAGCGAGGCCACCCACCGCACGGTCTCGGCGACGTCCTCGGCGGTGAGCGGCTCGGCGACTCCCGCGTAGATGGCCGCCGCGCGCTCCGCGTCACCCTCGAACCGCACCAGCGAGAACTCGTCGGTGCGGACCATGCCGGGCATGATCACGGTGAACCGCAGCGGCTCGGCGACGTGCTCGAGCCGCATCGTCTGGGCCAGGGCGTGCACCCCGTGCTTGGCAGCGACGTAGCCTCCGGCGGTCTCGTAGGGCACCCGGCCCGCGGTCGAGCCCATGGTGACGACCAGTCCGGCACCGTAGGCGCGCAGCGCGGGGAGCAGTGCCTGGGTGACCCGCAGCGTGCCGAGCACGTTGACGTCGAACATGCGCGCCCAGGCTGCGGGGTCGGCCTGCTCGACGTTGACCGCGTCGAAGGCGACGCCGGCGTTGTTCACCAGCACCGCCACGGTCTCGAGTGAGGCGGCCATCGCTGCCACCGAGTCCGCGTCGGTGACGTCGCAGACCACGGCGGTGCCACCGATCTCCTCGGCCAGGGCCTCGACCCGGTCGCCTCGGCGGGCGGCACAGACGACGTGGAACCCGTCGGCGGCGAGGGCGCGGGCGGTCGCGGCGCCGATCCCGCTGCTGGCTCCGGTGACTACGGCGGTGCGGGGCACGGCAACTCCTGGTCTCGAGGTTCGACCCGGGGGATGGGGGTCGGTCGCCATGATAGGAGCGGAATGGTTTCGGCTGGTTCGCGGTTGGAGTCCTCGGAGGTACCCATGTCGCGTTCTGCTCGCCCCGACTGCCCCGCAGGTCCTGACCTGCGCCGGGTGGCGATGATCAGCCTGCACACCTCACCCCTGGACCAGCCTGGGACCGGTGACGCGGGCGGGATGAACGTCTACGTCCTCGAGCTCGCCCGGCGACTGGCCGCGCGCGAGGTCGAGGTCGACGTGTTCACGCGAGCCACCGGCAGCGCGCTGCCGCCCGTGGTCGAGGTCAGCGACGGGATCCGGGTGCACCACGTCCCGGCCGGCCCCTACGAGGGACTGACCAAGGGCGAGCTGCCCGCGCAGCTGTGTGCCTTCGCCCGCGAGGTGCTGCGGACCGAGGCCAACCACGCGCAGGGCTACTACGACCTCGTGCACAGCCACTACTGGCTCAGCGGTCAGGTCGGCGCCCTGGCCCGGGACCGGTGGGGCGTGCCGCTGGTGCACACGATGCACACGATGGCCAAGGTCAAGAACGGCGCGCTCGCGCTCGGTGACACCCCGGAGCCGCTGGCCCGGCTGATCGGCGAGGAGCAGGTCGTCGCGGCCGCCGACATGCTGGTGGCCAACACCGCGGACGAGGCCCACCAGCTCAGCGACCTCTACGGCGCGGAGGCCGGTCGGGTGAAGGTCGTGCACCCCGGCGTGGACCTGACCACCTTCGGTGCCGTCGACCCCGCCGCAGCGCGCGAGCGGCTCGGGCTCCCCGCGAACGGTCCACTGATCACCTTCGTCGGCCGGATCCAGCCGCTGAAGGCCCCCGACGTGATGCTGCGCGCGGTCGCCGTACTCCTCCAGCGGCGCCCCGAGCTGCGCAGCTCGCTGACCGTGGCCGTGGTCGGCGGCCCTTCCGGCTCCGGCCTGGAGCACCCTGACTCGCTGGTGCGGCTCGCCGACGAGCTCGGGATCACCGCCCAGGTGCGGTTCGTGCCGCCGGTGGCACAGCGCGAGCTGGTGGACTGGTACGCCGCGTCTACGCTCGTGTGCGTGCCTTCCTACAACGAGAGCTTCGGCCTGGTCGCGATCGAGGCACAGGCCTGCGGCACGCCGGTGGTCGCCGCCGCCGTCGGTGGTCTGACCACCGCGGTCCAGGACGGTCGCTCCGGCCTGCTGGTCGCCGACCACGAGCCCGCGTCCTACGCCTCGGCCTTCGAGCGGGTGCTCTTCGAGAACGGCCTGCGCGACAGGCTGGCCACCGGAGCGTCCCTGCACGCCGAGGACTTCGGGTGGGACCAGACCGCGAAGGACATGCTCTGCGTCTATGAGAAGGCGCAGGAGAAGATGCGCGCCGACCTGAGTGGGGTCGCGCTGTGAGCTCGGAGACGACCGACCCGGTAGCTGCCGGGAACAGCGTCGCTGCGCCGGCGCTGAGCGAGGTGCGGCAGCAGGCGCTGGACGCGTTGCGCACGGTCCTCGACGAGGCCGAGATCGAGTGGGAGGCGCGCACCCCCACCTCGCTGATGGTGACCCTGCCCGGGGAGAAGAAGCTGCAGACTCCGTGCCGTTTCGACGTCGGCACCCACGCGCTGGAGGTGCACGCGTTCGTGTGCCGCCGGCCCGACGAGAACCACGAAGGCGTCTACCGCTGGATGCTCGAGCGCAACATGAAGATGTATGCGCTGGCGTTCGCCCTCGACGGGGTCGGTGACATCTACCTCGACGCGAAGCTGCCGCTGGAGGCGGTGCGCCCGGCCGAGATCGACCGGTTGCTCGGGGCGGTGCTGGAGTACGCCGACGGCTCCTTCAACACGCTCCTCGAGCTGGGGTTCGCCTCCTCGATCCGCAAGGAGTGGGAGTGGCGGATCTCGCGCGGTGAGTCGACCCGCAACCTCGAGGCCTTCGTCGGGCCGCTCGGCCTCGACCGGGCCAGCGACGGCGGGTCAGCCGACTGAGAGCTCGACGTCGGGAGAGGCCCGGGACCTCGGTTTGCGACGTGCCACCGAGACCCCGACGAGCGCGAGCACGCCGCCGGCGTACGCCATCGCAGGCGGAGCCTCGCTGAGCAGCAGCACGCCCATGACGATCGTGATCGGCGGCACCAGGTAGGTGGTCACGCCCAGGCTGCTGGCGCTCATGTGGGTCAGGGCGTAGGCGTAGGTGGTGAACGCGATCGCGGTCGGGAAGACGCCGAGGTAGACCAGCCACCACGAGGACGATGCGGGCGCCGCGCGCATCTGGCTGACCAGCTGGCCGAGGAACGGCAGGCACACGACGGCGCCGACGGTGCAGGCCAGCCAGGTCACCTGGATCGCCGGGAGCCTGCGCATCAGCGGCTTCTGCAGGATCAGGCTGATCGAGTACACGACGGCGGAGACCAGGCAGAGCAGGACGCCGAGGAGGTCGCCGGTGGTGTCGTCGTCGGAGATCGAGAACGCGATCAGGGCGACGCCGGCGAAGGCCAGCGCCAGCCCGATCCCGAGCGCGAGGGTGAACCGCTCGTCGAGGAAGACCGCGGCCAGCAGCGCGATCAGCACCGGGGATGCCTGGATCAGCATCGCGGCGGTGCCGGCGTCGACCCGGCGCTCGCCGGCGTTGAGCGCGATGTTGTAGATCCCGAACCAGAGCACCCCGATCAGCGCGATGCTCACCAGCTCGCGCCGGGTCGGGCGCGGCAGGGGGCGCCCGCCGCGCAGCCCGAGCGCCACGACGGCCAGGCACAGCGAACCGACGAGCAGGCGCCCCAGGGACAGCGCGCCGGGGGAGAAGTCGGTGCCGAGGTGGCGGATCGCCACGAACGCCGAGGCCCAGAACAGCAGCGTGCAGCTCACCGCGGCGAGCGGCAGCCAGCTGGGCGGGCTCGAGGGTGCGCTCTGCGGGGTCACGCGCGCCAGCCTAGGGATCAGGTCCGACAGCCCCCTCAGAGGTCCAGCTTGTAGCCCAGCCCGCGCACGGTCGTGAGCAGCGTCGGCTCGCCGGGGTCGGACTCGAGCTTGGCCCGCAGGCGCTTGACGTGTACGTCGAGAGTCTTGGTGTCGCCGACGTAGTCGGAGCCCCAGACGCGGTCGATCAGCTGGCCGCGGGTGAGTACTCGTCCAGGGTTGCGGAGGAACATCTCGAGCAGCTCGAACTCCTTGAGCGGCAGCCGGACGTCCTCACCGTCGAGGGTGACGATGTGCCGCTCGACGTCCATCCGGACCGGGCCGACCTCCAGGGTCATCGGCGCCAGGTCGGGCTCGGCCCCGCGGCGCAGCACCGCGCGGATCCGGGCGACCAGCTCGCGAGGCGAGTAGGGCTTGGTGACGTAGTCGTCGGCGCCGAGCTCCAGACCGACCACCTTGTCGACCTCGTCGTCCTTGGCGCTGACCATGATCACCGGGACGTTGGAGGTCTGCCGGATCTGGCGGCAGACCTCGGTGCCGGGCAGGCCGGGCAGCATCAGGTCGAGCAGCACGATGTCGGCGCCGGCACGGTCGAACTCGGCCAGCGCGTCCGGGCCGGTGGCCGCGATCGCCACCTCGAAGCCCTCCTTGCGGAGCATGTAGGCGAGAGCGTCGCTGTAGCTCTCCTCGTCCTCGACGACCAGTACGCGGGTCACGCGGTCTCCTCAGTTGTCTCGGACAGACGTCCGGGCTTGCGGGGCAGGGTGAGCGTGAACGTCGAGCCCTGGCCCTCGACCGACCAGACCCGGACCTCACCGCCGTGCGAGGCGGCGACGTGCTTGACGATGGAGAGGCCGAGCCCGGTGCCGCCGGTGGAGCGGTGTCTCGCGGGGTCGACGCGGTAGAAACGCTCGAAGATCCGGTCGAGCTCGCCAGCGGGGATGCCGATGCCGCGGTCGGTGACGGTGAGGTCGACCCAGCTGTCGTGCGGTCGCGCGGCCACCACCACCGAGGACCCTGCGGGGGAGTAGGCCACGGCGTTCGCGACCAGGTTGCTGATCGCGACGGCGACCTGCTCGCGGTTGCCGAGCAGCACCAGGCCGTGCGTGCCGCCCTGGACCAGGTCGATCTGCTTGGCGCCGGCGTCGGTGACGTTCTCGTCGATCGCGCGCGCCAGCAGCTTGTCCACCTCGACGGCGACCGGCTGGTCGAGCGGGTCGTCGCCCTGGAGCCGGGAGAGCTCGATGATCTGCTGCACCAGGCGGGCCAACCGCTCGCTCTCGGCGTGCATGCGGCCGGCGAACCGCTGCACCGCCTCGGGATCGTCCGCAGCATCCACGACCGCGTCGGAGAGCAGCTTGATCGCGCCGACCGGGGTCTTCAGCTCGTGGCTGACGTTGGCCACGAAGTCGCGGCGGATCGACTCGACGCGGCGTTCCTTGGTGCGGTCCTCGACGAGCGCGAGCACCAGCCGGGAGCTCAGCGGCGCCACCCGGGCGGTCACGTGGCGCGGCGGCATCCCGGGTCGCTGCATCTCCAGCTCGGTCTCGCGGATCTGCCCGTCACGGCGTACCTGTCGCACCAGCTCGGCCAGCTCGCCCTCGGTGATCGCGTGGTCGCGCACGATGCCCATCGCGATCGCAGGCGCGGACGCCTTGAGCACCTGGTCGTCGCCGTCGACGACCAACGCACTGCTGCGCAGCACCGAGAGGACTGCCGCGACGCCCGGCGGGAGCGGCGGCTCGGGGAGGTTGACCGGCCGGATCTGACGCTCGCTGACCTGCCAGGCCAGTACGACGCCTCCGCCCAGCACGGCTCCGAGCAGCGCGATCAGGAGGGCCTGGAGGGTGGGGCTCACTCTCGTGATCGTACGCAGACGTTCACCGTTCGATCGCCCCGCAGGTGTCCGGTTGGCGGACTGTTCACCTCTGGTTCACGGAACGAAGCCGCTCCTTCACCTGGAGGTCGTAGCGTCTGCCCCATGCGCAACGTGTACACAGACCAGCTCGACGCCATCCGCGACGACCTCGTGACCATGGCGGGCCTCGTCCGCGAGGCCGTCACCGAGGGCACGGCCGCCCTGCTCGAGGGTGACGGACCGAAGGCCGAGAAGGTGATCAGCCAGGACCAGCAGATCGATGACCTGCGCGAGGAGATCGAGGAGCACAGCTTCGAGCTGCTGTCGCTGCAGAACCCGGTCGCCGGCGACCTGCGGATGCTGGTGGCCTCGCTCCGGATGGTCAGCGAGTTCGAGCGCATGGGCGACCTCGCGGTGCACGTCGCCAAGATCGCGCGGCTGCGGATGCCTGAGGTCGCCGTACCCGACGAGGTGGTCCCGATGATCTCGCGGATGGCCGCCGTCGCCGAGGTGATGGTCGCCAAGGTCGCGCACATCATCGCCGAGTCCGACGTGGACGCCGCGGTCGAGCTCGAGGAGATCGACCAGGAGATGGACCGCCTGCGCCGTACGTCGTTCCGCGAGCTGCTCGGGTCGGACTGGAAGCACGGCGTCGAGCCGGCCGTCGACATCGCGCTGCTCGGTCGCTACTACGAGCGGATCGCCGACCACGCGGTCTCGATCGCCCGCCGGGTGGTCTTCCTCGTCACCGGTGAGCACCCGCACCACGTGGCCGGGGCTCCCGAGGCCTGAGCCGGTCGGTCCCTAGCGGCCCTGGTTGGCCACGGCGGCAGCCGCTGCGGCCGCTGCCTCGGGGTCGAGGTAGCGGCCCTCGCCGACGGGCGACATCTGCGCGTCGAGCTCGTAGACCAGGGGCATCCCCGTGGGGATGTTCAGCCCGGCGATCTCCTCGTCGCTGATCCCGTCGAGGTGCTTGACGATCGCACGCAGGCTGTTGCCGTGCGCGGCGATCAGCACCGTGGAGCCGGCGGCCAGGTCGGGCACGATCGAGCCCTCCCAGTAGGGCAGCATCCGGGCGATGACGTCCTTGAGGCACTCGGTGCGCGGCATCTCCGCGCCCAGGTCCGCGTAGCGCGGGTCGCCGACCTGGGAGTACTGGTCGTCGTCATCGAGCGGCGGCGGGGGCACGTCGAAGGAACGGCGCCAGGTCATGAACTGCTCCTCGCCGTACTGCTCGAGGGTCTGCTTCTTGTCCTTGCCCTGCAGCGCACCGTAGTGCCGCTCGTTGAGCCGCCACGACCGACGTACCGGGATCCAGTGACGGTCCGCCGCGTCGAGCGCGAGGTGGGCGGTGGTGATCGCCCTGCGCTGCAGGGAGGTGTGCACGACGTCGGGGAGCAGGCCGGCCTCGACCAGCTGCTCGCCGCCGGAGATGGCCTCCGCGCGCCCCTTCTCGGTCAGCGCCACGTCGACCCAGCCGGTGAACAGATTCTTGGCGTTCCAGTCGCTCTCGCCGTGACGCAGCAGGATCAGGGTGTGGGTCGACTCACTCATGCGGTCAGCCTAGACCGAGCCGGCACAGGCGCCGGGAGCAGGATCAGGAGGTCGGGGTGGCCGGGGGCCGCGCGGTCTTCACGTCGACGTAGGGGCCGTCGTCGGCGACGACCGGGACGTTCAGCTCGGTCTTCTGGCCGCTGGAGAACTGCAGCGTCAGCCGCACGAAGTTGCCGGGAGCGACGCGGTCGCCGGTGACGCTGACCGCGCCGGTGTCGGCGAGGTTGACCAGGGTGTCGGGCTTCACGGTGATCGGTGAGAGCACCTGGCCCTGCGCGTCACCGGTGATGCCGGTGAGCTCGTCCTCGTCGGAGTCGATCCGGTTGACCAAGGAGGCCACGAAGGTGCCCTGGCCCTCGGTGCCGCTCACGATCACGGCGTTCATCACCGCGATGCTGCCGCTGCGCTCGTTCACGCCCACGGCCGGCTGGTAGACCTTGTCGGTCTGGGCGCCGAAGCCGATGCCGCAGCCGGAGAGCAGGGGAACCAGCAGCATCAGGGACACGGCGGCGGTACGGCGGCGTACGGGCGTCAGCATGGCGATGAGGGTCCTCTCGGGGTGCCCCCAGCAGCACTCGGGGCGATGTTCACGATGAGTCGGAGCCTATCGCTCAGCGGGCGATTCCCGCTGTGAGGGCGGTGTAGATCACCAGGACGACCGTTCCGAGCGTGGCGATCCCCGAGAGCAGCAGCAGCCGGGGTGCGCCCGTGCGCAGGGCGATCCGCAGCGGCAGGTGACGCACGGAGGCCGCGTTGTCGACGACCAGGTCGGGCAACGAGGTCAGGAAGTGCACGCACACGCCGAGCACCGCGACCAGCACCACGAACGCGGTCAACGGCTGGCTGCCCTCGGCGTAGGCACCCCAGCCACCCAGCGTGACGAAGTAGGCGAGCAGCGCGAACGTGGCCGCCCACCCCGCGAACGAGAACACCGTGCCGTGCAGCCAACGGTTGTGCACGTAGCCGACCGCGACGGTGGCCAGCAGCGCGATCGCGGCCGCGATGCCGTTCTGCAGCGACAGCGGGATCAGCAGGAGCAGCAGCACGATCGCGAAGAAGTTGGCGTTCTCGACCGGCAGCTCGCCCTCGGCCACCGGCTTGCTCGGCGCCCCCGAGAGACGGTCGCTCTCGAGGTCGGAGACGTCGTTGACCAGGCCCATCACCAGCTGCGCCACCAGCACCGCGGCGGCGCTCACGAGGACCTCGCGAGGGGCCCGGCCCATCAGGGCGACCAGGGCGCCGACGACGAGCGCCACAGCCACCGCCTGGCGCGGGTGGACGGCCCTCAGCAGCGGCTTCGCCTGCTGTGGCGCCTTGCGGACCGACGTGAGGATCATGGGTCGCAGTATTGAGCATCTGCCCTGTCGGGGTGGGGGTTTCCGGCGTACGGCGACTGCGACACCGATCGTCCGAGGCATACGAAATGTCTAGTTGTCAACCCCTAGTACCGCCTCTGACCTGCGCAAACGTCCGATAGGTGCGTCTCGCAACCGTGTTAGACTGGTCACCTCGAAAGGGGTTCACTGCATATGACTTTCACTGTCGGCGAAACGGTCGTTTATCCAAATCACGGGGCCGCAGTCATCGAAGACATCGAGATGCGCACCATCAAGGGCGAGGAGAAGCAATACCTCGTCCTTCGCATCGTCGCCCAACAGGACCTCGTCGTCCGGGTGCCGTCGTGCAATCTCGATCTGGTCGGTGTCCGCGACGTAGTCGACAAGGCCGGTCTCGACCGGGTCTTCGACGTGCTCCGTGCTGTCGTACCTGACGAGCCGACCAACTGGTCGCGCCGTTACAAGGCCAACCTGGAGAAGCTGCACTCCGGTGACGTGATGAAGGTGGCCGAGGTCGTGCGTGACCTGTGGCGCCGCGAGCGTGACCGTGGCCTCTCTGCCGGCGAGAAGCGGATGCTGGCCAAGGCGCGCCAGATCCTCGTCTCCGAGCTGGCACTGGCCGAGCACACCAACGAGGACAAGGCCGAGACCATCCTCGACGAGGTGCTCGCCTCCTAGAGGTCGCACCCCAGCAAGCATCCCGAGCCCCCACGGACTTTCCGTGGGGGCTCGGTGCTGTGCTGGGTTCCTTGCCTAGGGTGAGGGCATGGAGGAATCCGAACGCCCGCTCGGCCTGGTCCCGCTCGAGGGCCGCGGGTCGCTGCCCTTCGCGCTGGTGCACGGTGAGTCGCTGGTGGCCGCCGCGTCCTGGGCGCTGACCACCGCCGAGGTCGACCTCTTCGACTTCGACGTCGCCTTCGCCCAGGTGCAGGAGAGCGAGCGGATGCTGGTGGTGCACGACCCGCTGTGCCCGCTCACGCCGGCGGACTTCCTCGCCGAGGCGGTCGCGGAGTGCGAGCGCACCGGTGCCGTCGTGGTCGGGGTGCGCCCGGTGACCGACACCGTCAAGGAGCACGACGGCGCCGTCCTGGGGGACACCGTCGACCGCGAGGCCCTGGTCTGCGTCACCTCACCCGTGGTGCTGCCGGCCAGCGTCGTGGCCGCGCTGGACGGGCTGCCCGGGCTGGACACCGGCGATCTGGCGACCTTGGTCGAGCGCCTGGCCGAGAGGTTCCCGGTGCGGCACCTGCAGGCTCCTCCGCTGGGACGTCGGATCGTCGACGAGGACGACCTCGAGGTGCTCGCGGCGCTCAGCGAGTCGGGTGAGTCGGCGGGCGAGTCGGCGGGCGAGTCGACCGACGCGGGTCGCGCCTGAGCAGCGCCTCGGCGAGCGCGACGTCCTCGGCGAAGGTGACCTTGAAGTTCGCCGGAGTGCTCGGCACCGCGTGGATCGCGACCGCCGGGTCGGCGTACGCCTCCAGGCACGAGGCCGTGTCGGTGCCGGTGAACCCCTCGGCCTCGGCCCGGCGGTAGGCCGCCAGCAGGGCGGGGGCGGCGAACGCCTGCGGGGTCTGTACGCCGAGCAGGTCGGTGGGAGCGAGCCGGCCACTGCGCTCGGAGAGCTGGGCCGAGCGCGTGACCGGGATCGCGCCGCCGTGGCTCGCGGCGGTGGCGATCACCGCACGCCACAACGTCGCCGGGGCCAGGGGCCGGGCGGCGTCGTGGATCGCGACCACGTCGATCTCACCGGCCTCGATGTCGGCGGCGAGCGCCTGCAGGGCCTGCCACTCCGAGTCGTGCCGCGTCGCGCCGCCGTCCACGACCCACAGGTCGTGCTCGCCGAGGTGGGGCGAGACCGCCTCGGCCACGACCTCGCGGTCCTCCGGGCGCACCACCAGGACCACGCGGTGCATGTCGGCGACGTCGAGGACCGTGCGCACCGAGCGGGCCAGGATCGGGACCCCGAGCAGCGGCAGCAGCACCTTGTTGACCTCGGCACCCAGCCGGGAGCCGGACCCGGCGGCGAGGATGACGGCGGCGGCGCGGGTCACAGGTGCGGCCGGACCAGACGGATCAGGACGCCGGAGACCAGGGCGTCGCGCTCCAGCGGCAGCATGTGGCCGGCGCCGGGTGCCACGGTCATCACCGCGCCGGGGAGCTCCTCGGCGATCCGGCGGGCGTGCGCCGGCGGGGTGAGCACGTCGCGGGAGCCGACCAGGACGTGGGAGGGGATGCCCGAGAGCACCTTCAGCGCGTGCGAGCGGTCGTGGGTCATGCAGTCCTCGTAGAAGCCGACCACGGTGTCCCCGGAGCAGCTGATCAGTCCCTCGACGGCCAGGGCGGCGTCGGCCAGCCGCATCGGCGTACCGAACAGGAACCGGCGCATGATCAGGCGCTCCACGATCGGGGCACGACGACGTGCGCGGCGGGAGAGGGTGCGCGAGCGCAGCGCCAGGATCCGGGGGATCTGGGAGCGGAGCAGCCGGCCGGTCTCCGGCAGCCCGAGGGTGACGGTGTCGAGCTCTCCGGAGGAGGTGGAGACGAACGCCGTACCGACCACGCGCTCGAAGATCTCTGGTCGCAGGTCGGCCAGGGCCATCAGCGTCATCCCGCCGATCGAGTGCCCGGCGAGGACCAGTGGCCCGGCCGGCGCGAGGTCGTCGACCAGGGATGCCCAGTCCCGCGCGAGGTTCTCGATGGTGCAGCCGACCTTCGGCAGCGGGTCGGACTCGCCGTGCCCCCGGTGGTCCCAGGTGACGATCCGGATGCGGTGCCCGAACTCCCGCTGGAGGTCGCGGACCTGGTAGTGCCAGTCGTGCTGGTTCAGGGTCCAGCAGTGCGCCAGGAACACGGTGACCGCGGCATCGGCGGGGCCGTAGGTGGTGACGTGCAGCCGGTGGCCGTCGTGGGTCAGCACCCGGCCTCCTGCTCGGCCGTCGATCGGTGGAGCAGCGCGTTGGCGACGGCGGCCAGGCCCTCGTCGCGACCCGTCAGCCCGAGGCCGTCGGTGGTGGTGGCGCTGAGCGAGACGCTGATGCCGTGCCGTTCGGTGATGCCGGTCTCGGCCTCGGCGCGCCGCGAGCCCAGGCGGGGACGGTTGCCGATCAGCTGGCAGGCCACGTGGTCGACCTCCCAGCCGTCGGAGCGCACCCGCTTCAGCGTCTCCGCCAGGAGGTCGTGGCTGGGGGCGCCGGACCACTGCGGCGCGGAGGTGCCGAAGTTGCTGCCGAGGTCGCCGAGACCCGCCGCGGAGAGCAACGCGTCGCAGATCGCGTGCAGCACGACGTCGCCGTCGGAGTGCCCGTCGAGGCCCACTTCCTCCTCCGGCCAATCCAAACCGGCCACCCGCATCGAACGACCTGCGACGAGGCGGTGGACGTCTGTGCCGATTCCGATGCGTTGGCTCACGACGACGATCATGCCGTGACCGGTGCCCGCCGGCACCTCCGCGTTGACCCGTGCGGGACGATGGAGAGGTGAGCGTGACCGAACGACCCACTGGGACCGCCTCGGTCTCGCGAGCACACCTGGCACTGGCCGGGGCGCTTGCGGGTGCCGCAGGTGTCGCCCTGAGCCAGGCCACGGCCTGGGCCCTGCGCGCCGAGTCCGGCCCGGTGCAGGCGGTGGCCACCGCGGTCCGCGACCTCACCCCCGGAGGGCTCGCGCACTTCCTGATCGGCGTGGTGGGCACGCTGGACAAGCCGCTGCTGCTGGGCGGCACCGCCGTGATCCTGCTCGGCATCTGCGCCTACGCCGCCACGTTCGTGGCCCGACGTCCGCTGGTGCCCGACCTCGTCTTCTTCGCGCTGGGTGCGATCGGGCTGGCGGCGGTGCTGCGCCTGCCCCAGCCCGGGATCGGGGCGACGCTCTCGATCGTGGTCGGCCTGATCACCTGGATCGTCAGCCTGCGCCTGCTCACCGCGCCGCTGCTGGGGGAGACCACGGCCGACCACGGTCCCAGCCGCCGCGCGTTCCTGGTCCGCTCCGGGATGGTGGTCGGCGGGGCCGCGCTGCTCGCCGTCGGCGGACGTCTCGCGGGCAGCGGCCGGCGTCAGGTCGAGCAGGCCAGGCGGCTGCTCCGGCTGCCGGTGAAGCACGGCGAGGTGCCCGCAGGCGCCAACCTGGGCAAGGGGATCGAGCCGTGGCGCACGCCGAACGAGCGGTTCTACGTGATCCACACCGCCCTCGCCCCGCCGTCGATCTCCCCCGACGAGTGGGAGCTGCGGATCCACGGCCTGGTCGAGCGCGAGATCACCGTGAGCTACCAGGACCTGCTCGACCGTGAGCTCACCGAGGCGTGGCTGACGCTGTGCTGCGTGTCGAACGAGGTCGGTGGTGACCTGATCGGCAACGCGTTCTGGTCCGGCGTACCCGTGCGGGAGCTGCTGGCCGCGGCCGGGGTCAAGTCCCGCGCCAACGCCGTGCTGCAGACCTCGCGGGACGGGTGGAACTGCGGTACGCCGCTCGCGGCCCTGACCGACGATCGCAACGCGCTGCTCGCCGTGGCGATGAACGGCAAGCCCTTGCCGGTGCAGCACGGGTTCCCGGTGCGGATGGTGGTGCCCGGTCTCTACGGCTACGTCTCGGCCACCAAGTGGATCGTCGACCTCGAGGTCACCACCTTCGACAAGATCAACGCCTTCTGGACCCAGCGCGGCTGGTCGGAGAAGGGGCCGGTGAAGACCCAGTCGCGGGTCGACGTACCCCGCAACGGCGACACCGTCCCGGCGGGGCAGATCCGGGTGGGCGGCAGTGCCTGGGCGCAGCACACCGGGATCGAGAAGGTGGAGTACATGCTCGACGGCGGCCCGTGGGTCGAGGCCGAGCTCGGCCGTGTGCCCGACGCCGACACCTGGGTGCAGTGGGCCGGCACCGTGGACGTCGCTCCGGGCGACCACCGGGTGACGGTGCGGGCCACCGACCTGACCGGCTACACCCAGACGGCCGTGCGCACCGACGTCATCCCCGACGGTGCGACCGGCTGGCACTCGCACCCCTTCCGCGCGGAGTAGACAGGCTGGGTCTCGGCCGGTCCGCCCCTCCCGGATGCCGCTGGGCGCGCGTAGCGTCGGGAGTCGGCGACCCGGTGGGGAGGGGGTCTCGTGGGCGAGCAGGCGATCGCGCGTCGCGGGGTGGCTCTCGGAGCCCTGCTGCTCGGGGCGGGGGTCGCGGTCGCGCTGGGCGTCTACGGCCGGCTGCACGACCCGGTCTACGGCTCGCTGCCGAACTTCGGGTTCTCCAGCACCGCGACGTTCAAGGCCTGGCTGGCGAGCGTGGTGCTGGTGCTCGCGCTGGGGCAGCTGGTCGGTGCGCTGTGGCTCTACGGCCGCCTGCCCGGTGCTCCGCGCGCTCCGTCCTGGCTCGGGCGGGCGCACCGCGCGGGTGGGTTCAGCGCGTTCGTGCTGTCGCTGCCGGTGGCCGGCTACTGCCTCTACGAGTTCGGGTTCGCCTCGGAGCCGTTCGCCATCCGGCCGCTGGTGCACTCACTGGTCGGCTGCGCGTTCTACGGTGCCTTCGCCGCGAAGGTGCTGCTCGTGCGCAGCCGGGGAGTGCCCGGCTGGGCGCTGCCGGTGGTGGGCGGGCTGCTGTTGACCAGCGTGGTCACGGTGTGGCTGACCAGCAGCTACTGGCTGTTCTCGACGGTCGGGATCTCGCGTTAGCGGGGCTGGCGGTTTTTCAGGAGAACGTGAAGAACCGCAGCCCGAAAGCCGCAGCCCCAACCGGCGTCACCAGCCGGCGCCCGCAACCCGGGCGGGGAGCGGGTGGGCGGAGTCGCGGACGACGTAGACCAGGCCGTGGGAGCGGCGCTGCCAGACCTGCTCGAACTCGGCGCGGTCATAGGTACGGCGAACCGAGGAGTTGTTCGAGGCGGCCGGGTCGTTGACGACCACGTCGCCGGATCTCGTGAAGCCCGAGATCACCACGAGGTGGCCGTTGGTCGCGCCGATCGGGGCGCCGGTGAGCTCGCCGCGGGCGAAGCTGATCGAGGCGGCCAGGGGGATGCCGGCGGCGATGAACCGCTCGGCCTCGGTCAGGTCGCGCAGTCGCGTGACGAAGGCCTGGGAGGTCCGCGTTGCCGCGTAGGCGGTGTTGAAGGCCCAGTTGCCAGCACCCTGGTAGCCGTTGTCGTAGACCATCCGGGCGACGTGGTCGACCACCGGGTCGGCGTACCGCTTGTCGACCCACGCGTAGTCCGAGGCGCTCGGCAGCGCGCCGTAGTAGCCCAGGATCATCGACAGCGACGTCGGGGAGCACCACGCCTGGCCTCCGCCGCCGTACTGCGGGTACTGGCCGCGGTGCGTCATCTGGGAGTACGCCGGCACGGCCAGCGTCCTGGCGGGGAGCAGGCGGCGGCTGGTCGCGGGCGAGGAGGTCGCGATCCGGCTCGCCACGGCCTGCACCGACCGCACCACCGGAGTGCGCTTGCTGGTGGTCTTGCGCACCAGCACCGTGCGCAGCTGGTAGCCGTTCAGGGTGACGCCGGAGGCCGCCATCACCGTGTCGGTGCTGACCGAGGCCACGGCATCGCGCTGGCTGCCCGAGCTGGTTCGCCGGAAGTCGCTGTCGCGAGGGGTCCAGCTGCCGAGGGTCTTCCAGCCACTGACCTTGCTGCCGCTGGTGCTGCTCACCCGGGCCTGCACCTGCACCCAGGTGCCGCGGGCGGTGCGGGCGTTCCAGGACGGGACCAGCTCGGTGAAGCCGTGCCCGGGGCGCACCCAGGCCGAGGTCCAGCGCGAGTAGGACCAGCGACGACCGGCCCAGTCGAGGGTGCCGGTGGGCTGGGCGATCGTCAGCGAGCCCTTGCGCACGCGCGTCCCCTCCAGCGCGCCGGCCCGGAAGTCCCCGCTCGTGGTGACCTGGCCGAGGGAGTGCTGGGCGGTCGAGGCATCGACGAGCCGGGCGTGCTCGGGGCGGACCGGGTCGCTCAGCAGGACCCCGGCGACGGCCAGGATCGCCAGGCCGGCCGCGGCGGCTCGGACTCGAGGCTGGCGGAGAGGTGACTGCATCGGGCCACAGTAGTGGTTTTGCGTCCCACCAGTCGCTTTTCGTCACATTTGTGCCCGCGGTGGCGCCACCCCCACGCGGTCGGCTCACCGGCCTCGGCGCCCTAGACTCTCGGGGTGACTCTCCGGCTCTACGACACCGCCGCGCGCGCGGTCCGCGACTTCGTCCCCCTCGAGGAGGGCAGGGCGGGCATCTACGTGTGCGGCCTGACGGTCCAGTCCGAGCCCCACGTCGGTCACGTCCGTTCGGCCGTCAACTTCGACGTGCTGCGTCGCTGGCTGTCGGCGAGCGGCTACGAGGTCACCTTCATCCGCAACATCACCGACATCGACGACAAGATCCTGGTCAAGGCTGCCGAGCAGGGCCGCCCCTGGTACAACCTCGCCTACGACATGAAGCGCGAGCTCGACCGGGCCTACGACGCCCTGCACGTGCTGCCGCCGACCTACGAGCCGGCCGCGACCGGGCACGTGCCGGAGATGCTCGAGCTGATCGCGGTGCTGATCGAGCGCGGGCACGCCTACGCCGCCGACGACGACTCGGGAGACGTCTACTTCGACGTCGCCTCCTGGCCGGCGTACGGCGAGCTCACGCGGCAGAAGGTCGACGACATGGAGGCCGCGCAGGACGCAGACCCACGCGGCAAGCGCGACCCCCGCGACTTCGCGCTCTGGAAGGGCCACAAGGTCAGCGAGCCCGAGACGGCGTCGTGGGCCTCGCCGTGGGGTCGGGGTCGTCCGGGGTGGCACATCGAGTGCTCGGCCATGGCCGGCAAGTACCTCGGGGGTGCCTTCGACATCCACGGCGGCGGCGTCGACCTCCGCTTCCCTCACCACGAGAACGAGCAGGCTCAGTCCCGCGCGGCCGGGCACGCGTTCGCGTCGTACTGGCTGCACAACGCCTGGATCACCACCAGCGGCGAGAAGATGAGCAAGTCGTTGGGCAACTCGCTGCTCGTGCCCAACGTGCTCGAGCGGGTGCGCGGCATCGAGCTGCGCTACTACATGGTCGCCGCCCACTACCGCTCCCACGTGGAGTTCAGCTTCGAGGCGCTCGAGGAGGCGGCTCTGGGCTTCCGCCGGGTCGAGGGCTTCCTCGACCGCGCCGCCGCCGTGCTCGGCGAGGTGCCGGAGGGCGGCATCCTCTGCGCCGACTTCGTCAGCGCGATGGACGACGACCTCGGTACGCCGGCAGCGGTGGCCGCCCTGCACGACGTCGTCCGTGAGGGCAACAAGCTGCTCCCCGGCGGGGCCAGTGCCGCACTGCGCGGCAACGCGGCCTCGGTCCGTGCCATGCTCGGAGTACTCGGCCTGGACCCCGCCGACCCGCACTGGACCAGCCACCGGGCCGGGAACGGCTCCGACGACCTGACCTCGGTCGTCGACGCACTGGTCAGGGGCATGCTGGAACAGCGCGCCGAGGCCCGCGCAGCCAAGGACTTTGCCGCCGCCGACACGATCCGTGACCGGATCAAGAACGCAGGCATCGAGATCGAAGACACCCCGGACGGGCCACGCTGGTCCGTCGCCGGGAACAACATGCAGGGGAACTGATGCCAGGAAACTCCCAGCGCCGCGGCGCCATCAAGAAGACCGGCAAGGGCAACCCCACCGCCGGGTCCGGAGGACGCGTCCGCCGCGGCCTCGAGGGCAAGGGCCCCACGCCGAAGGCGGTCGAACGGCCGTACCACAAGGCGCACAAGAAGAAGGCCAAGGACGAGCGCGACGCCTCCAAGAAGCCGCGCCGCCCGATGGGCAAGGGCGGCGGCGACCACGAGTGGATCGCCGGCCGCAACTCGGTGCTCGAGGCCATGCGCGCCGAGCTGCCGATCACCTCGGTGTACGTCGCCGAAGGTGCTGAGCGCGACGGACGCCTGCGGGAGGTCTTCGGGATCGCCGCCGACAAGGGGATCTCGCTGCTCGAGGTGCCTCGCGTCGAGCTCGACCGGATGACCGCAGGCGCGGTGCACCAGGGCCTCGCCGCGCGGGTTCCGGCCTACGAGTACGCCGACCCGATGGACTTCCTCGACACCGCCAAGGCCAACCACGAGCCGGCGCTGATCGTCGCGCTCGACTCGGTCACCGACCCGCGCAACCTCGGCGCCGTGGTGCGCTCCGCGGCCGGCTTCGGGGCCCATGGTGTGGTGATCCCGGAGCGCCGCGCCGCCAGCATGACGGCCAGCGCGTGGAAGACCTCCGCGGGCGCGGCCGCTCGGCTCCCGGTCGCGCAGGTGGTCAACCTGACCCGTCAGCTCAAGGCCTACCAGGAGGCGGGCTGCATGGTGATCGGCCTGGCCGCCGACGGCGACGTCGCACTGCCCGACCTCGACCTCGCCGACGGACCGCTGGTGATCGTGGTCGGCTCCGAGGGCAAGGGCCTCTCGCGGCTGGTCGCCGAGACCTGCGACCAACTGGTCGCGATCCCGATGGCGAGCTCGTTGGAGTCGTTGAACGCCGGAGTCGCCGCGAGCGTGGCGCTCTACTCGGTGGCCCAGAAGCGAATCACGACGAGCTAGTGAGCACGAACGCTCCCGCTTCGCGCACCTCGTGGCGTCGACGGCTGCTGCACCTGCTCGGCTTCGCGGTCGTGTGGGCCGTGGTCGCCGTCCCGACGTGGGTGCTGCTGTTCACGCACTCGGAGACCGAGATGGTCGTGGCCAGCCACGACGCGGTGGTGCAGCCGACCTTCGACGGCTACGTCCGGCTCGAGCTCGGCCCCTACCTGCCCGATGCCCGCTCGAAGACCGGCAGCCTGATCGGCGTCAACATCGAGCTGGGCAAGACGACGGCCAGGAGCGCTGAGCAGATCGCCGTACGGTATGCCGCCATCGCGGCCCAGCCGGACGCCGAGATCCGGGGCGTGCGCGAGGAGGTCGCCGACCTCGCCTGGGTGCAGGCCCTGCGCGCTGCCGGGATCGGATTGGCGCCGATCGGGCTGTGGCTGCTGCTGGGGCGTGATCGGCGCGCCCAGCTGATGCGCCGCCACCCCCGGTTCGCCATCGCCTCGATGACTGCGGTCGCCTTGGCGGTGCTCTCGATCCTGCAGCCGTGGCGCACCTCGCCCGAGCGGGTGGAGGACACCTCCCGGTGGCTCGGCATCGCGCAGGCCTTCCCGGAGCTCGACGTGCCCGAGGGCCTGGACGCGTGGCAGATCCGCAACGGGTTGGTGACGGCGGGCACCCGGCGGCTGGTGATCAGCCTCTTCGACACCTACGAGACCAGCAAGGTGTTCTACCGCGAGGTGGCCGAACGGGTGCCGGAGATCGCGAGCGAGCTGCACCAGCCTGCTGAGGACGAGACCGTTGCGGTGCTGGTCAGCGACCGGCACGACAACATCGGCATGGACCCGGTCGTGCGTGCTGCCGCGGACGCCGCCGGTGCCACGGTGGTGCTCGACGGCGGCGACGACACCTCGACCGGTCAGTCGTGGGAGACCTTCAGCCTGGACTCCCTCAACGACGCCTTCGACGGCTACGACGCGCGGATCGCGGTGGCCGGCAACCACGATCACGGCGACGTGGTGATCAACCACCTCAAGGGCCTCGGCTGGACCCACCTTGACGGGGACCCGGTGACGGAGTTCGGGGACGTGCGCATCACCGGCGTCGACGACCCGCGCTCCAGCGGGCTGGGCAACTGGCGTGACGAGACGGGACTGAGCTTCGGCGAGGTGAAGGCGACCATCGCCGACGACGTCTGCAAGCTGGACGAGGAGGGTGAGCGGATCGCCACGCTGCTCGTCCACGACGCCAAGCTCGGCGCGACCGCACTGGCCCGGGGCTGCACCGACCTGGTGGTCGGGGGCCACCTGCACGTGCAGAAGGGCCCGACCCAGGTGGTGGGGGAGAACGGCAAGATCGGCTACACCTACACCAACGGCACGACCGGCGGGGCGGCCTACGCGGTCGCGATCGGCAGCAAGCTGCGTCGCGACGCGCAGTTCACCTTCATCACCTACCGTGACGGCCGACCGGTCGGGATCCAGCCGGTGACGGTGAAGACGACCGGGGTGCTCGTGGTCGCCGACTACATCCCCCTCGACCTCGAGCAGCCGGTCCTCCCGTCGGACTCCGCCACCCCGTCGGGCGAGGCGACCCCGTCGGGCGAGGCGACCCCGACCGGCTGAGCGGCCGGGCAGGCTTGCCGTGGCGCCCGACGGACTATCAGTTCGCCACAGCCTCGGCGTCGCCGAGCGTGCCGGAGACGGCGGAGGCGTTGAACTGATAGTCCGTCGGGTCGCTCGTCCGGCCACTGCCCACGCGGCACGCGTCCAGGAGCGGTCGTCACCTACGATTGCGTCGCGTCGTCGGCGTCTCCCGACGGCCTCGCCGGTGTAGCTCAGTTGGTAGAGCGCCTCACTTGTAATGAGGATGTCGCGGGTTCGACTCCTGTCACCGGCCCTCTGCGTGTGTATGGGCCCGGGTGATCCTTGACGGATTGGCTCGGGTTCATGCTTTACGTGGCTTCGGCTGATGCTTGACAGTGGCTTCGGCTCATTCTTGACACTCGTTTCATGTTCATGGAGCTGAGCGTGCAGGAGCAGAAGTATCAAGCGGTGTTGGCGGTGCTCTCCGATGGCAGGTCGGTCTCGGAGGTCGCCGAGCGATGGGGCGTGTCCAGGCAGTCGGTCCATGCGTGGCTGCGTCGCTATGAGGACGCTGGGCTGGCTGGGCTGGAGGTTCGGTCCAAACGCCCGGTGACATGTCCGCACCAGATGTCGGGTGAGGTCGAGGCGAGGATCCTGGAGATGCGTCGGGCGCATCCGGGGTGGGGTCCGCGGCGGATTTTGTATGAACTTCATCGTGCCGCGGGTCCTGGTGGGTGGGTCCCTTCGCGCTCGGCGATCTATCGGGCGTTGGTGCGGGCCGGGGTGATCGAGCCGCAGGCTCGGCGTCGTCGCGGTGAGCACTGGAAGCGCTGGGAGCGCGGTGAGCCGATGGAGTTGTGGCAGATGGACACCGTGGGTGGGTTCCTGCTCGCGGATGGTCGCCGGGCCAAGGCGCTGACCGGGATCGATGACCACTCCCGGTTCTGCGTCTCGGCGTTCTTGATGGTGCGGGAGACCGCGCAGCGGGTGTGTGACGGGTTGGCGTTGGCGATGCGGACTTACGGGGTGCCGGAGGAGATCTTGACCGACAACGGGAAGGTGTTCACCGGCCGGTTCAACCGTCCGCCGGTCGAGGTGCTCTTCGACCGAGTCTGTCGGGAGAACGGGATCACTCATCGGCTCACCGAGCCGCGTTCTCCCACGACCACGGGCAAGGTGGAGCGGTTCCACCGCACGCTGCGTGCGGAGTTCCGCACCGACCGGGTCTTTGCGGACCTGGGATCGGCGCAGGTCGAGCTGGACGCGTGGGTGCACGAGTACAACCAGCAACGGCCGCACTCTGCGATCGCGATGGTGCCACCGGTGGAGCGGTTCGCGGGTCATCAGCGTCCGGTTCGGGAGCCGGCGCCGATCGTGGACTTGGATCGCACCGGCGATGACTGGGTTGGCCGTCGTGCTGGAGCCAACGGGGTGATCTCGGTGTCGTGGCAGCAGATCTGTTTGGGCAAGGCGGCCGCGGGCCACCAGCTGGATGTTCATGTGGGTGAGCAGGTGCTGCAGGTCTGGGACGGCACTCAACTTCTCAAGACCGTGCCGCGGACCAGCCGAGGGGAGGTGCGCAAGAAGCGAGCCTCGAGACCCACGATCGAGGGCTAATCTCAAACCAGAGTGTCAAGGAACTGGCGAAGCCAGCACGTCAAGCATCAACCGAAGCCAAACACCGGCCCTCTGCGTGTGTATGGGCCCGGGTGACCCGGCCACCTCACGAACGCTGCGCAGCAACCCAGGCAAGAGCCTCGGCCGCGCCAGCAACAACCGAGACGTGGCCGGCATCGGGGTCCAGCCTCAGCTCCGCGGCGGGAATCGCCTGGGCGAGGTGGTGGGCATGGGCGGGTGGCACGATCCGGTCGCGCTCGCCCTGGAGCAGCAGCGTCGGCGCGTGCACCGCGGCGAGGTCGAAGCCCCAGGGGCGTACGTAGGCGAGGTCGTCGTCGATGGCCGGCGCTGGTACGGAAGCGGCCGCGGCACGCACCACAGCGGTGAACCAGGCCCACTCGCCGTCGAGCATGGCCAGGTCGCCCGGGGTGAACTCGGGGTCGTAGTCGCCGGCCGATGCCTCGTGGGCCTCCTTCGCCGCCCGACCTCGTGCTGCGGAGTCGAGGGCGGATGCGCCAGAGACGGCCATGCCGGCGGTGTACGCCGCTGGCTCCAGACCGCCGGGTCCGTACGGCGCCAGACTCGCGATCGCGACTGCTGCCACCACCCTGCTGGGCAGCAAGGCGGCGCACGCCAGCGCGTGCGGGCCGCCACCCGAGTGCCCCATCACCGCGAACCGGTCGAGCTCGAGCGCGTCGGCGACCGCCTCGGCGTAGGTCGCGGCCGAGGAGACCGGACGGTCCGGAGCCGGGGTCGAGCCGCCGTATCCGGGTCGGTCGTAACCCACCCACCGCAGCCCCAGCGCGGCCGCGGTGTCGAACAACGGAGCGGGTGGGTGACCCGTGCTGGGGGTGCCGTGGTGCCACAGCACGGGGAGCAGGTCGCCCCCGCGATCACCGGGGCAGGTGTCGTAGACGTGCAGCACGCCGCCGTCGGCCAGAGGCAGGTCCAGCTCGGTCACGCCGGCTCCTGGAGCT
>CAWAJE010000061.1:0-21132 GCA_963782215.1 uncultured Actinomycetota bacterium | reverse complement strand
GGATAACGGGCCTCCTCGTCGACCGCGGCGGCGTTCGGGGCGATCTTCGCGTCGGCGACGGCGCGGACCGCCTCGCGGATGGCCTGGTGCTCTTCGGTCAGGGCGTACACGGGGAAGTCAGCGCTCATGGCCGTGGAGTCTATGTTGGCCCGATGAACGAGTGGCAGGACCCTGCGGCGATCGACTACATGCTCGACGAGTGCACCACCTGGGCGGTGGTCGGCCTGTCCGGCAACCCCGGGCGTACGGCGTACATGATCGCCGCCCTGTTGAAGAGCCGTGGCAAGAAGATCGTGCCGATCCACCCGGACGCACCGAGCGTGCTCGGTGAGCAGGGCTACGCCACGCTGGCCGAAGTCCCGTTCGAGATCGACGTCGTCGACGTGTTCCGCCGCTCCGACGCGGCCGGGCAGTTCGCCGACGAGGCGGTCGCGGTCGGGGCCAGGGCCGTGTGGTTCCAGCTCGGGGTGATCGACGAGCCGGCGTTCCGGCGTACGCGCGCCGCTGGCGTGCCGATGGTGATGGACGCCTGCCCGAAGATCGAGTGGAGCCGGCGTTGACCCCGGCCGACCCGGCTCCCGGCGGCGACCTGGTCCTGCGCCCCGGCCCCGGCCTCCCGCACGGGCTGGTGGTCCCCGCCGTCGAGCTCGACGAGCAGTTCTCCCGGTCCTCGGGGCCCGGCGGCCAGTCGGTGAACACCACCGACAGCCGCGTCGAGGTCGCCTTCGACCTCACCCGCTCCTCGGTGCTCACCGACGCGATGCGTCGCCGGGCACTCGCCCACGTCGGTGCCGAGCGGATCGTGGTCACGGCCTCCGAGCACCGCTCCCAGCACCGCAACCGGGTGGCCGCCCGCGGGCGGCTGGCCGACCGGCTGCGCAGGGCGCTCGCCCCGCCCCCGCTTCCCCGGGTGCCGACCAAGCCGACCCGGGGCTCCCAGCGCCGCCGGATCGAGGGCAAGAAGCGCCGCTCGCAGATCAAGTCCATGCGCGGGCGCGTGACGGGAGACTGAGCGGGTGGGCCCCGTGGCGATATCCCCTTGACCGCAGCCATGGTCGAGGTAGTTGGGTGTCACCATGACGACCCCGGCTCCCTCTCGGACGTCTCCGGGTGCCTTCGATCCCGCCCACCGGGCGATCACGATCGGGCTGATGGCGCTGGTGACCATGTTCGCCTTCGAGGCGGTCGCGGTCAGCCTGGCGATGCCCAGCGTCGCGCGGGACCTCGACGGGGAGACGCTCTACCCGATCGCCGTGGTCGGCCTGCTCACCGCGGCGATCGTCGGCATGGTCGTCGGCGGCACCTGGAGCGACGCCCGCGGGCCGGCACTGCCGATCCTGCTTGGCGGGATGGGCTTCGTCGCGGGCCTTCTGGTCTCGGGGCTGGCCTCCGAGATGGAGGTCTTCGTGCTCGGGCGGCTGCTCCAGGGGGTCACCAGCGGCGCCGCGCTGACGGCGATGTACGTCGCGGTCGGGGACGCCTATCCCCCGGCGCTGAGGGCCCGGGTGTTCTCGCTGTTCGCCACGGCCTGGGTGGTGCCCTCGATCGCCGGGCCGTTCGTCACCGGTGCCTTGGTGGATCTCGCCGGGTGGCGCTCGGTCTTCCTGGTGGTGGCGGTCTTCGCCGCGCTCAGCACGCTCGGCGTCAGGATCTCGATGGGTCCGCACCTCGCCGTACGCACCTCGCCGATTGCCTGGGGCCGACGGCCCGCGTACGCCGTCCTCGCCGCGCTGGGCGTCGTGGCGCTGCACCTGGCCGGGCACGGCAACGCGGGCAGCACCACGGTGCTGCTGCTCCTGGGCCTGCTGGCCCTCGGCCTGTCCGTGGGTCCGCTGCTCCCGGCCGGCACCCTCACCGCGCGGGCCGGTCTCCCGGCGGTCATCGCCGGGCGCGGCCTGATCGGGGGCGCCTTCGTCTGCCTGGAGATGTTCCTGCCACTGGTCCTGCAGCGCGAGAGCGGGCTCAGCCCGACCCTGTCCGGGTTGGTGCTGATGGTCGGCGCCCTCGGTTGGGCGGGCGGGTCGGCCTACTCCGGTCGGGTCGCGGGCCCGGACACGTTCGGTCGGCTGCTGCGCATGGCCGCCCTGGCCCTGCTCGCCGGCGCGGCGATCTCACTCGCGCTGGTGCCGATCGACCACCTGGCCTGGGTCGCCGCCGCCGTCGCGATCGCCGGGTTCGCCACGATGGCGGTCGGGATGGGGTTGGCCACGCCGTTGCTCTCGACCCTGGTCCTGGACCTCTCGGCGGAGGGACGCCAGGGCGAGAGCGGCTCGGCGATCCAGCTCAGCGACGCCCTCGGGCAGAGCGTCGCAGCCGGGCTCGTGGGCGCGGTCTTCGCCCGCTGGTTTCTCCTGGACCAGCAGACCAGCTACCTCTCCGGCTTCGGCCTCGCGGTCCTGCTCGCCGCGCTCGCGCTGGTGGTGCTGCCACGCACGGTGTCGCGTCCCGTCGCTTGAACGTGGTGCACCACCCCCCTGCCACGATCCGCGGAGCGACCGCCCCGGAACTGCGACGCCCCTGGGTCAGAACCCGATCTTGTGCGCCGCCTCGCCGCGCACGGCCTTGCCCTTCTCCTGCGCGGTGGCCTTGAGCTCGGCCTGGAAGTCGATCATCTGCTGCTGCAGTCCGGGGTCGCTGGCCGCGAGGATGCGTACGGCGAGCAGGCCGGCGTTGCGCGCACCGCCGACGGCGACCGTCGCGACGGGGACCCCGGCCGGCATCTGCACGATCGAGAGCAGCGAGTCCATGCCGTCGAGGTACTTCAACGGCACCGGCACACCGATCACCGGCAGCGGGGTCACGGCCGCGAGCATCCCGGGCAGGTGCGCGGCACCTCCGGCCCCGGCGATGATCACCCGCAGCCCGCGCGAGTGCGCCTGCTTGCCGTAGTCCAGCATCTCCTCGGGCATCCGGTGCGCCGAGACCACGTCGGCCTCGAACGGGATCCCGAACTCCTCGCACGCCTCGGCGGCGGCCTTCATCACCGGCCAGTCCGAGTCGGACCCCATCACGATGCCGACCTGCGGATCACTCACTGTGCTCTCCCAACTCTCCGGCGAACCAGGCTGCTGCGTGACGGGCTCGCTCGAGGCAGTCCTCGAGGTCCTCGCCGTAGGCGTTCACGTGACCGACCTTGCGGCCCGGGCGCAGGCCCTTGCCGTAGAGGTGCACCCGCAGGCGCGGGTCCCGGGCCATCGCGTGCGGGTAGCCGTCGTAGAGGTGGCCGGTCTGCTCCCGGCCGCCGAGGATGTTCACCATCACCGTCCACGTCTCCCGGGCCTCCGGGGAGCCGAGCGGCAGGTCGAGCACCGCGCGCAGGTGGTTCTCGAACTGGCTGGTGACCGCGCCGTCCTGGGTCCAGTGGCCGGTGTTGTGCGGCCGCATCGCCAGCTCGTTGACCAGCACCCGGCCGTCGCGGGTCTCGAAGAGCTCGACCGCCAGGATCCCGGTGACGTCGAGCTCGCCGGCGATCTTCAGCGCGATCTGCTGGGCCTGCACCGCCAGGTCCCGGTCGAGGTCGGGTGCGGGGGCGATCACCTCGTGGCAGATGCCGTCGCGCTGGGTGGAGGCGACGACCGGCCACGCGGCGACCTGCCCGGAGGGCGAGCGGGCCACCAGGGCGGAGAGCTCGCGGCGGTAGTCGACGAGCTCCTCGGCGAGGATGCGGGTGTCCGTGGCAGCCCCCGAGTCGAACGCCTCGGCACAGTCCTCGGGTCCGGACACGAACCAGACGCCCTTGCCGTCATAGCCGCCGCGGGTGGTCTTGAGCACGCACGGGAAGCCGAAGTCGGCGACCTCGCTGACCGACGCGACCAGGGCGTTGCGCGGGCACGGCACGCCGAGGTCTGCCAGCTTGCTGCGCATCACCCCCTTGTCCTGGGCGTGCACCAGGGCAGCGGGGCCCGGACGCACCGCCAGCGAGCTCTCCAGGGCGTGCAGGTGCTCGGTCGGCACGTGCTCGTGGTCGAAGGTCACCACGGCAGCGCCCTTGGTGACCCGGCGCAGGGTCTCGAGGTCGCGGTAGTCGCCCACGACGTGGTCCGGGATCACTTGGGCCGCCGAGACGCCTTCGGCCTCGGCGAGAAGACGCAGCGGGATGCCCAGCGCGGCAGCGGGCTCGGCCATCATCCTGGCCAGCTGACCGCCACCGATCACGGCGACGGTGGGGGCGAGAGGTTCGGGCACCCGGTGACCCTACCCAGCCTCGACACGGCGTACGGCCACCGGCTCGAGGGCTCCGAAGCCGCGGAGGGGGCGGGCGGGCAGCACGCGGGTCTCGAACAGCTCACTCGGCAGCAGCGCAGCGGTGTGCTTGTCGGTGATCACCCGGTTGCGGCGCGCCACCCCGACCAGCCGGGCCGCGAGGTTGACCGCCGGGCCGTAGACGTCGCCCATCCGCAGCACCACCGAGCCACTGACGACGCCGACGTGCACGTCGGGCAGGTTCTCGTCACCGCCGATGATCTTGATGATGTCCCAGGCGATGTCCATGCCGTCCGCCGGCGTGGGCGCCAGGTAGAGCACCGAGTCGCCGAGGGTCTTGACCACCCGGCCCGACCGCCGCGAGACCACCTCGTGCGCCCGCGCCTCGAAGACCTCGACGAGGTCGCCGATCTTGTCCTCGTCCAGGTCGTTGGTCAGCGCACTGAAGCTCACCAGGTCGGCGAAGCCCACGGTCGCCTGGGCGACCTGCTCCTCCTCGGCGGCCGCCCCGGCGCTCTCCACCCTGGCCACCGCGGCGGCGAGGTGACGGCGCCATACGTAGGTCAGCAGGGCCTCGAAGTGCGGGGCGACCTCGGTGGCCAGCCGCAGCGCCTCGGCCCGCAAGGGCTCCTCACCGGTCTTGTGGTCCAGGACGCCCAGCAAGGTGGCGACCTCCCACTCGGCGAGGCGGTCCATGGTCTGGCCGACGGCGCGGGTCATCCGCACGATCGTCTCGAAGTCGAGCCGCCCCTTCTCGGCGATGGCGGCGACCCGGAGGACGGCCTCAGCGTCGGCGGAGTTGAACTCCGTGTGCTCGGTGGGCTCCGGGAAGCCGAGCGCACGCCACAGCAGGTGGGCCTGCTTGACCGTCAGGCCGGCCGGACCGGCCACCTCCTCACCCGTGAGGTGGGGGCGTTCACCCAGGATCGCGCGCTCGAGTTCCTCAGGCGTCGTCATTGGTTTCGCGGGTGCCGTGGTGCAGCTGGTCGCTGAGGATCAGCTGCGCCTTCTCGACCCGAGGGATGTCGTGGAGCTCGACGCGACCCAGCTCGCTGGCGTCGGAGATGACCAGGGTCCCGCAGCCGAAGATCCGGTCCAGGATGCCCTTCTCGTAGGACACGTCACTGATCCGGTTGAGCGGGATGTCGTGCCCGCGGCGGGTGAACACCCCCGAGCGGGTGATCAGCCGACGGCTGGTCAGGGTGTAGGTCGCCAGCAGCCACTGCACGAACGGAGCCACCACGAACCACAGCACCAGCAGTCCGGCGACCGCCCAGATCACCCAGCGCCAGATCGCGGCGGCGTCCCCGTTGGGCAGGCTGCTGAGGTAGCCGGCGAGACCCGCGACGACGATCAGCACCACCATCGGCAGGAACAGCGCCTTCACGTGGGTGCGGGTGCTGAGGACAACGTGCTCGCCCTCGTTGAGGAGCTTCGGGGAGATCGCCACAAATGCGATCATGCCATGCCGCGGACGTGCACCACGTCCCCAGCGCCGAGCTGTTCCTCCCCCGATCCGGTGCGTACGACGAGCCTCCCAGCCGGGTCCACGTCGACGGCCTCACCGACCACCTCGCCGTCGGGGACGGCGACCCGCACCTGTTGTCCCGGGGTGGTGCACAGCTCCAGGTAGGCCGCGCGCAGGTCCTCGCCGGCCAGCCAGCGGTCGTAGGTGGCGCCGAGCGCGTCGCACAGCGCAGCGAGCAGGGCGGCGCGGTCGATCTCCTCACCGGTGACCAGGGCCAGGGAGGTGGCACCGGGCACGGGCAGCTCGTCCTGCGTCTGCGAGCAGTTCAGGCCGATCCCGACGACGGCCGCCGGCCCGTCAGGACCTTCGACGCGCTCCAGCAGGATCCCGCCGGCCTTGTGGTCGTCGACCAGCACGTCGTTGGGCCACTTCAGGCCGACCTCGGCGCCGGTGACCCGGCGTACGGCCCTCGCGGCAGCGATCCCCGCGAGCAACGGCAGCCAGGGCCAGCGCTCGGCGGGCGCGTCCTGCGGGACGAGCAGGAAGGAGACCGTCAACGAGCTGCCCGGAGGGGCCACCCACTCGCGGCCCAGGCGTCCGCGGCCGGCGCTCTGGTGCTCGGCGGCCAGGACGAGGCCACCGCTCTCACCATCGCGGAAGCGCTCGGCGACGACCGCGTTGGTGGAGGCCGCCTCGGGCACCACCTCGATTCGCCACCGGCCCTCCTCCGCGAGCGCGGCAGTGGCGGTGGCGGGATCAATGGGTGGGCGCGTGTCCTCGTGACCGGTCATCCCACTAGATTGGCGCAGGAACGAGGTGGCGGCCAGTATCTGGCACCGACGGGCCACCGGATCGCCAGGCCAGAGCTGAGGAGCCGAGCAGTGAGCGCAGCACCCGGAGAGGGAACCGACGTCCCCGAGGACATCGACATCCACACCACCGTCGGCAAGCTCGCGGATCTCGACCGCCGCATCGACGAGGCCGTGCACGCCGGTTCGGCGAAGGCCGTGGAGAAGCAGCACGCCAAGGGCAAGTGGACCGCCCGCGAGCGGATCGAGCACCTCTTCGACGACGGTTCCTTCGTCGAGCTCGACGAACTCGCCCGGCACCGCTCGGTCGCCTTCGGGCTGGAGAAGAACCGGCCCTACGGCGACGGCGTGATCACCGGCTTCGGCACGATCGACGGTCGCCAGGTGTGCGTGTTCTCCCAGGACTTCACCGTCTTCGGCGGCTCGCTGGGCGAGGTGTACGGCGAGAAGATCTGCAAGGTGATGGACCTCGCCATGAAGACCGGCTCCCCGATCATCGGCATCAACGAGGGTGCCGGCGCGCGGATCCAGGAGGGCGTGGTCTCGCTCGGCCTCTATGGCGAGATCTTCCGCCGCAACGTGCACGCCAGCGGCGTGATCCCGCAGATCAGCCTGATCATGGGCTCCTGCGCCGGCGGTCACGTCTACTCCCCCGCGGTCACCGACTTCACGATCATGGTCGACGGCACCTCCAACATGTTCATCACCGGTCCCGACGTGATCAAGACCGTCACCGGCGAGGACGTCACGATGGAGGACCTCGGCGGTGCGCGGGCGCACAACACCAAATCGGGCAACGCCCACTACATGGGCTCCGACGAGGAGGACGCCCTGGAGTACACCAAGGCGCTGCTCTCCTACCTGCCGCAGAACAACCTCGACGAGCCGCCGGTGTACGACGCTCTGCAGGCATCTGGGGGCGCGGACATGGAGATCACCGACGAGGACCGCGCGCTGGACACGGTGATCCCGGACTCGCCCAACCAGCCCTACGACATGCGCACCGTGATCGAGGGGATCGTCGACGACGGCGAGTTCCTCGAGGTGATGCCGTTGTACGCCCCCAACATCGTGATCGGCTACGGCCGGGTCGAGGGCCGGTCGGTCGGCGTGGTCGCCAACCAGCCGATGCAGTTCGCGGGCACCCTCGACATCAACGCCTCCGAGAAGGCCGCACGCTTCGTGCGCACCTGCGACGCCTTCAACATCCCCGTGCTGACCTTCGTCGACGTCCCAGGCTTCCTGCCCGGCACGGACCAGGAGTGGAACGGCATCATCCGCCGCGGCGCGAAGCTGATCTACGCCTACGCCGAGGCGACCGTCCCGCTCGTCACGATCATCACCCGCAAGGCCTACGGCGGGGCGTACGACGTGATGGGGTCCAAGCACCTCGGCGCCGACATCAACCTCGCGTGGCCGACGGCCCAGATCGCGGTCATGGGCGCACAGGGTGCCGCCAACATCGTGCACCGCAAGGAGCTGGCGCAGGTCGAGGAGGACGGCGGTGACGTGGAGGAACGTCGTGCCGAGCTGATCGCCGAGTACGAGGACACCCTCGCCAACCCCTACATCGCCGCCGAGCGCGGCTACGTCGACGCGGTGATCACCCCCCACGAGACCCGGATCGAGGTGGTCCGGGCGCTGCGACTGCTCGCCTCCAAGCGCGAGACGCTGCCGCCCAAGAAGCACGGGAACATCCCGCTCTGATGACCGAGGAGAGCGAGATCCCGTTGCTGCGGGTGGTCAAGGGCGACCCCACTCCCGAGGAGGTCGCCGCCCTGGTGACCGTGGTCTCCGCCATGGCCGCCGGCGCCGCCGCCGCCGCGGGGAGCCAAGGACACGCCCCGGAGCCAGTGGTCCGCGCCGCAGCGCAGGCTGCGTGGCATCCACCGGCACGGGCCGGGCGCGTGGCGTGCCGCCGCCCTGCCGCGCTGAGTAGCCTTCGACGATGCCCTCGACGACGACTCCCCGCCTGGTCCTGGCCTCCGCGTCGCCGGCGCGGCTCAAGACGCTGCAGTCTGCCGGCCTCAACCCCGAGGTGATCGTCAGCGGGGTCGACGAGTCCCGGGTGGTCGACCTCGGCCCGGCCGAGCACGCCCTGAAGCTGGCCCAGCTCAAGGCGGCAGCGGTCGCCGCCAAGGAGAAGCGAGCGCTGGTGATCGGCTGCGACTCGGTGCTCTCCCTCGACGACCGGATCCTGGGCAAGCCCACCGACGAGGCGGAGGCGGTGGCCCGCTGGAAGCAGATGCGCGGACGGGCCGGCGTACTCCACACCGGGCACTGCGTCATCGACAACCACCGCGAGGTGTGGCTGGCCCGCTCGGCCGCCACCCAGGTCCGGTTCGCGGACGTGAGCGATGAGGAGATCGACGCCTACGTGGCCACCGGCGAGCCGCTCGAGGTGGCCGGGGCGTTCACGTTGGACGGGTTGGGCGGCGCCTTCGTCTCCGGGGTGACCGGCGACCCGCACAACGTCGTCGGGATCAGTCTGCCCCTGCTGCGCCTGATGTTCGACGAGCTCGGTTTCGTGTGGACGGACTTCTGGCCCCCTCACGCTCCCGGCTGACCACCGTTGACCCCTCGGCCGCGCATCAGCAGGACCGCCTCGGTCCGGTTGCCGGCACCCAGCTCGGCCAGCACCGCCGCCATCTCGCGTTCGACGGTGCGTTCGGACAGGTGCAGCGCGCGGGCGATCGTGGCGTCGCTGTGCCCGACCGCGACCCGCCGGGACACCTCGAGCTGGCGCTCGGTCAGCGGCGGCGCAGTGCCGGGCGGGAGGATCGGCGCGCACCGGTCGACCGTGATGCGCCACAGCTCCGAGACCGCCTCGACCAGGGCCGGGAGGTCGGTGACCCACGAGGTGCGCTCCCCGTCGGCGGTGTGCGGACCTTCGACGACCAGCAAGCGGTCGTCCAGGACCAGGGAGCGCAGGAACACCGGACCCACCAGAGCGGCCGGGAACAGCGAGGGCAGCAGCGGGTGCGTGCGCAGGGTGACCCTGCTGGTGATCAGCTCGGTCTCGACCCCGCGGGCCCGAGCCCGGCGGACCAGAGGGATCCCTGGGTCCTCGGGGTCGTAGTAGTACCGCGGCTGGGTGATCCGGATGCTCTGCCGCGCCTGTGGCTGCAGTACGGCGAGCTCCGCGACCAGAGCCTGCGCCCCGACCAGGAGTCGGGCGCGACCGCTGTCGACCTGGTCGACGAGTGTGGTCACCCGCGCGCGGACCTGGTCGGCACGATGCCTCAGCTCCCGCACGAATGCAGGTTCGTCTACTGGTGTGGATCCCGAGGTCACGGTGCCCATGCTCTCAAAAGTGGCTGGACGGGGATAGCGGGACTGGCGCGACCCCGAGGTGCCACCCCCCGCGGGGCATCACGGTCGCACCGTCCCGATGTTCACAGGGTGACGCAGTACTCGCGACTTGTCTCCCCACACGGAGAAAGTTGGCGGGTGCCCGACAAGGGTCGCTACGGCACGCGCGCCTGGTCCGGAGCCGCCTTGAGGCCGTCGAGGTGTACGCCGTTGACCCCGGACAGGACCTGCTTCTTGAACACGAACCGACGAAAGGCCCAGAACCGGAACACCATCCCCAGGGCGGCGCCGATCACGTTGGCGGAGATGTTGTCGGCCAGTGCGCTGTTCCAGCCCATCGTGTTGCGGGTCAGCCACAGGCAGGCCATCGGGATCACGAAGGAGGCGAGGTTCACCACGGTGTAGATCAGCGCACCCCCGCCCGGGCCCGAGGGCCGGCGGTGCTTGAACGCGTAGCGCCGGCTGCCGTAGAAGCTGATCCACATGCCCACCCAGTTGGCGATGAACCAGCTGGTCAGCGGCCACCCGTTGAGCGGGCCGGGACGGTAGATCCCCATCACTCCGTGGGCGAGCACGTTGAACAGGAGGACGGCCACCACCGTCGCCGCGACGTTGACGGCGGAGAACTTGGCGGCCTCGTTGCTCAGGCGGCGCAGACGGGCGCGCATGAGAGGAGCCTAACCGCGCTACTCCACCGGGAGGCCGAGGCCACGCGCGATCAGCATGCGCTGCACCTCCGAGGTGCCCTCGCCGATCTCGAGGACCTTGGCGTCCCGGTAGAACCGCGTGACGGGGTACTCCTCCATGAAGCCGTAGCCGCCGAAGACCTGGGTCGCGATCCGGGTCGCGGTCACCGCGGACTCGGTGGCGTAGAGCTTCGCGATCGCGGCGGCCTGCTTGAAGTCCTTCATCGAGGCCCCGCCGCCGTCCTTCATGGAGTCCTTCATCCACGCCGCCTTGTAGGTGAGCTGCCGGCTCGCGGCCAGCATCACCTCGAGGTCGGCGATCTGGAACGCCACGCCCTGCTTGCGCCCGATCGGGCCGCCGAACGTGGTCCGCTCGCCGGCATACTGCACGCTCATGTCGAGACAGGCCTGGATGCACCCGACCGCCAGGGCCGCGATCGCGACCCGGCCGTCGTCGAGGGTGGCCAGGAACTGCGCGAACCCGCGACCGCGCTCCCCCAGCAGGTTGGCCTCCGGGACGTGCGCGTCGGCGAAGGACAGCGGGTGGGTGTCCGAGGCGTGCCAGCCGAGCTTGTCGTAGGCCTTCTCGGCGGTGAAGCCGGGCGTGCCGCTGGGCACGATGATCGTGGAGATCTCGGCCTTGGCGGGCTTGTCGGGCGAGCTGCTCTCGATCTCGCCGGTGCGGGCGGTCACGGTCACCAGCGAGGTGATCTCGGAGCCGGAGTTGGTGATGAACTGCTTGCTGCCGTTGATCACCCACTCGCCGTCGGTGAGCTCGGCCTTGGTCTTGGTCGCTCCCGCGTCGGAGCCCGCGCCGGGCTCGGTCAGCCCGAAACCGGCGAGCGTGTTGCCCTCGACCAGGTCGGGCAGCCAGGTCTGCTTCTGCTCGTCGGTGCCGAAGGTCAGGATCGGGTTGATGCCGAGACCGACGGCGGCCTCGAGGGTGATCCCCATCGACTGGTCGACCCGGCCGATCTCCTCGATCGCGACGCACAGGCTGGTGAAGTCACCGTCGGCACCGCCGTACTCCTCCGGAGCGGTCAGCCCGAAGAGACCCAGCTGACCCATCTTCTGCACGACATCGATCGGGAAGTGGTGGTCGCGATCCCACTGGGCGGCGTGGGGGGCGATCTCCTTCTCGGCGAAGTCGCGCACCGAACGGCGGAACTGCTCGTGGTCCTCGGACAGGTCGAAGCTCATGCCCGCATCGTAGCCCGGGGCCGTGCGAAGTTAACAGTCGCTAACTTCGCGGTCCTGCCACCTCTCAGGTGGCGGTGGCGTGACGCACCGAGTCGGTCAGCGCGCGCAGCGAGGCTTGCATCCCGGTGAACTGTGTGGCGCTGAGCCCCATCGCCTCCCCCACAGCGCACTGGACCTCGTCGAAGCGTCGCCGCAGGGCGACGCCGTGCTCGGTCAGGGCGACCTCCACCCTGCGCTCGTCCTGTCCGCTGCGGGTGCGGGTCAGCAGGCCGGCGGTCTCCATCCGGCGCAGCAAGGGACTCAGCGTCCCGTGCTCCAGGCTGAGCTCGCGCGCGATCTGGCTCACCGTGACGGCCTCGCCGGGGCGCAACGAGACCAGGACGAGGTACTGCGGGTAGGTCAGGCCGAGCTCGGTGAGCTTCGGTCGGTAGAAGGCCGTCACCGCCCGGGAGGCGGCGTAGAGGTCGAAGCAGAGCAGGCTCTCCAGGGCGCGCACCTGCTCGTCGTCGTCAGCCTGCTGCGGGGTCTGCATGGCGGCCTCCTGGTCCGGGTTGCCATCACAGGTTACCTCGTCTACAGTCATCTTGTGCACAATACAATTGTGCACTTCCGACTTGTCATCCACCACGAGGAGTTCAGATGCCTACTCGCACCGCACGCACCGCCTGGAACGGGACCCTGGACAACGGGTCGGGCCAGGTCGAGCTCACCAGCTCCGGCACCGGCACCTTCGACGTCTCCTTCCCCAAGCGCACCGCTGAGGACGCGAACGGCACCACCAGCCCCGAGGAGCTGATCGCCGCGGCGCACACCTCGTGCTTCGCCATGCAGCTCTCCGCAGTGATCGCCGAAGCCGGCGGCACCCCGGAGTCGCTCGAGGTCACCGCCGACGTGTCCCTCGGGGCCGACCCGGCCGGCGGCTTCCGACTCACCGGCATCGCGTTGAAGGTGACCGGCGAGGTCGAGGGCCTCGACGCCGACGGCTTCGCGCAGGCCGCCGAGAACGCCAAGGCGACCTGCCCCGTGAGCAAGGCGCTCACCGGTGTCGAGATCACGGTGCAGGCCGAGCTGGCCTGACCCAGCAGCCGGCTCACCAGCCACTTCACGAGCCACCTCACCAGCCACCGGGGCCTGCCCTGGTTCGGCGAAGCCCACGGCCCCCTGAGGGAGGGCGGCCGTGGGCTTTCGCACGCCCGGGGAGGCGAACCGGCCCTGCTTCGATCCCCGGGCGAAAGTGCTCATCTGAGCAATTTGATCCACAAGTGTTGCCTCGGGGATGTGACCTGCCCCACGCTGCTGTGACGGCGGCCACAGCAGGCCAGCAACTTCCCGGAGGTCGAACTACATGAAGAACCCACGATTCCTGACCGGCGCGGTCGCGGCCGTCGCTTTGACTGCCTCGCTCACGGCTTGCGGCAGCAGCAGCGATGCCTCGGGCTCCAGCGAAGGGCTGAAGATCGGATTCAGCCAGGTAACTCAACAGAGTCCGTTCTACGTCGAGCTCGGCAAGGGCGCCAAGGCGGAGGCGAAGAAGAATGGCGACGAGCTGCTCTTCGTGGACGCCAACGGTGACGTCACCAAGCAGAACAACGACGTCCAGGACCTGATCACCCGCGGCATCGACGTGCTCATCATCAACCCGGTCGACCCCAAGGGCGTGGCGCCGAGTATCAAGGCTGCCGAGGCCGCGGGCATCAAGGTCGTCACGGTCGACCGACCGGTCGCGGAGGGTGCCGCGTCCTTTGTGGGTCGCGACAACGTCAAGATGGGCGAGCTCGTCGGAGAGCAGATGGTGCAGGCCATCGGTGACGCCGGCGGCAAGGTGATCGAGATTCAGGGGGACGCCGGCGGGGTGGTCTCGCACGACCGCAGTGAGGGCTTTCACAAGGCCGCCGCGGCGAACCCGGACATCGATATCGTCCAGGGTCCCTTCTGCGACTACATCCGGGCCAAGGCGGTCACCGCGATGCAGGACCTGCTCGAGGCCAACAAGGACCTCAAGGCCGTCTACGCCCACAACGACGACATGGCTCTCGGGGCTCTCCAGGTCCTCAAGGAGAACAACCGCACCGATGTGCTGGTCTTCGGCGTCGACGGTCTGATGGAGGCCGTCAAGGCCATCGACGACGGCGACCAGTTCGTCGCCACCGCGTTCAACGACCCGCAGACCCTGGGTGCCAGCACCGTGCAGACCGCGGAGAAGCTCGCGAATGGCGAGAAGGTGCCCGAGTTTGTCGACGCCGGCACTGCGCTGATCGACAAGAGCAACGCCGCGAGCCTCGTCGGCACGACTCTCTTCGCCAAGCAGCCCTGACCCGCTCACGCCGTCCAGCCACCACCTGACTCCCGGAGAACTTTCATGGCCCAGATGACCGCAGCGGTGCTGCACAGCCCCGGACACATCACCGTCGAGGACGTTCCCGTCCCGACCCCAGCCCGGGGTGAGGTGCTGATCAAGGTCGCCGCATGCGGCGTCTGCGGCTCAGACATCGACCGAATGATGAAGAAGGGCGCTCACCGCCTGCCACTCATCTGTGGTCATGAGTTTTCTGGTCACGTGGTGGAGATCGGGCAGGGGGTGAGCGGCATCGAGATCGGCACCCTGGTCTCGGTCCCGCCCCTCATCCCCTGCTTCGCGTGCGCCCCCTGTATCCAGGGGACGTTCAGTCTCTGCGAGGACTACGACTACTTCGGCAGTCGCCGAGACGGTGCGTACGCCGAGTACTGCGCGGTGCCGCTGTCCAACGTCCTCGTCGTCGACCAGGGACTCGATCCCCGCGCGGCGGCGATGATCGACCCAGCGGCGATCGCGCTGCACGCGCTCCGGCGCACCCGCCTCGGGGTCGGCTCGCGTGTGGCGGTCGTCGGCGCCGGCCCCATCGGGTTGTTCGCCATCCAGTGGGCCCGGCTCGCGGGAGCCAGCGAGGTGCTCTCGATCGACCTGATGCCGGAGAAGGCAGCGATGGCGCTGCAGGCCGGAGCTACCCACGCGGTGTCTTCGGTGGAGGATGCCCGCGAGCTCGCCGGTGCCGGCTATGACATTGTCTTCGAGTCTGCCGGTGCCGCACCCGCGGTCGACATGGCCGTCTCCCTCGTGGCCCGGCACGGCGAAGCCACTTTCGTCGGCATTCCAAACTCCGCGGTGCCGCTGCAGGACTCCACCTTCGCGCGATTCCTGCGCCTGGAGATCGACCTCCATGGGGCGTGGAACTCTTTTTCTGCACCGTTTCCGGGTGAGGAGTGGCGCAACACCGCCAACAGATTTGCCGACGGCACCCTGAAGTGGGAGTTCATGATCACCCACGAGCTTCCGCTGGCCGATGTACCGAAGATCATGGCGCAGCTCGCCGAGCGTTCGATGTTCAGCTCCAAGATCCTGTTCCTGCCCTCTCTGGAGAGCTGATGTCCACCCTGCTCGCGCTCGACTACGGCACCGAGGGCGTCCGCGCTGCGGCCTACGACACCGAGGGCAACGGGCTTGCGGAGTCGTCGGCGCGCTATGTGACCACGTTCCCCGCACCTGGTCACGCAGAGCAGGACCCCGAGGAGTGGTGGAGCGCCACCGTCCGGGCGGTGCGCGAGGTGGTCGGCTCCCCCGTCGTCCGCGCCAGCGGCCCGATCGCCGGTATCGGCCTGGCCACGACAGCCTCGACGGTCGTGGTGCTGGGTGCCGACGGGCGGCCGTTGCGTCCCGCTTTGCTCTGGATGGATGCGCGCGCTGCTTCGGAATCCTCCCGGACCGCGGACGCTGCCGGGACCCATGAGGTGCTGCGCTGGAGCGGGGGCTCAGATGCGGTCGAGTGGCTGGTTCCCAAAGCGATGTGGCTGGCTACCCACGAGCCCGAGACCTACGCCGCGGCCACCCGTGTCGTTGAGTGCGTCGACTACCTCACCTGGCGCCTGACCGGGCTCTGGGTGGCGTCGCGGATGAATGCAGTCTGCAAGTCCAACTACCTCACTGCCACCGGCAGCTACCCCCACGAGCTGTACGGCGCCCTGGGCGTGCCCGATCTCGCCGAGAAGCTCCCCGACACCGTCCGCGCGGTCGGTGATCCCGTGGGACCGGTCAGTGCTGCCGTGGCGGAGGAGCTGGGCCTCAACTGCCGACCTGTCGTCGCCACCGGTGGAATCGACGCCCACGTGTCCCTCGTCGGCTGCGGTCGACACACTCCCGGCACCGTCTCACTCGTCGGAGGCACCTCGACCGCGTTCATCACGGAGATCGAGGAACCGGTCTTCGCACCCACGATCTGGGGTCCCTACCCCGATGCACTGACCACCGGGCGGTACCTGATTGAGGGTGGCCAGGTCTCGTCCGGCTCCGCACTGACCTGGCTCTCCGAGCGGATCTTCGGCATCTCCCGCGAACAGGGCCCGGCACTGGTCGCTGAGGCTACTGCCATCCCTCCCGTGGGGCACGGGCTAGTCGCCCTCGACTACTTCATGGGCAACCGCACCCCCTACCGTGACGCCCGACTGCGCGGCGCCTTCGCGGGGATGAGCCTGGGCACCACCCGTGCTGACATCTATCGCGCCACCGTCGAGGCCATCGCCTACGGCACTCGCAGCGTGGTCGACTCCTGGATCGACATCGGCATCCCGGTCGACCGGCTGATCGCCTCCGGTGGGATCCGGCACAACCCGCTCTGGCTGCAGATCACGTGCGACGTCCTAGGCCGGCCCCTCGAGGTGGTCGGCACCGACAACCTGACGCTGCGCTCGGCAGCGGCCCAGGCGGCACACGCTGCTGGGCTCTACCCGGACCTCTGGGCCGCCGCGGCGGCGTACAGCCCGAAGACGCGCGAGATCGAGCCGGAGGGCAGCCTCGCCGACGTCTACGCAGGCGGCTATGCCCGCTACGTCGAGACCACCGAGCTGCTTACCGCCACCTTCCATGACCTGAGCGAAACCGATGGGCGTCAGCGATGAAGTCCGACAGCGACGAGCACAACCAAGCGATGCTGCGGGTCGCCCAGCTCTACTACGAACAGGATCTGACCCAGGGACAGATCGCCAACAAGCTGCTGCTCACCCGCTGGAAGGTGGGGCGTCTGCTCGAGGATGCCAAGGAGCGGGGGATCGTCAGGATTGAGATCCGGCATCCGCTGGCACGGGTGCACGGCCTCGAGGAGAGGCTCCAGGCGGCCTTCGGCTTGGCCCACGCGGTGGTGGTGCCCACTGTCGCCGATGGCGAGGCACAGATGGTGGCCGCCGCCGTTGCGGCGGCAGAGTTTGTCAGCGACCTGCGTCCGGCGCCCTCCACGATCGGGGTCTCCTGGGGACACACGCTCGCCGCCCTGGCCGAGAACCTCCCTCCCGGCTGGGCCCGCGACCTCCATGTCGTACAGATCAATGGCGCTCTCAGCCGCTCACAAAGCCCCGGATACACCGCCGACGTGGCCACGGAGATCGCCCGTCGCGCCGGGGGCAACGTCTCGATCCTGTCCTCACCTGCGATCCTCGAGCAGGCCGCGACCAGGCGTGCGATCAGCTCAGACCCAGCCGTGTCCCGCGTCCTCGACGCCGGACGTGGCGCCGACGTCCTGTTGTTCTCGCTGGGCGCGCTGTCACCGCACTCAGTGCTGGTGGAGTCAGGACACATCTCAGCGAGGGACGTGCAACGGCTGCACAAGGCCGGCGCCCTCGGGGACATCTTGGGCAGGTTCGTGGACCACGAGGGGCGCGAGGTCGACGAGGACCTCAGTGAGCGCACGATGGCGCTCACCCTGGACGATCTCAGGTCGGCCAGGTTGACCGTGGCGATCGCGACCTCATTGGCCAAGGCCGAGATCGCCCGTGCGGCTGTCGTGAGCGGTCTCTGCAAGGCCCTCGTGGTCGACCAAGCCATCGCCGAGCAATTGTTGGAGGACGACGCATGAGCCCCCACTCCGCACCTCGTTTGGTGATGTCCGGGATCGAGAAGTCCTTCCCCGGCACCCGTGCCCTGGCCGGCGCCAACCTCGAGGTCGCGGCCGGCGAGGTGCACTGCCTTCTGGGGGAGAACGGCGCCGGCAAGAGCACCCTGGTGAAGGTGCTAGCGGGGGCCTACCGGCTGGACGCAGGCACGATCTCGCTCGAGGGCGACGTGCAGCACTACGCGACCCCGCATGCGGCGATGACCGCCGGCATCAGCGTGATCTATCAGGAGCTCGATCTGGTCCCCGACCTCACGGTGGCACAGAACCTCTTCCTGGGCAGTGCCCCCGCCAAGGCAGGGTTCATCCGCCAGGGAGCACGCAACCGAGCCGCCGCGCAGGCCATCGAGCTAGTTGGAGGCAGGTTCGCGCCGACCACGTTGGTGCGCGACCTCAGCGTTGGGAGCCAGCAACTGGCCGCGATCGCCAAGGCCGTGGTGACAGATGCCCGCGTCATCGTGATGGACGAGCCCTCGGCAACCCTGACCGAGCACGACCTGCCCCTCGTCTTCAACCTGATCCGCAGGCTCGCAGCAGAGGGGCGCTCGGTCATCTACATCTCCCACCGGCTCGACGAGGTGCTCGAGATCGGTGACCGGGCGACGGTGCTACGCGACGGTCGTACCGTGGCCAACTTCGACCTCGCCGAAACCAGGGTGGAGGACTTGGTCACCGCGATGATCGGACACCGTCCTGCCTCCATGCTCCGGGAGCACGTTTCCTTCGACGACCTGGCGCCTCGACTCTCCATCGAACGCGTGCAGATCCCCGACCTGCTCGACGTCAAGGACATCGTCGTACGCCCCGGAGAAGTGGTGGGGATCGCCGGACTCGGCGGGGCCGGACGCACGACGCTCCTGCGGACCCTCTTCGGCAGCCGGCCCGGAGCCAACGTCGTGGCGCACATCGACGGCATCGCCTACGCGCCGTCGTCCCCGGCACAGGCGGTGCGCGCAGGCATCGGCCTGGTCCCCGAGGACCGCAAGGGAGAAGGGCTGCTGCGCGACCTCTCGGTGGTGCGCAATGCGGGGCTCGCAACCCTGACTCCGGGGTCGCTATTGCCCGCCCGTCGCTCCCGGGCGGCGACCGCCGGCCCACTGAAGGACCTGGCGGTCAAGTACTCGAGCCTCGACCAGCCCGTCGGCCAGCTCTCGGGCGGCAACCAACAGAAGGTGGTGCTGGCCAAGTGGCTCACTCGCGGGGTTGAGGTACTGCTCCTCGACGAACCCACTCGTGGCATAGACATCGGTGCCAAGGAGGAGCTCTACCGCCAGGTGCGAGCGCTCGCCGAGGGGGGCGCCGCCGTGCTGATGGCCAGCAGCGAGCTCAACGAGCTGTGCCTGAACGCCGACGTCATCCACGTCATGTTCGAGGGACGCAACATCGCACGGTTCGACCCACGCATCACCTCCGAGGAAGAGATCGCACGCGCGGTCGTCACAGGAAAGGCAAGCGGATGAGCACATCCTCCCGAACCGCCGATACCGAGACCGTGACCCAGCCCGAGCCTCAACGTGGCCTCAGCCTGCGTCGACGCCTCGGCGGACAGCAGATCCTGGTGAAGTTCAACCTGCTTATCGTCTTCGTCGCGGTCTTCGTCGTCGCCAGCCTGGTGGCCCCCGAGTTTCTCTCCACCCGCAACATCAGCAACCTGCTCCAGCAGTCCAGCCTGGTCGGGATCGTCGCGATCGGTATGACGGTCGTCGTGCTCACCGCCGGTATCGATCTGTCCGTCGGCAGTACGGCCGCGCTGGCCGGCATGGTCGTTGCGTTGCTGATCGGCGCCGGTTGGGCCTGGCCTCTTGCGCTGGTCGTCACTATGGGGCTCGGTGTCGTGCTCGGTGCGGTGATGGGGAGCCTGAGCGCGTTTCTGAGTCTTCCGTCGTTCATGGTGACTCTCGCGGGGCTCACCAGTATTCGCGGCATCACCTACTTGACCACGGACGGCACCCCGACGACGGGAACGATTCCCGACGGGCTGAACTGGTTGGGAGCCGGCCGCGTTGCCGGCATCCCCGTCGTCGGAATCATCTTCATCTTGGTGACGATCCTGGCCGGCATTCTCCTGAGGGGCACCGCTGTTGGTGAGTACGTCTATGCCACCGGCAGCAACCCCGACGCCGCTCGCCTCTCGGGTCTGCCCGTGAAGTGGGTCCAAACCGGTGCGTTCGCGATCTCTGGGATGCTCGCCGCACTTTCTGGAGTACTCCTCACCGCCCGCCTGACCATTGGACAGCCCACGGCCTCGCAGGGACTCGAGCTGAGCGCGATCGCCGCGGTGGTCCTTGGTGGCACGAGCCTCTTCGGTGGCAAGGGCGGAGTCCTGGGCACCTTCATCGCCGTCCTGCTGCTCTCGGTGTTGAGCAACGTCTTCAACCTGATGGGCCTGAGCTCCTACTTCCAGCAGCTAGTCACCGGGCTGATCCTCGTGACTGCGCTAATCCTCAACCGCCTCCTCGAACGCCGGGGGGCGAGTTCATGAGGATGCCTGCCGCCGCCGATCTGACTCAGGAAGAACTCGATGAGACAATGCCTCGCATGACCCCCACCACGGCATCAACGTCGATGCCTGCTGCCCCGACCACGGATGCGGAGCTGCGCCGCTTCCTGCACGGACTCCCCGGTGTCGACCAGGTCGGCGTGGAGCAACGCGCCGCCGGTCTGGGCACCCGGTCGATCAAGACGACCGCCAAGGAGTTCGCCATCGACCTTGCGATCCGGATGGTCGACCTGACCACACTGGAGGGCTCCGACACCCCCGGCAAGGTGCGGGCGCTGGCGTCCAAGGCGATGCGGCCCGACCCCGCCGACCCGTCCTGCCCGCAGGTCGCGGCCGTGTGCGTCTATCCCGACATGGTGCCCTACGCCAAGCAGACCCTCGGGTCCTCCGGCGTCAAGGTCGCCTCGGTCGCGACCGCGTTCCCGAGCGGCCGCGCGGCGATGGACATCAAGCTCGCCGACGTCAAGGACGCCGTGGACGCCGGCGCCGACGAGATCGACATGGTGATCGACCGGGGCGCGTTCCTCTCCGGACGCTACCTGTCGGTCTACGAGGAGATCGCCCAGGTCCGTGAGGCCTGCGCCCGGCCGGACGGCACCAGTGCCCATCTCAAGGTGATCTTCGAGACCGGCGAGCTCCAGACCTACGACAACGTACGCCGAGCCAGCTGGTTGGCGATGATGGCCGGAGGGCACTTCATCAAGACCTCCACCGGCAAGGTGCAGCCGGCGGCCACCCTCCCGGTGACGCTGGTGATGCTCGAGGCCGTGCGCGACTTCCGCGAGGCGACCGGTCAGATGGTCGGGGTCAAGCCGGCCGGCGGGATCCGCACCTCCAAGGACGCCATCAAGTACCTCGTGATGGTCAACGAGGTCGCCGGACCCGACTGGCTGGACCCCGACTGGTTCCGGTTCGGCGCCTCCACGCTCCTCAACGACCTGCTGATGCAGCGCACCAAGATGACCACCGGCCGCTACTCCGGCCCCGACTACTTCACCCTCGACTGAAGGGGCCGACCACCATGGCCAACGTATTCGAG
>CAWAJE010000060.1:0-32862 GCA_963782215.1 uncultured Actinomycetota bacterium | reverse complement strand
TCGGCTGCTCCAGCAGGTGGGCGCCCCGCACGTGCAGGAGATCACCGGCCTGCCGCCTGCGGTGGCACTGCAGCAGCGGCGTGGTGCCCCGAGCTCCCGCTCCACGGTGGGCACGTTGACGACGCTGTCCAACCTGCTGCGGATGCTCTACTCGCGCGCCGGCACCTACCCGGCCGGTGCCGCGCGGCTGGGGGCGGAGGCGTTCTCACCGAACACGGTGGCCGGAGCCTGCGCGCGCTGCCACGGGCTGGGCGAGGAGCACGACGTCAGTGAGGAGCTGATGGTGCCGGACACCTCGCTGAGCATCCGTGAGGGCGCGATCGCCGCCTGGCCGGGCGCCTGGCAGGGCGCGAACCTGCGCAGCATCGTCTCCGGCCTGGGCATCGACGTCGAGAAGCCCTGGCGCTCGTTGCGCAAGAAGGACCGGGACTGGTTGCTGTTCACCGACGAGCAGCCCAAGGTGCTGATCAAGCCTGAACGCGACCGGATCGACCACGGTTACTACGGCCTGTTCTGGAGCGCCCGGGCGCACGTCCACCACGTCCTGGCGACCTCGAAGAGCCAGATGATGCGCGACAAGGCGATGCGCTTCGTGCGCAGCGCGGACTGCTCGGTCTGCCACGGCGCCGGGCTGAAGCGGGAGTCGCTGGCGGTCACCTTCCGGGGGGCCAGCATCGCCCAGGCCAACGCGCTGTCGTTCAGCGAGCTGGTGGCGTTGCTGCGCCCGGTGGCCGAGCTCACCGAAGCAGGGGCGGCCACCTCCTCTGCCGACTCGGGGGAGGACACCGAGGTGGCGGTGCGGCTCTGCGCAGACCTGGTGGCGCGGGTCCAGGTGCTGCTGGACCTCGGGCTGGGATACCTCTCACTCGGTCGCAGCTCCACCACGCTCTCGCCGGGGGAGGCCCAACGGCTGCGGATCGCCACCCAGCTGCGCTCGGGCCTGTTCGGAGTCGTCTACGTCCTCGACGAGCCGTCCGCAGGGCTGCACCCGGCCGACGCCGAGCCGTTGCTCGACGTGCTCGACCGGCTCAAGAGCTCCGGGAACTCGTTGTTCGTCGTCGAGCACGACCTCGACGTCGTACGCCGTGCCGACTGGATCGTCGACATCGGGCCGGGCGCCGGCGAGGGCGGCGGTCAGGTGCTCTACTCCGGCCCGGTCGCGGGCCTCGAGCACGTCGAGGGGTCGGTCACGGCGGAGCACCTCTTCGGCCGCGCGGAACCCCTCGACCGCCCCCAGCGCACACCCCACGGCTGGTTGCACCTGCGCGGGGTCAGCCGGCACAACCTCGAGGACCTCTCGGTCGACGTACCGCTGTGCGTGCTGACGGCCGTGACCGGGGTGTCGGGCTCGGGAAAGTCGACGCTGGTCACCCAGGTGCTCGCGGAGCTGGTACGCCGCCACCTCGGCCAGGCACCCGAGGACGCCGAGGACAGCGAGCTCGAGATCGACGTCGACACCGCCACCGGACTGGAGGCCTTCGACCGGCTCGTGCGCGTCGACCAGCGCCCGATCGGGCGCACGCCGCGCTCCAACCTGGCCACCTACACCGGGCTCTTCGACGCGGTGCGCAAGCTGTACGCCGCCACCCCCGAGGCCCGCGAGCGTGGCTACGGTGCCGGCCGGTTCTCCTTCAACGTCGCCGAAGGACGCTGCGAGACCTGCCAGGGGGAGGGCTTCGTCTCGGTCGAGCTGCTCTTCCTGCCCGGCACCTACGCACCGTGCCCGACCTGCAAGGGTGCGCGCTACAACGCCGAGACCCTCGAGATCGTCCACGACGGCAAGAACATCGCCGACGTGCTGGCCCTCTCCGTCGACGAGGCCGCCCACTTCCTGGCCGACGTCCCCGCGGCCGCGCGCAGCCTGACCACGCTGCGTGAGGTCGGGCTGGGCTACCTCCGCCTGGGCCAGCCGGCGACCGAGCTCAGCGGTGGGGAGGCCCAGCGGATCAAGCTGGCGACCGAGCTGCAGCGTGCCCGCCGCGGGCACGCGCTCTACCTGCTCGACGAGCCCACCGCAGGCCTGCACCCCGCCGACATCGCGCTGCTGGTCCGCCAGCTGCACCGGCTCGTGGACGCCGGCAACACCGTGGTGCTGGTCGAGCACGACCTCGACACCATCGCCAGTGCCGACTGGGTGATCGACCTGGGTCCCCGCGGAGGCGACGAGGGTGGTCGCGTGGTCGCCACCGGTACGCCGGAGGAGGTCGCCCGCGCCGACGGCAGTGTCACTGCGCCGTACCTCGCCGCGCGGCTCCTGGCCACGGCATCACTGCCTCATCTGACCCGGAAGGTCGCCACGTAGTCCTCCCAGTCCCACGCGGTCAGGAACCGGGTGGCTGCTGCCTGGCCGTTGGTGAACAGTGCCGTCGCCTGGGTGCGGCTGAGCCCGAAGTCGACCGGGTTCACCCCGGCGGTGTCGACCTGCATCGTGCGGATCCGCACCCACGGCTTGGCGAGGTGCGCCTGGTCGCGGCCCACGATCATGGTCATCGCCAGGTCCGCGGCCAGTGCCACCGGCCCGTGCTTGAACAGACCGGCGATCGGCAGCACCTTGGCGGCGTCCAGGGGGAGGACGGGCAGCAGCTTCACCCCGAACGTCGGCCACCGTGGAGTGCCTCCGTCGGTCCGGTCGAAGATGTCGATCGGGAAGTTGGACAGCACGCCCCCGTCCACCAGGGTCGACGCGGTGCCGTCGGCGGCCACCAGGGTGACCGGCTCGTAGAAGAACGGGATGGACATCGAGGCGCGTACGGCGTCGACCACGAGCTGCTGGCCCGCTGGCAGGCCGTAGGTGCTCTCGTAGTCCCAGGGGAAGTACACCAGCTCGCCGCGCGTCACGTCCGTGGCGGTGACGACCAGGCGGAAGCGGCGTTCCGGTGGGAGGGAGGAGTCCGGGTCGTCGATGGCGAGGTCGGCGAACGTCTCGACACCGCACTCGTCGACGAGGAGGTTGCCGAGCCACTCCCGCAGGTGGTCGCCCTCGAAGACCCCGTCGTCCATCAGCAGGGACAGCAGCGGGCCGCCCACGGGGACCCAGTCCAGCAGGGACCGGTCGGCGAAGCGGCGGTAGTCCAGGGTCGTCATGATCTCGGTGAGCCGCGAGGAGCGCATGCCCGAAGCCACCAGGGCTCCGACGATCGAGCCCGCCGACGTGCCCGCCACCCTGGGGAAGGAGTAGCCGGCGCTCTCCAGCACCGAGATGGCTCCGACGTGACCGATGCCCAGGACCCCGCCACCTTCGAGGACGAGGTCGGCGGCAAGCGACGGCTCGGACATGCTCCCACTTCCCGGGGACTCGGTGGACCCAGCGGGTGCCGGCCCTCGTGGCGACGCTAGTGCGCCTGCTCCGGTGTCGCAACGGGGGGACGGCGCGATGGCGGGCGAGGCACAATGAGGGGATGAGGCTCCTGCTACAGGCCGGATTCGTGATCGCAGCGGTGGTGGTGCTGGTCTACGCCCTCGGGCAGCTGCGGCACCGGACGCCGGGGCGACGCCGGCCCGCGGTCGCGGTGCCGGGAGGCCGTTGGGAGACCCACCACCACGACGTGCGCGGGGTGACGAGGGTGGTCGTGCGCAGGGTCTCGCCCAACGGCACCAACATTCTCGACGAGCACCAGGTCGCGGAGATCCCCACTGATGCGCCCGACTACGACACCAGGTTCATGACCGCGATGGCGACTGCTCGCGAACGCGTCGCGCTCTTCGAGGCCGAGCAGGGCTGAGGTGCTGACGAGCGGTGCTCACGAGCGGTGCTGTCGAGCGCGCATGACGGCTCCCTGGCAGGATGACGGCGTGGAACACGTGCTGGGAATCGGCGGCTACTTCATGCGTGCGGCCGACCCCGTGGCCCTGGGTGCCTGGTACCGCGACTGTCTGGGGCTGGGCGCGGACGCGAACGGATTGTGGCATCCCGCAGCGGGGCCGACGGTCTTCGCGACGTTCGAGTCCGAGAGCGACTACTTCGGGTCGCGCACCCAGCAGTCGATGATCAACTTCCGCGTCCGCGACCTGGACGCGATGCTCACCCAGCTGCGGACCAAGGGTGCGAACGTCGCCCTCGAGACCGAGGACGTGGAGGGCATCGGCCGCTTCGGCTGGGTCACCGATCCCGAGGGCAACCGGATCGAGCTGTGGCAGCCCGCCTGAGGGCCGGTGGTGGAGTACGGCGGAACCGCGATCCCCTCGTCGACGCGCCCTAGAGTGCTTCACATGGCACGTCCCCATGGCGAGGTTGATGCCTACATCCGGGCACTTCCGGGGTGGCAGCAGGAGATCTGCTGCCAACTTCGGCAGATCATCTGGGAGGCGGATCCCGACATCGAGGAGACGATCAAACGCTCTGTCCAGCCGTACTTCGTGTTGGACGGCAACGTCTGCGCCTTGCTCGCCACCAAGGACCACATCAACCTCTTCCTCTACGACCCCACCGTCCCGGATCCCGAGGGCATCATCAATCAGGGTCATGGGAACGCGACGGCGCGAGCCATCCAGATCTACGAGGGCGACCCCATCAACGCCTCGGCGCTGACCGCGCTGCTGAGGGCGATCGTCGCGAACAACCGAGCCGGAGGCTGGCGGCGTCTCAGCCAGGACCGCTGACAGCGGTGGTGGTTGAGGAGCTTGCGCGCGTGACTCCGGTGGTTGCTGCGCAACCTCCTCAACCACCGACGGGTACGCCGCCAGGGGAAATCGCTCACCCTGGCTGGTGATTCTCGCTCCGGACGGGTTGTCAGACCCTGGTGCTTGGATGGGTTCCTGACGATCCAGCTCGACCCGCCCGCTCCCGCCTGGGGTGCTGCTCGCGACCGTGGGGCAGGTCGAGGCGCTGAAGTCCACGTTGGAGGCCCTCGAGCTCGGTGCGGTCGCCGAGCTGGAGGCCACCGCGGGTGTGAAGCCGGCCGGGTGGGCCTCCACCCAGAACTTCGCGACCGCGGTCGCCGGGGGACACAAGGGCACCGGTCCGGCGGTGGTGCGCCTGGCCCACGCCGTGTGTGGGTGCGCGACCACCGAGACCGGTGAGGAGCTCACCGCCTCGACGGTGCGGCGGTTGTGCTGCGACGCCGACCTCATTCCCGTCGTCCTCGGGGGACCCTCGGAGGTCCTCGACGTGGGCCGCACCCAACGACTGGTCACCCCCGCGATCTGGAAGGCACTGGTGGTCCGGGACCCGCACTGCCGATTCCCTGGCTGCACCCGACCCCCGGTGATGACCCACGCCCGCCACCTCATCCACTGGGCCGACGGTGGCCCCACCACCTTGGGTCACCTTCGACCCACCACCCCACACCACCCGCGACCACGGACCCGGCGCCGGACGACCCGGCACCGGACGACCACCACCCGACGACTAGCTGGGTGCGTGCGGGATCGCTGCATCGCATCGCGCCGTGGACTCGCGGAGGTCGGCCGACCCCGGCCGCGAGAGAGTGGCTTCATGAATTCGGGAGTGCGCGGAGTGATCCTCTCCAAGCGTTGGCGCCTGCGTGAGGGGGTGACCCTGGCCGAGGTCGTCACGCTGGTCGAAGAGGGGGTTGCGCCTCACTACCGCAAGCTCAGCGACCAGGTCGTTCTCGGCCTCGAGGCCCTGGAGGACGGCAGGGTGCTCGCGATCCAACGGTGGTCCGATCAAGCTGCGCTCGACCAGGCCACGCGCGGCGAGCGATTCGCCGAGTGGTGGCGGGACTACCAGCCGATCCTTGCCGCATGGGACGCAGCACTGGAGTTCGAGGAGGAATGGCAGACCGAGGCGCTCATCTAGGACCGGTTGTGGGCGATCGCCTCGCGGACCAACGTGACGAAGGCGTTCTCGTCCAGCGGGTCGTCCTCGTGCAGGTCGATGGCGCGGCGGGTGCCGGCGTCCAGGCTCGCGTTGAACAGACCGGCCGGGTCCTCCAGCGACGCGCCCTTGGCGAAGGTCAGCTTGAGCTTGTCCTTGTAGGTCTCCAGCGTGCAGACCAGGCCGTCGCAGGAGAACGTGGGAACGCCGTCAGGGTTCGACGCCTTGCGCCACTTGGCCTCCTCGACGACGCCGGGATCGGCTTTGAGGACCAGCGATCGCAGCTTCTCGGTCCTCGCACCCCGCCAGTCGTCGCTCACCTGGCGATCATCCCTCACCCGGGCAGGTAGCGGACCGCGCCCCAGTAGTTGTCACCCAGCCGGGCTGCGGTGATCCGCACCGGGGTCAGGTGGTCGTAGGCCTCGATCATCCGGCCGCGGCCGACGTACATCGCCACGTGGTAGATGTCGTCGGCGTCGGTAGAGCGCGAGTAGAACAGCAGGTCGCCGGCGCGGAGGTCATCGGTCGGCACGCGGCGAGCGCGTGCGTCCTGGGCCTGGGGGCCGGAGTCACGCGGGATCGTGATCCCGTGGGTCTGGTAGACCGTCCCGGTCAGGCCAGAGCAGTCGAAGCCGAAGCCGGAGCGCCCCGCCCACACGTACGGCTGGTCGAGGAAGGTCTTCGCCGTGCGCACCAGGTCGCGCCCGGTGGGGCGCGGGATCGACCCCTCGCTGCGGTGGACCGAGACCCGTGACCTCGGGAGCCACTCGCGCCCGTGGGCGGGGGTGGCCACCAGCAGGGCGCGAGGAGTCCGGCGCAGCACGGGGAGCCGGGTGTTCATGCTGAGGGTGAGACTGCGGTGCCGCAACGCCCGGTCGGAGAAGAGGCCGGTGCCGATGCCCCGGTCCACGAGCGCGAACGCGCGGTGCTCGGTGGCCCTGGCGTACGCCGGGGCGCTGGTGAGCTGCACGCTGGGGATCCAGCCGGGGTAGCCCTGCGCGTTGCGCGGGGTCGGCTGCCTGGGCACCACGACCTGGCTCCAGGCGCCCTGCCGGTCCAGGACCAGCACCTCGGCGCCGTACAGCGCCTGGGTCTGGGTGCGGTTGCTCTCGCTGAGATCTCCGCTCTCGTCCGGCGACATGGCGCGCAGCCAGCGGCGCGGGTGCGCCGGGTCGGTCAGGGCCGGCTCGTCGACCGGCCGCGCCTTGCCCGGGTTGGTCCACACGGTCGCGACGTTGACGGCGACATACATCCGCTCCGCGGACCGGCCCGGTGGCGGAGCTGCCGTGGGGCTGCCCGCGGACGCATCCGGGACCGCGACCAGGGTGGTGGCGAGCACGGCGACGAGTGCCGTCGTGAGTGCACCAAGACGACGAGCGCTGCGTGGTGGCATGGCGGTGTCAGGCAGCGCGGTGTCAGGCAGGGCGGTGTCAGGCATGGGTGTCCTTCCGGTCCCGAGATAGCCGGTCCTGCCCGATCCTGCCCGAACCGGCGGGGGCTGTCGACGGCTCAGTCGCGCAGGCCGGCCTCGAGCTCGGCCAGTGCGACTTCGAGGGACACCTCAGCGCTCCAGCCCCACCTGCCGGCGCGGTCGGCCCGGAACCGGCCCGTCGACGCGGGTGCCTCATCCCAGACCGGCTCGACCCCGAGGGCGCCGGTGACGGTCCGGTAGTAGTCGCGGACGGTTGCGGGCTCGGCGCCGGCGACGTTCACCGCGGTGCACCCACCTCTGACCGGGCCCTGCTCCGGGTCGTCGCCGGCAGCGATGGTTCCGACGGCCACGTCGGCACACATGCTCGCCAGGTCGTCGAGGTGGACCCAGCCGAAGGTCTGGTGGGGATTGGCGCGCCGGGCCGACTCGTCGTCCCGGATGGCGGCTGGCCGCAGCGTGTTCCACACCGAGGTCTCCCCGGCGCCGAGGATCGCCGGCGGCCGGACGAGCACCCGGGTGAGGCCGTCTACCTCGGCCAGGGCCAGGTCGGTGTCGCGCTTGGTCACGGCATAGTCGTTGGCGTCGTCGGTGACCAGTGGCGAGGACTCGTCCCGGTCGCCCGACCCGGAGGCGGGCGCATACACGGCCCCGGTGGAGACGTGCACGAAAAGCTCGACCCCGGCATCCCGCGCGGCTCGGGCGAGCGCAGGCGTGCCCTCGACGGCGATGCGGTGCTGGGTCTCCCGGTCCGAGCCCATCGGGTGCACGGTGGTGACCACGGCGTCGGCTCCCTCGACCACGGCGGCGGCGAAGTCGGGGTCGTGGAACTCGCCGACCCGCTCCTCGACTCCTGCGAGGTCAGGGCCGGTGCCAGTCCGGCGTACGACGGCCCGCACGGTGGCGCCGCGCTCGCACAACGACTCGCAGACCTTGGCGCCGACCAGGCCGTTGGCGCCGGTGACCACGACGACGGGGGCGGGGGAAGTAGTCGACTCACTCATCCGGTCACCTTGGCATGCAGGACCAACCTCCGGGTCGGGGGCGCCGCGCGCCTACGATGGACCCTCCGGAAAGTCGTCTCAGAGCTGAGGGTCCTCGTGATCGCTGGCAGGTACTCGCTCGACCGTGAGATCGGCCGTGGCGGCATGGGCGCGGTCTGGCTCGGCACCGACGAGGTCCTCGGTCGTCAGGTCGCACTGAAGAAGATCGGCCTGATGCCCGGTGCCGACGGCACCGACATGGCGCGTGCGGAGCGCGAGGCCCGCCTGAGCGCGAGCCTGCACCACCCCCACGTGGTCACGATCTTCAACGTGGTCAGCGAGGAGGACTCCGACGCCCGCTGGCTGGTGATGGAGTACGTCGACGGCGTACACCTCGGGCAGCTGGTGCGCGAGGAGGGCCCGCTCTCGCCCGACGAGGCGGCCAGACTGTTGTGGCAGGCCGCGGATGCGCTGGCGGCAGCCCACGCCGCCGGCATGGTGCACCGCGACGTGAAGCCCTCGAACATCCTCGTCGACGGCAAGCGGGTCGTGAAGCTCACCGACTTCGGCATCGCCCGGGTGATGGCCGATCCCGCGTTGACCCAGACCGGCCTGCTGATCGGCTCACCGGCCTACCTCGCCCCGGAGGTCGCGACCGGCGGCAAGGGCGGCGAGGCTGCGGACGTGTGGTCGCTCGGTGCCACCCTGTTCCACGTCCTGGCCGGGCGGCCGCCGTACGACATCGGCGAGAACATGATCGGCGGCCTCTACCGCATCGTCAACGAGGAGCCACCGCGCCTCGACAACGCCGGCTGGCTCGCCCCGCTGCTCGACCGGACGCTGGTCAAGGACCCGGCCGAGCGGATGACGATGGCCGAGGTCCGGGACTTCCTCGCCTCCGGGGGACAGCCGACACAGGCGGAGTTCGCCACCCGGACCCAGCCGCTGACGACCGTCGAGCCTGCCCCGGCCCCCGTGCTGCCGCCGGCGCCCGCGCCCTCGACACGAACGAGACCGAGGACACCGGCCTCCGCGCCGCCTCCGGCACCCCCGAGCCGGGACCGCGGGGAGCGGTCCGGTCGGCCCAAGGGGCTGCTGATCGGACTGGCTGCGGCCGCGGCACTGGTGCTCGGGCTGGTGGTGTACGCCGTGGTGGCCGGCGGTGAGCCACCCGCGGAGACCCCCTCCGGCTCGTCGAGCAGCTCGCCGTCCGCTGCCGCCGAGCCGACCGAGGAGGGGATGAAGTCCTTCATCCAGGACTACGTCACCACGGTGGCGGAGGACCCCTCGAAGTCGTGGCAGATGCTCACCCCGAAGTTCCAGCAGGAGAGCGGCGGCTTCGAGAAGTACCAGAGCTTCTGGGACGCCGCCACCAACGGCCGGCTCCTGAGCATCGAGGCCAACCCCGACAACCTCTCGGTCAGCTACCAGGTCCGCTTCGACAACTTCGACAACGGCCCCGGTCCGACCGTGCTCGACCTGGTCTTCGAGGACGGCCGCTACCTGATCGACGGCGAGCGCAGCGAGGGGTTCACCCCCGCCGGCTGACGCAGCCTAGCTAGCCGGCGTCGACGTGGAGCCACTTGCGCAGGCGCGCCGGGTCGCGCAGCTCCATCTCGTCGAGACAGGCGCCGCGCAGCCGCGCGAGGTGGTCCAGGTGCTGGGACCCGGGACCACCGGTGAGCAGGGCACCGCTGAGGTTCCAGACCCGTTCGAGGTCCGAGGAGGACAACCGGGCCAGGTCCGGGTGCGCGCCCGACGCGGGAGTGGGCTCGAGCAGGCGCCGGACCTCGGGATCGTCGAAGGGGCGTCGCTCGACCCACCGGTCCCGGACCCAGACCAGTCCCTCAGGGGTGCCGAGGCCCAGTCCCAGCACCAGCAGCAGGGACCAGGGTCCGAGCGAGGTCGTCAGTCCGTGCGTGCCCACGGCCACGGCACCGCTCCAGAACGCAGCCGCCCAGGCCAGCCGCTGGGGGAGTGCGGAGACGGTCGTCCACGACCAGAAGCTGCTGCCGAAGGTGAGAGCGACCGCCAGGAACAGTCCGACGAGGGCTGCGACCGACAGCGTGAGGGTCGCGACGAGGATGCCGACGACACAGGTCGCACCGAAGGCACCTGTCCACACCAGGCGGTACGCCTGCCAGCACCTCGCCCCGTGGTCGCGACCGTTCATGGATCCATGCTGCTTTCGGACCGGTGCGGATTCGTAGGGACCGAAGTCCCTCGATCGGTCCCGAACGGGATTGCGGTGACGCATTGATGGGCACGTGACCGCAATGAGCTCACGCAAGATCGGTGTCGAGGAAGAGCTGATGCTGGTCGATCCCGCGACCGGGCACCTGACGGCCGTCTCCCAGGCTGCGGTGCAGGCCAATGAGTCCGAGGAGGAGGTGGGCGAGGAGCTCTTCCTGCAGCAGGTGGAGACCTCGACGCCACCGCTCCTCCACACCGCGGAGCTGAGAGAGGCCATCCGTGCCGGTCGGCGCGCCGTCGGTGAGGCGGCTGCGGCAGCCGGTGTGCGAGCGGTCGCGATGGCCACCCCGGTGCTCGGCGACGACGAGTCGCTGGCAGTCACCCCCTCGCCGCGCTACCGCAGGATCCGGCAGGAGTACGGCGAGCTGGCGCGCCAGGCGCTCGCGTCCGCGATGCACGTGCACGTCGAGGTGGCCGACGACGAGCAGGGGGTGCGTGTGCTCGACCGGATCAGTCCGTGGCTGCCGGTGCTGACGGCGCTGAGCGCCAACTCTCCCTACTGGAACGGGCGCGACACCGACCACGCCAGCTGGCGGGCGCAGGTGTGGAGCCGGTGGCCGACCGCGGGCCCGACCGCGCCCTTCGGAAACGCCGCGAGCTACCGCGAGGTGACCCGGCGGATGGTCGAGTGGGGCGGAGGGCTCGACGAGGGGATGCTCTACTTCGACGCGCGGCTCTCGGCGAGCTTCCCGACCGTCGAGGTCCGGGTCGCCGACGTCTGCACCGACCTCGAGGACGCGCTGACGATCGCGCTGCTGACCCGCGCGCTGGTCTCGACGGTGGCCGCCCCGGAAGCGGAGCAGCAGCCGGACCGGGGTTCGGGTCCGGGGTGGCGGGCCGACCTGCTGCAGGTCGCGACCTGGCGAGCAGCGCGGCACGGCCTGTCCGGTCAGCTGGTCCACCCCCTCGAGGAGACCCTCGTGCCGGCACGTGCGGCCTGTGCCGCGGTGATCGACTTCGTGCGCCCGGCGCTGGAGGAGACCGGTGACCTCGAGCTGGTCTCGACCTCGCTCGAACGGCTACTGGCCGGCGGCAGCGGCGCCACCCGGCAGCGGCGGGTCTGGGAGCGCACCGGCTCGCTCACGGACGTGGTGGACGACCTGGCCCGGCGTACCGAGGAGTCCTGGGTGTCCTAGGGCTGGAGGGCATCTGGTCTGCTACTCCAGTGACCCAGACCCTCGCCGCCCGCAACGCCGTGGCGCTGGTGTTCGCCCTGAACGGGCTGCTCTTCGCGACGTGGATCTCCCGGATCCCCGAGGCCAGGTCCTCGCTCGGCCTCGACAACGGCCAGCTCGGCCTGCTGCTGCTGGCGATCGCCGCCGGTTCGGTGCTCTCGATGCCGACGACCGGCGCGGCGATCGATCGCTTCGGCACCGTCGGGGTGGTCCGCTACGCCGGTGCGAGCAGCCTGGTCGGGCTGGTGCTGGTCTCGGTCGCCCTGGAGACGCAGGTCGTCTGGCTGGCCGCGCTGGGACTGTTCCTCTACGGCATCGGCACGGGGGTCTGGGACGTCGGCATGAACGTCGAGGGCGCGGCGGTCGAGGGGGAGCTGCGCCGCACCGTGATGCCGCGCTTCCACGCCGCGTTCAGCCTGGGCACCGTCGCCGGGTCCGGTGTCGGAGCGGCGGCGGTCGGCCTCGGTGTACCCACGCCCTGGCACCTGCTGCCACTGGCCCTGCTGGCGGTCGCGATGCTGCTGGTGAGCACCCGGGCGTTCCTGCCGGACCAGCCCGTGGAGCACCCCGGGCAGCGGCTCTCGGCATGGAGCGCCTGGCGCGAGCCGCGCACCCTGCTGATCGGGTTGATGGTGATGGCGCTCGCGCTGACGGAGGGTACGGCGAACGACTGGCTCGCACTGGCGCTGGTCGACGGCTACGACGTGGAGCACTGGGTCGGGGTCGCCGGGTTCGCGGTGTTCGTGACGGCGATGACCGCGGGCCGCATGGTCGGACCCGTGCTGCTCGACCGCTTCGGCCGGGTCCCGGTGCTCTGGGGCACGATGGTCGCCGCCGCGGGAGGAGTCGCGCTGATCGTCTTCGGCCAGCACGTGCTGCTCGTGGTCCTGGGCATCCTGCTCTGGGGCCTCGGCGCCAGTCTCGGCTTCCCGGTCGGGATGAGCGCGGCGGGCGACGACCCGCGTCGGGCCGCCGCCCGGGTCAGCGTGGTCTCGACGATCGGCTACGCCGCCTTCCTCGCCGGCCCGCCGCTGCTCGGCTTCGTGGCCGACCACGTGGGCACCCTGCAGGCGCTGCTGGTGGTGGCGCTGGTGCTGGTGCCCTCCGCGCTGGTGGTCCCGAGCGCCCGGGAGCGGACGCCGGAGGAGCGGTAGGCCGCCCCGTCAGTCGGCGTGGGCGTCGTGGACGTAGGGCGAGCGGCCGACCAGCGTCGTCACGACGATGCTCGTGATCGTCATCGCCAGCGCGATCCCGGCGAGCACGACCAGCTGGAACCTGGCCGCGTCGGCGGGACTGGCCCCGCCGAACAGGGCGCCGACGAAGGCGCCGGGAAGGGTGACCAGGCCGGTGGACTTCGCCTGGTCGAGGCTCGGGATCAGCGACTCGCGGGTGGCCTCGCGGCCGATGGACCGGTGGGCCACAGGTGGGGTCGCACCGAGGGCGAACCACGCCTCGATCTCGGCGGCCCCGGACCGCGCGGAGCGCAGGAAGTTGCGTCCCGACAGCGTGGCTGCGCTCATCGCGTTGCCGATCACGATCCCGCCGATCGCCACGACGTACCTCGCCTGCAGCTCCACCAGTCCCATCGCGAAGACCGCGGCCAGGCTGAGCAGGGCGCCGCTGAGCACCCCGAGCACTGCCGCCCGGCGCCCGCGCCACAGGCCGCGGATGCGTCGCATCGAGGTCCACGACGCGGTGCTCAGCATCAGCACCACGAACGCCACCACGGTCCACGGGACCGCGAGCACGCCGCGCAGGACCAGCGCCACGACCGAGAGCTGTACGCCGGCCCGCACCATCGCCCACAGGGGGAGCAGTCGCAGCCCGGCGCCGTACCAGGCTCCCAGCCCGACCGTCAGCGCCACCAGCACCAGCAGTCGGGCGCCGAACCCGGCTTCGCCCCAGAGCGCGTCCACGGGGGGCAGCCTGCCATGCGGCGTGCCGGGCGGTCGGCGTGAGTCGTCGGTGCTCGGTGCTCGGTGCTTGAGTCGGCGCATGACCGTCGGGTCCATGACGGTCGTCACGACCGACGCACGATGTCCAGCGGCGAGGTCCGGCACCGCCGACGGGCCACCGGACGGCAGCTGGCGGTCAACCCGTCCGGCGGTCCGGCTGCGGCTTCTGGTGGCCGGCCTCGCCACCGATCCGGCCGCCGTGCGGCCGACCGTGGTCGGCGTACTCCTCGCGGTAGAACGAGAGCTGGTGCGCACCGACGTCGATGCGGGCACCTGTGCGCAGCACGGCGAAGGAGTGCACGACGGCGCCGTGCACGCGCGCCTCTGGGCCCAGGTTGCCGAGCACGTACTCGTCCTCGGAGTCGCGGCGCACCAGGGTGTGCAGCGCCGCGAGGCCGGGCAGCACGATGTCGCAGGACGGGTCGGAGCCGATCGTGGTCTCGGTCCCGTTGAGCCAGAAGACGGGCTGGCCCTCACCCTCCCAGAGGTCCTGCTTCTTCAGCACCAGGCGGGGAGCTCCGCTGCCGGAGGGGTCGTGGGTGGTGGTCACCTTGCGTCGCGGGTAGCGGGCGAAGGTCGGCAGGATCGGGAACAGGGTGGGCGGAGGCAGCGAGCCTGCGTCCGGCAGGACAGGTTCGCTCGTCGCCGTCCGGGAGCGCAGGCTGGTCCAGGCGCCGCGCCAGCTGCCCACCCGGATGCGCTTGGAGCCGGTGGCCCGTCGCTGCCACCACGGGGCCGAGACCGCGCCGATCGAGACGAGGTGGACGCCTCGGTGCTGGACCCGGACCTGGACGCCGCGGCGGGCCAGCGAGCTGGCGAGGTTCCTGACCATGACCGCGTCACCGCTTCCGGCGAAGACACCGGGGTTGTCGAGGTCGAGGGTGAGTCGTCCGTGGGTCCCGTGCAGGTGCCCGGCGGCGGTCTGGCCGTCGGCTCCGGTGAACTGCACGTCCAGGTCGGCCGCGACGTCGACGGGAGTCATGACGTGGGGCGGGTGTCGTTGTCGTGCGTGGTCACGGTCAGGGTGCCGTCGACCTTCCAGGTGGCCCGCGGGGCGTTGCTGCCGGTGTCGCGGGGGATCTCCACCGTCATGTCGTGGAAGGTGTAGTTGATGGCCGCCTCACGACCGGTGAGGAAGCTCCACATCCGGGCACCCAGGTCGGTCCAGTCGACGACCTCGTCGCTCCTCTGGCTGGTCCGGGCTTCGGTCTGGTGGCTGTTCGCTGACATCGGAGTCTCCATTTCTAAACATTGACTTCAACAAGTTGTTGAGGTTTGATCAGAACATGAACTCGCCAAAGACGCAAGAGCCCGTCCTCGAGCCCGTCCTCGAACCCGTCCTCGAACCGGCCGAGACCCCCTCCCTGACGATCGGTGACCTGGCGGACCGCACCGGCCTCTCCACCGCCACCCTGCGGATGTGGGAGACCCGGCACGGGTTCCCCTTGCCGCACCGGCTGGAGAGCGGCCACCGGCGCTACCGCGACTCCGACGTGGAGACCATCCGCACGGTGGTGCGCCACAAGGACGCCGGCACGCGGCTGGAGCTGGCGATCGCGGCGGCCATGGCCGAGGCCGAGCCCGCCGCCCCCTCCATCTACGCCTACCTGCGTCGCCGGCACCCGCACCTGGGGGTGCACCGGCTGAAGAAGTCGACGCTGCTGGCGCTGTCCTGGGCGATCGAGGACGAGTTCTGCGCCAAGGCCGAGAGCGCGATGCTCTACGGCTCCTTCCAGCAGGAGCGCTACTACCGGCACGCCGAGGCGCGCTGGACCGAGCTGGCGCGGGTGTCGGCGGGCACGGTGGCGCTTGCCGACTTCGCCGAGCCCGACCTCGAGGGCTCGCCGGTGCGGGTCGGTCTGGCCGAGAACGCCCCGATGCGCCGGGAGTGGGCGGTGGTCTGCGACTCGCGCGACCTGCCGGTGGTGCTCACCGCCTGGGAGCTGCCGGGACAGGTCGACGTCCGTGAGCGCGACCGGCTCTTCGAGTCGATGTGGACCGTGGAGGGTGCCGCCGTACGCGACGCGGCGCGGGTGTGTGCCGCGGTGGCGGTGCAGAACGGCGCCGACCCCGCGAGGGTGGGCGCACCGACCTCCCCGGCTCCGGGCGCGGCCGACGTGCCGTCGGTGACCAACCTCTTCAACCGGATGGTCGCCTACGTCGACCGGATCGACGACTGAGGCTTCGCGCCGGACCCGACCACGACCCGACCATGATGCGGCCGGACCCGACCACGATGCGGCCACGATCCGGCCACGATCCGACCCCCATCCGGCCGCGCTTCGACGCGCAGGCAGGATGGGGACACCCCCCTCTAGGAGCCGCACGATGAGCTTGCCCGAGTCCCTGCATGACATCACCGTCGCCGTTCTCGGCGGCACCGGCCCCCAGGGTCGCGGACTGGCACGTCGCTTCGCCGACGCCGGACTCCCCGTGGTGATCGGCAGCCGCAGCGCCGAGCGCGCCGAGGAGACCGCCCGCACCCTGGCCGAGGCCACCGGTGGCCAGGTCACCGGAGGCGGCAACGCCGACGCCGCCGCGGCGGGGGACATCGTGGTCGTGGCGGTCCCGTGGGACGGCCACGGCGACCTGCTGCGGGGGCTGGCCACCGCGCTGGCCGGCAAGATCGTCGTCGACTGCGTGAACCCGCTGGGCTTCGACAAGCAGGGTGCCTACGCCCTCGAGGTCGAGGAGGGCTCCGCGACCCAGCAGGCGGCCGCGCTGCTCCCCGAGAGCACCGTGGTCGGCGCCTTCCACAACGTCAGCGCCGTCAAGCTGGAGGACCCCGAGGCCAGCGTCGACACCGACGTGCTGGTGCTCGGTGAGGTCCGCGAGGCCACCGACCTCGTGCAGCAGCTGGCCGACACCCTGCCCGGTGCCCGCGGGGTGTACGGCGGGCGCCTGCGCAACGCCCACCAGGTCGAGGCGCTCACCGCCAACCTGATCAGCGTGAACCGGCGCTACAAGGCGCACGCCGGCGTGCGGGTCACCGACATCTGAGACCCGTGAGCACCCACCACTGGCAGGACTGGGAGCTGGAGACCCTGCTCGAGCGCAAGCAGCGGTCCGGGCTGACCACCAGCCTCGTGGTGCCCGCGCGCAACGAGGCTGCGACCGTCGGCGACGTGGTCACCCGGGTCCGCGAGGCACTGATGGAGACCGCGGCGCTGCTCGACGAGATCGTGGTGATCGACTCCGACTCCACGGACGCGACCTTCGCGGTGGCCACCGACGCCGGTGCCGCGGTGCACCGCTCGGCGGAGATCCGGCCCGACCTCGGCAGCCACCGCGGCAAGGGTGAGGCGATGTGGAAGTCGCTTTTCGTCACCCACGGCGACCTGCTGGTGTTCATGGACGCCGACCTCGTCGACTGGGACACCCACTTCGTGCGCGGCCTGCTCGGCCCGCTGCTGGCCGACCCGGAGGTCGCCTTGGTGAAGGGCTTCTACGAGCGCCCGCTGCGCGACCAGGCAGGCGCCGACAGCGTCCTCGAGGGCGGCCGGGTGACCGAGCTCGTCGCCCGTCCGCTGATCGCGCTCGACTGGCCCGAGCTGGGCTGGCTGGTGCAGCCACTGGCCGGGGAGTGGGCGGTCAGGCGTGAGCTGTTCGAACGGCTGCACGTTCCGACCGGGTACGCCGTGGAGCTGGCTGCCCTGATCGACACCCACCGGCTGCGCGGCGACGGCGCGATCGCGCAGGTCGATCTGGGTCGCCGCGCCCACCGGCCGCAGGCGCTGCGCGACCTCGGCGCCATGGCCACCCAGATCATCGCGGTCTCCGAGCGGCGCTCCCGTGGCACCGGTCCCGACCGGGTCGCACTCAACCAGCACCGAGCGGCCCCGGACGGAGTCCAGACCGTGCGGCGGGAGATCCCCCTGATCGAGCGGCCGCCCGCAGGCGACGTACCGCTGCCGGTGGCAGGATCCGCGACATGACGCTCCGTCTGGGCAGGCACGCCTTCGCCGACGACCTGCGGCTGATGATGGCCATCGTCAACCGCACCCCGGACTCGTTCTACGACAAGGGCGCCACCTGGGCCGAGGACAAGGCCCTGGACCGGGTGGCGGAGGTGGTCGAGCAGGGCGCCGAGATCGTCGACATCGGCGGCATCAAGGCCGCGCCCGGTGAGGAGATCGGCGTCGAGGAGGAGATGCGGCGCACGGTCGGCTTCGTCGAGCGCGTCCGCGCGGCTCACCCCGGTGTCGTGATCAGCGTGGACACCTGGCGCGCACCCGTCGCCCGAGCCGTCTGCGAGGCCGGCGCCGACGTGCTCAACGACGCCTGGGGAGGAGCCGACCCGGGACTGGTCGAGGTCGCCGCCGAGTTCGGTGCGGCGATCGTGTGCACCCACACCGGTGGGGTCGCGCCCCGGACGCGCCCGCACCGGATCGAGTACGCCGACGTGGTCGCCAGCGCGATCGCCGACACCACCGCCTACGCCGAGCGGGCGCTCGCTGCGGGTGTGGCACGCGAGAGCATCCTGATCGACCCGGCGCACGACTTCGGGAAGACCACCGTGGACTCGCTCCAGCTGACCCGGCGCCTCGACGAGATGGTCGCGACCGGCTGGCCGGTCCTGGTCTCGCTGTCCAACAAGGACTTCGTCGGTGAGGCGCTGGACCTGCCGGTGGGGGAGCGGCTGATGGGCACCCTCGCTGCCACCGCCGTCGCCGCCATCCACGGGGCGCGGGTCTTCCGGGTCCACGAGGTGGTCGAGACCCGTCAGGTCGTCGACATGATCGACGTGATCTGGGAGCGGCGCGTCCCGACCAGGACGATCCGGGGGCTCGCGTGATCCGGACCGTCCTGGTGCTGCCGACGCCGCGCGCGCTGCTCTCGCCGACCTCCCGCGAGGACCCGGTCGCGGACCTGCGTGCTGCGTGCGACGAGGCGATCGGCGCGGTGCTGGCGGTGTCGCCGGCCAAGCTCGCGGTGCTGGCGGCGCCGGTGGGGTCGGCGAACCGGCAGCGCGGCGTCAGCGACCCGCTCGGCCTCCGCGTCGCCAGGCATCTGCTCTCCGGGCACCTGGGCGCGGGTGTCGGCGTCTCGGAGCACCAGGCGCTGCCCTACGCCGCGGCGGCCCTCCTCGAGACCGCCGAGCCGACCACGCTCCTGGTGATGGCCGACGGGTCCGCCAGGCGCGGGGAGAAGGCCCCCGGACACCTGCACCCGCAGGCGATCGGCTTCGACGAGGTGATCGCGAAGGCGCTGCGGACCGGGGACGCCGAGTCGCTCGCCGGCCTCGACCCCGAGCTCGGCACCGAGGTGTGGTCCGAGGGCGTCCCGGCCTTCCGGGTGCTCGGCGAGGTCGCCCGAGGACGCGAGGTCAGCGCCCAGGTGAGCTACGACGACGCGCCCTTCGGTGTGGCCTGGTGGGTCGCGCGCTGGGACCTCGCCGGGACCTGAGCCGGCCGACTCGAAACCGTGGGACGCGGGTCGGCACCTTCGGACCGGTTGGCTCAGACCAGCGGCGGGAGTGCCGGTCCGCGGGCGCGGGTCCGGAGCCGGATGTCGGCGGGCTGGGTCTTCTGCGGTCTCCTGGGCCAGTGCTGGGCCGACCCGAACGCACGCCGGCTCATGACCGGTGCACCCGCAGGTCGCCGCTCACCGTGCGGGCGCTGATCTGCACCCGTCGCTGACCGGGGGCGGGGGCCTCGGACTCGCCGAGCTCCTGGTGCATCCGGCCCGAGACGGTGGAGACGTCCAGCCATGCCGCCGTACCGCCCTCGATGCCGATCGAGATGTCGCCGCTGGCCCCGCTGGCGCGGATCGCACCGGCGGCGGCCCGGCGCACGGTCAGGCTGCCGGAGCCCGACTTGGTCTGCAGGGTGCCGTCGAGCCGGCCCACCTCGACGTCACCGGAGCCGGTGCGGGTGTCCACCTCGCCGGGGGCGTCCCCGACCCGGATGTCCCCCGACCCGGTCTTGAGCCGGGCGGAGCCACTGACGGTGTCCACGTCGATGTCGCCCGACCCGGTCCCGATCGCGGCCTCGGCGTAGCTGCCGTGCGCCCGGACCGAGGCCGATCCGGTGCGCACGTCCAGGATGCTGTCGCGGGGACAGGTGATGGTGACGCCCACGGACCCTGACTGCCGGAACAGTCCGCCATGGCGCGGGAGGACCACCGCCACCGCCGATCCGCGCTGCTCGACGACGGCCTCGTCCAGGGCGGCCTTGCCGGCAGCGTCGAGCGCGGTGAGCTCGACCGTCGTGCGCTCGGTGTCCTCGGTCGCGATGTCGACGCGGCCGGCGCCCAGCTCGACCACGACGGTCGGTGCTGCGGGAGTCGGAAAGGTGTGCCCGAGGTCGTTCATGGTGCTGCTCCTGTTCTGCCCTCCGGCTGTTGTGCCTGGGGCTGTTCGCGGGGGGACGGGTCAGCTGACCCAGCCCCGGATCTGCCTGCGGCGACCGACGTCGCCGGTCACGGTGAGCCGGCTGCTGCCGACCTCGAGGTCGATCCGGCGTCCGTCGAGGGCGTCACGGACCGCGTCGACCAGCCAGCCGTTCAGCGACTGCCCGATCGAGTTCGCGGCCTCCTCGGCGCGGAGCTTGACCGACTCCGGCAGGCGCAGGGTGATCCGCGACTGGCTGTCGTCCTCCGGCTCCGGCGGCGCCGGGGGCGGCGGCGGCCCCGGGGGGCCGGGCACGCTCCCGGTCTCGAGGTGGGTGACCACGAACTCCGGCTCGCGGCCGTTGAGTCGCACGTCCACGGCGTCGCTGTCCAGCGAGCCGGTGATCTCCGAGGCGGCCTGGGCGAGCGCCTCGAGCAGCATCATCCGGGTGGCGGGGTCCAGCGCCAGGGCCAGTCGCTCGGCGGCGGCCTGGGTCTCGGCCCCACCGGCCGCGGCGGCGTCGCTGAGGTCGCGGCGGAGCCGCTCGACGTAGGGCGTGAGTTCCATGACGTCTATCTGACATCACGGTGACGTCAGAGTCAAGATAAAATGACGTCGCGATGATGTCGCTGGCGCCGTGGGGGCGGGCGGTGCGAGGGTGGACCGGTGGCTGGAGAGATCCCGGGAACCGACCGTGCCGAGCTCGAGGCGCTGCAGCTCGTCCGGCTGCGCGCCACCCTGGCGACCGCCTACGAGCGGGTGCCGCACTACCGTCGGGCCTTCCACGAGGCCGGGGTGAGCCCCGCCGACCTGGAGTCGCTCGCCGACCTGGCACGGTTCCCGTTCACCACCAAGGCCGACCTGCGCGCGAACTATCCCTTCGGGATGTTCGCCGTGCCGCGCGAGCAGGTCGCCCGCGTGCACGCCTCGAGCGGTACGACGGGCAAGCCGACCGTCGTGGGCTACACCGCGCAGGACATCGACACCTGGGCCGAGGTGATGGCCCGCTCGATCCGCGCGGCCGGCGGCCGGCCGGGCGACATGTGCCACGTGGCCTACGGCTACGGGCTGTTCACCGGCGGCCTGGGTGCGCACTACGGGGCCGAGCGCCTCGGCTGCACCGTGGTCCCTGTCAGCGGCGGGATGACCGAGCGGCAGGTGCAGCTGATCCTCGACTTCGAGCCGCGGATCATCATGGTGACGCCGTCGTACTTCCTCGCGATCCTCGACGAGATGGAGGCCCAGGGGGTCGACCCGCGCTCGACCAGCCTCGAGGTGGGCATCTTCGGCGCCGAGCCGTGGACCGACCAGATGCGGCGCAGCGTGGAGCAGCGCAGCGGGATCCGGGCGGTCGACATCTACGGGCTCTCGGAGGTGATGGGGCCGGGTGTGAGCCAGGAGTCCGGCGAGACCCAGGACGGCCTGCACGTCTGGGAGGACCACTTCCTGCCCGAGGTGGTCGACCCGGTGACGATGGAGGTGCTGCCCGACGGGGAGGAGGGCGAGCTGGTGTTCACCTCCCTGACCAAGCAGGCGATGCCGGTGGTCCGTTACCGCACCCGCGACCTGACCCGGTTGCTGCCCGGCACGGCGTACCCCGCCTTCCGCAGGATGCAGAAGGTCACCGGCCGCACCGACGACATGATGATCGTGCGCGGCGTGAACGTCTTTCCCAGCCAGGTCGAGGAGCAGATCCTCACCGTGGAGGGGCTCAGCCCCCACTACCTGTGCGTGCTCACCCGCCCCGGCAACCTCGACCAGCTCACCGTGCGGGTCGAGCGCGCTGAGCGCGGGGAGGGCGCTGCCGAGCCCGAGGCTCTCGGTCGTGAGCTGCAAGGACGGGTCAAGGACCGGATCGGGGTCAGCGTCACCGTCGAGGTGGTGGCACCGCACGCACTCGAGCGTTCGCTCGGCAAGGCCAAGCGGATCAGCGACCGGCGCTGACGGGCCTGCGTCAGAAGATCTCCGGCAGCTCGCTGGCCCGCCCGGTGAACTCCGGGTCGCGCTTCTCGCGGAACGCCGCGACCCCCTCCTTGCCATCACCGATGCTGGTGTGGAACATCGCGAGGCTGTCGGCACGGTGCGCCGCGATCGGGTGGTCGGCGGCACCGTTGCGGTAGAGCAGCTGCTTGGCCAGTCCGGTGGCCACGGGGGAGCGGCCGACGACGAAGCTGCGTGCGAGTGCGTACGCCGCCTCGAGCAGGTCCTCCGGCTCGTGCACCGAGCGCACCAGCCGGCCCGCGAGCGCCTGCTCGGCGGTGAGGATCTCCGCGGAGTAGACCCACTCCAGGGCCTGCTGGATGCCCACGATCCGCGGCAGGAACCACGAGGAGCAGGCCTCGGGGACGATCCCGAGCCGGCCGAAGACGAAGCCGATCTTGGCCTTGGTCGAGGCCAGCCGGATGTCCATGGCCAGGGTCATGGTGGCGCCGATGCCGACTGCCGCGCCGTTGATCGCCGCGATCACCGGCTTGGGCAGCTCGTGGATCGCCAGGCTCACCTTGCCACCGGTGTCGCGCACGCCGTCGTTGATCGCGGGCGTCTCCAGGCGCTCGCGCATGTCCTCCGGCGTGGGGGAGAGGGTCTCGTCGAGGCCGAAGACGTTGCCCTCGGCGGAGAGGTCCATGCCCGCGCAGAACGCGCGACCGGCGCCGGTCACCACGACCGCGCGCACGCTGTCGTCCAGGGCGTCGGTGCGGAAGACCTGCTCGAGCTCGCGGGCCATCGTGACCGTGAAGGAGTTCAGCGCGTCGGGTCGGTTCAGCGTCAACGTCGCGATGCCGTCGGCGTCGACGGACCAGTCGAGGGTCTCGTAGACGGTGCTCACTCGTTCACCCCCGGCAGGCCGGTGGGCGTGCACAGCCGCTTGGGGATGTCACCGGTCCTGTCCTCCTTGATGTACTTGAGCAGCGCCAGTGCGCGCTCGCGGTCCCAGTTGATCACCTGGTCGGCGATCGGCATGCCGCAGGTCAGTCCGTCGGAGCCGTTGACCCGGGTCATTGCCAGCCCGAACCTGCCCAGCGTGATCGGGCCGGTGCCCTCGCTCACCACCAGCGAGGACGTCGCGGCCTGGTTGACGCGGAAGTAGCGCACGGGGTTGAGAAAGGTCCACGGTGACTTCACCTCGGCGCCGATCGCACTGACCACCTCACGCTGGTGCCGGGCGCGGTCGATGTCGCCGTACTTGCTGACCTTGCGGGACCGGGCGTAGCCGAGGGCCTTGACGCCGTCGACCTGCTGGCAGCCCTTCTTGATCTTCAGGTTGGCCTGCGGGTCGACCATGCGCTCCTTGGGGCAGACCTCGATGCCGCCCACGGCGTCGACGGAGTTGACGAAGCCGCCGAAGCCGATCTCGACGTAGTCGTCGATCCGCACGCCGGTGTTCTGCTCGATCGTCTTGACCAGCAGCTTGGGCCCGCCGATGGCGAAGGCCGCGTTGATCTTGGTGCGTCCGCTGCCGGGGATGTCCACGAGGGAGTCGCGAGGGATGGAGAGCAGCATGCTGGGACCGCTGCCGGTGTGCAGCAGCATGATCGTGTCGGTGCGCTGGCCGACGTCGCCGACGCCGCCGGTGCCGAGCCGCTTGTTCTCCGCCCGGGAGAGGCCCTTGCGGCTGTCGGAGCCGACCAGGAGGTAGGTGGTGCCCGGCTGCGAGCCGGGACGGTCACCCGACGGCTCGATGTCGACCCTCTCGATCTTGCTCGACGCCCAGACGGGTACGGCGACCAGGAACGCGATCCAGGCGACCAGCACGAGCAGGATCAGCCGTCCGCCGCGGAAGCGACGGCGTGGCTTGCGGGGGCGCGCGGCCGGAGCCGCCGGCTGCTGGGCCGGACGCGTGGGCCGTGACGGCGGCGGGGTCGCGGCTGCGCCCGAGGACCGGTCGAGCTTGGGCAGCATCCGGGTCGGCTCGGGGTCGTCGGAGCCGCGGTGCTGGGTGTCCCGCTGCTTGCCGTAGAGCCAGTTGTATTCGGGCTCCTGGTCCTCGGAACCGTCTCCGGTGCCGCCGTTCCCACGCTGAGGCATGGCGCGAAGGCTACCGCTAGCGTTCGCGCCATGAACGCAGAGCACGACCAGCAGGCGCCACCTCTGGCAGGACCCGGGACCCGCACTCCCGCCTTCGGCCGGGTGGTCCTGACGCTGCTGGCGAACCAGACGCACGTGAACCTGCTCGGCAACGTGCACGGCGGCGAGGTGATGCGCCTGGTCGACTCGACTGCGGGGGCTGCTGCGGGTCGGCACAGCGCCGGGCCGGCCGTGACCGCCGTGATGGATGACATGGCCTTCCTGGCGCCCGTGCACGTGGGCGACATCCTGCGTGCCAGCGCCCAGGTGAACTGGGCCGGGCGCACCTCGATGGAGGTGGGCGTGCGGGTGGAGTCCGAGCCGTGGAACCAGGCCGGCACCGAGCCGGTGCACGTGGCCTCGGCGTACCTCGTGTTCGTCGCGGTGGACGCGGACGGACGTGCTCGGGAGATCCCGCGGCTGGTCCCGGAGACCCCGGAGGAGGTGCGCCGGCTGCGTGAGGCGGAGATCCGGCGGGCCCACCGGCTCGCGCGCAGGACCGAGATCGACGAGGGCAGGAGCGGCGCGGCGTCACCTGAGTGACCAGTGTGACTGGTGATACTGGGCCGCATCGTCCGCCGCCCCTCGACGCTGAGAGGTCTTCCCCCTTATGGCGCCCGTCTCCGCACCAGACCGCCGACCCCACGGGTCGGCCCCGACCCGTCCCCAAGCGGGACGCGTGCAGTTCCGGCGCGCCGTGACGCTGATGCTGATGACCCTGGTGCTCCCCGGCTCCGCGCAGCTGGTCGCGGGCCGCAAGGAGACCGGTCGGATCGCGCTGCGGATCTGGTTCGGGCTGCTCGCCTCGCTGGTGCTGCTCTTCCTGATCGGGCTGGTCGCGAACTCGTTCGTGTTCTGGCTGCTCACCAACACCGTCGTGCTCAGCCTGGTCCGGACGGTGCTGATGGTGGTCGCCGTCGGCTGGGCCTACCTGTTCGTGGACGCCTGGCGCCTCGGTGACCCGCTCGCCCTGCGGCAGAAGCAGCGCCTGGCGATGGTCGGGATCAACGGGGTGCTGTGCTTCAGCGTGGCCGGATCCCTGCTGTTCGCCTCGCACGTCGTCGGGGTCCAGAAGGACTTCATGAGCGCGATGTTCACCAACGGCGCCGCCACCGACGCGACCGCCGGCCGCTACAACATCCTGCTGCTCGGCGGTGACTCCGGCTCCGACCGCTGGGGTCTGCGGCCCGACAGCCTCTCGGTCGCCAGCATCGACGCCGAGACCGGCAAGACCGTCCTGTTCGGACTGCCGCGCAACATGCTGAACTTCCCCTTCCCCAAGGGCTCGATCATGGCCGAGCAGTTCCCCGACGGTTACAACTGCGGCTCCGAGTGCGAGCTGAACTCCCTGGCCACCTGGGCCGCTGACCACAAGGCGCTGTTCAAGGGTGTCGCCAACCCCGGGGTCGAGGCCACCACGCAGGGGGTCGAGGGGATCACCGGCCTGAAGATCAACTACTACGCGATGGTCAACCTGCAGGGCTTCCGGCGCCTGGTCGACGCCGTCGGCGGGGTGACCATCAACGTCCGCGACCGGATCCCGATCGGCGGCATCGGCTCGGCGGTCACCGGCTACGTCAAGCCCGGGCGGCGCAAGCTCAACGGCTTCGAGACGCTGTGGTTCGCCCGCTCCCGGGTCGAGGCCGACGACTACTCGCGCATGGCGCGGCAGAAGTGCGTGATGAGCGCGATGCTCGAGCAGCTCAGCCCGAGCACCGTGCTGACCAAGTTCGAGAAGATCGCCAAGGCCAGCGAGGCGCTGATCACCACCGACGTGCCGCAGGGCGAGGTCGACACCTTCATGGAGCTGGCGCTCAAGGCGCGCAGCCAGCCGGTGCGCACGGTCTCGTTCGTGCCCCCGCTGATCCGCACCTCGGCTCCCGACATCGACCTGGTCCACTCCACGGTGGAGAAGGCGATCGAGCGCTCCGAGGGCAAGTCCAGCGCCAAGACCAAGTCCAGCAAGCCGGTTCCTGCCCCGGACACCGGATCCGTCGGCGGGTCCTTGGGGAACCTGCGCGACGGGTATGCCGCCAACCAGAGCGAGGACCTCTCCTCGGTCTGCTGAGGCTCCCGTAGGGTTCCCGGCGTGCCGACGACAACGCCCATGACGCCGGGAACCCAGCAGGGTGCTGCCCGCGTGGTGGCGGTCGTGGTCACCTGGAACCGCCGGGAGCTGCTCGCCGAGTCGATCGCCGCACTGCGTGCCCAGGAGTACGCGCCGGCGGTGATCGTGGTGGTCGACAACGCCTCCACCGACGGCACCGAGGAGCTCCTCGCGAGCGAGACCGGCCTGGACGTCGTACGCCTGCAGCAGAACACCGGTGGCGCCGGTGGGTTCGCCGTCGGCATGGAGCGCGCCCTCACCCACGACCCCGACCTGGTCTGGCTGCTCGACGACGACACCGTGCCCACTCCGGGAGCGGCCGGCGAGCTGGTCCGCGTCTGGGAGGAGTACGCCGCCGCGGCGGGCCGGCCTCCCGCGGTGCTGGCGAGCCGCGTGGTGTGGACCGACGGCCGCGACCACCCGATGAACACGCCGCGCGCCAAGCCCGGCGCGCGGCGGCATGAGACCGCAGACGGCCGACGCGCTCGGGGCGGTGCCGATCCGGTCGGCCTCGTTCGTCTCGATCATGTGCGACGCCGAGGTGGTCCGGTCCAAGGGGCTGCCGGTTGCCGACTACTTCTTGTGGAACGACGACTTCGAGTACTCCACCCGGCTGATCCGAGGCGGTGTCGGGCTCTACTGCCCCGACAGCGTCGTGGTGCACAAGACCAAGGTGTTCGGCTCCACCGACGCCGACCCGGGGGAGCGGTTCTTCTTCGAGGTCCGCAACAAGGTCTGGCTCTTCACCCGCTCGCGTGGTCTGCGGCCGGGGGAGAAGGCGCTCTACGGCGGTTCCACCCTGCGTCGCTGGGGTCGCACCTTCGCCGGGTCCCAGGACCGCGGCACCCTGCGTCGCGCGCTGGTCCGTGGTGTGCGCGAAGGTCTGCGTGCGGGTCCGCGGTCCAACGACGTGGTGCTGGCCGAGGCGGGATGGTCCGCTCAGCCGGACCGAGTCGACGGGCGGGCGCTCGCGCCGGGCCAGCCGTTCACGCTGCTGATCAGCACCTGGGCCGGCGACCGACCCGACTACCTGCGCGAGGCCTTCACCTCCACCGTGGTCGACCAGACCAGGCGCCCGGCAGAGGTGGTGCTGGTCCAGGACGGACCCGTGCCACCGGAGCTCGCTGCCGAGATCGCGCGGCTGCGCGGCGAGAGCCCCGTGCAGGTGCGGTTGGTGGAGCTGCCGGCCAACCAGGGTCTCGGTCCGGCGCTCGACGCCGGGCTGCGGGCCTCCTCGCACGAGATCGTGGCGCGGATGGACTCCGACGACGTCAGCGTGCCCGAACGGTTCGAGAAGCAGCTGCCGCTGATCGAGGCCGGCGCCGACATCGCCGGGTCGGGGCTCTTCGAGTTCGGCACCGACATCAGCGACGTCGTGGGCCGTCGTACGCCGCCCACGGACCCCGACGAGATCCGCCGGGTGGTGCGCTTCCGGGACCCGTTCAACCACCCCACGGTCGTCTACCGTCGCGGAGCGGTCCAGGCCGCCGGCGGGTACGCCGACATGGCCCTGATGGAGGACTACCTGCTCTTCACCCGGATGGTCGCCGGTGGTGCCGTGCCGGCCAACCTGCCCGACCCGCTGGTCTTCTACCGGGTCGGTGACGGCGCCTACGCCCGCCGCGGCGGCCGCGCGCTGCTGCGCTCGGAGCTGGCACTGCAGCGCCGCTTCCGTGCCCTCGGCCTGACCACCCGCCGGCAGTACCTGCGCAACGTCGCGGTGCGGGGCGGCTACCGCCTGGTGCCGGAGCGTGTGAGAAAGGTCGCCTACCGTCGCCTGTTGGCCAACCGCACCGGATCGGGTCGCGGCTAGACTGGCGCGGGCCCGCGTGGCCCTAGAACGACCCTGTTGTCGTAGTTGCCGGGCACCACCCGCCGCCCGGCCGAGTGAGGAGTGTCATTCCGTTGAACGCCGAGCAGCCGCCCGACCTGGTCATCGTTGGATCAGGGTTCTTCGGACTCACCATCGCCGAGCGCTGCGCCAACGAGCTGGGGCTGAAGGTCCTCGTGCTCGAGCGCCGCCACCACCTCGGCGGCAACGCCTACAGCGAGCCCGAGCCGGAGACCGGCATCGAGGTGCACGTCTACGGCGCGCACCTGTTCCACACCTCCAACGAGAAGGTGTGGGAGTACGTCAACCGGTTCACCACCTTCACCGGCTACCAGCACCGGGTCTTCGCCAAGTACCAGGGGCAGGTCTACTCCTTCCCGATGAACCTCGGGCTGATCAACCAGTTCTTCGGCCGCAGCCACACCCCCGACGAGGCGCGCGCGCTGATCGCCGAGCAGGCCAGCGAGATCGACACCGACGCGGCCGAGAACCTCGAGGAGAAGGGGATCAGCCTGATCGGGCGCCCGCTCTACGAGGCCTTCGTCAAGGGCTACACCGCCAAGCAGTGGCAGACCGACCCCAAGGAGCTCTCGCCGGACATCATCAGCCGGCTCCCGGTCCGCTACAACTTCGAGAACCGCTACTTCAACGACAAGTACGAGGGCCTGCCCACCGACGGCTACACCGCCTGGCTGACCCGGATGGCCGACCACCCGAACATCGAGATCCGCTTGAACACTGACTTCTTCGACCCTGCCAACGGATGCGCCGAAGAGTTCAAGGGCAAGGTCCCGATCGTCTACACCGGCCCGGTCGACGAGTACTTCGGCAACTCCGAGGGCCGCCTGTCCTGGCGCACCGTGGACCTCGAGCCCGAGGTCAAGGACGTCGACGACTTCCAGGGCACCTCGGTGATGAACTACAACGACCAGGACGTCCCGTTCACGCGGATCCACGAGTTCAAGCACTTCCACCCCGAGCGCACCTACCTGCCCGGCAAGACCGTGATCGTGCACGAGTACTCGCGCTTCGCCGAGGAGGGCGACGAGCCCTACTACCCGATCAACACCGCCGAGGACCGCCAGAAGCTGCTGAAGTACCGCGACCTCGCCCGCAAGGAGCCGATGGTGCTCTTCGGTGGCCGCCTGGGCACCTACAAGTACCTCGACATGCACATGGCGATCGGCTCGGCACTGTCCATGTACGACAACAAGCTCAAGCCGCACTTCGAGTCCGGAGCGCCCCTGCAGAGCGGAGGAGTCGACGAATGACGACGACCGAGACCATCCCCACGACCGGTCCCGGGAAGGCCACGGTTCGCCGGGTCCTGCAGCGTGTGGTGCTGCCGACCTCGCGTGACACCGACGTGCTCCCGCTGTACGTCGACCCCGACCGCCCGCAGCTCGACATGAACACCATCGGCCTGACGATGAAGCAACGCGGCCGGATCCCACCCGCGATGCCCAACTCCGAGATCGAGCCCGACCCGCACGCCGTGCTGGGACGCCACCGCTACCGCGTGCAGCCCAACGACCGGATCTCGTTCGCCACCTACTTCAACGCCTTCCCGGCGAGCTACTGGCGGCGCTGGACCGTGGTCTCGGAGGTGACCCTCAACGTCCAGGTCACGGGCAAGGGCTCCACGGTGATCGTCTACCGCTCGATGCCCGACGGCCGCGCCCAGCGGGTCGACGACGCGCTGATCGAGGGCACCGACGCCCAGGACGTGGCCTTCGAGCTGTCGCTGGCGACGTTCGCCGACGGTGGCTGGTACTGGTTCGACATCGTCGCCGGTCCCGAGGGTGGCGTGCTCGAGGAGGCCTCCTGGGTCTCCGAGGTCCCCGCCGACCGCGCCGAGCCGGGCACGGTGACCATCGGGATCACCACGATGAACCGCCCCGACTTCTGCGCCGACCTGCTCACCCAGATCGGCTCCGACGCCGACGTGCACTCGATCCTCGACGAGGTCGTGGTCGCCGAGCAGGGGACCAAGAAGGTCAGCGACGACCCCGGCTTCGCCGCGGCGCAGGCGGCCCTGGGCGACAAGCTCCGGGTGATCGAGCAGGGCAACATGGGCGGCTCCGGCGGCTACGCCCGCGCGCAGCTCGAGACGCTCGAGGCCGGGAGGTCGACCTACATGATGTGCATGGACGACGACGTGGTCTGCGAGCCGGAGAGCATCATCCGCGCCGTGACCTTCGGCGACCTGTGCCGGCGCCCGACGATCGTCGGCGGCCACATGTTCAGCCTCTACGCCAAGTCCCGGCTGCACAGCTTCGGCGAGATCATCAACAAGTACCGCTTCTGGTGGCAGTCGCCCCAGACCGTCCAGCCCGACTGGGACTTCAGCGAGCGCAACCTGCGGTCCTCACGCTGGCTGCACCGCCGCATCGACGTGGACTTCAACGGCTGGTTCATGTGCCTGATCCCCACCGAGGTGCTGCGCACCATCGGCCTGAGCCTGCCGCTGTTCATCAAGTGGGACGACTCGGAGTACGGCGTACGCGCCTCCGCCGCCGGCTTCCCGACGGTGAGCTTCCCGGGCACCGCGGTCTGGCACATCCCGTGGTCGGACAAGAACGACGCCCTCGACTGGCAGTCCTACTTCCACCAGCGCAACCGGTTCATCGCGGCGCTGCTGCACTCGCCCTACGAGCACGGCGGGCGGATGATCCGGGAGAGCTTCAACCACCAGATCAAGCACCTGTTCTCGATGCAGTACTCCACCGCCGAGCTGCGTCACCTCGCCCTCGAGGACGTCTTCGCGGGACCGGAGCGGCTGCACCCCGAGCTGGGCACCAAGCTGCCCCAGCTGCGGGAGGTGCGTGCGCGCTTCACCGACGCCCGGGCCAAGCCCGATCCCGAGGCGTTCCCGCCGGTCAAGCGGGAGAAGCCCCCGAAGAAGGGGCAGGACCCCACGCTGCCCAAGGGTTCGGTCGGCCAGATGCTGACGGCCGCCACCTCGGCCGTGCGCCAGGCGCTGCCCAAGCGGTCGCTCTCCGACGAGCATCCTGAGGCCGCGCTCTCGGCCATGGACGCCAGCTGGTGGATGATCGCGCAGTTCGACTCGGTCGTGGTCTCGATGCCCGACGGCAGCAGTGCCGCCTGGCTGCACCGCGACCGCGAGGAGTTCCGTGACCTGCTGGGCCGCACGGTGGAGATCCACAAGCGGCTCTACGCCGAGTGGCCGCGGCTGGCCGAGCTCTACCGCGGCCAGCTCGAGGAGATCACCTCGCCGCAGCGCTGGGAGAAGACGTTCGTGGAGTCCGCGCAGGAGCCCCGATGAAGCCAGCAGACAAGGCCGGCCACAAACCGGGGGAGCAGCCGGACGACAAGCAGGACGGCGAGGGCGACAACGAGCAGCCCGTGCGCGGCAAGCGGGCGGCGGCGAGGGCCCGTCGGCTGATGGCGCGCGAAGCCGACGCCATGCCCGTCGTCGAGGCGGTCGACGGCCCGACGCGCAGACGGGTGGTGCAGGCCGAGCTGGTCGAGCCCTCACCCCGCGGCGGGCTGCGCGAAGTCCTCCAGCAGTCCTACGTGCTGCGGCTGATCGTCTCGCGCCAGCTCGCCCAGCAGTACGCCGCGTCGCTGCTCGGCCTGATGTGGTCCTACGTGCAGCCCGCGATGCGCTTCACCGTCTACTACATCGTCTTCGGCTTCGTGCTCAAGCTGCACCAGGGGACGCCGTACTTCGCGATCCACCTGTTCACCGGGATCGTGGTGGTGCACTACTTCGGCGAGACCTGGAACGGCGGCACCCGCTCGATCTGGCAGAACAAGGGCCTGGTCAAGAAGATGCGGATGCCGCGGGAGATCTTCCCGGTGGCCGCGATGCTGGTCGCGGCGTACCACACCGTGCCGCAGCTGCTCCTGCTCGTCGTGTTCTGCCTGTTCACCGGCTGGAACCTCACCTGGACCGCGGTCGCGGCAGGCCTGCTCGGAATGGCGCTGCTGATCGTGTTCGCGATGTCGCTCGCCTTGTTCTTCTCCGCGGTCAACGTCTTCGCGCGCGATTTCCAGAACATCGTGCAGACCTTCTTGCAGTTCATGCACTTCATGGTGCCGATGATGTATTCCTTCGACCGGATCTGGGCCGCGCACGACTCCCACCCGGTGATCTACCAGCTCTACGTCTCCAACCCGGTCGCGCAGGCGGTGATGCTGCTGCAGCGGTTCTTCTGGTACCCGCTGATCGACGACACCTCGGGGCTGGCGCGGCAGTTCCCGCCGGACCTGTTCCAGCGCGGCCTGATCACCCTGGGGATCTCGCTGGTGCTGCTGTGGCTGGCGCAGAAGTTCTTCACCCGTGTCGAGGGCAAGTTCGCGGAGCGTCTGTGATGACAGTCTCGATCGAGGTCCAGAACGTCACCAAGCAGTTCACGATGCAGTACCACCGCACGCTCAAGCAGATGGCGGTCGCCACGGCTCGCCGGCTGCCGCTCCAGGAGCACTTCCAGGCCGTCAGCGACGTCTCCTTCACCGTCGAGCAGGGGGAGTCGGTCGGCCTGATGGGCCTGAACGGCTCCGGCAAGAGCACCCTGCTCAAGCTGATCAACGGGGTGATGCGGCCCGACAGCGGCACCATCCGCACCCGTGGCCGGATCGCCGGCCTGATCGCCACCGGCGCCGGGTTCCAGCCGCAGATGACCGGGAGGGAGAACCTCTTCCTCAACGCCGCGATCATCGGGATGAGTGCCGCCGAGACCCGGTCCAAGTTGGACGAGATCGTCGAGTTCGCCAACCTCGGACGCTTCCTGGACACCCCGGTCTCGCACTACTCCTCGGGGATGTATGCGCGCCTGGGGTTCTCGATCGCGATCCACGTCGACGCCGACATCTTCCTGGCCGACGAGGTGCTCGCGGTGGGGGACCGCCCGTTCAAGAAGAAGTGCATGTCCAAGATGCAGGAGATCCGTGCCGAGGGCACCACGATCTTCTACGTCAGCCACGCCACGGC
>CAWAJE010000059.1:0-31208 GCA_963782215.1 uncultured Actinomycetota bacterium | reverse complement strand
GCAGGGAGCGCGGGTAGGAGCCGGAGGCGAGCACCACGGCCTTGCCGGTGTACGCCGTTCCGTCCACCTCGACGGTCCGGGGCCCGGTGAGCCGCCCGCTGCCTTCGACGACGGTGATGCCGCGACCCTTGATCAGGCCGGTCAGACCCTTGTGCAGGCGGGAGACCACGCCGTCCTTGTAGGCGTTGACGCCCGACATGTCGATGCCCTCGAGGCTGGCAAGCACGCCGAACTTCTCGGACTCGCGCGCGGAGTCGGCGACCTCGGCCGCGTGCAGCAGCGCCTTGGTGGGGATGCACCCCACATGCAGGCAGGTGCCGCCGACCTTGTCCTTCTCCACCAGGGCCACGGTCAGGCCCAGCTGGGCGGCGCGGAGCGCGCAGGCGTACCCACCGGACCCCGCTCCCAGGATCACGACGTCGAACTCGTTGCCCTCCGGCACTGCGCCTCCACTGCGTTCGGACTTGCCCGGACTTCTTCGGGTCTCATCCAATCACCCGTGCCCACCTCGGCCGCAAACAGACCGGGGTTGGCAACCTCGCCACCCCTCATGCAGCACACTTGGCACATGGGGATGTTCGATCGATTCCGGCGTCGCGGCCCGCGAGGGCGCGCCGCTCCGGGCACGACGCGTGCCGCCGACGACGCCGACCAGCGTCATCTGCTGGAGTTCGTGAGCGGGCGGCGCGGGGTGGAGGGGTTCGTCGAGCCACGCACCGCGGTCACCGACGTGACGGTGCTCCTGGTCGCCCACGACGGGGAGTGGACCCGTCGCCGGGTCCCCTCGGTGCGGTGGGCGCACGAGTTCTGCAACAAGCACGGCGTGCCCAGCGACGACGCGGCGGTGGTCGGCATCCCGGACCGGATGCGGGAGTACAACCGGCGTGAGAAGGAGAGACAGCGTCAGCAGCTGCGTCGTGGCCAAGAGGACCCGAGCACCTAGTCCTTGCCGCCCTCCGAGCGGCCCAGCGCTGCGACGTACTCCACCAGCGTGGCGACGCCGAACCCGGTCCCGCCGGCGGGAACGTGTCCCCACGGGCCGCCGGTGTTGAAGGCGGGGCCGGCGATGTCCAGGTGCGCCCAGGGGGAACCGTCGGTGAACTCGTTGAGGAACGCGGCCGCGTAGGACGCTCCGCCCCAGCGCACCCAGTTGGACTGCAGCACGTCGGCGATCTTGCTCTCGGTGCGGACTGCCGTGTGGCTCTGCTCGGGGATCGGCATCGGCCAGAACAGCTCGCCGGTCGTCTCGGCGGCGCTCAGGATCGCTGCCGTCGGGCTCTCGTCACCGAACGCTCCAGCCACGCGCTCACCCAGCGCGACCACGCAGCCGCCGGTCAGGGTGGCGACGTCCACGATCACGTCGGGGGTCTCCTCCGCGGCCATGGCGATCGCGTCGGCGAGGATCAGCCGGCCCTCGGCGTCGGTGTTGGTCACCTCGACGGTCTTGCCGCCGTACATCGTCAGGACGTCGCCGGGGCGCATCGCGGTGCCCGAGGGCATGTTCTCGGCCATCGGGGCGTACGTCGTGACGGCGACCGGGAGGTCGAGCTCGGCGATGGCGAAGGTCGCGGCGAGCACGGCGGCGGCACCACCCATGTCGCACTTCATCGTCGCCATCGAGTTGCCCGGCTTGATGGTCAGCCCGCCCGAGTCGAAGGTGATGCCCTTGCCGACCAGGGCGATGCTGGCGCGGGCGTTGCGCGGACGCCAGGTGAGCTTCACCATGCGTGGGGGGTGGGCCGAGCCCTGGCCGACACCGAGGATGCCGCCGCAGCCGAGGGCGGTCAGCTCCTCGACGCCCAGCACCTCGAGCTTGACCTTGGTCTTCCGGCCGCCCCGGTCCTTGTGCAGCGCGGTCACCGAGGCGGCGAACTTCTCCGGGGTCAGGTCGTTGGGCGGTGCATTGACCCAGTCGCGCGCGGTGTCCACCATCTCCGAGACCGCGCGCGCAGCCGCCAGCGCGGCGACGGCGTCACTGTGGCGCGCCACGTCGCTGAGGAAGGCCACCTCGGCAACGTCGGACTCCCCGGACCTCGCCTTCGTCTTGTAGACCGTGTAGCGGTAGAGCCCGGAGAGGAACCCGTCGGCGACAGCGCGCACATGGGCGGCATCGACCGCGGGGAGAGCGACGGCGACCGACGCGGCGTTGCCGATGTTGCGGGCGGCGACGCCTGCCGCGCGACGCACCTTCTCGGTGGTCAGCGACTCCCGTGCGCCGAGCCCCACCAGCAGCAGCTGCCCGGCCTTGAGAGTCCCTCCGGTCGGGATCCGCAGCACCTCGCCGGCGTCACCGGAGAAGCCGAGGGAGTCGAGCAGCGGCTTGAACTTGCGGCCGTAGGCGGCGGCGACGTCCTCACCCCCCGGGCAGGCGACGAGGTCGCCGGAGGCGGAGCGCGCCACTCCGATCACCACGAGATCCGCTCGGGTCTTGGCGGGACTGGCCTTGCGAAGGGTGTACGTCGTCACGAGAGGTCATGCTAGGTCGTCGCGCAATCGCTCGGCACCAGCGCACCGGGGCGCTGCGCGTGGGACCCGCTGCTGCGGTAACTTTCCCGCATGCCGTTGAAGCAGTCGCCGCTGCATGATCGCCACGTCGCTCTCGGAGCCAAGTTCTCGGAGTTCGGCGGGTGGGAGATGCCGCTCGAGTACCCCAGTGGAGTCGTCGCTGAGCACACCGCCGTACGCGAGTCGGCCGGGTTGTTCGACGTGAGCCACCTCGGCAAGGTGATGGTGCGCGGTGACGGAGCGCTGCAGTTCCTCAACGCCTGCCTGACCAACAACCTGCGCCGGATCTCCCGTGGGAAGGCGCAGTACACCTTGGTGTGCGACGCAGAGACCGGTGGCATCGTCGATGACCTGATCGCCTACTACCGAGACGACCAGCACATCCTGCTGGTGCCGAACGCCTCCAACTCGGCCGAGGTCGTACGCCGCCTCGAGGCGGCCAAGCCCGAGGGCGTGACGATCTCCGACCACCACGACGACTACGCCGTCCTGGCGGTGCAGGGACCGAAGTCCGACGAGGTGCTGAAGGCAGCCGGGTTCCCCTTCGACCACGACTACATGTCGTTCGTGGAGACCCCCTTCGAGGGTCACAACGTGGTGGTCTGTCGGACCGGCTACACCGGGGAGCGCGGCTACGAGCTGATCGTGCACAAGGCGGTCGCGCCCGGCGTGTGGGATGCGCTCGTCGAGGCGGGGGAGAGCCACGGCCTGGCCACCTGCGGGCTCGGTGCCCGCGACACCTTGCGCACCGAGATGGGCTACCCGCTGCACGGGCAGGACATCACCCTCGAGGTCACTCCGGTCCAGGCTGGTCTCGGCTGGGCCGTCGGCTGGTCGAAGGCCGAGTTCTGGGGCCGGGTGCCGCTGATGGCGGAGAAGCAGGCCAAGCCCAAGGTCCGGTTGCGCGGACTGGTCGCCGCCGAGCGCGCGATCCCCCGACCGAAGATGAGCGTGAAGGTGACCGGTGACCTGCCGGTCGGCTACGTCACGTCGGGCACCTTCAGCCCGACCCTGCGCAAGGGCGTCGGCCTGGCCATGGTCAACGCCCAGATCCAGGAGGGCACCGAGGTCCTGGTCGACGTACGCGGTCGGCCGGAGATCTTCGTGGTGACCCAGCCGCCCTTCGTCGACCCCGACGTACGCCAGGCCTGACCAACTCCTCGCAGCGAGAGGCACCCACGTGACAAACAGTCCCGAGTCCACCTTCGGCGCACCGGCTCCGCGCGGAGACACCCTGCCGTGGTGGTGGCAGCTGCTCGACGCAGACGGCCGTGTCATCGCGGCCGAGAACCGCAGCGAGTTCCCCACACGCAGCGACGCCGAGAGCTGGCTGGGGGAGGCCTACCCCGACCTCACCGAGGACGGGGTGTCCGCGGTGACCCTCTTCGAGGGGGAGCGCGAGGTCTACGGCCCGATGTCGCTCGAGGCCGGCTGAGCCACGCAGGCTGCCAGCGAGGTCAGCGGGGAGCGCCGCCGACCTTCACCCGGGGCTTGGGCATCCGCAGCCAACGCAGCTGCAGCACCCGCGTGATCGCGTAGAACGTGACGCCCTTGAGCGGCTCGTCGGGGAACTTCGCTCGCAGCGCCTTCTTCAGCCGGGTCACCAGCCAGATCGTGTCCACCGCGACGAGCAGGATCGTGGTCGTCCAGAGCGCGTTGCTGAACGCCATCAGCTGGCCGCTGCCGGAGTACTGCAGCACCATGATCACGATCAGCAGGGGGAGCAGGAACTCCGCGATCGAGAGTCGCCCGTCGATGTAGTTGCGGACGAAGCGCCGCACCGGCCCCTTGTCACGCTGCGGCAGGAAGCGCTCGTCACCGGTGCGCATCCCCTTGCGCATCTGGGCGTTGGACTCGGACCGTCGCTCGCGCAGGAGCTTCTGGGCCGCCTTCTTGTCCATCCCCACCTTGGCGCGCTCGCGGGCCGCGGCCTCGGCCTCCCGCCGGCTCGGCGTGGGCCGACCCTTGGCTCCCGGCCCCTTGGCCTCGAGGTCGGCGTGGCCCTGGGCGCGGGTGGACTTGTCAGCGGACTGTGCAGACGTACGGCGGAACACGGGGCCTACTTCTCGCGGTCGGGGAGGGGACGGTCGAGCGTCCAGCCTACCTGTCAGCCGTGCTCGGACCGGGTGGGCCGCGGGCTCGATCGCCTGGGATCCGACGGGTAGGTTGAGGTCCATGAGCATGATGAAGCGGATCAGCATGATCTTCCGGGCCAAGGCCAACAAGGCGCTGGACAAGGCCGAGGACCCTCGCGAGACCCTCGACTACAGCTACCAGCGTCAGGTCGAGATGTTGACCAAGGTCCGCCGGGGCGTGGCCGACGTCGCCACCAGCCGCAAGCGCGTCGAGCTGCAGGTCAACGGTCTGGTCACCCAGTCCGACAAGCTCACCGAGCAGGCCCAGAAGGCGCTGTCGATGGGACGCGAGGACCTCGCCCGCGAGGCGCTCACCCGCAAGTCTGCACTGACCGGCCAGATCTCCGACCTGCAGGCCCAGCACGCCCAGCTCCAGGGCGAGGAGGAGAAGCTCACCCTCGCCGCGCAGCGCCTGCAGGCCAAGGTGGAGGCGTTCCGCACCCGCAAGGAGACGATCAAGGCCACCTACACCGCGGCCGAAGCGCAGACCCGGATCAACGAGGCGTTCTCGGGGATCTCCGAGGAGATGGGTGACGTCGGCATGGCGGTCCAGCGCGCCGAGGACAAGACCCATCAGATGCAGGCCCGCGCCGGCGCGATCGACGAGCTGATCGCCTCCGGTGCTCTCGACGACGCCAGCTCGATCAACCGCGGTGACGACATCACCCGGGAGCTGGAGTCGATGTCCTCGCAGTCCGACGTCGAGGCCGAGCTCGCCGCCCTGAAGGGTGCCTCCACCACGCAGGCGATCGACGCGCCCGCGCGGGCCGAGGAGCCGCAGGGTCAGCTGGAGGAGTCGGCCGCCGAGAAGGAGCAGCAGTCGTGATCGTGCGCATCATGGGCGAGGGTCAGCTCGAGCTCGCCGACCACCAGCTCGATGCCCTGAACAAGCTCGACGCGGAGGTCGAGTCGGCCGTGGAGGCCGGGAACGAGTCCGCGTTCTCCCAGGCGCTGGCCGCGCTGCTGGACGCCGTACGCCGGGTCGGCAGCCCGCTCGCCGAGGACTCCTTGAAGGACTCCGACCTGATCCTGCCGCCTTCCGACGCCACCATCGTCGAGGTCCGTCACCTGCTCGAGGGTGACGGGCTGATCCCTGGCTGAAGTCCGGAGCCGCTTCATGTCCAGAACCCGTTTCGTCCCCGACACCCAACTCACCGTCCGGATGACCGCCGTGCTGTTCCTGCTCGGCGGCCTGTTCGTCGCGCTCGTCGTCGCCCTGATGTACGCCTTCCGCCAATACGCGGTGCTGATCGGGCTCGCCGGGATTGGCGTGGCGTTCTTCCAGTGGTGGAACTCCGACAAGGCCGCCCTTCGGGCCATGCGCGCCCGGGTGGTCACCGCCGAGGAGGCCCCTGAGCTGCACGGCATGATCGACCGGCTCTGCGCGATGGCCGACATGCCCAAGCCCCGGGTGGCCATCGCCGACACCGACCTGCCGAACGCCTTCGCCACAGGGCGCTCGCCCAACCGCTCGGCCGTGTGCGTCACCACCGGGATCCTGCGCACGCTCAACGCCGAGGAGCTCGAGGGCGTCCTGGCCCATGAGCTCTCGCACGTGGCCCACCGCGACGTGCTGGTGATGACCGTGGCCGCCTCGGCCGGGATCCTGGCGGGGATGCTGACCAGAGGTGCGCAGTTCGGCGCCATGGGGATGGGCCGCTCGCGCAACAACAACAACAACGGCGGCGCCCTCGGGCTGGTCGCGGTGCTCGTGGTCAGCCTGGTGGTCTATGCGATCAGCTTCCTGCTGCTGCGGCTGCTCTCGCGCTACCGCGAGCTGGCTGCCGACCGGGCCGGCTCCTACCTCACCCAACGCCCTTCCGCCCTCGCCTCCGCGCTGACCAAGATCAGCGGCCAGATGAACGCCGTCCCCGAGCGCGACCTGCGGGCGGCGCAACCGATGAACGCCTTCTTCATCGCCCCGGCGGTGCGAGGTCTCACGCTGCGCACCTTGACCGCGACGCACCCGCCACTCGAGCAGCGCCTGGACCAGCTGGCCAAGATCGCCACCAGCCTCGGCCAGAGCCGGTAGGGGCGACGTGGGTCTCTGGGACGTGCTGCGGGGACAGTCGCGTCCCCGGCCGCCACAGCTCGACCAGCTCTTCGCCATCCCCTCAGCCGCACTGACCCTGGAGTCCGGGCTCGGCCTGCGTCCCTCCGGGGAAGGGTCGGTCTGCTTCCGTGCCGCCCAGGGTCCGGCCTCGGGGCTGGCCCAGGACGAGGCGGCGGCGCTGGTCGCGGTCGAGGACGGGCTGCGCAGCCAGAGCCGGGTCGACGAGTTCGGCTACACCTGGGTGACCGTGCGGACCGACCCGCCCGACCCGGCCGCCCTGGTCACCCACCTGCACGCGGTGAACGCCTCCCTGGAGCTGGAGGGCTTCGGACCGGGACTGTTGTGCTCGACGGTGGAGTTCGTGGATCAGGCTGACAATCGTTGCTACCTGGTGTATCTCTATAAACGAGGCACGTTCTATCCTTTTTGCCCGACTAGTACGCGTAGTCGCGATAGCATTCGCGAGCGCCAGGTCCGGGACGCGGTGGGCACCGATCTTCCCGTCGAACCGGACACGGCGCGGTGGATGCCGATCTGGGGCGTGGGCGAGCCATGATCAGGCAACCCGAGGCGTACGGACAAGGCGGCAGAGACACGGATGGCAAGCACACAGGTGCGTGACCTGGAGCGCGATGCCGAGGTGGCGCGCTACCGGGTGGCCGGGCTGGCGCAGGCCGAGCTCGACGACCTCGCCCACATGGCTGCGCACCTGTGCGGCATGCCGGTGGCCATGATCAACCTGATGCAGGGCGACAGCCAGGTCACCATCGCCGCCTCCGGGGCCGAGGCCGGGATGTGCTCGCGCGAGGACTCGATGTGCAACGCCGTGCTCTACGACCCGCTGCCGGTCCTGGTGCCGGACGCCAGCAAGGACCCGCGCTGGGTGGCCAACCCGTTCGTCGACGGCACCGTCGAGAAGTACCGGTTCTACTGTGCCCATCAGCTGACCACCCCGCGGGGAGTGGTGATCGGGACGCTGTGCGTCTTCGACCACGTACCGAGGCAGCTCGACGACCAAGCAGGGCTGCAGCTCGAGCTGATCGCGCGCCGCGTGGTCGACCTGCTCGAGCTCCGGCTCCGGGCGTACGAGCTCGAGACCACCGTCACGGAGCTCACGGAGGCGCGCGACGAGCTGCGCCGCTCCAACGACCTGCTGGGGATCTTCGCGGGTCAGGTGGCCCACGACCTGCGGGGTCCACTCACCTCCGTGGGGCTCTCGCTGGAGATGCTGCAGCAGGAGCTCGGCGAGCTCGGTGTGAACCAGGAGTGGTTGATCAAGCGGGCCATGGCCAGCACCGTACGGATGGGCTCCCTGATCGCCGAGATGCTGTCCTACGCCTCGCTCGGAGGTCAGCCGGAGTTCGGACGGGTGGACCTCAAGGTGACCTTGGACGACGTGCTCGAGGACCTGCACGCCACCGTGACCGGGACCGAGGTGGTCGCGCGTGACCTCCCGGTCGTGCACGGGGACCCGACCCAGTGGCGGATGGTCCTGCAGAACCTGGTCAGCAACGCCTTGAAGTTCACCCGACCCGGTGTCCAGCCCCGGATCGAGATCACCGGCGCGGCCGCGGCCGAGGGGTGGTCGCTGGAGGTGGTGGACAACGGTCCCGGCATCCCCCCCGCGGACCGCGAGCGGGTCTTCGGCCTGATGACGCAGGGGGACCCCCGGGCCGAGGGTGTCGGGCTCGGGCTGGCGACGTGCCGGCGGATCGTGCAGGCCCACGGCGGCACGATCAGGCTGGACAGCGCCGCCGATGGGGGCGCCCGGGTCGTGATCGACGTACCGGTGAAGCCGTGGCGCAGCGAAGGTCCCTCAGTCGCGGTGTGACTTGCCGGGCAGGTCCAGCATCCGCTGCAGGGCCACCTTGGCCCAGCGCTCGGTCTCGGGATCGACCTCGATCACGTTGACGACGTGACCTTCGACCAGTGACTCCAGGGCCCAGACCAGGTGGGGCAGGTCGATCCGGTTCATCGTCGAGCAGTAGCAGACCGTCTTGTCGAGGAAGACGATGTTCTTGTCCGGGTGGGCGTCGGCGAGACGCTTGACGAGGTTCAGCTCGGTGCCGATCGCCCACGAGGAGCCTGCGGGGGCGGCCTCGATGGTCTTGATGATGAACTCCGTCGAGCCGACCAGGTCGGCCTTGAGGACCACCTCGTGCCGGCACTCCGGGTGCACCAGGATGTTGATGCCCGGGATCTTGGCGCGGAGCTCGTCGACGACCTCGGGGGCGAACCTCCCGTGCACCGAGCAGTGTCCCTTCCACAGGATGATCCGGGCGTCCTGCAGCTCCTCGGCGCTCAGGCCGCCGCCGGGGAGGAGCGGGTTCCACACCACGCACTCGTCGAGGGCGAAGCCCATCTCCAGGACCGCGGTGTTGCGACCGAGGTGCTGGTCGGGCAGGAAGAGCACCTTGGTGTCCGGGCCCTTCTGCCCATAGGCCCACTCCAGGGCGGCTCGGGCGTTGGACGAGGTGCACACTGCGCCGCCGTGCTCACCGCAGAACGCTTTGATGTCGGCCGAGGAGTTCATGTAGGTGACCGGCACCACGACGTCGGCCAGGCCGGCGTCGGTGAACGCGTCCCAGGTGTCCTCCACCTGTGCGAGCCGGGCCATGTCGGCCATCGAGCAGCCGGCCGCCAGGTCGGGCAGCACGACCGACTGGTGCGGGCCGGTCAGGATGTCGGCGGACTCCGCCATGAAGTGCACGCCGCAGAAGACGATGTACTCCGCCTCGGGACGCGCGGCGGCGTCACGCGCCAGCTTGAAGGAGTCGCCGGTGACGTCGGCGAACTCGATCACCTCGTCGCGCTGGTAGTGGTGGCCCAGGATGAAGACCTTCTCGCCCAGTTTCTCCTTCGCTGCCCGCGCGCGAGCCACGAGATCCGGGTCGGAGGCGGCGGGAAGGTCGCCGGGGCACTCCACACCACGCTCGGAGGAGCGGTCGGTGCCCAGACCGAGCGGGAGCAGCGGCAGGTCGACAGTCGTCATGTGCCCAAGTCTGTCACGCAGCCCGAGCGGGTCGGCCATGAGCGACGGCTCACAGCAGCCGGCCGTGGTGGAGGTACGGCGAGGGTGGCTTCATGCCTCGCAGGCCGAGATAGCCCGAGGTGCTCACCTCCAGCCCAGCTGCCAGCCCGACGTCGATCGCCCAGTGGTTGGCAGCGGTGACGTGCTCGAGCGAGACCTCGGTGCCGGGAGCGGTGAGCGCGAGTCCCTGCCACAGGAGGTCGGCGGCGGTACGGCGGTGGGTCGCCGCGAGCAGCACGACCTGGCCGCGGCCGTCGACGTAGGCGTAGCCCGACCCCGCAGGCCGGTCGGTCACCAGCAGGGCGCAGGACTCGCGCAGGAGCGAGTGGTCGACACCGTGCGCCGCGTCCCGGAGCCTCCGGTCGAGTGAGTCGAGAAGGTGGACGTCGCCGGCAGTGCCCTCGTGCACGTGCTCCACGACGGGGAGCGAGGAGCGGTCGACGACCCCCTGCAGCCGCATCTGCGGGTGCAGGTCGAAGCCGGCCGAGCGGAACCGGCGGAAGTCCAGCGGGTCGGCAGTCGCGCTCAGCATGCCGCGCAGGCAGCCTCGCGAGTGCGTGAGCGCGGCACCGAGCAGGGCGGCGCCGACTCCCTGCCGGTCCGCGTCAGGCGCCACGGCGTGCGAGGCCAGGATCCAGAGCAGGTCCCGTCGGCAGGACGACGCGAAGCCCACCAGCTCCGTACCGACCTCGGCGACCCACGCACCGGCCGGGTCAGTGCCGAGCAGGTGCTCGGTGAGCCGGCGCCACTGCGGGTGGGTGTCGTTCCGCGAGCCGCCCCGAGCGCGGAGCCGCTCGGCCGACTCCACGTCGTCGAGGTGCATCGGTCGCACCATCAGGTCGGCCATGTCCCGACCGTACCGAGCGGGGGAGGCGCCACGTCCCTGCGTACCGTGACCGCATGCGCGTTCTCTTCGCCCCCGACAAGTTCGCCGGCACCCTCAGTGCGGTCGAGGCCGCCGCCGCGATGGCCACCGGCTGGGCCCGCCAGGCTCCTGGTGACGAGCTCGAGCAGGTGCCGATGTCCGACGGCGGACCCGGGTTCGTCGACGTGCTCCACGCGGCGCTGGGCGGCGAGATGGTCGTGGTCACGGTGCCCGATCCCTACGGCGCACCGGTGCCGGCTGCCGTCCTCCGGGTCGGCGACACGGCGTACGTCGAGAGCGCGCAGGCGGTCGGGCTGCACCTGACGCCGAAGGAGCAGCGCTCCCCGGAGACCGCCAGCACGACCGGCCTCGGCATGGTGCTGGCCGCGGCCGTCGAGAGCGGCGCACGGCGGATCGTCGTCGGGCTGGGCGGCTCGGCGACCAACGACGCCGGCGCCGGCCTGCTGGCGGCTCTCGGGGCCACTGCCGTGGGGGGAGCGCTCGACGCCGGACCCCGCCGCCTCGCCGAGGTGGAGTCGGTCGACCTGGCACGGGCACGCGAGCGCCTGGGCGGTGTCGAGCTGGTCGCGGCGAGCGACGTCGACAACCCGTTGCTCGGCATCAACGGCGCCACCAAGATCTACGGGCCCCAGAAGGGCCTCACCGAGGAGCGGCTGGTGACCGTCGACGGTTGGCTGCAGCACTTCGCCGAGCGCAGCGACCGCAAGCTGGCGGCGCAGAAGGGCGCGGGCGCCGCCGGCGGACTCGGGTTCGCACTGATGCTTCTCGGTGCCACGCGGAGCTCGGGCGTGGCGATCGTCGCCGACGCGGTCGGCCTGGCCGACCGGATGCGCGGCGCCGACCTCGCCGTCACGGGCGAGGGTGCCTTCGACTTCTCCTCCCGCTCGGGAAAGGTGCCCTACGGCGTCGCCGAGGTGGCCACCGAGCACCTGGTGCCCTGCATCGCGCTCGCCGGTCAGGTGCTCGTGGGCTCGCGGGAGATGCGTGCGCTGGGCGTGGAGTCGGCGTACTCCATGGTCGAGCTGCTCGGCGAGGAGCGCTCCTTCGGTGCACCCGCCGAGGCACTCGCAGAGCTCGCCGAGCGTACGGCGCGCACGTGGTCGCGCTGAGGGGAATATCGGATCGTGTGCGACCATTGCACTGAGCAGAACCCGCTCGCCTCACGGCACCGGGATGACCACTGAGCACACCCTCTTACCTCTGGAGAGACCTATGACCGAGCAGGTCGACACCACGCAGGAAATCCGTACCGACGGCATCAACGTCAGCGACGCCGCGGCCGCCAAGGTCAGGAGCCTGTTGGAGCAGGAAGGTCGCGACGACCTCCAGCTCCGCATCGCCGTGCAGCCGGGCGGCTGCTCCGGCCTGCGCTACCAGCTGTTCTTCGACGAGCGCAACCTCGACGGTGACCTCGTCACCGACTTCGACGGCGTCGCCGTCGTGGTGGACCGGATGAGCGTGCCCTACCTCAACGGCGCGACCATCGACTTCGTGGACACGATCGAGAAGCAGGGATTCACCATCGACAACCCCAACGCCGGCGGATCCTGCGCCTGCGGCGACTCCTTCCACTGAGTCACCTGCCGCCCACCCGCGGGTGAGTGGCACCCAGCAACGACCGACGTGCAGCCGGCCACGACCTTCGAGGTCGTGGCCGGCTGTACGTCGTCCTGCCTGGTGTGGATCCAAGGGCGCTCAGTCGAGGTGGAGGTGCAGGCGCGCGGCGAGGTGGGCAGCGGCCTCGCTGACCTCGATCCGGGTCTTGCGCACCTCGCGGGGGAAGTCGGCGAACTCCAGCGACGGAGCGCTCGAGGTCACGGCGGAGGGGTCCAGGCGGCGTCCCGGACGCTGGAAGCGGGCGCCGCAGGCGGTGCAGTCCGCGTGCATCTGCAGGGCGGAGTCCTGGTCGTCGTAGGCAAGTCGCTCGTAGCTCATGTCTCCGACGGTAGGGGCTACCGTTGGGTAGCCCCATTCGTACCGATCGGTAGTGTGGCGCGTCGCTAGTCTTCGGTATCAACGCCTCCCCGCCGCAAGGAACTCCATGCCACTGCTGATCGCCGGTTCCATCGCCACCGACCACCTGATGACCTTCGGGGGGAAGTTCGCCGACTCCCTGGTCGTGGAGCAGCTGGACAAGCTCTCGGTGTCCTTCCTGGTCAACGACCTCGAGATCCGCCGCGGGGGTTGTGCCGGCAACATCTGCTTCGGTCTGGGACAGCTCGGGCTGAGCCCCGTGCTGGTGGGTGCTGCAGGCGAGGACTTCGCCGACTACCGGTCCTGGCTGGAGCGTCACGGCGTGGACTGCGACTCGGTGCACATCTCCGGGGACAAGCACACTGCCCGCTTCGTGTGCACCACCGACTCCACGATGGCGCAGTTCGCGAGCTTCTACCCGGGCGCGATGAGCGAGGCCCGGATGATCGAGCTCGAGCCGATCACCCGGCGGGTCGGAGAGCCGACCTTCGTGCTGGTCGGCCCCGACGACCCGGAGGGGATGGTGCGCCACACCAACGAGTGCCGCCAGCGCGGCTACGACTTCGTGGCCGATCCCAGCCAGCAGCTCGCCTTCGGTGAGGGCGACATGATCCGGCAGCTGATCGAGGGCGCGGCCTACCTGTTCTCCAACGAGTACGAGTCGCACCTGATCCAGAGCAAGACCGGCTGGTCGGCCCAGGACGTGCTGGACCGCGTCGGCACCCAGGTGATCACCCTCGGCGCCGCCGGGGTCCGCGTGGTCTCCAACACCGCGGAGACCGTCGAGGTCAAGGCGGTCGCGGGTGTCGTCGCCGTGGAGCCGACCGGCGTCGGGGACGCGTTCCGCTCCGGCTTCCTCGCCGGTCTGGAGTGGGGACTCTCCCACGAGCGCTCGGCCCAGGTCGGGTGCGTGCTCGCCGCCTACGTCGTGGAGCAGGTCGGCACTCAGGAGTACACCTTCACCCCGTCGCAGTTCGTCGCCCGGTTGGCAGAGGCCTACGGCGACGACGCGGCCGCGGAAGTGGGGCAGCACCTCGTCTGAGCGACCCGGCGGGTGCGGCTCAGCTGATCCGGCGCACGAGGTACGTCGGAACCCCGTCGGGTGCGGTCTCCGAGCCGGCGTACTCCTGACCGCGCATGCGGCACCACGCCTGCAGGTCGGGCTCGGCGGCGGGATCCTCGGCCGTCACCGCCACGACGTCGCCGAGCTCCACGGAGCCGAAGGCGCGGGCGAGCTCGATCACGGGCCGGGGGCAGGGCATGCCGCGGCAGTCGATCTCGAGCCGGCTCACTGCGGGACCCCGGACTGCTCGCGCAGACGCTGGACCAGACCGGGCAGCGCCGCAGCGAGCCGCTCGACCTGCTCCCTCGTGGTCTCCCGACCCAGCGAGACCCGGACGTTGCCGTGGGTGAGCGCGCCCATGGCGACCAGCACGTGGCTGGGCTGCAGGGTGCTCGCGGTGCAGGCAGAACCGCTGGCCACCGCGAACCCGACCCGGTCGAGCTCGGTCACCAGCGCCTCCCCGTCGACGTAGAGGCAGGAGAAGGCGAGCAGGTGGGGGAGCCGGTCACCCGGTGCGAGGAAGACCTCGGTGTCCGGGATCGAGCGCGCCGCCTGCGCCAGGACCTGCACCAGGGGGTCCTGACGGGCGGCCAGCACCTGCCGGTCGCGCACCACCGCCCGCAGCGCTGCCGCCGCGGCCAGGGCGGCAGGCACGTTCTCGAACCCGATCGAGCGCTCGTCCACGCGCTCGTCCCCGGGGAGCGGGTTGCGCCAGCGCGACCCGCGCCGCACGAGGAGTACGCCGACCCCGGCCGGCCCGCCCCACTTGTGCGCTGACAGGGCGGCGCCCGCCCACCCGGAGGGGAGCGGCTGGCGACCGGCGGAGGCGCAGGCGTCCATGAACAGCGGGGCGGTGGACAGCTCCGAGAGCTGCTCGACCGGCTGGCACACCCCCACCTCGGGGTTGGCCGACTGCACGGCGACCACCGCCGGCTCGCCGAGGCGCTGGAGCGTCTCGCGGGCCACCGCGACGTCGACCCGGCCGTGCGAGTCGACCGGGACGGTCTCGAACCGGCCCCCACGGGCCTGGTGCCACTGCCCGGCGTGCAGGACCGCGGAGTGCTCCACCGCCGAGCTCACCAGCAGGTCACCCTGCCGTGCGCGCCCGGCGAGCAGCCCGAGCACGCCGAGGTGGACGGCATGGGTCCCCGACGGCGTGAACGTGACCTCGTCGGCGCGCACACCGAGTGCCTCCGCGACGACCGCGCGCGCGTTGTCCAGCAGCATCCGGGACTCACGAGCGGGACGGTGCAGGCGCCGCGGATCGGCGTACCCCCGCTCGAGCGCCTGTTCGAGCACGGCCCTCGCCTCGGGGTGGAGCGGCTCGCCCGAGGAGTGGTCCAGATAGGCCGGCGCAAGGGGTGTCGGCGCCTCGGGCACGATGTCGCCGGGGGAGGAGGACGAGCCGGGATTCACATCTCGAAACCTACCGGCATGCCGCGGCCGACCTGCCGGGCGCTGCGTTCCACTCCAGTAGTAGTCTTCCGATGTCCGTAAGTTGGCTGTGTCGTCGTTGTTATCTGCCTACGAAAGGGCTCGCACGTGAGTCTGGAGCACCCCCGTCGCCTCCGCCGTCTGGCGACGGGCGGCCTGATGGTCGCGACCCTCGTCCTGCTCAGCGGTTGCTCCGCTGAGACCGAAGACCAGATCAAGCGCCTCGCGCTGCCGGTGGGCGCGACCAAGGAAGCGCCGTTCGTCCACGACCTGTGGATGTGGTCGTGGCTGGCGGCGATGGTCACCGGTGTCATCGTGTGGGGGCTGATCGCCTACGTGTCGGTGCGCTACCGCCGCCGCAGCGAGACCGAGATCCCTGTGCAGACTCGCTACAACCTGCCGATCGAGATCTTCTACACGATCGCCCCGATCATGATGGTGATCGTCTTCTTCTACTTCACCCTGGACACCCAGGAGAAGGTCCTGCACGACGACCCCAACCCCGACCAGACGATCACGGTCGTCGGGCAGCAGTGGTCCTGGACGTTCAACTACAACCTGGGCTACGACGAGGCCGGCAAGAGCTATGAGTCCGCCGGCGGCGAGGTCGTCCACGAGGGCGGCACCACCGCCGACCGTCCGACGCTGTGGCTGGTCAAGGACCAGAGCGTCGAGATCAACCTGACCTCACCCGACGTGATCCACTCCTTCTGGGTGCCGGCGTTCCTGTTCAAGATGGACGTCGTCCCCGGGCGCCACAACAACTTCGCCGTCACGCCCACCCGTCTGGGCACCTTCGAGGGCCGGTGTGCCGAGCTCTGCGGTGTCTACCACTCCCGGATGCTCTTCAACGTCAAGGTCGTGGAGCAGGCGGAGTACGACGCCCACCTGCAGGAACTGGCCGCGCAAGGCAACACCGGTCCCGCTCTCGGGGCCGCTGAGACCACCAACACCCCGGGCCTGGAGTCCGACGAAGCCACCGGAGGAGAACAGTGACCGCCGTCTCCGACGCGCCCACGGGCGCCCACGTCTCAGCACCCAAGCGGACCCTGGGCCAGAACCTGGTCAGGATCATGACCACCACCGATCACAAGCTGATCGGCAAGCTCTACCTGACCACCTCGTTCGCCTGGTTCCTGATCGCCGGCGTGATGGCGCTGATCATCCGCTCCGAGCTGGCCTTCCCGGGGTCGCAGGTCGTCAACGACGAGACCTACAACCAGCTGTTCACGATGCACGGCACGATCATGCTGCTGCTGTTCGCGACCCCGCTGTTCTTCGGCTTCGGCAACGTGCTGATGCCGCTGCAGATCGGCTCCCCGGACGTCGCGTTCCCCCGGCTGAACATGCTCAGCTACTGGTTCTACCTCTTCGGCTCCATCATCACCGTCTCCGGCTTCCTCACCCCTCAGGGGGCGGCCTCCTTCGGCTGGTTCGCCTACACGCCGCTGTCGAACGCGGTGCGATCTCCGGGCATCGGCGGTGACCTGTGGATCATGGGCCTGTGGCTCGCCGGTCTGGGCACGATCCTGGGCTCGGTCAACTTCATCACCACGATCATCTGCATGCGCGCTCCCGGCATGACCATGTTCCGGATGCCGATCTTCGTGTGGAACACGCTGGTGACCAGCCTGCTGGCGATCATCGTGTTCCCGATCCTGGCCGCTGCGCTGCTGGCGCTGGAGGCCGACCGCAAGCTCGGTGCGCACACCTTCGACGCGGGCCACGGTGGTGCGATCCTCTGGCAGCACCTGTTCTGGTTCTTCGGGCACCCGGAGGTCTACATCATCGCGCTGCCGTTCTTCGGCATCATCACCGAGATCCTTCCGGTCTTCAGCCGCAAGCCGATCTTCGGCTACGTCGGTCTGGTGGCCGCGACACTCGGCATCGCGGTCCTCTCGGTCGCGGTGTGGGCCCACCACATGTTCGTCACCGGCGCCGTCGACCTGGCCTTCTTCTCCGGCATGACCTTCCTGATCGCCGTACCGACGGGGGTCAAGTTCTTCAACTGGATCGGCACTATGTGGGGCGGGTCGATCACCTTCGACACGCCCATGCTCTGGGCCGTCGGCTTCTTGACCACGTTCCTCTTCGGTGGTCTCACCGGCGTCATCCTGGCCTCCCCGCCGCTGGACTTCCACGTCTCGGACTCCTACTTCGTGGTGGCGCACTTCCACTACGTGGTCTTCGGCACGGTGGTGTTCGCGATGTTCGCGGGCTTCTACTTCTGGTGGCCGAAGATGACCGGCAAGATGCTCGACGAGCGCCTGGGCAAGATCCACTTCTGGCTGCTCTTCGTGGGCTTCCACACCACCTTCCTGGTCCAGCACTGGCTGGGGGTCGAGGGGATGCCGCGTCGCTACGCCGACTACGCCGCCTCAGACGGCTTCACCACGCTCAACCAGGTCTCCACGGTAGGGGCGTTCCTGCTGGCGTTCTCGACGCTGCCGTTCCTCTACAACGTCTACAAGTCCAACCGCGGTCCCGACGTCATGGTCGACGACCCCTGGGGCTGGGGACGCTCGCTGGAGTGGGCGACCAGCTGCCCGCCCCCGCGGCACAACTTCGTCTCGATCCCGCGGATCCGCTCGGAGTCGCCGGCTTTCGACCTGCACCACCCGGAGATCGCTGCGCTGGAGTACGCCGACAACGACGGGCTCGGAGACGACGACTCGTTCACCGACGCCCCTGACATGGGTGGCCGGCGCACCATCCTCACCGAGGAGGACGAGAGCTGATGAAGGCCGAGACCTGGATCTTCGGGCTGTGCACGATCTTCTTCGTGATCGTCACCCCTGCCTACTGGTTCATCACCGGGGACCACACCGGCAGCACCGCGCTGCTGATGACCTTCCTGCTGACGGCGCTGATCACCTTCTACCTCGGCTTCCACGCCTCCCGCATGGAGCCGCGTCCCGAGGACCGCTCCGACGGCGAGATCGCCGAGGGTGCCGGCGAGCTGGGCTTCTTCCCGCCGTACTCCTGGTGGCCGCTGTGGTGCGGACTCTGTCTGGCCACCATGGCACTGGGTGTGGCCGTGGGCTGGTGGATGTTCATCATCGGCGCCGCGCTAGGTGCGGTGGCGCTCTCCGGCCTGATCTTCGAGTACTACCGCGGAGAGCACGCCCACTGAGTCCCGGCGCCGGGGTTACGGACCGGCTGGTCTAGTTAACCCGAGTGCACCCTGTGGTGAGGTCCGCCACGGGTCATGGATGCACGGTCCCGCCTGATCGGTTGTTACATTGGTGGGGACCTTGCCTGTCCATGTCTTGGGAGTTCCATGACCGTCCTGCCCACTCGTCATCGACGCCTGCCTGTGCTCGCAGCGGCGGCCATGCTGCTCCTGCTGCAGGCCTGTGCCACCGGCACCACGGCCACCCAGCAGGCACCCTCCGGCGACGACTCGTCCTCGCCGGTCTCCACGACCTCCGCGGCCAAGATCCGCAGCAACGTGGCCGGGGCGACGGACGTCGACCTGACCAAGAAGGTGAAGGTCTCGGTCGCCTCCGGCACCCTTTCCGCGGTGACCGTGAGTGGACCGGACGGGGCCAAGGTCAAGGGCCGGCTCCTGCCCGACAAGTCCCGCTGGGTCTCCAGCGGGGTCCTGCGCGCAGACAGCCGCTACCGGGTCACCGGCGTCGCCACTGACGACGCGGGGCTGCAGAAGACCTACCGCTCCAAGTTCCGCACCCGCGCCCTGAGCCTCGACGAGCAGACCTACGCCAGCTTCGTCCCGCTCGACGGACAGACCGTGGGCGTGGGGATGCCGGTGATCGTGCGCTTCGACATCCCGATCACCGACCGGGCTGCGATCGAGCGGCACCTCTCGGTGACCAGCCAGCCCGCTCAGATCGGGGCGTTCCACTGGATGAGCTCCCAGGAGGTGCACTGGCGCCCGAAGACCTACTGGCAGGCCGGCACCAAGGTCTCGGTGAAGGCCGACATCGGTGGGGTCCCGGCAGGCGACGGCATCTACGGCCAGGAGGACCGGGAGATCAACTTCACGGTCGGCCGGTCCATGGTGAGCAAGGTGGACATGAAGAGCCTGCAGATGCGGGTCTTCCGGGACGGGAAGCTGGTGCGCACCATGCCGGTGACCACCGGTGAGCAGCCGAAGTTCACCACGCGCTCGGGGATCAAGGTGATCGTGGAGAAGTTCCGCCACAAGCGGATGAACTCCGAGACCATCGGGATCGACCCCAACAGCTCCGACGGCTACGACCTCGATGACGTGGAGTACGCCATGCGGCTGACCTACTCCGGAGAGTTCGTGCACGCAGCTCCGTGGTCGGTCGGCTCCCAAGGCAGCGCCAACGTCAGTCACGGCTGCACCGGGATGAGCCCGGCCAACGCAGGCTGGCTCTACGAGAACAGCATCGTGGGCGACGTGGTGGAGTACGTCGGTACCGACCGGGGAACCTCGCTGGACAACGGCTTCGGCGACTGGAACTCCTCCTTCGCCGACTACAAGGCCGGGTCCGCCCTGAGCTGAGCCTCAGCGGGTCTCCTCCTGTGCGTGCAGTCGACGCACCGTCGGAGAGGTCTCCACGGTGGCGGCGTCAGGGTAGGTGCCGAACAGCCGGTCGGCGGTGCCGGCTGTCGTCACGGTGAACCAGTAGTGCTCGTTCTTGTAGTGGTGCAGGCGGTGGGCGCGCCACACCGACCGGAAGGCGCGTGAGCGCGGCCGGTAGTCGCTGTGCACGAGGTAGTGCACCCACTCGTAGCCGAACATCAGCGCGGTCACCGCGAGCACGAAGGTGGCACCCGTAGCTGTGCTCGGGAAGGCCACGAGCGCGATCACGACGTACGACGGCAGCAGCCAGAGCTCCACCTGCCACGGGATGAAGACCAGGGGGAGCGCCCGGGGGTCGGCGTGGTGAGCGCGGTGCTTGCGCGCCAGCAGCGAGTCGACGGCGACCTTGCCGACCGTGCGTGGGCGCCAGTGCAGGATGCAGACGTGGATCAGCCACTCGATCACCGGGAAGAGCGCCACCAGCACCACGGGGACGGTCAGCTCGGTCCAGCTGAACCCGGGTTGCAGGGCGCGCCATCCGGCGGCCCCGAGCAGGAACCCGCCGATCAACCACGGCGAGGGGTGGCGCCAGAACGCACGCCAGGCCTGGCCGAGGCTCTTCGTGGTGCGGCGCCCGCCGGTGATCCGTTGCTCGTCGACCGCCAGGCGTTCGCGTGCCTGGGCCTCGACCTCGGGTCTGGGGCGCGTCATCGGTTCTCCTCCAAGGGGTGGAGTTCGTGGTCCGGGTGGGGGTCGGGTTGGTCGGGCGCGGACTCGGGGTCGAGCTGGGCGAGCAGGCGGCCGATGGCCTCGGTGGCCGGAAGGAGGAGGTCCTCGGCGGCAAGCTGTGCCGCTGCCGGATCGGCGGCCGCCACCGCTGCGGTGAGCGAGCGGTAGCCGGTGAGGTTGTCCACCTCTGCCTCCATCACCGGTCCCAGCGCCTCGATCACCGGTTCGTAGGCGGTGCGCAGGCTGTTGAACAGGAGCCGAAAGACGATCGAGTCGGCCGCGTCCACGACCGCGTCCCAGAAGGCGAGGGCTGCGTGCTGGCGGGCCGCCGAGCCGGTGGCCGCCTCGAGGGTGTCCACGGCGGTGTCGAGCGCGTCCGCCGTCCGCTGGGTGCTGTTCTGGGCGGCCAGTGCAGCCACCTGCGGAGCGATTGCCTGGCGCGCCTGGAGGATGCTGCGCCCCACACGGGGGTCGATCTCCCCGGAGCGGACCAGCAGGCGGGGGAGCAGGTCCAGCCCGGCGTGGCGCCGGAAGTCGCGCACCGTCGTACTCCCGCCGTGGCGGACCTCGACCAGACCCGCCTGGGAGAGCCGCTGCATCGCCTCGCGGACCGCCGGCCGGGAGACCCCGAGCACCTCCGCGAGCCGGCGCTCGCTGGGCAGTGCCTCCCCGGCACTGAGGTCACCCTCGACGACCTCCTCGACGAGCTGGTCGAAGACGTGGTCGGGCAGAAGGCGGCGAGCCACCGGTTTCAGCACCATGCGGGCCAGCGTGGGCTCCGCATCGGCCGGAGGTCAAGTGGTCTGACCAGTGGCTGGACGCTGGGCTGCTGGCGCACTGCGGTCCCTCGCCGCGCGCGCCGATCGGCTTGTAACGCGGTGTTCGTGCACCTTTTCGCGCCGCCGGCGGGGTGCACAGCAGCACGAACACCGCGTTACAAGCCATCCCGCGGCGCCCGGCCCGCCGCCCGCCCAAGACGGAGGGGAAAGCACGAGGGCCCGGGGAGATCCCCCGGGCCCTCGTGGTGCAGCTGATAGATCAGTGCGAGCGGAGCTCTTCACCGTGTACGTCGTGACGGCCGTCGAACTGGTGGCCGTCGGCGGCGTGACCCTCGAGCGGGGCGTCGTGCACGTGCTCGAGCTCGGCGTGGTGATGTGCCTCCTCGAGCTCGGCCCGGGTGGGCTTCTGCACGTTGTTGCGGTACCACCAGTCGGAGAGCTTGGCCCGCAGCTGCTCCTTGCGCGAGCCGGGCTTGTCCACGCCGTGGCCGTCGGTGCTCGGCGGGGCGATCTGCTGCACGTCGCGGTTGCGAGCGGTGAGCGTGTAGGCCCGGTCGAGCGGCAGCGGCAGGTGCTTCTCGGTGTAGCCACCCATGGCGTCGCGCATGATCACGCCGCTCTCGTAGCCGTGGAGCAGGGTCTCGTTGTCGTGACGCTGCAACGAGATGCACCAACGGCGGGCGATGATGAAGGCGATCACCGGTCCGATGAACACCGCCCCGCGCATGAAGTAGGTGATCTGGTTGATGCTCAGACTGAGCTCGGTGGCGATGATGTCGTTGCCGCCCGCGGCCCAGGTCAGGCCGTAGAAGGTCATCAGCGCGACCATGATCGCGGTGCGGGTCGGGGCGTTGCGCGGACGCTCCAGCAGGTGGTGCTCACGCTTGTCCCCGGTGATCCAGCCCTCGATGAAGGGCAGCATCAGCAGGATCGTGAACATCAGGCCGGGCAGCACGATGATCGGCAGGAACACGTTCCACGGGATCGTGTGGCCCCACAGCTCGGTCTCGATCCCGGGCATGATCCGCAGCGCACCGTCGGGCCAGCCCATGTACCAGTCGGGCTGGGAACCTGCGGTGACCTCGGCAGGGTTGTAGGGGCCGTAGCGCCACACCGGGTTGATGCTCATCAGTCCACCCATCAGCGCGAGCGCCCCGAAGACCATGAAGAAGAAGCCTCCGGCCTTGGCGGCGTAGACGGGCAGCATCGGGAAGCCGACCACGTTCTGCTCGGTGCGTCCGGGTCCGGGCCACTGCGTGTGCTTGTGGTAGACGAGCAGCAGCATGTGCGCGGCGATCAGGCCGAGCAGGATGCCGGGGATCAGCAGCACGTGCACGGTGTAGAGCCGCGGGATGATCGAGTCACCCGGGAACTCACCGCCGAAGAGGAAGAACGACATGTAGGTGCCGACCACGGGCATCGACTTCATGAACCCGTCCGCGGCCCGGATGCCGGTGCCGGAGAGCAGGTCGTCGGGCAGCGAGTAGCCGGTGAAGCCCTCCAAGGTGCCCAGCAGGAGCAGCAGCGAACCGATGACCCAGTTGAGCTCGCGCGGCTTGCGGAACGCGCCGGTGAAGTAGACCCGGAGCAGGTGCACCATCATCGCGGCGATGAAGATGTTGGCCGCCCAGTGGTGCATCTGGCGCATCAGCAGGCCGGCGCGCACGTCGAAGGAGATGTGCAGCGTCGAGGCGTAGGCCTCGGACATCTCGATGCCACGGAGCTGGGTGAACGAGCCGTCGTACATCACCTCGACCATGCTGGGGCGGAACCACAGCGTGAGGAACACCCCGGTCAGCAGGAGTACGACGAAGCTCCACAGCGCGATCTCGCCGAGCATGAAGGACCAGTGGTCGGGGAAGACCTTGCGCAGGTTCTTCTTCGCCAGACCGCCCAGCCCGAGCCGGTCGTCGGCCCAGGTGGCGGCCGCGCCGGCCTTCGACGGCTTCTTGACCTTGGCGGCCTTGGTGCCGTTGGTGTTGGCGGTAGCACTCATCGGAAGATCACCCACGTTCCCAGAAACTCGGCCCGACCGGTTCGGTGAAGTCGCTGGTCGCGACCAGGTAACCCTCGCTGTCCACAGCCATCGGGAGCTGTGGCACTGGACGTGCTGCGGGGCCAAAGATGACGCGGCCGTTGTCGGCCAGGTCGAAGGTGGACTGGTGGCAGGGGCAGAGCAGGTGGTGCGTCTGCTGCTCCCACAACGAGATCGGGCAGCCGACGTGGGTGCAGATCTTGGAGAAGCACAAGATCCCCTCGACGCCCCAGTTCTCGCGGCCCTTGGCGGGCTTGATGTCGTCGGGCTGCATCCGCACGATGATCACCGCGGCCTTCGCCTTCGCGACCTGCAGCTCGACGCCCTCGTAGAGGGGCTCGCCCTCGGCGTTCTCCTCGAAGAGCACGGCGGGCTCGCCGTTGACGAGCTGGCCGATCTCCATGTCCTCGGGCTTGATCGGGCTGCCGTCGACGTCCTGCACGACCCGCATGCCCTTCTTCCACACCGTGTGGAAAAGCTTGTCGCCCGGCAGCGGACCGAGGTCGCGCAGCGCGACGATGGCGGGAAGGCCCAGGGCGGCCATGGCGCCGAGGAGGGAGTTGCGGATCAGCGGCCGACGGCCGATGCCCGACTCGGAGACACCGGCATCGAGGGCGGCCAGGCTCTCGGCCTTGTCCTCATCGCTGGAGCCCGCGGGGTGGCGGTACTCGACCATCTCGGTGTCCACCATCAGCTTGCGGGCCCACTGGATCGCGCCGACGCCGATCAGGAGCAGCGACATCCCCAGCGTCACGCCGAGCGCGACGTTGGAGGCACCGAGCCCGAGGAAGACGGTCGGCTCGTCACCGATGTCGAGGGTGAAGTAGGCGACGCAGAACAGCAGCGTGAAGATCGTGGAGATCCCGAACAGGCCCGCCACCTGCCGCTCAGCGCGGCGCTCGGCCGCCTCGTCGACATCGGTGGGACGCGGCAGGTGCGCCGGAAGGCCCGGGTCCGCGATCGGGTCAGGCTCGGTCAGGGCGAGCTCGTGCTTGTCGCTCATGCCTCACGCTTCTTCCTGCTGGAACGGGCGGTGTGTGCCGCGATCCACACGGCTGCGCCGACGAGACCGCCGATCCCGACGAGCCACGCGAACATGCCCTCGGAGACCGGCCCCAAGGAGCCGAGGGTGAAGCCGCCGTAGGCGGGGGTCTCCTCGTTCTTCTTCAGGTAGCTGATGATCTGGCGCTTGTCCTCGGGGGTGAGCACCTTGTCGGAGAACACCGGCATCTGCTGGGGACCGGTGAGCATCGCTTCGTAGATGTGCTTGTTCGAGACGCCCGCGAGCGACGGGGCGTAGCGGCCACGGGGGAGCGCGCCACCGCCACCGGCGAAGTTGTGGCAGGCGGTGCAGTTGGTGCGGAAGAACTCACCACCGCGGACGATGTCCTCGGTGCTGGCGTCTGCGGAGTCGTAGTCGGCGGGGTTCGGCACGTCGGGGCCGGGGCCGAGCGAGGAGACGTACGCCGAGAGCGCCTCGATCTCCGCGTCGTCGTACACCGGAGCCTTGCGCGGGGCCTGCGTGCCCGGCTGGGCCATCGGCATCCGTCCTGTGCCGACCTGGAAGTCGACGGCCGCGGCGCCGACACCGATCAGGGTGGGGCCGTACTGGCCGCCCTTGACGGTGGGGATGCCCTCGGCGTTCTTGCCGTGGCACGAGGCGCAACCGACCAGGAACAGCGCCCGACCCTTGGCCACCATGTCGGCGTCCTCGGCCTTGGTCTGCGCCGTCGCCGGGGACAGCAGGGAGACCACGCCACCGGTCAGCAGCAGGGCGAGCAGAAGGACCACGGGGGTGGCGATCCTGCTGCGACGTCCAGCCGAGAGCCGGCCGGAGATCCGATGTGAGAGCCGCGATGTGAGTCGCACCAGGCAGTCCTTTACAGGTCCGTGCTACTTGATGAGGTAAACGGTGGCGAACAGGCCGATCCAGACCACGTCGACGAAGTGCCAGTAGTACGACACGACGATCGCGGTCACGGCTTGCTCGTGGGTGAACTTCCGGGCCAGGAAGGTGCGCCCGAGCACGAACAGGAAAGCGATCAGGCCCCCGGTGACGTGGATGCCGTGGAAGCCGGTGGCGAGGTAGAACACCGTGCCGTAGGCCGACGAGGGGATCGTGACGCCTTGGTGGACCAGCTCGGCGTACTCCAGCGCCTGCCCGCCCACGAAGACCGCACCCATGACGTAGGTGAGGGCGAACCACTCGCGCAGGCCCCAGAGCTTGATCTGGAGCAGGGAGCCGGTGCGCCCGACGATGCCCTTCTCCGCCTGGAAGACGCCGAGCTGGCAGGTCAGGGAGGAGAGCACCAGGACCGTGGTGTTGGCCAGCGAGAACGGCACGTTCAGCTTGGCGGTCTCCTGGGCCCACAGCTCGGGGCTCACTGCGCGGATCGTGAAGTACGCCGCGAACAGGGCCGCGAAGAACATCAGCTCGCTGGAGAGCCAGACGATGGTGCCCACGCTGACCATGCTGGGACGGTCGTGATGCCCGTGGAGTCGGGATGCCGGAATAGCCGTTGCTGTCGCCACGAGGATCATTATTGCCCTAGGCACCCAGCGAGGCACCAATGGCCCCGGTGTTTCGTTGTGATGTGTCTCTTACGCTGTAGGGGTGCCGCCTTTCTCGTTCTCGGCGGTCTTCACGGAGTGGGGACTTTCGCCGTACCTCTTCGTGCTCGTGGTGTGGACGGCTGGGCTATACCTGTACGGCGTGTGGCGCCTGCACGAGCGCGGCGACCACTGGCCCGTGGGGCGCACGCTGGCCTTCGTCGTCGGTGGTCTCGGGTCGTTCTACTTCGCGACCAGCTCAGGGATCGCGGCGTACGACACCACGCTCCTGAGCGTGCACATGGTCCAGCACATGATCCTGTCGATGGCGGTGCCGCTGTTCGCTGCGCTGGGCGCCCCCGTCACGTTGCTGCTGCGCACTCTTCCGCGCCGTCCCCGCGGTTGGCTGCTGGCGGTGCTGCACTCGCGGGTCGCCCGGGTGCTCACCTTCGCCCCGCTGACCTTCGCGCTCTACGTGCTCAGTCCCTGGGCGCTCTACTTCACCGGCTGGTACGACGCGACGCTGCGCTCGGACCTGCTCCACGAGTTCATGCACGTGCACCTCGTCGTCGTCGGTGCGATGTTCTTCACACCCATCCTGGGAGTCGACCCGGTGCCCGGACGGGTCAGCTACCCGTTCCGGATGCTGATGCTGGTGCTGTCGCTGCCCTTCCACGCCTTCCTCGGCGTCACGATCATGGGACAGACGCGGCTGATCGGCGGGGACTGGTACCCCAGACTGCACGCGTCGATGCCGTGGCTGCCCGACCCCTATGACGACCAGCACCTCGCCGGCGGGATCCTGTGGGGCTCCGGTGACCTGATCGGGCTGCTGCTCTTCGGGGTGTTGTTCGTGCAGTGGGTGCGGGCCTCCATGCAGGAGGCGCGGCGCGAGGACCGTCGTCTGGACCGGCTCGAACGACTCGAGTCCGGCGACCGGTAGCATCGGCGCCGTGACCAGCCCCACATCCGAGAACCCCGCCCGCGTCACGGTGCTCGTCTACAGCGACGACGTGGACACCCGTCAGCAGGTGATCCTGGCGTTGGGCAAGCGTCCGCACCCGGACCTGCCCGAGCTGGAGTACGTCGAGGTGGCGACCGAGCCCGTCGTGATCCAGCAGATGGACTCCGGCGCGATCGACCTGGCCATCCTCGACGGAGAGGCTGTCCCTGCCGGTGGCATGGGCATCGCCAAGCAGCTCAAGGACGAGATCTACGAGTGCCCGCCGCTGCTGGTGCTCACCGGTCGCGTCCAGGACAACTGGCTGGCCACTTGGTCGCGCGCCGACGCCGCCGTCTCGCACCCGCTGGACCCGATCGAGCTCGCCGAGACCGTGATCCGGCTGCTGCGCTCGCGGGTCCCGGCCCGGACCTGACCCGGTGAGCGCTCCCACCTGGCCCGACGTGCTCGGGTCACTGATCGGTGGCGCCGACCTGACCGCGGAGCAGTCCGCCTGGGCCATGGGCCAGGTGCTCTCCGGCGAGGCCACCTCCGCGCAGATCGCGGGATTCGCCGTCTCCTTGCGCGCCAAGGGGGAGACCGTCGACGAGGTCGAGGGACTCGTGGAGGCGATGTACGCCCACGCCACCCCGCTGCCCGTCGAGGGCCGGGTGCTCGACGTGGTCGGCACCGGTGGTGACCGGTCCTTCTCGGTCAACATCTCCACGATGGCCGCCATCGTGGCCGCTGGCGCGGGAGTGACCGTGGTCAAGCACGGCAACCGCTCGGCCTCCTCGAAGTCCGGCAGCGCCGACGTGCTCGAGCACCTCGGGATCCGGATGGACCTGCCCGCCACGAGCGTCGCCCGGGTGGCGCGCGAGGCGGGGATCACCTTCGCCTTCGCGGCGGCGTTCCACCCCGCGCTCCGGTTCGCGGCCGTGCCCCGGCGCGAGCTCGGCGTCGCCACCACCTTCAACTTCCTCGGCCCGATCGCCAACCCCGCCCGGCCCCAGGCCCAGGCGATCGGCTGTGCCGACCGTCGGATGGCGCCGGTGATGGCTGGGGTGTTCGCCCGCCGCGGCGTCGACGCCTGGGTCTTCCGTGGCGACGACGGCCTCGACGAGCTCACCACCACGACCACCTCCAGCGTCTGGATGGTCACCGACGGCGAGGTCACCGAGCACACCCTGGACCCGGGTGTCCTGGGGCTGGCCCCGGGCACCGTGGAAGGGTTGCGCGGCCAGGACGCGGCGTACAACGCGGGCGTCGTACGCCGGTTGCTGGCCGGCGACCCTGGCGAGGTCCGCGACGCCGTGCTGCTCAACGCCGCCGCCGCGCTCGCGGTGCACGCCGCCGAGGAGGGCACCCTGGAGGAGCGGCTCGCCACCGGGCTGGCCCGGGCCACCGAGGCCGTGGACAGCGGGGCGGCCGAGCAGTGCCTGGAGCGCTGGGTCCAGGCGACTCAGGCGGGCTGAGGGCTCAGGTCGAGCACCCAGGAGTCGTTGGGCTGCCTGGAGAAGCCGAGCCGGGAGTAGTACGCACCCACCATGGCCGGCGGGGTCTCGACCCGGACGAACCCACGGTCGCGCAAGGCCGAGCTGCGTCGCCAGACGAACTCGCCGGGGGAGAAGTCCCGGAACCGTGGCGTGACGTAGTCGAGCAGCACCCGGGCCACGTGGTCCCCGTCGTCGCGCACCAGCACCACCCCGACGGTCTCGTCGCCACGTTGCACCAGGAACGCCGTACGGCCGGGGGCTGCGCCCTCCCAGTCGAGGTCGGGCTGGAAGCGCAGGATGTCGCGACCGTGCACGCGCAGGACGTGGCGGAGGTACTCGTCCTCCGGACCGACCTCCAGCACCTCGAAGGTGGCCTGGTCGTGCCGGGTCGCCGCGAGCGCGCGGATGTGCCACAGGTTGATCACGCACAGCGCGATGTTCATCGCCACCATCGGCCAGATCGCCAGGGCGGCGTTGAAGCCGATCAGCACCAGGCACGCCAGCAGGTTGAGCACGCGGAAGCGGAGGACGCGCGCCTGCATCACCGAGAAGATCAGGAGAGCCGACCCGAGCCATCCGGTCAGGTCGAGCAAGGACATGGGGGGAGGCTAACGGGTCGCGTGCCGCAGGAGCCGCTTGGCCGCCGCCACGTCGCGCGCCCTGCCAGCCGTCGGCAGGAGCGCAGCTGCGTGCAGCCGTGAGGTCAGGTGCAGCCGCGCGGCACGGGCAGCCCCGGTCTGGCCGCGTGCTGCGAGCTCGGTGGCGACCGTGCGGAAGTAGCGCTTCTCCTCCTCGAACCGGCTGCCGCCCAACGTCTTGACGGCCGAGTCGCTGCCGGCGTGCCGGCGGTAGCGGAAGGCGACATCGGGCACCACAGCCATCGCGCCGCCGCGCATCAGCACGTCCATCAGCAGACCGAGGTCCTGCACGACGTGGAAGTCGGGTCGGAAGCCGAGCTCACGAACCACGTCGGTGCGCCAGCACAGGCTGGGGAAGTAGGTCCAGTTGCCGACCAGCAGCGACGACATCAGCGACTCACCCTGGAGCAGTGTCGGGCCGTTCACGGTGGGGGAGATCCGACCCTTGATCCGGTCGACCAGCGGCCGGACGAGTTCGCCTTCCCCGTCGATCACCTCGACACCGCAGGTGGCCACGGCGGCGTCCGGAAAGCGGGCGTACGCCGTCTCGATCGCGGCCAGGTATCCCGGCAGCATCAGGTCGTCGGCGCCCATCACCACCACGTGCTCGGCGCTCGCGAGCTCGAGGGCGCGCATGTAGTTGAGGTTGGCGCCGAGATTGGTGGGGTTGCGGTGGTACTCGACGCGGGAGTCGTCCAGCTCGGAGAACCAGCGCGCGACGTCGGGGTCGGGGTAGCCGTCGTCGACGACGACCAGCCGGAAGTCGCGCGAGGTCTGGGCCTGCACGCTGCGCACCGTCAGGCGCATCAGCTCGGGGTCGCCGTAGAACGGCAGGAGTACGTCGATCACGGGGTGGACCCTGCCAGCTGGTCGCACGTCCGGTCGTTCGTCGGGTCGGGCGTCGGACCCGCGACGGGGTCGGGTTGCTGGTGCATCGCCCGACCAGGGACGAGCAGGAGAGGAAGCAGGCCCCCGAGGAGGACCAGCGTGGTGGCGAGCGCGAATCCGCCAGGGAGGCCGGTGGCCAGCGTCGGGGCGGCCGGGGTGGTGCCGTAGCGCCCGGCCACGAAAGCGACCGACACGGTGTGCGCCACGGCGTACGTCGTGAAGGCGAGGCCGGCCGGCAGGGTCGGGATCCCGCGGCCGCGGTTCAGGGCGAGCGCCGCGAGCGCGGGGAAGCCCAGCGCGAGCGGGAGGGCGTAGCGGCCCTGCCAGGCGAAGCCCTCGGAGGCGTAGGACACCACCGTCAGCGCCACCGGCACCGCGACCCACAGGGTCAGGAGCATCCCCAACGCCAGTTGCATCCGACGGGACGCGCGCCGCCACGCCATCACCATCACGGCCACGAAGGGCACCAGCCACAGTGCGTAGACAGGGAGGGGAGCCGGCTGGTCACGGAGCGGGAAGGCGGCGATGGTCTGGAACGACCACAGCATGAGGCTGCGCAGCACCGAGGTGACCTGCAAGGGCGGGATCGCCTCGTCCACCGGGTTGAGTGCGTTGGTGCCGGCCAGCAGGATCCACGCGAGGCAGGCCGTCACGCTCAGGGTGATCACTGCCAACGCGGCACCCGACCGCCGGCGCTGGGCGTGCAGCAGGTCGCGCCAGGAGGACATCGGCTGCAGCACGGCCAGGACGCCCATCACGAGCGCGAGCCACATCACCCCGGTCGTGTGGGTCGCGACCATCACCACCGCGGCCGTGACGAGCGCGGCGAACCGAGGCCGCACGGGCGCCACCACCAGCCCGAGCCCGGCTGCCCAGAGCAGGGCGGCCGCGGCGTAGCCGACGCCGTTGGGGCTGGCGATCGCACTGCTGTAGAGCAGTACCGGTGTGGTGGCCAGGCCGAGGCAGACCAGCGGCCACCGGTTGCGTGCCCACCCCGCCGTCACGACGCTCGCCCACGCCAGCAGGAGGGCGGCGAGCACAGCGGTGACGAGGCGCATGGCGAAGTCCGTGGCCGCCCCTCGAAGGGACGGGACAGCAACCCCACCACGGCGTAGTAGGTCGGGTTGTAGGTCGCCGCTCCGGAAGCCACGGTGACCCGGCCGCCGGGCACCTGGGTGACCGGGTGGCAGTCGTCGTGCTTGGTGTAGCTGTAGGAGGCGCACAGCGCCGAGGCCGCCTCGACGACGTCGGGGGAGACCTCGACGAGGGCACCGCGGCCCTGTGCGGGGACGCCGCGGTCACCCACCTGGCCATGGCTGACCGCATCAGCCTTGTAGACGTGGTCGAACTCGTCGATGCCGCCGAAGGCAGGGAGCACCAGGATCCAGCCCAGCTGGACCAGAAGGGTCCCGGCCAGGAATACGCCGAAGACGCGGCGGGCACTCGACCGCTCCCGGACGTCCACCGGGGTCGTGCAGGAGCGGGGCATCGAGCGCTTCAGGTCCCCGCTCGCCACCCGCTCGGCAGGAGCGTCAGGCTCCGGTCCGGGAGACAGTGGC
>CAWAJE010000058.1:0-36675 GCA_963782215.1 uncultured Actinomycetota bacterium | reverse complement strand
TCCGCCCGGTCGGTTTCCCGGTTGGTCGGTGTCCCCGCCCGGTCGGTTTCCCAGGTTGAGAACCCGAACTGCCTCTTCACACACCGTGCGCGGTGTGTGAAGAGGCAGTTTGCCGTGTGAGGAGCGTAGGAACGCCGCCCCCGACTCCACCGCGAGGGCCCGCGTACGCCGTACCACGGCTGGTCACACCGACCGGAGCGCCGTACGCCGCGCACAGACCGTCTCGCGCGCACAGGCGGCCTCACCCGTCCGCCGCTGCACAACCCGGAGACGGCGGACTGGCCCTGCGCCAGCCAGCCTCGCAGGCTGCTAGGCATGGACGATCCCCTCCGAGTCATCGCGGAGACCGACGGCGTGTTCCTCCGGCGCGAAGCGATCGCCTGCGGCTACACCGACAAGCTGATCGCGCGGCACGTGAGCGCAGGTGCCTGGCGCCGGGTGCGGCACGGCGCCTACTGCTTCAGCGACGTGTGGGCGACCCTGCCTCCGGAGGACCGAGCACCTCACCCTGGCCCGCGCCGTGCTGCGGACCACGCCGGGGCCGGTCGTCCTGAGCCACACCACCGCCTTGCTGGCGCACGGGATCGCGACCTGGGGCATCGACCTCACCCGGGTCCACGTCACTCGTCTCGACGCCGGCGCGGGACGGACCGAGCGCGACGTCGAGCACCACGTCGGCGTCTGCTCCGAGGCAGAGGTCGTCACGATCAACGGTCTGCCGGTGGTGAACGCCGCGCGTGCCGTCATCGAGGCTGAGACGCTGCAGGGCCTTGAGTCGGCGCTGGTCTCAGCGGACTCCGCCCTCTTCCAACGGCGTTGCACCCCCGAGGACCTGCGGGGCGCCTTCGGCGCGATGAACCACTGGCCGGGGTCGCAACGCATCCACCTGGTCCTGCGTCACATGGACGGGCGCGCAGAGTCACCCGGTGAGTCACGCACTCGCTACCTCTTCTGGCGCTACGGCGTGCCGACCCCCGTGCTGCAGTTCCCGGTGTACGACGGCAGCACGCTGATCGCGTTCACGGACTTCGCCTGGCCCGAGCGCCGGCGGCTCGGAGAGTTCGTCGGCAGGCTGAAGTACGGCCGACTCCTGCGACCCGGCGAGCTGCCGGGTGATGCGGTCTTCCGTGAGAAGCAGCGCGAGGACCGGATCCGCGAGGTCACCGGGTTCGGGTTCGCGCGGTTGACCTGGAGCGACCTGTCACGACCGCGCGAGACCGTCGCCAGGTTCGCCTCGCTGCTGCGTCCAGCCGCCTGAGGATTCACAGACGGCGGTCGCCACCCGTCTTAGCCGCATCGACGGCCATCGTCGGCGTACGACCCCTCACCCTGTCGCCGAGTCTGGTCGCTCGCCCTGGGCGATGACCCCTGGCTGCTCCTCGTCGGCGTACCCACCACAGCAATCTGCCTCGTCACACACCGCGCACGGTGTGTGAAGAGGCAGATTGGGTTCTCAACCTGGGAAACCGACCCCCCAGGACCCGAAGGCGTACGCCGAGCCCTCAGACCTCGAACTGGGCGGCCTCCAGGCGCTGCTTGACGTCCTGCAGGAAGCGGCCGGCGTCGGCACCGTCGACCAGTTGGTGGTCGTAGGTCAGCGCGAGGTAGACCATCTGGCGGACCGCGATCGTCTCGCCCAGGTTGGGGTCGTCGATCACGACTGGACGCTTCACCACGACACCCGGACCGAGGATGGCGACCTGCGGCTTGTTGATGATCGGGGTGTCCCACAGGGCGCCCACGCTGCCGAGGTTGGTGATCGTGAAGGTGCCGCCGGACAGGTCGTCGGGGCCGATCTTGTTGGTGCGCGTGCGCTCGGCGACGTCGGCGATCTTCTTCGCGAGACCGGCGATGGAGAGGTCACCGGCGTCCTTGACGACCGGCGTGAGCAGGCCCTTCTCGGTGTCAACCGCGAAGGCGACGTTCTCGCTGTCGTGGTAGGTGATCTCACCGGCCTCGAGGTCGAAGGTGGCGTTCAGTGCCGGGTGCGACTTCAGTGCGTCGACCGCCGCCTTGGCGAAGAACGGCAGGTAGGAGAGCTTCACGCCCTCACGGGCCAGGAAGTCGGCCTTCACGCTGTCGCGCATCCGGGCGATGTTGGTGACGTCGACCTCGACGACCTGGGTCAGCTGCGCCGAGGTCTGCAGGGACTCCACCATCCGCGTGGCGATGACCTTGCGCAGACGACTCATCTTCTCGGTCTTGCCACGCAACGGGCTCGGCGCCGAGGAGGCTGCGGCCTTGCCGCCCGAGGCGGCCGGCTTCTCCGCCGGCTTGTCCTCGGCCGGCGCCTTGGCCGACTCCGCTGCGGCGAGCACGTCCTGCTTGCGGATCCGCCCCCCGACACCGGTCCCGGAGATCGAGGAGAGGTCGACACCGTGCTCGGCGGCCATCTTGCGCACCAGCGGCGTCACGTAGGTGCCGCCGCCCTCCGACGACGAGCCGGAGTCGCTGGATGACTGCGGTGCCTCCTTGGGCTCCTCCTTGGCAGCGGGCTTGGGCTCCTCCTTGGCGGCAGGCTCCGGCTTGGGCTCTTCCTTGGCGGCAGGCTCCGCCTCGGGCTCTTCCTTGGCGGCAGGCTCCGGCTCCGGCTCGGGCTCGGGCTCCGGCTCGGACTTCTCCTGCGGCTCGGGCTCAGCGGAACCGCCGCCACCGCCCGAACCGTCACCGATGACGCACAGCTCGGCGCCGATCTCGACGGTCTCGTCCTCCTCGACCTTGATCTCCTGCAGGGTGCCGGCGACGGGGGAGGGGATCTCGGTGTCGACCTTGTCGGTGGAGACCTCGAGCAGGGGCTCGTCGACCTCGACCTCGTCGCCGACCGACTTCAGCCAGCGGGTGACTGTGCCCTCGGTGACCGACTCACCCAGGGCGGGCAGCGTGACCGTCGTACCACCGCCACCGCCACCGCCACCGCCGCTGCCGCCGCCACCGCTCGCTGCGGCGGGCTTCTCCTCGGGGGCTTCCTCGGCCTCGGAGTCACCAGCCTCGGAGTCACCCGAGTCGGAGTCGGAGTCGGACTCCGAGTCCTCGGACTCGCCCGAGTCGGACTCCGAGTCCTCGGACTCGTCAGGCTCGTCGGAGTCGCCGGATCCGGAGTCCTCGGACTCGGCGGCGCCGCCACCTTCGTCGGCGTCACCGACGACGCACAGCTCGGCGCCGATCTCGACCGTCTCGTCCTCCTCGGCCTTGATCTCCAGCAGCGTGCCGGCGACGGGGGAGGGGATCTCGGTGTCGACCTTGTCGGTGGAGACCTCGAGCAACGGCTCGTCGACCTCGACGCTGTCACCCACCTGCTTGAGCCAACGGGTGATGGTGCCCTCGGTGACGGACTCGCCCAGGGCTGGGAGGTTCACGGGTGTCGACATCTGATTCCTTCGCTCTTTCGTGACTTCTTCGTCGGTTTCGCTGTGCAGAGTCCAGCAGGTCAGGAGTGTGCGTGCAACGCCTTGCCCGCGAGTGCGAGGTGCGCTTCTCCCAGGGCTTCGTTCTGGGTCGGGTGGGCGTGCACCAGGGCGGCGACGTCCTCGGGGTGCGCGTCCCAGTTGCAGATCAGCTGAGCCTCGCCGATCAGCTCGCCCACGCGCGCGCCGACCATGTGTACGCCGAGCACGGGACCGTCGGCGACGCGGACGAGCTTGACGAACCCCTGCGTGGCGAGGATCTGGCTCTTGCCGTTGCCGCCCAGGTCGTAGGTGAGGGTCTCGACGGCGTCGCCGTGCTGCTCACGGGCCTGGGCCTCGGTGAGACCGACGGAGGCGACCTCGGGGTCGCTGTAGGTGACCCGGGGGATGCCGGTCTCGTCGATGGCGGCGGGGGAGAGGCCGGCGATCTCCTCGGCCACGAAGATGCCCTGCTGGAACCCGCGGTGCGCCAGCTGCAGGCCCGGGACGATGTCCCCGACCGCGAAGACCCCGTCGAGGTTGGTGCGGCAGCGCTCGTCGGTGAGCACGAACCCGCGCTCCATGGTGACGCCCTGCTCGTCGTACCCGAGACCGTCGGTGACCGGCCCGCGACCGACGGCGACCAGCAGCAGGTCGGCGGAGAAGGTCTTGCCGCCCTCGACGCTCACCTCGACGCCGGAGTCGCTGGTCGTGACCGACTCGAAGCGGGTGCCGACGGAGAAGCCGATCTTGCGCTTGCGGAAGGCGCGCTCGAGCGCCTTCGAGGACTGCTCGTCCTCGGAGGGCACCAGGTGGGGCAGCGCCTCGATGATGGTCACCTCGGCGCCGAAGGAGCGCCAGACGCTGGCGAACTCACAACCGATCACGCCACCGCCCAGCACGATCACCGACTTCGGGACGCTCTCCAGACGCAGCGCGTGCTCGGAGCTGAGCACCCGGGTCCCGTCGAGCTCGAGCCCCGGCAGGGAGCGCGGGTAGGAGCCGGAGGCGAGCACCACGGCCTTGCCGGTGTACGCCGTTCCGTCCACCTCGACGGTCCGGGGCCCGGTGAGCCGCCCGCTGCCTTCGACGACGGTGATGCCGCGACCCTTGATCAGGCCGGTCAGACCCTTGTGCAGGCGGGAGACCACGCCGTCCTTGTAGGCGTTGACGCCCGACATGTCGATGCCCTCGAGGCTGGCAAGCACGCCGAACTTCTCGGACTCGCGCGCGGAGTCGGCGACCTCGGCCGCGTGCAGCAGCGCCTTGGTGGGGATGCACCCCACATGCAGGCAGGTGCCGCCGACCTTGTCCTTCTCCACCAGGGCCACGGTCAGGCCCAGCTGGGCGGCGCGGAGCGCGCAGGCGTACCCACCGGACCCCGCTCCCAGGATCACGACGTCGAACTCGTTGCCCTCCGGCACTGCGCCTCCACTGCGTTCGGACTTGCCCGGACTTCTTCGGGTCTCATCCAATCACCCGTGCCCACCTCGGCCGCAAACAGACCGGGGTTGGCAACCTCGCCACCCCTCATGCAGCACACTTGGCACATGGGGATGTTCGATCGATTCCGGCGTCGCGGCCCGCGAGGGCGCGCCGCTCCGGGCACGACGCGTGCCGCCGACGACGCCGACCAGCGTCATCTGCTGGAGTTCGTGAGCGGGCGGCGCGGGGTGGAGGGGTTCGTCGAGCCACGCACCGCGGTCACCGACGTGACGGTGCTCCTGGTCGCCCACGACGGGGAGTGGACCCGTCGCCGGGTCCCCTCGGTGCGGTGGGCGCACGAGTTCTGCAACAAGCACGGCGTGCCCAGCTACGACGCGGCGGTGGTCGGCATCCCGGACCGGATGCGGGAGTACAACCGGCGTGAGAAGGAGAGACAGCGTCAGCAGCTGCGTCGTGGCCAAGAGGACCCGAGCACCTAGTCCTTGCCGCCCTCCGAGCGGCCCAGCGCTGCGACGTACTCCACCAGCGTGGCGACGCCGAACCCGGTCCCGCCGGCGGGAACGTGTCCCCACGGGCCGCCGGTGTTGAAGGCGGGGCCGGCGATGTCCAGGTGCGCCCAGGGGAGCTCGTCGGTGAACTCGTTGAGGAACGCGGCCGCGTAGGACGCTCCGCCCCAGCGCACCCAGTTGGACTGCAGCACGTCGGCGATCTTGCTCTCGGTGCGGACTGCCGTGTGGCTCTGCTCGGGGATCGGCATCGGCCAGAACAGCTCGCCGGTCGTCTCGGCGGCGCTCAGGATCGCTGCCGTCGGGCTCTCGTCACCGAACGCTCCAGCCACGCGCTCACCCAGCGCGACCACGCAGCCGCCGGTCAGGGTGGCGACGTCCACGATCACGTCGGGGGTCTCCTCCGCGGCCATGGCGATCGCGTCGGCGAGGATCAGCCGGCCCTCGGCGTCGGTGTTGGTCACCTCGACGGTCTTGCCGCCGTACATCGTCAGGACGTCGCCGGGGCGCATCGCGGTGCCCGAGGGCATGTTCTCGGCCATCGGGGCGTACGTCGTGACGGCGACCGGGAGGTCGAGCTCGGCGATGGCGAAGGTCGCGGCGAGCACGGCGGCGGCACCACCCATGTCGCACTTCATCGTCGCCATCGAGTTGCCCGGCTTGATGGTCAGCCCGCCCGAGTCGAAGGTGATGCCCTTGCCGACCAGGGCGATGCTGGCGCGGGCGTTGCGCGGACGCCAGGTGAGCTTGACCATGCGTGGGGGGTGGGCCGAGCCCTGGCCGACACCGAGGATGCCGCCGCAGCCGAGGGCGGTCAGCTCCTCGACGCCCAGCACCTCGAGCTTGACCTTGGTCTTCCGGCCGCCCCGGTCCTTGTGCAGCGCGGTCACCGAGGCGGCGAACTTCTCCGGGGTCAGGTCGTTGGGCGGTGCATTGACCCAGTCGCGCGCGGTGTCCACCATCTCCGAGACCGCGCGCGCAGCCGCCAGCGCGGCGACGGCGTCACTGTGGCGCGCCACGTCGCTGAGGAAGGCCACCTCGGCAACGTCGGACTCCCCGGACCTCGCCTTCGTCTTGTAGACCGTGTAGCGGTAGAGCCCGGAGAGGAACCCGTCGGCGACAGCGCGCACATGGGCGGCATCGACCGCGGGGAGAGCGACGGCGACCGACGCGGCGTTGCCGATGTTGCGGGCGGCGACGCCTGCCGCGCGACGCACCTTCTCGGTGGTCAGCGACTCCCGTGCGCCGAGCCCCACCAGCAGCAGCTGCCCGGCCTTGAGAGTCCCTCCGGTCGGGATCCGCAGCACCTCGCCGGCGTCACCGGAGAAGCCGAGGGAGTCGAGCAGCGGCTTGAACTTGCGGCCGTAGGCGGCGGCGACGTCCTCACCCCCCGGGCAGGCGACGAGGTCGCCGGAGGCGGAGCGCGCCACTCCGATCACCACGAGATCCGCTCGGGTCTTGGCGGGACTGGCCTTGCGAAGGGTGTACGTCGTCACGAGAGGTCATGCTAGGTCGTCGCGCAATCGCTCGGCACCAGCGCACCGGGGCGCTGCGCGTGGGACCCGCTGCTGCGGTAACTTTCCCGCATGCCGTTGAAGCAGTCGCCGCTGCATGATCGCCACGTCGCTCTCGGAGCCAAGTTCTCGGAGTTCGGCGGGTGGGAGATGCCGCTCGAGTACCCCAGTGGAGTCGTCGCTGAGCACACCGCCGTACGCGAGTCGGCCGGGTTGTTCGACGTGAGCCACCTCGGCAAGGTGATGGTGCGCGGTGACGGAGCGCTGCAGTTCCTCAACGCCTGCCTGACCAACAACCTGCGCCGGATCTCCCGTGGGAAGGCGCAGTACACCTTGGTGTGCGACGCAGAGACCGGTGGCATCGTCGATGACCTGATCGCCTACTACCGAGACGACCAGCACATCCTGCTGGTGCCGAACGCCTCCAACTCGGCCGAGGTCGTACGCCGCCTCGAGGCGGCCAAGCCCGAGGGCGTGACGATCTCCGACCACCACGACGACTACGCCGTCCTGGCGGTGCAGGGACCGAAGTCCGACGAGGTGCTGAAGGCAGCCGGGTTCCCCTTCGACCACGACTACATGTCGTTCGTGGAGACCCCCTTCGAGGGTCACAACGTGGTGGTCTGTCGGACCGGCTACACCGGGGAGCGCGGCTACGAGCTGATCGTGCACAAGGCGGTCGCGCCCGGCGTATGGGATGCGCTCGTCGAGGCGGGGGAGAGCCACGGCCTGGCCACCTGCGGGCTCGGTGCCCGCGACACCTTGCGCACCGAGATGGGCTACCCGCTGCACGGGCAGGACATCACCCTCGAGGTCACTCCGGTCCAGGCTGGTCTCGGCTGGGCCGTCGGCTGGTCGAAGGCCGAGTTCTGGGGCCGGGTGCCGCTGATGGCGGAGAAGCAGGCCAAGCCCAAGGTCCGGTTGCGCGGACTGGTCGCCGCCGAGCGCGCGATCCCCCGACCGAAGATGAGCGTGAAGGTGACCGGTGACCTGCCGGTCGGCTACGTCACGTCGGGCACCTTCAGCCCGACCCTGCGCAAGGGCGTCGGCCTGGCCATGGTCAACGCCCAGATCCAGGAGGGCACCGAGGTCCTGGTCGACGTACGCGGTCGGCCGGAGATCTTCGTGGTGACCCAGCCGCCCTTCGTCGACCCCGACGTACGCCAGGCCTGACCAACTCCTCGCAGCGAGAGGCACCCACGTGACAAACAGTCCCGAGTCCACCTTCGGCGCACCGGCTCCGCGCGGAGACACCCTGCCGTGGTGGTGGCAGCTGCTCGACGCAGACGGCCGTGTCATCGCGGCCGAGAACCGCAGCGAGTTCCCCACCCGCAGCGACGCCGAGAGCTGGCTGGGGGAGGCCTACCCCGACCTCACCGAGGACGGGGTGTCCGCGGTGACCCTCTTCGAGGGGGAGCGCGAGGTCTACGGCCCGATGTCGCTCGAGGCCGGCTGAGCCACGCAGGCTGCCAGCGAGGTCAGCGGGGAGCGCCGCCGACCTTCACCCGGGGCTTGGGCATCCGCAGCCAACGCAGCTGCAGCACCCGCGTGATCGCGTAGAACGTGACGCCCTTGAGCGGCTCGTCGGGGAACTTCGCTCGCAGCGCCTTCTTCAGCCGGGTCACCAGCCAGATCGTGTCCACCGCGACGAGCAGGATCGTGGTCGTCCAGAGCGCGTTGCTGAACGCCATCAGCTGGCCGCTGCCGGAGTACTGCAGCACCATGATCACGATCAGCAGGGGGAGCAGGAACTCCGCGATCGAGAGTCGCCCGTCGATGTAGTTGCGGACGAAGCGCCGCACCGGCCCCTTGTCACGCTGCGGCAGGAAGCGCTCGTCACCGGTGCGCATCCCCTTGCGCATCTGGGCGTTGGACTCGGACCGTCGCTCGCGCAGGAGCTTCTGGGCCGCCTTCTTGTCCATCCCCACCTTGGCGCGCTCGCGGGCCGCGGCCTCGGCCTCCCGCCGGCTCGGCGTGGGCCGACCCTTGGCTCCCGGCCCCTTGGCCTCGAGGTCGGCGTGGCCCTGGGCGCGGGTGGACTTGTCAGCGGACTGTGCAGACGTACGGCGGAACACGGGGCCTACTTCTCGCGGTCGGGGAGGGGACGGTCGAGCGTCCAGCCTACCTGTCAGCCGTGCTCGGACCGGGTGGGCCGCGGGCTCGATCGCCTGGGATCCGACGGGTAGGTTGAGGTCCATGAGCATGATGAAGCGGATCAGCATGATCTTCCGGGCCAAGGCCAACAAGGCGCTGGACAAGGCCGAGGACCCTCGCGAGACCCTCGACTACAGCTACCAGCGTCAGGTCGAGATGTTGACCAAGGTCCGCCGGGGCGTGGCCGACGTCGCCACCAGCCGCAAGCGCGTCGAGCTGCAGGTCAACGGTCTGGTCACCCAGTCCGACAAGCTCACCGAGCAGGCCCAGAAGGCGCTGTCGATGGGACGCGAGGACCTCGCCCGCGAGGCGCTCACCCGCAAGTCTGCACTGACCGGCCAGATCTCCGACCTGCAGGCCCAGCACGCCCAGCTCCAGGGCGAGGAGGAGAAGCTCACCCTCGCCGCGCAGCGCCTGCAGGCCAAGGTGGAGGCGTTCCGCACCCGCAAGGAGACGATCAAGGCCACCTACACCGCGGCCGAGGCGCAGACCCGGATCAACGAGGCGTTCTCGGGGATCTCCGAGGAGATGGGTGACGTCGGCATGGCGGTCCAGCGCGCCGAGGACAAGACCCACCAGATGCAGGCCCGCGCCGGCGCGATCGACGAGCTGATCGCCTCCGGTGCTCTCGACGACGCCAGCTCGATCAACCGCGGTGACGACATCACCCGGGAGCTGGAGTCGATGTCCTCGCAGTCCGACGTCGAGGCCGAGCTCGCCGCCCTGAAGGGTGCCTCCACCACGCAGGCGATCGACGCGCCCGCGCGGGCCGAGGAGCCGCAGGGTCAGCTGGAGGAGTCGGCCGCCGAGAAGGAGCAGCAGTCGTGATCGTGCGCATCATGGGCGAGGGTCAGCTCGAGCTCGCGGACCACCAGCTCGATGCCCTGAACAAGCTCGACGCGGAGGTCGAGTCGGCCGTGGAGGCCGGGAACGAGTCCGCGTTCTCCCAGGCGTTGGCCGCGCTGCTGGACGCCGTACGCCGGGTCGGCAGCCCGCTCGCCGAGGACTCCTTGAAGGACTCCGACCTGATCCTGCCGCCTTCCGACGCCACCATCGTCGAGGTCCGTCACCTGCTCGAGGGTGACGGGCTGATCCCTGGCTGAAGTCCGGAGCCGCTTCATGTCCAGAACCCGTTTCGTCCCCGACACCGGGCTGACTGTCCGGATGACCACCGTGATGTTCCTGCTCGGCGGTCTCTTCGTCGCGCTCGTGGTCTCCCTGATGGCGATCGCCGACAACATCGGCCTGGCGCTGCTGATCGGCCTCGGCGGCATCGGCGTGGCGTTCTTCCAGTGGTGGACCTCGGACACGATGGCCCTTCGGGCCATGCGCGCCCGGGTGGTCACCGCCGAGGAGGCCCCTGAGCTGCACGGCATGATCGACCGGCTCTGCGCGATGGCCGACATGCCCAAGCCCCGGGTGGCCATCGCCGACACCGACCTGCCGAACGCCTTCGCCACAGGGCGCTCGCCCAACCGCTCGGCCGTGTGCGTCACCACCGGGATCCTGCGCACGCTCAACGCCGAGGAGCTCGAGGGCGTCCTGGCCCATGAGCTCTCGCACGTGGCCCACCGCGACGTGCTGGTGATGACCGTGGCCGCCTCGGCCGGGATCCTGGCGGGGATGCTGACCAGAGGTGCGCAGTTCGGCGCCATGGGGATGGGCCGCTCGCGCAACAACAACAACAACGGCGGCGCCCTCGGGCTGGTCGCGGTGCTCGTGGTCAGCCTGGTGGTCTATGCGATCAGCTTCCTGCTGCTGCGGCTGCTCTCGCGCTACCGCGAGCTGGCTGCCGACCGGGCCGGCTCCTACCTCACCCAACGCCCTTCCGCCCTCGCCTCCGCGCTGACCAAGATCAGCGGCCAGATGAACGCCGTCCCCGAGCGCGACCTGCGGGCGGCGCAACCGATGAACGCCTTCTTCATCGCCCCGGCGGTGCGAGGTCTCACGCTGCGCACCTTGACCGCGACGCACCCGCCGCTCGAGCAGCGCCTGGACCAGCTGGCCAAGATCGCCACCAGCCTCGGCCAGAGCCGGTAGGGGCGACGTGGGTCTCTGGGACGTGCTGCGGGGACAGTCGCGTCCCCGGCCGCCACAGCTCGACCAGCTCTTCGCCATCCCCTCAGCCGCACTGACCCTGGAGTCCGGGCTCGGCCTGCGTCCCTCCGGGGAAGGGTCGGTCTGCTTCCGTGCCGCCCAGGGTCCGGCCTCGGGGCTGGCCCAGGACGAGGCGGCGGCGCTGGTCGCGGTCGACGACGGGTTGCGCAGCCAGAGCCGGGTCGACGAGTTCGGCTACACCTGGGTGACCGTGCGGACCGACCCGCCCGACCCGGCCGCCCTGGTCACCCACCTGCACGCGGTGAACGCCTCCCTGGAGCTGGAGGGCTTCGGACCGGGACTGTTGTGCTCGACGGTGGAGTTCGTGGATCAGGCTGACAATCGTTGCTACCTGGTGTATCTCTATAAACGAGGCACGTTCTATCCTTTTTGCCCGACTAGTACGCGTAGTCGCGATAGCATTCGCGAGCGCCAGGTCCGGGACGCGGTGGGCACCGATCTTCCCGTCGAACCGGACACGGCGCGGTGGATGCCGATCTGGGGCGTGGGCGAGCCATGATCAGGCAACCCGAGGCGTACGGACAAGGCGGCAGAGACACGGATGGCAAGCACACAGGTGCGTGACCTGGAGCGCGATGCCGAGGTGGCGCGCTACCGGGTGGCCGGGCTGGCGCAGGCCGAGCTCGACGACCTCGCCCACATGGCTGCGCACCTGTGCGGCATGCCGGTGGCCATGATCAACCTGATGCAGGGCGACAGCCAGGTCACCATCGCCGCCTCCGGGGCCGAGGCCGGGATGTGCTCGCGCGAGGACTCGATGTGCAACGCCGTGCTCTACGACCCGCTGCCGGTCCTGGTGCCGGACGCCAGCAAGGACCCGCGCTGGGTGGCCAACCCGTTCGTCGACGGCACCGTCGAGAAGTACCGGTTCTACTGTGCCCATCAGCTGACCACCCCGCGGGGAGTGGTGATCGGGACGCTGTGCGTCTTCGACCACGTACCGAGGCAGCTCGACGACCAAGCAGGGCTGCAGCTCGAGCTGATCGCGCGCCGCGTGGTCGACCTGCTCGAGCTCCGGCTCCGGGCGTACGAGCTCGAGACCACCGTCACGGAGCTCACGGAGGCGCGCGACGAGCTGCGCCGCTCCAACGACCTGCTGGGGATCTTCGCGGGTCAGGTGGCCCACGACCTGCGGGGTCCACTCACCTCCGTGGGGCTCTCGCTGGAGATGCTGCAGCAGGAGCTCGGCGAGCTCGGTGTGAACCAGGAGTGGTTGATCAAGCGGGCCATGGCCAGCACCGTACGGATGGGCTCCCTGATCGCCGAGATGCTGTCCTACGCCTCGCTCGGAGGTCAGCCGGAGTTCGGACGGGTGGACCTCAAGGTGACCTTGGACGACGTGCTCGAGGACCTGCACGCCACCGTGACCGGGACCGAGGTGGTCGCGCGTGACCTCCCGGTCGTGCACGGGGACCCGACCCAGTGGCGGATGGTCCTGCAGAACCTGGTCAGCAACGCCTTGAAGTTCACCCGACCCGGTGTCCAGCCCCGGATCGAGATCACCGGCGCGGCCGCGGCCGAGGGGTGGTCGCTGGAGGTGGTGGACAACGGTCCCGGCATCCCCCCCGCGGACCGCGAGCGGGTCTTCGGCCTGATGACGCAGGGGGACCCCCGGGCCGAGGGTGTCGGGCTCGGGCTGGCGACGTGCCGGCGGATCGTGCAGGCCCACGGCGGCACGATCAGGCTGGACAGCGCCGCCGATGGGGGCGCCCGGGTCGTGATCGACGTACCGGTGAAGCCGTGGCGCAGCGAAGGTCCCTCAGTCGCGGTGTGACTTGCCGGGCAGGTCCAGCATCCGCTGCAGGGCCACCTTGGCCCAGCGCTCGGTCTCGGGATCGACCTCGATCACGTTGACGACGTGACCTTCGACCAGTGACTCCAGGGCCCAGACCAGGTGGGGCAGGTCGATCCGGTTCATCGTCGAGCAGTAGCAGACCGTCTTGTCGAGGAAGACGATGTTCTTGTCCGGGTGGGCGTCGGCGAGACGCTTGACGAGGTTCAGCTCGGTGCCGATCGCCCACGAGGAGCCTGCGGGGGCGGCCTCGATGGTCTTGATGATGAACTCCGTCGAGCCGACCAGGTCGGCCTTGAGGACCACCTCGTGCCGGCACTCCGGGTGCACCAGGATGTTGATGCCCGGGATCTTGGCGCGGAGCTCGTCGACGACCTCGGGGGCGAACCTCCCGTGCACCGAGCAGTGTCCCTTCCACAGGATGATCCGGGCGTCCTGCAGCTCCTCGGCGCTCAGGCCGCCGCCGGGGAGGAGCGGGTTCCACACCACGCACTCGTCGAGGGCGAAGCCCATCTCCAGGACCGCGGTGTTGCGACCGAGGTGCTGGTCGGGCAGGAAGAGCACCTTGGTGTCCGGGCCCTTCTGCCCATAGGCCCACTCCAGGGCGGCTCGGGCGTTGGACGAGGTGCACACTGCGCCGCCGTGCTCACCGCAGAACGCTTTGATGTCGGCCGAGGAGTTCATGTAGGTGACCGGCACCACGACGTCGGCCAGGCCGGCGTCGGTGAACGCGTCCCAGGTGTCCTCCACCTGTGCGAGCCGGGCCATGTCGGCCATCGAGCAGCCGGCCGCCAGGTCGGGCAGCACGACCGACTGGTGCGGGCCGGTCAGGATGTCGGCGGACTCCGCCATGAAGTGCACGCCGCAGAAGACGATGTACTCCGCCTCGGGACGCGCGGCGGCGTCACGCGCCAGCTTGAAGGAGTCGCCGGTGACGTCGGCGAACTCGATCACCTCGTCGCGCTGGTAGTGGTGGCCCAGGATGAAGACCTTCTCGCCCAGTTTCTCCTTCGCTGCCCGCGCGCGAGCCACGAGATCCGGGTCGGAGGCGGCGGGAAGGTCGCCGGGGCACTCCACACCACGCTCGGAGGAGCGGTCGGTGCCCAGACCGAGCGGGAGCAGCGGCAGGTCGACAGTCGTCATGTGCCCAAGTCTGTCACGCAGCCCGAGCGGGTCGGCCATGAGCGACGGCTCACAGCAGCCGGCCGTGGTGGAGGTACGGCGAGGGGGGCTTCATGCCTCGCAGGCCGAGATAGCCCGAGGTGCTCACCTCCAGCCCAGCTGCCAGCCCGACGTCGATCGCCCAGTGGTTGGCAGCGGTGACGTGCTCGAGCGAGACCTCGGTCCCGGGAGCGGTGAGCGCGAGTCCCTGCCACAGGAGGTCGGCGGCGGTACGGCGGTGGGTCGCCGCGAGCAGCACGACCTGGCCGCGGCCGTCGACGTAGGCGTAGCCCGACCCCGCAGGCCGGTCGGTCACCAGCAGGGCGCAGGACTCGCGCAGGAGCGAGTGGTCGACACCGTGCGCCGCGTCCCGGAGCCTCCGGTCGAGTGAGTCGAGAAGGTGGACGTCGCCGGCAGTGCCCTCGTGCACGTGCTCCACGACGGGGAGCGAGGAGCGGTCGACGACCCCCTGCAGCCGCATCTCCGGGTGCAGGTCGAAGCCGGCCGAGCGGAACCGGCGGAAGTCCAGCGGGTCGGCAGTCGCGCTCAGCATGCCGCGCAGGCAGCCTCGCGAGTGCGTGAGCGCGGCACCGAGCAGGGCGGCGCCGACTCCCTGCCGGTCCGCGTCAGGCGCCACGGCGTGCGAGGCCAGGATCCAGAGCAGGTCCCGTCGGCAGGACGACGCGAAGCCCACCAGCTCCGTACCGACCTCGGCGACCCACGCACCGGCCGGGTCAGTGCCGAGCAGGTGCTCGGTGAGCCGGCGCCACTGCGGGTGGGTGTCGTTCCGCGAGCCGCCCCGAGCGCGGAGCCGCTCGGCCGACTCCACGTCGTCGAGGTGCATCGGTCGCACCATCAGGTCGGCCATGTCCCGACCGTACCGAGCGGGGGAGGCGCCACGTCCCTGCGTACCGTGACCGCATGCGCGTTCTCTTCGCCCCCGACAAGTTCGCCGGCACCCTCAGTGCGGTCGAGGCCGCCGCCGCGATGGCCACCGGCTGGGCCCGCCAGGCTCCTGGTGACGAGCTCGAGCAGGTGCCGATGTCCGACGGCGGACCCGGGTTCGTCGACGTGCTCCACGCGGCGCTGGGCGGCGAGATGGTCGTGGTCACGGTGCCCGATCCCAACGGCGCACCGGTGCCGGCTCCATCCTCCGGGTCGGCGACACGGCGTACGTCGAGAGCGCGCAGGCGGTCGGGCTGCACCTGACGCCGAAGGAGCAGCGCTCCCCGGAGACCGCCAGCACGACCGGCCTCGGCATGGTGCTGGCCGCGGCCGTCGAGAGCGGCGCACGGCGGATCGTCGTCGGGCTGGGCGGCTCGGCGACCAACGACGCCGGCGCCGGCCTGCTGGCGGCTCTCGGGGCCACTGCCGTGGGGGGAGCGCTCGACGCCGGACCCCGCCGCCTCGCCGAGGTGGAGTCGGTCGACCTGGCACGGGCACGCGAGCGCCTGGGCGGTGTCGAGCTGGTCGCGGCGAGCGACGTCGACAACCCGTTGCTCGGCATCAACGGCGCCACCAAGATCTACGGGCCCCGAAGGGCCTCACCGAGGAGCGGCTGGTGACCGTCGACGGTTGGCTGCAGCACTTCGCCGAGCGCAGCGACCGCAAGCTGGCGGCGCAGAGGGCGCGGGCGCCGCCGGCGGACTCGGGTTCGCACTGATGCTTCTCGGTGCCACGCGGAGCTCGGGCGTGGCGATCGTCGCCGACGCGGTCGGCCTGGCCGACCGGATGCGCGGCGCCGACCTCGCCGTCACGGGCGAGGGTGCCTTCGACTTCTCCTCCCGCTCGGGAAAGGTGCCCTACGGCGTCGCCGAGGTGGCCACCGAGCACCTGGTGCCCTGCATCGCGCTCGCCGGTCAGGTGCTCGTGGGCTCGCGGGAGATGCGTGCGCTGGGCGTGGAGTCGGCGTACTCCATGGTCGAGCTGCTCGGCGAGGAGCGCTCCTTCGGTGCACCCGCCGAGGCACTCGCAGAGGCTCGCCGAGCGTACGGCGCGCACGTGGTCGCGCTGAGGGGAATATCGGATCGTGTGCGACCATTGCACTGAGCAGAACCCGCTCGCCTCACGGCACCGGGATGACCACTGAGCACACCCTCTTACCTCTGGAGAGACCTATGACCGAGCAGGTCGACACCACGCAGGAAATCCGTACCGACGGCATCAACGTCAGCGACGCCGCGGCCGCCAAGGTCAGGAGCCTGTTGGAGCAGGAAGGTCGCGACGACCTCCAGCTCCGCATCGCCGTGCAGCCGGGCGGCTGCTCCGGCCTGCGCTACCAGCTGTTCTTCGACGAGCGCAACCTCGACGGTGACCTCGTCACCGACTTCGACGGCGTCGCCGTCGTGGTGGACCGGATGAGCGTGCCCTACCTCAACGGCGCGACCATCGACTTCGTGGACACGATCGAGAAGCAGGGATTCACCATCGACAACCCCAACGCCGGCGGATCCTGCGCCTGCGGCGACTCCTTCCACTGAGTCACCTGCCGCCCACCCGCGGGTGAGTGGCACCCAGCAACGACCGACGTGCAGCCGGCCACGACCTTCGAGGTCGTGGCCGGCTGTACGTCGTCCTGCCTGGTGTGGATCCAAGGGCGCTCAGTCGAGGTGGAGGTGCAGGCGCGCGGCGAGGTGGGCAGCGGCCTCGCTGACCTCGATCCGGGTCTTGCGCACCTCGCGGGGGAAGTCGGCGAACTCCAGCGACGGAGCGCTCGAGGTCACGGCGGAGGGGTCCAGGCGGCGTCCCGGACGCTGGAAGCGGGCGCCGCAGGCGGTGCAGTCCGCGTGCATCTGCAGGGCGGAGTCCTGGTCGTCGTAGGCAAGTCGCTCGTAGCTCATGTCTCCGACGGTAGGGGCTACCGTTGGGTAGCCCCATTCGTACCGATCGGTAGTGTGGCGCGTCGCTAGTCTTCGGTATCAACGCCTCCCCGCCGCAAGGAACTCCATGCCACTGCTGATCGCCGGTTCCATCGCCACCGACCACCTGATGACCTTCGGGGGGAAGTTCGCCGACTCCCTGGTCGTGGAGCAGCTGGACAAGCTCTCGGTGTCCTTCCTGGTCAACGACCTCGAGATCCGCCGCGGGGGTTGTGCCGGCAACATCTGCTTCGGTCTGGGACAGCTCGGGCTGAGCCCCGTGCTGGTGGGTGCTGCAGGCGAGGACTTCGCCGACTACCGGTCCTGGCTGGAGCGTCACGGCGTGGACTGCGACTCGGTGCACATCTCCGGGGACAAGCACACTGCCCGCTTCGTGTGCACCACCGACTCCACGATGGCGCAGTTCGCGAGCTTCTACCCGGGCGCGATGAGCGAGGCCCGGATGATCGAGCTCGAGCCGATCACCCGGCGGGTCGGAGAGCCGACCTTCGTGCTGGTCGGCCCCGACGACCCGGAGGGGATGGTGCGCCACACCAACGAGTGCCGCCAGCGCGGCTACGACTTCGTGGCCGATCCCAGCCAGCAGCTCGCCTTCGGTGAGGGCGACATGATCCGGCAGCTGATCGAGGGCGCGGCCTACCTGTTCTCCAACGAGTACGAGTCGCACCTGATCCAGAGCAAGACCGGCTGGTCGGCCCAGGACGTGCTGGACCGCGTCGGCACCCAGGTGATCACCCTCGGCGCCGCCGGGGTCCGCGTGGTCTCCAACACCGCGGAGACCGTCGAGGTCAAGGCGGTCGCGGGTGTCGTCGCCGTGGAGCCGACCGGCGTCGGGGACGCGTTCCGCTCCGGCTTCCTCGCCGGTCTGGAGTGGGGACTCTCCCACGAGCGCTCGGCCCAGGTCGGGTGCGTGCTCGCCGCCTACGTCGTGGAGCAGGTCGGCACTCAGGAGTACACCTTCACCCCGTCGCAGTTCGTCGCCCGGTTGGCAGAGGCCTACGGCGACGACGCGGCCGCGGAAGTGGGCCAGCACCTCGTCTGAGCGACCCGGCGGGTGCGGCTCAGCTGATCCGGCGCACGAGGTACGTCGGAACCCCGTCGGGTGCGGTCTCCGAGCCGGCGTACTCCTGACCGCGCATGCGGCACCAGGCCTGCAGGTCGGGCTCGGCGGCGGGATCCTCGGCCGTCACCGCCACGACGTCGCCGAGCTCCACGGAGCCGAAGGCGCGGGCGAGCTCGATCACGGGCCGGGGGCAGGGCATGCCGCGGCAGTCGATCTCGAGCCGGCTCACTGCGGGACCCCGGACTGCTCGCGCAGACGCTGGACCAGACCGGGCAGCGCCGCAGCGAGCCGCTCGACCTGCTCCCTCGTGGTCTCCCGACCCAGCGAGACCCGGACGTTGCCGTGGGTGAGCGCGCCCATGGCGACCAGCACGTGGCTGGGCTGCAGGGTGCTCGCGGTGCAGGCAGAACCGCTGGCCACCGCGAACCCGACCCGGTCGAGCTCGGTCACCAGCGCCTCCCCGTCGACGTAGAGGCAGGAGAAGGCGAGCAGGTGGGGGAGCCGGTCACCCGGTGCGAGGAAGACCTCGGTGTCCGGGATCGAGCGCGCCGCCTGCGCCAGGACCTGCACCAGGGCGTCCTGACGGGCGGCCAGCACCTGCCGGTCGCGCACCACCGCCCGCAGCGCTGCCGCCGCGGCCAGGGCGGCAGGCACGTTCTCGAACCCGATCGAGCGCTCGTCCACGCGCTCGTCCCCGGGGAGCGGGTTGCGCCAGCGCGACCCGCGCCGCACGAGGAGTACGCCGACCCCGGCCGGCCCGCCCCACTTGTGCGCTGAGAGGGCGGCTCCCGCCCACCCGGAGGGGAGCGGCTGGCGACCGGCGGAGGCGCAGGCGTCCATGAACAGCGGGGCGGTGGACAGCTCCGAGAGCTGCTCGACCGGCTGGCACACCCCCACCTCGGGGTTGGCCGACTGCACGGCGACCACCGCCGGCTCGCCGAGGCGCTGGAGCGTCTCGCGGGCCACCGCGACGTCGACCCGGCCGTGCGAGTCGACCGGGACGGTCTCGAACCGGCCCCCACGGGCCTGGTGCCACTGCCCGGCGTGCAGGACCGCGGAGTGCTCCACCGCCGAGCTCACCAGCAGGTCACCCTGCCGTGCGCGCCCGGCGAGCAGCCCGAGCACGCCGAGGTGGACGGCATGGGTCCCCGACGGCGTGAACGTGACCTCGTCGGCGCGCACACCGAGTGCCTCCGCGACGACCGCGCGCGCGTTGTCCAGCAGCATCCGGGACTCACGAGCGGGACGGTGCAGGCGCCGCGGATCGGCGTACCCCCGCTCGAGCGCCTGTTCGAGCACGGCCCTCGCCTCGGGGTGGAGCGGCTCGCCCGAGGAGTGGTCCAGATAGGCCGGCGCAAGGGGTGTCGGCGCCTCGGGCACGATGTCGCCGGGGGAGGAGGACGAGCCGGGATTCACATCTCGAAACCTACCGGCATGCCGCGGCCGACCTGCCGGGCGCTGCGTTCCACTCCAGTAGTAGTCTTCCGATGTCCGTAAGTTGGCTGTGTCGTCGTTGTTATCTGCCTACGAAAGGGCTCGCACGTGAGTCTGGAGCACCCCCGTCGCCTCCGCCGTCTGGCGACGGGCGGCCTGATGGTCGCGACCCTCGTCCTGCTCAGCGGTTGCTCCGCTGAGACCGAAGACCAGATCAAGCGCCTCGCGCTGCCGGTGGGCGCGACCAAGGAAGCGCCGTTCGTCCACGACCTGTGGATGTGGTCGTGGCTGGCGGCGATGGTCACCGGTGTCATCGTGTGGGGGCTGATCGCCTACGTGTCGGTGCGCTACCGCCGCCGCAGCGAGACCGAGATCCCTGTGCAGACTCGCTACAACCTGCCGATCGAGATCTTCTACACGATCGCCCCGATCATGATGGTGATCGTCTTCTTCTACTTCACCCTGGACACCCAGGAGAAGGTCCTGCACGACGACCCCAACCCCGACCAGACGATCACGGTCGTCGGGCAGCAGTGGTCCTGGACGTTCAACTACAACCTGGGCTACGACGAGGCCGGCAAGAGCTATGAGTCCGCCGGCGGCGAGGTCGTCCACGAGGGCGGCACCACCGCCGACCGTCCGACGCTGTGGCTGGTCAAGGACCAGAGCGTCGAGATCAACCTGACCTCACCCGACGTGATCCACTCCTTCTGGGTGCCGGCGTTCCTGTTCAAGATGGACGTCGTCCCCGGGCGCCACAACAACTTCGCCGTCACGCCCACCCGTCTGGGCACCTTCGAGGGCCGGTGTGCCGAGCTCTGCGGTGTCTACCACTCCCGGATGCTCTTCAACGTCAAGGTCGTGGAGCAGGCGGAGTACGACGCCCACCTGCAGGAACTGGCCGCGCAAGGCAACACCGGTCCCGCTCTCGGGGCCGCTGAGACCACCAACACCCCGGGCCTGGAGTCCGACGAAGCCACCGGAGGAGAACAGTGACCGCCGTCTCCGACGCGCCCACGGGCGCCCACGTCTCCGCACCGAAGCGGACCCTGGGCCAGAACCTGGTCAGGATCATGACCACCACCGATCACAAGCTGATCGGCAAGCTCTACCTGACCACCTCGTTCGCCTGGTTCCTGATCGCCGGCGTGATGGCGCTGATCATCCGCTCCGAGCTGGCCTTCCCGGGGTCGCAGGTCGTCAACGACGAGACCTACAACCAGCTGTTCACGATGCACGGCACGATCATGCTGCTGCTGTTCGCGACCCCGCTGTTCTTCGGCTTCGGCAACGTGCTGATGCCGCTGCAGATCGGCTCCCCGGACGTCGCGTTCCCGCGGCTGAACATGCTCAGCTACTGGTTCTACCTCTTCGGCTCCATCATCACCGTCTCCGGCTTCCTGACCCCCCAGGGGGCGGCCTCGTTCGGCTGGTTCGCCTACACGCCGCTGTCCAACGCGGTGCGATCTCCGGGCATCGGTGGTGATCTCTGGATCATGGGCCTGTGGTTGGCCGGTCTGGGCACGATCTTGGACTCGGTCAACTTCGTCACCACGATCATCTGCATGCGTGCCCCCGGCATGACGATGTTCCGGATGCCGATCTTCGTGTGGAACGCCCTCCTGACCAGCCTCTTGCGATCATGGTGTTCCCCGTCCTGGCCACCGCGTTGATCGCGCTGGAGCCGACCGAGAGCTCGGTAGCGCACAGCTCGCCCCGAGCCCGTCGTGGATCCTGTGGCAACACCTGTTCTGGTTCTTCAGCCAGTTGCAAGGTCTACCGTGGTCGCCCTGCCGTTCTTCGGCATCATCACTGACTCATCCTGCCCGTCTTCAGCGGCATGCCCGCCCTCCGGCTCGTCGGCCTCGTGGCCGCGACGCTCGGCATCGCCGTGCTCTTGGTCGCGGTTGGGCCCACCACATGTTCGTCACCGCGCGGTCGACCTGGCCTTCTTCTCCGGCTGACCTTCCTGATCGCCTTACCACCATCAAGTTCTTCAACTCGATCGGCACGATGTGGGCGGTCGATCACCTTCGACACGCCCATGCTCTGGTCGGTCAGCTTCTTGACCACCTTCCTCTTCGGTGGTCTCACCGGCGTCATCCTGGCCTCGCCCGCCGCTGGACTTCCACGTCTCGGACTCCTACTTCGTGGTGGCGCACTTCCACTACGTGGTCTTCGGCACGGTGGTGTTCGCGATGTTCGCGGGCTTCTACTTCTGGTGGCCGAAGATGACCGGCAAGATGCTCGACGAGCGCCTGGGCAAGATCCACTTCTGGCTGCTCTTCGTGGGCTTCCACACCACCTTCCTGGTCCAGCACTGGCTGGGGGTGGAGGGGATGCCCCGTCGCTACGCCGACTACTCGGCCTCCGACGGCTTCACCGGCCTCAACCAGGTCTCCACCGTCGGCGCCTTCCTGCTGGCCTTCTCGACGCTGCCGTTCCTCTACAACGTCTACAAGACCCAGTCGCAGCCCCGATGGTGACCCGTCGACGACCCGTGGGGCTGGGGACGGTCCCTGGAGTGGGCAACCAGCTGCCCACCGCCGCGGCACAACTTCGCCAGCATCCCGCGGATCCGCTCCGAGTCGCCGGCCTTCGACCTGCACCACCCGGAGATCGCGGCCCTGGAGTACGCCGACAACGAGAGCCTCGCCGACAACGACGGCTTCGCCGATGCCCCGGACACCGAGGGGCCGCTCATCGGTGAGGACGGTCCCACGGCCGATGAAGGCGGAAACCTGGGTCTTCGGGCTGTGCACGATCTTCTTCGTGATCGTGACCCCCGCCTACTGGTTCATCACCGGTGACCACACCGGCAGCACCGCGCTGCTGATGACGTTCCTGCTGACGGCGCTGATCACCTTCTACCTCGGCTTCCACGCCTCCCGGATGGAGCCGCGTCCCGAGGACCGCTCCGACGGCGAGATCGCCGAGGGTGCCGGCGAGCTCGGCTTCTTCCCGCCGTACTCCTGGTGGCCGCTGTGGTGCGGGCTGTGCCTGGCCACCATGGCGCTCGGCGTGGCCGTGGGCTGGTGGATGTTCATCATCGGCGCCGTGCTCGGTGCGGTCGCGCTCTCCGGCCTGATCTTCGAGTACTACCGCGGAGAGCACGCGCACTGAGCCCTTGGCGCGCGGATTACGGAACCACCCGGTCTAGATAACGTCTCCAGACGATCCGGGTGAGTTGCGCCACGGCTAATGGATGCAAGGCCTCGCCGCATCGGTTGTTACATTGGTGAGGACCTTGCCTTTCCATGTCTTGGGAGTCTCCATGACCGTCCTGCCCACTCGTCGTCGCCGCCTGCCTGTGCTCGGAGCGGCGGTCATGCTGCTCCTGCTGCAGGCCTGCGCCAGCGGGACCTCGGCCTCCTCGGCACCCGCCCGCTGAGGACTCGTCCTCGCCGGTCTCCACGACGTCGGCGGCCAAGATCCGCAGCAACGTCGCCGGCAGCGACGACGGTCGACCTGACCAAGAAGGTGAAGGTCACGGTCGCCTCCGGCACGCTCTCCGAGGTGACCGTGCAGCGGGCCCAAGGGCACCGTGGTCGAGGGTCAGCTGCTCACCGGACAAGACGCGCTGGGTCTCCAACGGGCGTCCTGCGCGCCGACACGCCGCTACCGCGTCGCCGGGGTCGCCGCAGGACGACGCGGGCCTGCAGAAGAGCTACCGGTCCAAGTTCCACACCCGCGCCCTGAGCCTCGACGAGCAGACCTACGCCAGCTTCGTCCCGCTCGACGGGCAGACCGTGGGCGTGGGGATGCCGGTGATCGTGCGCTTCGACATCCCGATCACCGACCGGGCCGCGATCGAGCGGCACCTCTCGGTGACCAGCCAGCCCGCGCAGGTCGGGGCCTTCCACTGGATGAGCTCCCAGGAGGTGCACTGGCGTCCGAAGACCTACTGGAAGGCCGGCACCAAGGTCTCGGTCAAGGCCGACATCGGCGGGGTCCCGGCCGGCAACGGCATCTACGGCCAGGAGGACCGGGAGATCAACTTCCAGGTCGGGCGCTCGATGGTGAGCAAGGTCGACATGAAGACCCTGCAGATGCGGGTCTTCCGCGACGGCAAGCTGGTGCGCACGATGTCGGTGACCACCGGTGAGCAGCCGAAGTTCACCACGCGCTCGGGGATCAAGGTGATCGTGGAGAAGTTCCGCCACAAGCGGATGAACTCCGAGACCATCGGGTACATCCACCGGCCAGCTCCGACGGCTACGACCTCGATGACGTGGAGTACGCCATGCGGCTGACCTACTCCGGAGAGTTCGTGGACGCAGCTCCGTGGTCGGTCAACTCCAGGCCAGCGCCAACGTCAGTCACGGCTGCACCGGGATGAGCCCGGCCAACGCAGGCTGGCTCTACGAGAACAGCATCGTGGGCGACGTGGTCGAGTACGTCGGCACCGACCGGGGCACCTCGCTCGACAACGGCTTCGGCGACTGGAACTCCTCCTTCGCCGACTACAAGGCCGGTTCCGCGCTCAGCTGAGCGCGGCTCAGCCGGTCTCCTCCTGCGCGTGCAGTCGTCGCACCGTCGGAGAGGTCTCCACGGTGGCGGCGTCAGGGTAGGTGCCGAGCAGCCGGTCGGCGGTGCCGGCTGTTGTCACGGTGAACCAGTAGTGCTCGTTCTTGTAGTGGTGCAGGCGGTGGTGGCGGCGCTCACCGACCGGAAGGCGCGTGAGCGCGGCCGGCGTCGCTGTGCACGAGGGAGCGCACCCGGTCTCGTAGCCGAACATCAGCGCGGTCACCGCGAGCACGAAATGTGGTACCGGGAGCCGTGCTCGGCGAAGGCCAACGCAAGCGCGATCACGACGTACGACGGCAGCAGCCAGAGCTCCACCTGCCATGAACGGAAGACCAGGGGGAGTGCCCCGGGGGTCGGCGTGGTGAGCGCGGTGCTTGCGCGCCAGCAGCGAGTCGACAGCGACCTTGCCGACCGTGCGTGGGCGCCAGTGCAGGATGGAGACGGTGGACGAGCCACTCGATCACCGGGAAGAGCGCCACCAGCACCACGGGGACGGTCAGCTCGGTCCAGCGAACCCGGGTTGCAGGGCGCGCCGCATCCGGCGGCCCCAGGCAGGAACCCGCCGATCAACCACGGCGAGGGGTGGCGCCAGAACGCACGCCAGGCCTGGCCAAGGCGCTCTTCGTGGTGCGGCGCCCCGCCGGTGATCCGTCTGCTCGTCGACCGCCAGGCGTTCGCGCTCCGCGGCCTTGACCTCGGGTCGGGCGCGTCATCGGTTCTCCTCCAAGGGGTGGAGGTGGTGGTCCGGGTGGGGGTCGGGTCGGTCGGGCGCGGACTCGGGGTCGAGCTGGGCGAGCAGGCGGCCGATGGCCTCGGTGGCCGGAAGGAGGAGGTCCTCGGCGGCAAGCTGTCCCGCCGCTGCCGGATCGGCGGCCGCCACCGCTGCGGTGAGCGAGCGGTAGCCGGTGAGGTTGTCCACCTCTGCCTCCATCACCGGTCCCAGCGCCTCGATCACCGGTTCGTAGGCGGTGCGCAGGCTGTTGAACAGCAGCCGAAAGACGATCGAGTCGGCCGCGACCACGACTGCGTCCCAGAAGGCGAGAGCTGCGTGCTGGCGGGCCGCTGAGCCGCTCGCCGTCTCCAAGGCGTCCACGGCGGTGTCGAGCGCCAGTCCGCCGTCCGCTGGGTGCTGTTCTGAGCGGCCAGTGCAGCCACCTGCGGAGCGATTGCCTGGCGCGCCTGGAGGATGCTGCGCCCCACACGGGGGTCGATCTCCCCGGAGCGGACCAGCAGGCGGGGGAGCAGGTCCAGCCCGGCGTGGCGCCGGAAGTCGCGCACCGTCGTACTCCCGCCGTGGCGGACCTCGACCAGACCCGCCTGGGAGAGCCGCTGCATCGCCTCGCGGACCGCCGGCCGGGAGACCCCGAGCACCTCCGCGAGCCGGCGCTCGCTGGGCAGTGCCTCCCCGGCACTGAGGTCACCCTCGACGACCTCCTCGACGAGCTGGTCGAAGACGTGGTCGGGCAGAAGGCGGCGAGCCACCGGTTTCAGCACCATGCGGGCCAGCGTGGGCTCCGCATCGGCCGGAGGTCAAGTGGTCTGACCAGTGGCTGGACGCTGGGCTGCTGGCCACTGCGGTCCCTCGCCGCGCGCCGCCGATCGGCTTGTAACGCGGTGTTCGTGCACCTTTTCGCGCCGCCGGCGGGGTGCACAGCAGCACGAACACCGCGTTACAAGCCACTCCCGCGGCGCGCCGCCCGCCAAGACGGAGGGGAAAGCACGGAGGGCCCGGGGAGATCCCCCGGGCCCTCGTGGTGCAGCTGATATGGATCAGTGCGAGCGGAGCTCTTCACCGTGTACGTCGTGACGGCCGTCGAACTGGTGGCCGTCGGCGGCGTGACCCTCGAGCGGGGCGTCGTGCACGTGCTCGAGCTCGGCGTGGTGATGTGCCTCCTCGAGCTCGGCCCGGGTGGGCTTCTGCACGTTGTTGCGGTACCACCAGTCGGAGAGCTTGGCCCGCAGCTGCTCCTTGCGCGAGCCGGGCTTGTCCACGCCGTGGCCGTCGGTGCTCGGCGGGGCGATCTGCTGCACGTCGCGGTTGCGAGCGGTGAGCGTGTAGGCCCGGTCGAGCGGCAGCGGCAGGTGCTTCTCGGTGTAGCCACCCATGGCGTCGCGCATGATCACGCCGCTCTCGTAGCCGTGGAGCAGGGTCTCGTTGTCGTGACGCTGCAACGAGATGCACCAACGGCGGGCGATGATGAAGGCGATCACCGGTCCGATGAACACCGCCCCGCGCATGAAGTAGGTGATCTGGTTGATGCTCAGACTGAGCTCGGTGGCGATGATGTCGTTGCCGCCCGCGGCCCAGGTCAGGCCGTAGAAGGTCATCAGCGCGACCATGATCGCGGTGCGGGTCGGGGCGTTGCGCGGACGCTCCAGCAGGTGGTGCTCACGCTTGTCCCCGGTGATCCAGCCCTCGATGAAGGGCAGCATCAGCAGGATCGTGAACATCAGGCCGGGCAGCACGATGATCGGCAGGAACACGTTCCACGGGATCGTGTGGCCCCACAGCTCGGTCTCGATCCCGGGCATGATCCGCAGCGCACCGTCGGGCCAGCCCATGTACCAGTCGGGCTGGGAACCTGCGGTGACCTCGGCAGGGTTGTAGGGGCCGTAGCGCCACACCGGGTTGATGCTCATCAGTCCACCCATCAGCGCGAGCGCCCCGAAGACCATGAAGAAGAAGCCTCCGGCCTTGGCGGCGTAGACGGGCAGCATCGGGAAGCCGACCACGTTCTGCTCGGTGCGTCCGGGTCCGGGCCACTGCGTGTGCTTGTGGTAGACGAGCAGCAGCATGTGCGCGGCGATCAGGCCGAGCAGGATGCCGGGGATCAGCAGCACGTGCACGGTGTAGAGCCGCGGGATGATCGAGTCACCCGGGAACTCACCGCCGAAGAGGAAGAACGACATGTAGGTGCCGACCACGGGCATCGACTTCATGAACCCGTCCGCGGCCCGGATGCCGGTGCCGGAGAGCAGGTCGTCGGGCAGCGAGTAGCCGGTGAAGCCCTCCAAGGTGCCCAGCAGGAGCAGCAGCGAACCGATGACCCAGTTGAGCTCGCGCGGCTTGCGGAACGCGCCGGTGAAGTAGACCCGGAGCAGGTGCACCATCATCGCGGCGATGAAGATGTTGGCCGCCCAGTGGTGCATCTGGCGCATCAGCAGGCCGGCGCGCACGTCGAAGGAGATGTGCAGCGTCGAGGCGTAGGCCTCGGACATCTCGATGCCACGGAGCTGGGTGAACGAGCCGTCGTACATCACCTCGACCATGCTGGGGCGGAACCACAGCGTGAGGAACACCCCGGTCAGCAGGAGTACGACGAAGCTCCACAGCGCGATCTCGCCGAGCATGAAGGACCAGTGGTCGGGGAAGACCTTGCGCAGGTTCTTCTTCGCCAGACCGCCCAGCCCGAGCCGGTCGTCGGCCCAGGTGGCGGCCGCGCCGGCCTTCGACGGCTTCTTGACCTTGGCGGCCTTGGTGCCGTTGGTGTTGGCGGTAGCACTCATCGGAAGATCACCCACGTTCCCAGAAACTCGGCCCGACCGGTTCGGTGAAGTCGCTGGTCGCGACCAGGTAACCCTCGCTGTCCACAGCCATCGGGAGCTGTGGCACTGGACGTGCTGCGGGGCCAAAGATGACGCGGCCGTTGTCGGCCAGGTCGAAGGTGGACTGGTGGCAGGGGCAGAGCAGGTGGTGCGTCTGCTGCTCCCACAACGAGATCGGGCAGCCGACGTGGGTGCAGATCTTGGAGAAGCACAAGATCCCCTCGACGCCCCAGTTCTCGCGGCCCTTGGCGGGCTTGATGTCGTCGGGCTGCATCCGCACGATGATCACCGCGGCCTTCGCCTTCGCGACCTGCAGCTCGACGCCCTCGTAGAGGGGCTCGCCCTCGGCGTTCTCCTCGAAGAGCACGGCGGGCTCGCCGTTGACGAGCTGGCCGATCTCCATGTCCTCGGGCTTGATCGGGCTGCCGTCGACGTCCTGCACGACCCGCATGCCCTTCTTCCACACCGTGTGGAAAAGCTTGTCGCCCGGCAGCGGACCGAGGTCGCGCAGCGCGACGATGGCGGGAAGGCCCAGGGCGGCCATGGCGCCGAGGAGGGAGTTGCGGATCAGCGGCCGACGGCCGATGCCCGACTCGGAGACACCGGCATCGAGGGCGGCCAGGCTCTCGGCCTTGTCCTCATCGCTGGAGCCCGCGGGGTGGCGGTACTCGACCATCTCGGTGTCCACCATCAGCTTGCGGGCCCACTGGATCGCGCCGACGCCGATCAGGAGCAGCGACATCCCCAGCGTCACGCCGAGCGCGACGTTGGAGGCACCGAGCCCGAGGAAGACGGTCGGCTCGTCACCGATGTCGAGGGTGAAGTAGGCGACGCAGAACAGCAGCGTGAAGATCGTGGAGATCCCGAACAGGCCCGCCACCTGCCGCTCGGCGCGGCGCTCGGCCGCCTCGTCGACATCGGTGGGACGCGGCAGGTGCGCCGGAAGGCCCGGGTCCGCGATCGGGTCAGGCTCGGTCAGGGCGAGCTCGTGCTTGTCGCTCATGCCTCACGCTTCTTCCTGCTGGAACGGGCGGTGTGTGCCGCGATCCACACGGCTGCGCCGACGAGACCGCCGATCCCGACGAGCCACGCGAACATGCCCTCGGAGACCGGCCCCAAGGAGCCGAGGGTGAAGCCGCCGTAGGCGGGGGTCTCCTCGTTCTTCTTCAGGTAGCTGATGATCTGGCGCTTGTCCTCGGGGGTGAGCACCTTGTCGGAGAACACCGGCATCTGCTGGGGACCGGTGAGCATCGCTTCGTAGATGTGCTTGTTCGAGACGCCCGCGAGCGACGGGGCGTAGCGGCCACGGGGGAGCGCGCCACCGCCACCGGCGAAGTTGTGGCAGGCGGTGCAGTTGGTGCGGAAGAACTCACCACCGCGGACGATGTCCTCGGTGCTGGCGTCTGCGGAGTCGTAGTCGGCGGGGTTCGGCACGTCGGGGCCGGGGCCGAGCGAGGAGACGTACGCCGAGAGCGCCTCGATCTCCGCGTCGTCGTACACCGGAGCCTTGCGCGGGGCCTGCGTGCCCGGCTGGGCCATCGGCATCCGTCCTGTGCCGACCTGGAAGTCGACGGCCGCGGCGCCGACACCGATCAGGGTGGGGCCGTACTGGCCGCCCTTGACGGTGGGGATGCCCTCGGCGTTCTTGCCGTGGCACGAGGCGCAACCGACCAGGAACAGCGCCCGACCCTTGGCCACCATGTCGGCGTCCTCGGCCTTGGTCTGCGCCGTCGCCGGGGACAGCAGGGAGACCACGCCACCGGTCAGCAGCAGGGCGAGCAGAAGGACCACGGGGGTGGCGATCCTGCTGCGACGTCCAGCCGAGAGCCGGCCGGAGATCCGATGTGAGAGCCGCGATGTGAGTCGCACCAGGCAGTCCTTTACAGGTCCGTGCTACTTGATGAGGTAAACGGTGGCGAACAGGCCGATCCAGACCACGTCGACGAAGTGCCAGTAGTACGACACGACGATCGCGGTCACGGCTTGCTCGTGGGTGAACTTCCGGGCCAGGAAGGTGCGCCCGAGCACGAACAGGAAAGCGATCAGGCCCCCGGTGACGTGGATGCCGTGGAAGCCGGTGGCGAGGTAGAACACCGTGCCGTAGGCCGACGAGGGGATCGTGACGCCTTGGTGGACCAGCTCGGCGTACTCCAGCGCCTGCCCGCCCACGAAGACCGCACCCATGACGTAGGTGAGGGCGAACCACTCGCGCAGGCCCCAGAGCTTGATCTGGAGCAGGGAGCCGGTGCGCCCGACGATGCCCTTCTCCGCCTGGAAGACGCCGAGCTGGCAGGTCAGGGAGGAGAGCACCAGGACCGTGGTGTTGGCCAGCGAGAACGGCACGTTCAGCTTGGCGGTCTCCTGGGCCCACAGCTCGGGGCTCACTGCGCGGATCGTGAAGTACGCCGCGAACAGGGCCGCGAAGAACATCAGCTCGCTGGAGAGCCAGACGATGGTGCCCACGCTGACCATGCTGGGACGGTCGTGATGCCCGTGGAGTCGGGATGCCGGAATAGCCGTTGCTGTCGCCACGAGGATCATTATTGCCCTAGGCACCCAGCGAGGCACCAATGGCCCCGGTGTTTCGTTGTGATGTGTCTCTTACGCTGTAGGGGTGCCGCCTTTCTCGTTCTCGGCGGTCTTCACGGAGTGGGGACTTTCGCCGTACCTCTTCGTGCTCGTGGTGTGGACGGCTGGGCTATACCTGTACGGCGTGTGGCGCCTGCACGAGCGCGGCGACCACTGGCCCGTGGGGCGCACGCTGGCCTTCGTCGTCGGTGGTCTCGGGTCGTTCTACTTCGCGACCAGCTCAGGGATCGCGGCGTACGACACCACGCTCCTGAGCGTGCACATGGTCCAGCACATGATCCTGTCGATGGCGGTGCCGCTGTTCGCTGCGCTGGGCGCCCCCGTCACGTTGCTGCTGCGCACTCTTCCGCGCCGTCCCCGCGGTTGGCTGCTGGCGGTGCTGCACTCGCGGGTCGCCCGGGTGCTCACCTTCGCCCCGCTGACCTTCGCGCTCTACGTGCTCAGTCCCTGGGCGCTCTACTTCACCGGCTGGTACGACGCGACGCTGCGCTCGGACCTGCTCCACGAGTTCATGCACGTGCACCTCGTCGTCGTCGGTGCGATGTTCTTCACACCCATCCTGGGAGTCGACCCGGTGCCCGGACGGGTCAGCTACCCGTTCCGGATGCTGATGCTGGTGCTGACGCTGCCCTTCCACGCCTTCCTCGGCGTCACGATCATGGGACAGACGCGGCTGATCGGCGGGGACTGGTACCCCAGACTGCACGCGTCGATGCCGTGGCTGCCCGACCCCTATGACGACCAGCACCTCGCCGGCGGGATCCTGTGGGGCTCCGGTGACCTGATCGGGCTGCTGCTCTTCGGGGTGTTGTTCGTGCAGTGGGTGCGGGCCTCCATGCAGGAGGCGCGGCGCGAGGACCGTCGTCTGGACCGGCTCGAACGACTCGAGTCCGGCGACCGGTAGCATCGGCGCCGTGACCAGCCCCACATCCGAGAACCCCGCCCGCGTCACGGTGCTCGTCTACAGCGACGACGTGGACACCCGTCAGCAGGTGATCCTGGCGTTGGGCAAGCGTCCGCACCCGGACCTGCCCGAGCTGGAGTACGTCGAGGTGGCGACCGAGCCCGTCGTGATCCAGCAGATGGACTCCGGCGCGATCGACCTGGCCATCCTCGACGGAGAGGCCGTCCCGGCCGGTGGCATGGGCATCGCCAAGCAGCTCAAGGACGAGATCTACGAGTGCCCGCCGCTGCTGGTGCTCACCGGTCGCGTCCAGGACAACTGGCTGGCCACTTGGTCGCGCGCCGACGCCGCCGTCTCGCACCCGCTGGACCCGATCGAGCTCGCCGAGACCGTGATCCGGCTGCTGCGCTCGCGGGTCCCGGCCCGGACCTGACCCGGTGAGCGCTCCCACCTGGCCCGACGTGCTCGGGTCACTGATCGGTGGCGCCGACCTGACCGCGGAGCAGTCCGCCTGGGCCATGGGCCAGGTGCTCTCCGGCGAGGCCACCTCCGCGCAGATCGCGGGATTCGCCGTCTCCTTGCGCGCCAAGGGGGAGACCGTCGACGAGGTCGAGGGACTCGTGGAGGCGATGTACGCCCACGCCACCCCGCTGCCCGTCGAGGGCCGGGTGCTCGACGTGGTCGGCACCGGTGGTGACCGGTCCTTCTCGGTCAACATCTCCACGATGGCCGCCATCGTGGCCGCTGGCGCGGGAGTGACCGTGGTCAAGCACGGCAACCGCTCGGCCTCCTCGAAGTCCGGCAGCGCCGACGTGCTCGAGCACCTCGGGATCCGGATGGACCTGCCCGCCACGAGCGTCGCCCGGGTGGCGCGCGAGGCGGGGATCACCTTCGCCTTCGCGGCGGCGTTCCACCCCGCGCTCCGGTTCGCGGCCGTGCCCCGGCGCGAGCTCGGCGTCGCCACCACCTTCAACTTCCTCGGCCCGATCGCCAACCCCGCCCGGCCCCAGGCCCAGGCGATCGGCTGTGCCGACCGTCGGATGGCGCCGGTGATGGCTGGGGTGTTCGCCCGCCGCGGCGTCGACGCCTGGGTCTTCCGTGGCGACGACGGCCTCGACGAGCTCACCACCACGACCACCTCCAGCGTCTGGATGGTCACCGACGGCGAGGTCACCGAGCACACCCTCGACCCGGGTGTCCTGGGGCTGCCCCCGGGCACCGTGGAAGGGTTGCGTGGTCAGGACGCGGCCTACAACGCGGGCGTCGTACGCCGGTTGCTGGCCGGCGACCCTGGCGAGGTCCGCGACGCCGTGCTGCTCAACGCCGCCGCCGCGCTCGCGGTGCACGCCGCCGAGGAGGGCACCCTGGAGGAGCGGCTCGCCACCGGGCTGGCCCGGGCCACCGAGGCCGTGGACAGCGGGGCGGCCGAGCAGTGCCTGGAGCGCTGGGTCCAGGCGACTCAGGCGGGCTGAGGGCTCAGGTCGAGCACCCAGGAGTCGTTGGGCTGCCTGGAGAAGCCGAGCCGGGAGTAGTACGCACCCACCATGGCCGGCGGGGTCTCGACCCGGACGAACCCACGGTCGCGCAAGGCCGAGCTGCGTCGCCAGACGAACTCGCCGGGGGAGAAGTCCCGGAACCGTGGCGTGACGTAGTCGAGCAGCACCCGGGCCACGTGGTCCCCGTCGTCGCGCACCAGCACCACCCCGACGGTCTCGTCGCCACGTTGCACCAGGAACGCCGTACGGCCGGGGGCTGCGCCCTCCCAGTCGAGGTCGGGCTGGAAGCGCAGGATGTCGCGACCGTGCACGCGCAGGACGTGGCGGAGGTACTCGTCCTCCGGACCGACCTCCAGCACCTCGAAGGTGGCCTGGTCGTGCCGGGTCGCCGCGAGCGCGCGGATGTGCCACAGGTTGATCACGCACAGCGCGATGTTCATCGCCACCATCGGCCAGATCGCCAGGGCGGCGTTGAAGCCGATCAGCACCAGGCACGCCAGCAGGTTGAGCACGCGGAAGCGGAGGACGCGCGCCTGCATCACCGAGAAGATCAGGAGAGCCGACCCGAGCCATCCGGTCAGGTCGAGCAAGGACATGGGGGGAGGCTAACGGGTCGCGTGCCGCAGGAGCCGCTTGGCCGCCGCCACGTCGCGCGCCCTGCCAGCCGTCGGCAGGAGCGCAGCTGCGTGCAGCCGTGAGGTCAGGTGCAGCCGCGCGGCACGGGCAGCCCCGGTCTGGCCGCGTGCTGCGAGCTCGGTGGCGACCGTGCGGAAGTAGCGCTTCTCCTCCTCGAACCGGCTGCCGCCCAACGTCTTGACGGCCGAGTCGCTGCCGGCGTGCCGGCGGTAGCGGAAGGCGACATCGGGCACCACAGCCATCGCGCCGCCGCGCATCAGCACGTCCATCAGCAGACCGAGGTCCTGCACGACGTGGAAGTCGGGTCGGAAGCCGAGCTCACGAACCACGTCGGTGCGCCAGCACAGGCTGGGGAAGTAGGTCCAGTTGCCGACCAGCAGCGACGACATCAGCGACTCACCCTGGAGCAGTGTCGGGCCGTTCACGGTGGGGGAGATCCGACCCTTGATCCGGTCGACCAGCGGCCGGACGAGTTCGCCTTCCCCGTCGATCACCTCGACACCGCAGGTGGCCACGGCGGCGTCCGGAAAGCGGGCGTACGCCGTCTCGATCGCGGCCAGGTATCCCGGCAGCATCAGGTCGTCGGCGCCCATCACCACCACGTGCTCGGCGCTCGCGAGCTCGAGGGCGCGCATGTAGTTGAGGTTGGCGCCGAGATTGGTGGGGTTGCGGTGGTACTCGACGCGGGAGTCGTCCAGCTCGGAGAACCAGCGCGCGACGTCGGGGTCGGGGTAGCCGTCGTCGACGACGACCAGCCGGAAGTCGCGCGAGGTCTGGGCCTGCACGCTGCGCACCGTCAGGCGCATCAGCTCGGGGTCGCCGTAGAACGGCAGGAGTACGTCGATCACGGGGTGGACCCTGCCAGCTGGTCGCACGTCCGGTCGTTCGTCGGGTCGGGCGTCGGACCCGCGACGGGGTCGGGTTGCTGGTGCATCGCCCGACCAGGGACGAGCAGGAGAGGAAGCAGGCCCCCGAGGAGGACCAGCGTGGTGGCGAGCGCGAATCCGCCAGGGAGGCCGGTGGCCAGCGTCGGGGCGGCCGGGGTGGTGCCGTAGCGCCCGGCCACGAAAGCGACCGACACGGTGTGCGCCACGGCGTACGTCGTGAAGGCGAGGCCGGCCGGCAGGGTCGGGATCCCGCGGCCGCGGTTCAGGGCGAGCGCCGCGAGCGCGGGGAAGCCCAGCGCGAGCGGGAGGGCGTAGCGGCCCTGCCAGGCGAAGCCCTCGGAGGCGTAGGACACCACCGTCAGCGCCACCGGCACCGCGACCCACAGGGTCAGGAGCATCCCCAACGCCAGTTGCATCCGACGGGACGCGCGCCGCCACGCCATCACCATCACGGCCACGAAGGGCACCAGCCACAGTGCGTAGACAGGGAGGGGAGCCGGCTGGTCACGGAGCGGGAAGGCGGCGATGGTCTGGAACGACCACAGCATGAGGCTGCGCAGCACCGAGGTGACCTGCAAGGGCGGGATCGCCTCGTCCACCGGGTTGAGTGCGTTGGTGCCGGCCAGCAGGATCCACGCGAGGCAGGCCGTCACGCTCAGGGTGATCACTGCCAACGCGGCACCCGACCGCCGGCGCTGGGCGTGCAGCAGGTCGCGCCAGGAGGACATCGGCTGCAGCACGGCCAGGACGCCCATCACGAGCGCGAGCCACATCACCCCGGTCGTGTGGGTCGCGACCATCACCACCGCGGCCGTGACGAGCGCGGCGAACCGAGGCCGCACGGGCGCCACCACCAGCCCGAGCCCGGCTGCCCAGAGCAGGGCGGCCGCGGCGTAGCCGACGCCGTTGGGGCTGGCGATCGCACTGCTGTAGAGCAGTACCGGTGTGGTGGCCAGGCCGAGGCAGACCAGCGGCCACCGGTTGCGTGCCCACCCCGCCGTCACGACGCTCGCCCAGGCCAGCAGGAGGGCGGCGAGCACAGCGGTGACGAGGCGCATGGCGAAGTCCGTGGCCGCCCCCTCGAAGGGACGGGACAGCAACCCCACCACGGCGTAGTAGGTCGGGTTGTAGGTCGCCGCTCCGGAAGCCACGGTGACCCGGCCGCCGGGCACCTGGGTGACCGGGTGGCAGTCGTCGTGCTTGGTGTAGCTGTAGGAGGCGCACAGCGCCGAGGCCGCCTCGACGACGTCGGGGGAGACCTCGACGAGGGCACCGCGGCCCTGTGCGGGGACGCCGCGGTCACCCACCTGGCCATGGCTGACCGCATCAGCCTTGTAGACGTGGTCGAACTCGTCGATGCCGCCGAAGGCAGGGAGCACCAGGATCCAGCCCAGCTGGACCAGAAGGGTCCCGGCCAGGAAGACGCCGAAGACGCGGCGGGCACTCGACCGCTCCCGGACGTCCACCGGGGTCGTGCAGGAGCGGGGCATCAGACGCTCAGGTCCCCGCTCGCCACCCGCTCGGCAGGAGCGTCAGGCTCTGGTCCGGGAGACAGTGGCCGCGACAGTGCCAGCTCGCGGGTGAGCACGGTGATGCTGCGCTCGAGCCGGTGGATCCGCTGCGCCGTCGCCACGGCGGTGTAGGCGAAGACCATCACCAGGACGTAGAGCAGCAGGTCGGTGCCGCGGCCGACGCCGATGGTGTTGGCGACGGTGGTGGTCAGGTCGGGCCAGAGCACGGCCACGATGCCGGCTGCGACGACGACGATGCCGGCGATCCGCCGCAGGGCGAGCCGGTGCCCGGGCGTCTGCTCGCGGAGCACGAGCAGTCCGAAGCCGAGTGCGGCGAGGATCAGGAGGACCTTGATGATCAACGCAGCGGTCCTGGCACGGGCGTCGGTGCTGCGCGGAGGCGGCGTACGGCGAGGTCGAAGAGGATGTTGAAGGCGTTGCTGTTGCGCTGGCCCTTGGCCTTGGAGTAGTCGGTGTAGACGACTGTCGTCGGCTGCTCGACGTAGCTCAGCCCGTTCGGCACGATCGCCTCGAGGAGCTCGCTGGCGTAGGCCATCCGGGTCAGCTGCAGGTCGATCATGTTCACAGCTCGTCGGGAGAGCACGCGCAGGCCGTTGTGGGTGTCGGTGACCTCGAGCCGGGCAGTGCGACGGGTGAACCACACCCCGGCGCGCAGCACCAGCTCGCGCGAGAGCGGCATCTGCTCGGTGGCGCCGGTGAAACGGGACGCCAGCACCACGTCGACGTCCTCGGTCTGGGCGCGCAGTGCCATCGCGCGGGCGTCCTCGACGAGGTGCTGCCCGTCTGCGTCGAAGGTGACGACGTGGGTGGCCGGAGTCGCTCGCAGGACGTGGTCGAAGCCGGTGCGCAGCGCCGCGCCCTGCCCCTGGTTGACCACGTGCCTGAGCACGGTGGCGCCGGCGGCCAGGGCGAGGTCGGCGGAGCCGTCGCTGGAGCCGTCGTCGACGCACAGGACGTGCGGGAAGGTCGAGAGCAGGTCGGAGACCGTGGTGGCCACGGTGGTGGCCTCGTTGTAGACCGGCACCACCACCCAGACGTCGTTCAGCGACACCGGTTCTCCTCCCTCGCGCGTTGTGCGCCTCGGACCCCACCGTTCCCCAGATCGGTG